>CAJUSI010000009.1 GCA_910589035.1 uncultured Acetatifactor sp. | reverse complement strand
GGTCTTGCCCGCATCGATATGAGCCATTATCCCGATATTTCTGGTTCTCTCTAACGGATATTCTCTTCCAGCCAAGATTTTTTCCTCCTATCTTATTTCAAAACAAAGAAAATATGCAGATTGCTAGAATCTGTAATGGGCAAACGCTTTATTTGCCTCTGCCATCTTATGCATATCTTCTTTTCTCTTGACGGCGGATCCGGTGTTGTTGGACGCGTCAAGAATCTCGTTCGCCAGTCTGTCCTCCATGGTCTTCTCACTTCTCTTGCGTGAGAACATGGTCAGCCAGCGGAGTCCCAGCGCCTGGCGTCTGTCTGCTCTTACCTCGATAGGTACCTGGTAGGTAGCGCCGCCGATACGTCTGGCCTTAACCTCCAGGACAGGCATAATATTGTTCATTGCCGCCTCAAATACCTCCAGGGCGGGCTTTCCGGATTTTGCTTCTACTTTTGCAAATGCTCCGTATACAATCTTCTGTGCGATGCTGCGCTTACCGTCAAGCATGATATTATTGATAAGCTTGGTCACAACCTTATTGTTGTATAAAGGATCTGCCAATACATCTCTTTTCTGAATATGTCCTTTACGTGGCACGGTTCTTCCCTCCTTATTAATACGTGTGCAGCCCTCTTTTCACTGTACACGCCTGTGCGGCGGACCGCACATGAATAGATCATCGGTACTCACAAGTGTTTCCCCAAGTGTTCGCGCTGTATATCTGTATCGCAGGATACCCAAGGACATTTTCCATGATCCTATCTTACAGAATTCCAACACTTTCTTAGTTTCGTTTTGTGGGTCAAAGATGACGTTTCTTCTAAATCACAAAGAAATGGCCTGCTGTTTATTTCTTCGCTGCCTTAGGCCTCTTTGCGCCGTACTTGGAGCGGGCCTGCTTCCTGTTGGCAACGCCTGCCGTGTCAAGGGTACCACGGATAATGTGATATCTTGTACCAGGCAGATCCTTCACCCTGCCGCCGCGGATCAGAACAACGCTGTGCTCCTGCAGATTGTGCCCTTCGCCGGGGATATAGCTCGTTACCTCGATTCCATTGGAAAGACGTACTCTGGCGATCTTTCTCAGCGCAGAATTAGGCTTCTTGGGGGTAGTGGTCTTCACAGCGGTGCACACGCCGCGCTTCTGAGGAGCGGATGCGTCCGTAGCCGTCTTGTGCAGAGAGTTATACCCTTTCTGCAGTGCAGGCGCGGTAGACTTCTTTGCGGAAGTCTGACGTCCTTTTCTTACTAACTGGTTAAATGTTGGCATTCTGTTTCACCTCTTTCTTAAAATAAATGTTTTGGAGTAAATAAAAATTCTGCAGTGTGTCATGCTCTGCGGAGCCTTCCTGCTTTTGGGCATAAAAAGCACCCGCACACACGCTTTATTATTATAGTTGCTTGCGGATGCTCTGTCAACAGGTTTTTCCTGATTTTACCCCGATTTTTCACCATTTTTCAATGGATTTTCGGATTTTCGGGTTTTAAAGCTTAATTTCCGTTATTTCCTGCCGCCCTCCGCGCTGCTTCCGCCTCCCCTGTTTTTCAGATACTCGCGTTTCCAATACCTTATACTTCATTACTTTACCTCCAATATAAATAAGCAAATAACAGGGCAGTCAAAATTCGCAGGATGGCGGCATGCTCCGTTCAGGGGAGAATAATCTGTTGGAGGACTCCGTCCTGTATGGAGTTCCACCCTGCGAATTGTCTGCCTCTATCTTTATTTTACCTTATTTTTTCCTTTTGTGTTGCTATTTACCCAAACGGTACGCTCCGGGACACGAACGGTATCGCAAAGCGCTCTTATGCCATACCGTTAAGCCCCGTCTACTCCTTTTGATAATACTGGGCCTGGGCCGTCCAGAGCTCATAATATTTCCCGTCCTTCTCCTCCATCAGCGACTCATGGCTGCCCCGCTGCACCATGCGCCCTTCGTGGAACACCGCGATATCCCCGCAGAACCGGCAGGAAGACATGCGGTGGGAAATGTACACCGTGGTCCGGTCCGCCACTAGGTCGTTGAACCGCCTGTAAATCTCATACTCCGCCCTGGGGTCCAGCGCCGCCGTGGGCTCGTCCAGCAGCACGAAGGGCGCTCCCTTGCAGACAGCCCTGGCCAGCGCGATCTTCTGGGCCTCCCCGCCGGAAACTTCTATTCCGTCGTTGTCGAAATCCCGGTAAAGCACTGTTGACAGACCATTCTCCCGGCGCTGCAGGAATTCTTCCAGCCCCGCCTTCTCCAGGGCGTCCCGGACTCTCTCCCCGGAATATTCCTCCGACACCGCCACATTCTCCCCCAGGGTAAAGGAAAGCAGCTTGAAATCCTGGAACACCACGGAGAACAGGCTTAAATACTCCTGATAATTATATCTCCGGATGTCGATGCCGTTCAGGGTGATCACCCCTTCCGTGGGGTCATAGAGGCGGCATAAGAGCTTGATAAAAGTGGACTTCCCGCTGCCGTTCATGCCCACCACCGCCATCTTCTCCCCGATCTGAAATTCCATGTTGATATCCCGCAGGGCGTAGGTCACGCTGCCCGGGTAGCAAAAGGACACATGCTCGAAGGCGATCCGGTACTCCCCGTCCACCCGCTTCTCCACCGGCAGGCAGCCCTTCTTCATCCGGCTGGGCATATCCAGATATTCGAAATACCGTTCCAGATAATCCGCGTTGTACCACAATGTAACCGCATCTTCCCAACAGGAGCGCAAATTCTGTATAAATTGATCAATACTGCGGGTGTACTGGGTCATGCCGCCCACCGTGATCCTTCCCATAAGGGCCGCGAAGCCTGTCAGGCAGTAGGCCAGGGCCACCGTCCCCTCCTGGGTAAGCCCGGAAATTCCGTATAAGGGGACGGTTTTTCTGGCACGTCTGTCCAATGCCCGGTCATTAAAATGATGGGTTGCCAGCAGTTTGTCGATCATCAGACGGCCGAACCGGAAGATCCGGATCTCCTTCCCCCTCTCGTACCGGTTAAAATAATCCAGGTAGCAGTCCCTCTGGACACAGTTCTCGCTGATGGAACGATTGCAGTCCAGTTCCGCTCTGCTGGCCGAGGCCGCACATTTTCCGCTGATCCAGATTCCCAGCGCCGTCAGCGCCACGAAGAGCAATGTGAGAATCCCGTAATCCCATGTCCGCTGCAGAAGCTCCCATACCATGGCCACGGACAGCCCCATGGCCGCCAGGCTGCTTAAGAACTCCGGCAGGCATCTCCGTATGGTCTCCAGATTTTTCCCGTCGTTAAAGGTCTCCCGCACAACCCGTCTTAAGAGCATGTGGGTCTTCTCCTCCTCCAGCAGGCTGTAGTCCAGCTCCATCATCTTTTCGGCGAAGATCATATTCTGCTTCTCCGAGAATTCAAACTTCCTGTGATCCGCCAGCACCCCGAAAAATTCCCTGCAGAAATCCAGTGCCAGAGTGCCTCCCAGCAGCAGCGCCGCATACAGGACCAGAGTCCCGGCGGATCTGTCCCCAAATATCTCATCCAGGAGCCTTGCCGAGAACCAGATAGACCAGTAGGGGCTGCAGACCGCCAGTACCCATTTCAGAATCGCCGCTCCCATATAGCCGCCGAATTCCCTGTGCAGGATCCCCAGGGAGCGTTTATAAATCCTCAGGATTTTCCTTACCTTCCCTTTTTCCTTCTTCTCAGTTGCTGACATAACCGCTCACCTCCCATGCCGGATCCATCTGTGAGGAAAATCCTTCCGCCCTGTCCTTCTGATAATAGTGGCTCTGTACCTGGAACATCTGATAATAGGCGCCCTTTTTCTCCATCAATTCTTCATGGCTTCCCTGCTCCACGATTCTGCCCTCCTCCAGCATCAGAATCCGGTCGCAGAATCTTGTGCTTGCCAGGCGGTGGGAGATGAACAGGGATGTCCTCCCCCTGGTCAGTTCGTTATACCTCTGGTACAGCTCATTTTCCGCAATGGCGTCCAGGGCTGCCGTAGGCTCATCCAGCACCAGGATGGGTGCCTCCCGATAGATGGCCCTGGCCAGAAGGAGCTTTTGCGTCTCCCCTCCGGACAGGTTCTCCCCTTCCTTGAAGATTTCTTTCTGCACATAAGTGTCCATTCCATGGGGCAGGCTCTCCACCTTTTCCAAAAGCCCCGCCTGTTCCAGGCATTCCCTCACCCGCTTCCTGTCCGCCTCCTCCGGAGTGCAGGCCGCCACATTTTCCAGAATGGTGGCGGGAAGCAGCCCGATATCCTGAAATACCGCGGAGAACATCCGGTACCATTCCTCCAGGCTCCACCCGGATGACGGTTCCCCGTCCAGCAGGATCTCCCCTTCCGAAGGCTCATACATGCCGCAGAGCAGCTTGATCAGGGTCGTCTTGCCCGCGCCGTTTGGCCCCACCAGGGCGACCTTCTCCCCCGGCCGGATGGCAATGTCCACATCCTTCAGAGTCTCCTTCCCGGCTCCGTGATAGGCAAAGGATACATGGGAAAAGGTGATTTCGGGAGCCTTTCGGTGCAGTATCGGCCTCTCTGCGCCGCTGTCCTTCCCGGCTTCCGTCCCGCCTTTCCCCGCTCTTTTCTCCCCTCCTTCACACACCCGCCCCTCACGCGTGTCCGGAAGCTCCATCATTTCACGGTAATCCGCAATGGACAATTCGTTTTCCCGAACGCCCTTCAGCGCCCCCGTTACACTGGACAGGGTATCGCTCAGGCTCAGAGCCAGTCCCACATACAGGACAAAATTGTCCGGTCCCACCTGCCCTTCCAACACTTTCCAGATCAGAAAGCCGTACACAAACGCCTGTTTTACCATTTCAACGAACTTTCCCAGGAGTCCCATGGACGCCTCCTGGATCCGCTGCTTCCTCTTCCACTTCCTGCGTTCCCCCAGCAGCCCCTTGTACTTGGGCAGGAGCCAGCTGTCCGCCGCATACAGCCGCAGATCCTTCACATAGGAGAAGTTTCCCATCTTTTCGGAGATATAGCTGCTCTTCCTCTCCAGAGGAATCCAGGCGTCCCTGTGCTTCTTCTCCCAGGCAACGGTGCGTTTCCCCGCCTGATACTGCAGCCAGGTTCCCGCCGCCATCACCAGGATCACAGCGGGGTGGAGCGTGATCAGCAATCCGGATGTGATTGGAACCGTAATCAGCAGATGTATCAAATAAAGGGAACTCCAAATGCACATTCTTGCGTCCCTGTCCCAATGCAGATACAGGTGCTGCGCCTGGCTGATCTTCTTTTTATACCCGGAATCCTCCAGGTTGCTGTAGGGAGTGCTGCAGATTTTCTCCAGAATCCGCTCCTCCAGCACATGCCGGTATTTCAGTCCGGGATTGCTGATCAGCTGATATCCGATGGACTGGCTCTGCCAGAACAGATAGAATACCAGTTCCAACCCAAGCAGCGTGCCCACCAGCCTCCCAGCCGAAACCTTCCCCGTCACCAGGGCCACCGCCGTTTTGGGGATAAACAGCCCCAAATAGGTGGAAACCACGCCCCCGATAAGGATCATGGCAACAAACAGGATATTCCACCGGCTGTTCTTAAAAAATCCTTTGTAGAGATACCAGTAATTACTCAGGAGACTGTGGCCCCCCTTACCCGCTTTCGCCTTTCTTTCCGTCTTTTCTTCCGGTCCTGACTGCTTCTTCATTTTAGTCCTTACTTTTGTCCCTGCTTCCATCTTTCCTTCTTTCAACCCCATATCCCTTAGAGTGTGTTTGAAAATTGCTTTCTGCCAGATGTGCGTCACAATTTGACCCAAAGATACCGCAAATTGAGGCGTGCAGATGGCGGGAATGAATTTTCAAATACGCTCTAGTTCCATTCTGCGATTTGTCTGCGCCTGTACCGTCCCCGGCGACTGCCTGCCATTATCAATATTATACCTGATATTTTTGTTTTTTGTGGATTTTTACCCGAATGGTATGTGTGAAAACGTGAATTACAGCCTGCCGTTCCCAGGCTCTTCCAACAGAAAACAGGGCTGCCGCAGCGATGTCGTTTCGCTTATGGCAGCCCTGTCCAAAGACCATGCAGCTTTCTGCAAGTCTATTCTATTATTGCATAATGTCCTTACATCTGTCCGGAAACTGTCCGCAAAGAACCTCGTCCTCATAGAGGCAGCATCACCTCCGTGACAAAGACGCTCTCGTCGTTCTGCCGGTTCACACAGCCCTGATATCTGGCGGCGATACTGTCAATACTGTAGGTTCCAAGCCCCCTGTGAGAGGCCTTGGTGGAACGGTATCGTTTCCCCTCCCGGTTCATTTCCGTAGCGTGGGAATTGCTCACACACAGGTAGAGCTGCTCTCTGAACGCCCCGATATAAATGCGCAGGAAGCGCAGCTCCCCCTCCTTCTGGCTCTCGCAGCCCTCGATGGCATTGTCCAGAAGGTTCCCCAAAAGTACACAGAGGTCATAGTCTGACACAGAAATATGAGGAGGCAGAATCACCTTCACATTCACCTGAATCTGCTTTGCCTTCGCCAGGGCGATCTTGCTGTTCAGAATGGCGTCCAGTCTCAGGCTCCCTGTCTTGATCACCTTGTCGATCCGTGTCAGTTCCTCGTCCAGACGCAGCATATAATCGGCCAGCTCCTGATACTCTCCCATATCCAGATGAGCTTTCATCACCTGCAGATGATTTTTGTAATCATGTCTCCAGGCCCGCATCTCCAGGTACATCGTCCGGACTTCCTCATAATACTTTTCTGTCTGGAGGCACTGTTCGCCGCGCCTCCTTCCGGCGAAATACCGGCAGTTCCGTAAAAACATGCTTCTATCCCGCCCCTCCTTCCTCTCCGCCGTATTCTGAATTGTGACGCACATCTGGCAGAAAGCAGTTTCCAAACACGCTCTCTAGATATTTCCTTTAAAATATCCCACAAAAGCCCGGTAAAGCTCCGCCCGCTTTCCCCTGCTCACCGGAACGACGGCCCCCCAGTCCAGAAACGCCTGCACCCGCTCAATCCTGCGGATATAGGGCAGATGCACCAGATAGGAGCGGTGGCAACGGAAAAATTCCGACGAAGGCAGCAGCTCCTCCAGATCCCCCAGGCACATTCCTGTCTCTCTGCAGACCGGCTCCTCTCCCTCCCTCTCCGGCGCCAGCCAGAGTGCGATCCGATGGGAGAAGGCTTCCCCATAAAGAATCCTGCTCACGGGAATCCTCTCGGCTCCCGTCTCCTCCTCCAACAGCAGATACGCTTCCTTTTTCTCCGTTTCCGCCACCGCTTTCTCCAGCGCCCCGTACAGCTTTTTCTCCTCCAGGGGCTTTACCAGAAAATGGCACGCCCGGACATCATATCCCTGGCTCATATATTCCGCCAGCCCCGTGACAAACAGGATCGCAGCCCGCCCGTCCCTGCCCCGGATGCGGCGGGCAAGCTCCATTCCATTCCCTCCCGGCCCCAGGTCGATGTCCAGAAGGATCAGGTCAAAATCCATCCCGGAGGACCAGTCCCATAGAAAGGCCTCGCTGTTCTCATAGGAAGAAAGGCATACCTTATGCCCTTTTTCCTCTCCCCAGCTTTTAATCATTCGCTCCAGGTTCCTCCTCTGGGTGGGATCGTCCTCACAGATTCCAATTTTCAGCAACATATTCTCCAGCGCCTCCCCGGCCCGGCTATGGAGGTCCGTTTTTAGAATCTATATCAGATTCTCCTCCCTCAGCTGGGTCACATATCTCTTCAGGGCATCCTGCCAGGAGGGAAGCCTCTCAAACCCGCTCTCCTCCAGCCTTCCATTGTCCATGCGGCTGTTGGCCGGCCGCTTCGCCTTGGCACCGTATTCCGCAGTGGTCACCGGCACTACCTTTACCTTCAGTCCCGCTTCTTCAAAAATAGCGCAGGCGAACTCATACCAGGAGCAGGTTCCCTCGTTGGTGGCATGGTAGATGCCGTATCTGTCCGTCAGCACCATGTCCGCCAGAAGCCCGGCCAGATCATAGGTGTAGGCGGGGGAGCCGAACTGGTCGTTCACCACCCTGACAGTATCGTGCGTTTTGCCTAGGTTCACCATGGTTCTCACAAAATTCCTGCCGTTAATGCCGAACACCCAGGCGATACGGACGATGAAATACTTGTCCAGAATCTCCCGCACCGCCAGCTCCCCCTCATATTTGGTTCTTCCGTATACGCTCTGGGGAGCGCAGACATCCTCCGGCTTCCAGAAATGAGTGCCCTCGCCGCCGAATACATAATCCGTGCTGATCTGAATCATCTTAATATCAAGTTCTTTGCAAACCCTGGCGATATTCCGCGGTCCGTCCGCATTTACCCTGCGGCAGAGCGCCTCGTTCTCCTCCGCGGCGTCCACCGCGGTATAGGCGGCGCAGTGGATGACGGCGTCCGGGGACACCTCCTTTATCACCCGGTCCACACTTTCGGCCTCCGTGATATCCATCTCCTCAATGTCCACGCCCACGGCCTCAATGCCGCGCTTTTCCAGCTCCTTTACCACATCATGCCCCAGCTGCCCCTTCACTCCCGTCACCAGAATTTTCATATATTATATACCATACCTTTCCTCAAGCCGTGAATTCCCGGCATCTTTTTTCTGTGAAACGCCTTTAAATGACCATATATCAGGCTTCCGCCGCTGTCCTGAAGGAAAGCAAAAGGGTGTTGTCCTTTTCAGCCACACCCTTTTACTCTCTCTGTCTGCACTTTAGTCAACTTCGTCGTACAACATTGGTCTCCCGTCTTCCCAATCGTCCACGTCCGCTTCCACGGTCATTTCCGCCGCATCCGCATCGTCGGATTCCTCTGCCCAGTCTCCGTCGTCGGCCGCGTTTTCCTCCTCCGGCAGATCGGTTCCTTCGTCTTCTTCCGTCCAGTCCGCATCGTCAGACGAATCCATGCCGTCGGCTTCCTCTGCCCAGCCGGAGCCTTCGGCATCTTCCGCGCCGTCGCTTCCCTCCTGCAGATCCATATCACCGGTCTCTCCCGTCAAATCAGCATCGCCGGTCTGAACGCTTCCGTCCACTTCTTCCGTCTCCGCATCCTCCAGCTCATCATAGGAAACGGTCTGCATCTCGTCCGTGCTCAATCTGGTATTGCGATATCTCTTCATACCGGTACCCACAGGAATCAGCTTACCGATAATCACGTTTTCCTTCAGACCGATCAGGTTATCTATCTTGCCCTTGATGGCGGCTTCCGTCAGCACCTTCGTGGTCTCCTGGAAGGATGCCGCCGACAGGAAGGAATTGGTGGCCAGGGCCGCCTTGGTGATTCCCAGGAGCACCTGCCTGCCGTCTGCCGGCTCCTTCTCCTCCGCAGTCAGCCTTTCGTTCATGTCTTCGTATTCCAGGAAATCCACCAGCGTTCCGGGCAGGAAATCCGTATCCCCGCTGTTCTCAATCCTGACCTTTTTCAGCATCTGACGCACAATCACTTCAATATGCTTATCCGCAATATCCACGCCCTGGAGACGGTATACTCTCTGTACCTCTCTGAGCATATAGTCCTGCACGGCACGGATTCCCTTGATCTTCAGCAGGTCGTGAGGGTTCACGCTTCCTTCTGTCAGCTCGTCGCCGGCCTCCAGCACCTGTCCGTCCATCACCTTGATACGGGAACCGTAGGGAATCAGATAGGCCTTGGTCTCTCCTGTCTCCTCGTTGGAGATGACCACCTCCCGCTTTTTCTTGGTATCCCGCAGCTCCGCCTTGCCGCCGAACTCCGCGATAATCGCAAGTCCCTTGGGCTTTCTGGCCTCGAAAAGCTCCTCCACACGGGGAAGACCCTGCGTGATATCGTCGCCCGCCACACCGCCTGTGTGGAAGGTTCTCATGGTCAGCTGGGTACCGGGCTCGCCGATGGACTGGGCTGCGATGATTCCCACCGCTTCACCCACCTGTACGGGTTCGCCGGTAGCCATATTGGCGCCGTAGCATTTTGCACAGATTCCCACATGGGAACGGCAGGTTAAAATGGTACGGATCTTCACTGCCTCGATGGGCTCTCCCTTTTCGTTCACCCCCGTACTCAGAATCCTTGCCGCACGGCTGGGCGTGATCATATGATTGTGCTTCACAATGATCTCCCCGTTGCCGTCATAAATATCTTCGCAGGTATACCTGCCCGTAATTCTGTCCTTCAGACTCTCGATGGTCTCCTTGCCGTCCATGAAGGCGCGAACCGTCATACCCGGAATCTCCGTCCTGTCCTCGCAGCAGTCCACCTCCCTGATGCTCAGCTCCTGCGAAACGTCCACCATACGTCTGGTAAGATATCCGGAGTCCGCGGTACGCAGCGCCGTATCGGACAGACCCTTGCGGGCGCCGTGGGCGGACATGAAATACTCCAGCACGTCCAGACCTTCACGGAAATTCGATTTGATCGGCAGTTCGATGGTACGTCCGGTGGTATCCGCCATCAGTCCGCGCATGCCTGCCAGCTGCTTGATCTGCTGGTTGGAACCGCGGGCGCCGGAGTCCGCCATCATGAAGATATTATTATATTTATCCAGACCATCCAGCAGCACCTGGGTCAGCTCTTTATCCGTCTCGTTCCAGGTCTCCACCACTGCACGGTATCTCTCCTCCTCCGTAATCAGACCTCTCCGGAAGTTGGCGGATATCTTATCCACGGTGGACTGCGCCTGCGCCAGCATTTCCGGCTTGCTTGCCGGTACGGTCATATCGGAAATGGATACGGTCATGGCCGCCCTGGTGGAATATTTATACCCGATGGCCTTTACATCGTCCAGCACCTCCGCCGTCCTGGAAGCGCCGTGAATATTGATAACGCTCCCCAGAATCTGCTTCAGTCCGCCTCTGTTCACATGGAAATCCACCTCCAGCTTCAGGAAATTCTCCGGTTTGCTCCTGTCCACGAAGCCCAGATCCTGGGGAAGGATCTCGTTAAAGATGAAACGGCCCAGGGTGGACTCCACATTGCCGGTGACCATCTCTCCCTCTGCATTCCTCTTGGACATACGCACGGTAATTCTGGAATGCAGCGTAAGGTATTTATTCTCATAGGCCAGAATGGCCTCGTTCACGTTCCGGAAGAATTTCCCCTCTCCCAGAGCGCCCGGTCTCTCCTGGGTCAGGTAGTAAATCCCCAGCACCATATCCTGGGACGGAACCGCCACAGGGCCGCCGTCCGAGGGCTTTAACAGGTTATTGGGAGACAGCAGCAGGAAACGGCATTCCGCCTGGGCCTCCACCGACAGGGGCAGGTGGACGGCCATCTGGTCTCCGTCAAAGTCCGCATTAAACGCGGTACATACCAGCGGGTGCAGCTTGATGGCCTTGCCTTCTACCAGGATGGGCTCAAAAGCCTGGATTCCCAGTCTGTGCAGAGTGGGAGCGCGGTTTAGCATCACGGGATGCTCCTTGATAACCTCCTCCAGCACATCCCAGACCTGTTCGTCCATCTTATCCACCAGTTTCTTGGCATTCTTAATATTCTGGCTGATGCCCTTTGCCACCAGCTCCTTCATCACGAAGGGCTTGAACAGCTCAATAGCCATCTCCTTAGGCAGACCGCACTGATAAATCTTCAGCTCCGGTCCCACCACGATAACGGAACGGCCGGAATAGTCCACACGCTTGCCCAAGAGGTTTTGGCGGAAGCGCCCGGTCTTACCCTTCAGCATGTCGGAGAGGGATTTCAGCGCCCGGTTGCCGGGGCCGGTGACGGGACGTCCCCTGCGCCCATTGTCAATCAGCGCGTCCACCGCTTCCTGCAGCATTCTCTTCTCGTTGCGCACGATGATATCGGGCGCGCCAAGCTCCAACAGCCTCTTTAAGCGGTTGTTCCTGTTGATAATCCTTCTGTAGAGATCATTCAGATCGGAGGTGGCAAAACGCCCGCCGTCCAGCTGTACCATGGGCCGGATATCGGGAGGGATCACAGGGATCACATCCATAATCATCCAGTCGGGCATGTTGCCGGACTCCCTGAAAGCCTCTATTACTTCCAGTCTCTTGATAATGCGGGCACGCTTCTGCCCGGAGGAATCCTTCAGCTCGGACCTCAGCTCCGCGGCTTCCGTATCCAGGTCGATGGCCTGAAGCAGCTCCTTCACAGCTTCCGCCCCCATGCCCACACGGAATTTATTTCCAAATTGTTCCCTGGCATCCTGATATTCCTTTTCGGATAAAATCTGCTTATAATCCAGGCCTGATTCTCCGGCGTCCAGCACAATATAGGAAGCAAAATAAAGCACCTTCTCCAGCACCCTGGGAGATAAATCCAGAATCAACCCCATCCGGCTGGGAATCCCCTTAAAATACCAGATATGGGAGACGGGCGCCGCCAGCTCGATATGTCCCATGCGTTCCCTTCTCACACTGGCCTTGGTAACCTCCACGCCGCAACGGTCACAGATGACACCCTTGTATCTGATCTTTTTATATTTACCGCAATGACACTCCCAGTCCTTATTGGGACCGAATATCCTCTCACAGAACAGGCCGTCCCTCTCGGGCTTCAATGTCCTGTAGTTGATGGTCTCCGGCTTTGTCACTTCTCCATGGGACCATTCGCGGATCTTATCGGGTGAAGCTAAGCCTATTTTGATGGCGTCAAATGTCATAGGCTGATATGCTGTCGCTTCGTTTTTCGTTTCTGACATAGTTGGCACTCCCTTCTATTTACTATCAAGCAACTTCCCCTGAAGCAGTCTTAATACTCGTCAGAGCCGTCGAATTCTTCCGCCTCCGCATCATATGCGGGATCGTCAAACTCCTCATCCTCATCGTCATCGTCCTCATCGGAGCTTATAAGTTCACCGCTCTCATCGTCGAACTCCTGTGACTGGTAGCCCATATCTCCCAGAGAACCGTTGTCATACTCATCATACTTGCGGTCGTCTCCCATTTCGTAGCGGTAATCCGTGTCGCCATAGTCGATGGTCTCCATAATTTCCACTTCCGTATGGTCTTCCCGGAGCACGCGCACATCAAGGCCAAGCGCCTGCAGCTCCTTTAACAGCACCTTGAAGGACTCGGGAATACCTGGCTCAGGGATATTATCCCCCTTGATAATCGCCTCATAAGTCTTTACACGCCCCACCACATCATCGGATTTCACCGTCAGAATCTCCTGCAGCGTATAGGATGCGCCATAGGCCTCCAGCGCCCAAACCTCCATTTCGCCGAAACGCTGGCCGCCGAACTGTGCCTTGCCGCCCAGAGGCTGCTGGGTCACCAGAGAGTACGGTCCCGTGGAACGTGCATGGATCTTGTCGTCCACCAGATGATGAAGCTTCAGATAATGCATGTGGCCGATGGTGACGGGGCTGTCGAAATATTCTCCAGTCCTGCCGTCCCGCAGGCGGACCTTTCCGTCCCTGGAAATCGTCACTCCCTTCCATACTTCCCTGTGATCCCTGTGATCCGACAGATACTGAAGCACCTCGGGAAGCAGCTCGTCCTTATGCTTTGCCTCAAACTCTTCCCACTCCAGATTGACATAATCGTTGGCCACCTCCAGAGTATCCATAATATCATTCTCATTGGCGCCGTCGAAAATGGGCGTCGCCACATTGAAGCCCAATGCCTTGGCCGCCAGGGACAGATGAATCTCCAGCACCTGGCCGATGTTCATACGGGAAGGCACACCCAGCGGATTCAGCACGATGTCCAGGGGACGTCCATTGGGCAGATAGGGCATATCCTCCACGGGCAGCACGCGGGAAACCACACCCTTATTGCCGTGACGGCCCGCCATCTTGTCGCCCACGGAAATCTTTCTCTTCTGTGCAATATAGATGCGAACCGCCTGGTTCACGCCGGGGGAAAGCTCGTCGCTGTTCTCCCTGGTGAACACTTTTGCGTCCACAACTATACCATATTCCCCATGGGGAACCTTCAGGGAAGTGTCGCGGACCTCCCTGGCCTTCTCGCCGAAAATGGCGCGCAGCAGCCTCTCCTCCGCGGTCAGCTCCGTCTCGCCCTTGGGGGTCACCTTACCCACCAGGATATCCCCCGCATGCACCTCTGCGCCGATGCGAATGATTCCTCTGTCGTCCAGGTCCTTCAGGGCATCATCGCCCACGCCGGGCACATCCCTGGTAATCTCCTCGGGTCCCAGCTTGGTATCCCTGGCTTCCGCTTCGTACTCCTCTATATGGACGGAGGTATATACATCATCCTGAACCAGTCTCTCGCTTAAGAGTACCGCATCCTCGTAATTATAGCCTTCCCAGGTCATGAATCCAATCAGCGGATTCTTGCCCAGTCCCAATTCTCCCATGGCAGTGGAAGGACCGTCCGCAATCACCTGCCCCGCCGCCACATGATCGCCCTTGAATACAATGGGCTTCTGGTTGTAGCAGTTGGACTGGTTGCTCCTGGCAAATTTAGTCAGGCGGAACTCCGCTTTCTCGCCGTCGTCATAAGTCATTCGTATCCTGGCCGCGGACACATAGTCAATGGTACCCGCCTTCTTCGCCACCACACAGACACCGGAGTCCACCGCCGCCTTGGGCTCCATACCGGTACCCACCACGGGAGCCTCCGTAGTCAGAAGAGGCACTGCCTGGCGCTGCATGTTTGAACCCATCAGGGCCCGGTTCGCATCGTCGTTCTGCAGAAAAGGAATCAGCGCCGTGGCCACGGAAAATACCATCCTGGGAGACACATCCATAAAGTCAAACATGGAACGGGGATACTCGGAGGTCTCGTCTCTGTAACGTCCTGAGACAGTATTCCGGACAAAATGTCCCTCCTTGTCCAGAGCCTCACTTGCCTGGGCCACATGGTAATTGTCCTCCTCGTCCGCCGTCATATACACCACCTTGTCCGTAACCACCGGATTCCGGGGGTCGGATTTGTCCACTTTCCTGTAAGGAGCCTCAATAAAACCGTATTCGTTAATTCTGGCATAGCTCGCCAGATAGTTGATCAGACCGATATTAGGACCTTCGGGGGTCTCTATGGGGCACATTCTTCCGTAATGGGAATAATGCACGTCGCGGACCTCAAATCCGGCGCGGTCCCTGGACAGACCTCCGGGTCCCAGGGCGGAGAGACGTCTCTTATTGGTCAGCTCTGCCAGCGGATTATTCTGATCCATAAACTGGGACAGCTGGGAGGAACCGAAGAATTCTTTCACCGCCGCCGTCACCGGCTTGATATTGATCAGGGACTGGGGTGAAATTTCATCCGCGTCATGGGTGGTCATACGCTCCCGTACCACCCTCTCCATCCTGGACAGGCCGATACGGTACTGATTCTGCAAAAGCTCACCCACGGACCGGATCCGCCTGTTGCCCAGATGGTCGATATCGTCATCATTTCCAAGACCGTATTCCAAATGCATATTATAGTTGATGGAGGCGATAATATCCTCTTTGGTAACATGCTTGGGCACCAGTTCATGGACATTTTTCTTAATGGCTTCCGCCAGCTTTTCCGGATCGGAAGAATACTCCTCCAGTATTTTGTCCAGCACGGGATAATAAACCTTCTCATGGATCCCAAGCTCTCTGGGATTGCAGTCCACAAAGCTGGTAATGTCTACCATCATATTGGAGAGAACCTTGACATTCTTCTCCTCTGTCTGAATATATACAAAGGGAACCGCCGCGTTCTGAAGCGTATCCGCCAGCTCCAGTGTCACCTTTGCCCCCGCCTCGGCAAGAACCTCCCCCGTGGAAGGATCCACCACATCCGCCGCAAGCACATGGCCTTTGAGCCTGTTCCGGAAGGACAGCTTCTTATTGAATTTATATCTGCCCACCTTGGCCAGATCATATCTGCGGGGATCAAAAAACATGGCGTTAATCAGGCTCTCCGCACTTTCCACGCTCAGGGGCTCTCCGGGACGAATCTTCTTGTACAGCTCCAGAAGACCCTCCTGATAATTCTCGGCTGTATCCTTGCCAAAGCTTGCCTCTATCTTAGGCTCGTCGCCGAACACCTCGCGGATTTCGTCATTGGTTCCGATGCCCAGGGCACGGATCAGCACGGTAACCGGCACCTTACGGGTCCTGTCCACACGCACATAGAACACATCGTTGGAATCGGTCTCGTACTCCAGCCAGGCTCCGCGGTTGGGAATCACGGTGCAGGCGTACAGCTTCTTACCGATCTTATCATGGCTGACAGCATAATAAATACCCGGAGAACGGACCAGCTGACTTACAATGACACGCTCCGCGCCGTTGATTACAAAGGTACCTGTCTCCGTCATCAGGGGAAGATCCCCCATAAAAATCTTATGTTCACTGATCTCTTCTTTTTCTTTATTATAGAGGCGCACTGTCACGGTCAGGGGCGCCGCATAGGTAGCATCCCTCTCCTTGCACTCCTCAATCGAATATTTTACATCATCCTTGCTCAACTCAAAATCCACAAACTCAAGGCTCAGGGAACCGCTGTAGTCGGCAATGGGAGAGATATCATCAAAAGCTTCCTTCAGTCCTTCGTCAAGAAACCACTGATAAGAATCCTTCTGTACCTCAAGCAAATCGGGCATCTCCAAGACCTCTTTCTGCCGCGCATAGCTCATGCGCATAACCTTGGTACCGGCAACTGGACGTATTCTGTTTTTCTCCATTGACATTCACCCCGTTCTATTAAATTTATGCCTGAGCTGCGCCACCGGGCCGCAAACCCCGGAATCAGGAAATTGCACGCAAAACATCCTATTCCCTGAAACAGGCATAACAGTGCGTAGCACCCTGCCTATCCGCACGGAACAATCTCATGCACCGCACAATAGTGCACTTTCCATAATATCACAAAGAAAAAAAGGGGTCAAGTTAAATTTAGAAAATATTAGAAAAAGAACCATTCTGCCAGGGCAAATCAAAATCACGGAAAGCCTTAAGCAGAGGAAGTCTAAAAACAGGATGCCGGCTGGCCGGCCGGCATCCTTCTCATACCTAATTTACTTCAGGGTAACCTTGGCGCCGACTTCCTCGAGCTTCTTCTTCAGCTCTTCGGCCTCTTCCTTGGAAACGCCTTCCTTCACTACCTTGGGAGCGCTCTCAACGGTATCCTTTGCTTCCTTCAGTCCAAGTCCGGTAACCTCACGCACTACCTTGATTACCTTAACCTTCTCGGCACCAACCTCGGTAAGCTCCACATCGAATTCCGTCTTCTCTTCCACTTCCACCGCGGGACCTGCCGCTGCAACCACAACGCCGGCCGCTGCAGATACGCCGAACTCCTCCTCGCAGGCCTTTACAAGTTCATTTAACTCTAATACGGTCATCTCTTTGATCGCATCGATCAATTCCTGTGCTGTTAATTTCGCCATTTCTTCATCCTCCATTTAAAATTTTAAAATTATTCTGCTGCAGGTGCTTCGCATGCGGAAGCGCCGCCTTTTTCCGCCAGCTGATTCATCACACGGGCGAAGTTGGTGACAGGGCTCTGTAAGCTTCCCAACAACTTGGAAATCAGTACTTCCCTGGAAGGAATGCTTGCGATGGCAGCCATCCCCTTTGCATCGAACAGAGTACCTTCTACCACGCCTGCCTTGATCTCCAGCTTGTCAGCGGTCTTCGCGAACTCGGAAAGCAGTCTTGCGGGAGCCGTGGCGTCATCCTTGGAGATAGCCACTGCACTGGGACCTTCCAGATACTCGGACAAACCCTCGAACTGGGTGCCCTTGAACGCAAAGTTCATAAAGGTATTCTTGTACACCTTGTAGGTGATTCCCGCCTCGCGCAGATTTTTGCGGAGCCTGGTATCCTGCTCAACGGTAAGTCCGCGGTAGTCCACCAGAACGACGGACTGGGCATCCTTGATGCCGGCAGAAATCTCATCCACAATGGGTTTCTTTAATTCAACCTTTGCCATTTCTTTACCTCCTTATAGATTTTGAGCCGATAAAGAATTTCATTTAAAAACCCCCTGAATCCCGAGGTTCCCCTTCGGCAAGCCTCAGGCGGAAAAACCTCCCCTTCAGGGGGATAAGCTGCATTCTTCTCCTCGGCAGGATTTACGCCGGGAATCTCATGCTGTACTGCCAATGTCATCTCTGATGGCAATGTCATCTCTGATGACAATGACAACTGCATTTTCCCCGCACCTGCTGTCTTCGGCCTGGTTTATAACCTTCTGCATCATATCATAGAAAGCCGGCGCAAGTCAAGCCCCTAATCAGGTGCAGAATGTATTTTATACGGAAATGTTATACAGATTCCTATCTGTTTCGGAAATCATCCGGGGAATCCGTCGTTCCGTTCCCGCTTCATACCCTCGCGGCGTTTACCTTGATTCCCGGTCCCATGGTGCTTGTCATGGTAACGCTCCTCAGGTACTGCCCCTTCAATGCGCTGGGTCTTGCCTTTACAACGGCATCCATCAGTGCATTATAGTTCTCCAGAAGCGCTTCGTCCGTGAAGGAAACCTTTCCTACGGGCACATGAATAATATTGGTCTTGTCGAGCCTGTACTCAATCTTACCGGCCTTGATGTCCTTAACGGCCCTGGTCACATCCATGGTAACCGTGCCTGCCTTGGGATTGGGCATCAGTCCCTTGGGACCCAGAACCTTACCGAGACGGCCTACAACGCCCATCATATCGGGAGTCGCCACCACCACGTCAAAATCCAGCCAGCCCTCCTTCTGAATCTTGGGAATCAGCTCCTCGCCGCCCGTATAATCCGCACCGGCAGCCTCCGCCTCATTTAATTTATCCCCCTTTACAAACACCAGAACCTTAACGGTCTTACCTGTACCGTTGGGCAGCACCACCGCGCCGCGGACCTGCTGTTCCGCATGACGTCCGTCGCAGCCGGTTCTGATATGCACTTCCACAGTCTCGTCAAATTTCGCCACCGCGGTTTTCTTTACCAGAGCGATTGCATCACCCGGCTCATAGGCGGTAGTACGGTCCACCAGCTTTGCGGCCTCGGCATATTTCTTACCATGTTTCATTCTCTTACCTCCTAGGTTCAAGCGACAACATCCGTTGTCTCCCAATTCTTTTTATACATGACATTTGTTACGTCAGTCTTCCACTGTAATTCCCATGCTGCGCGCCGTACCGGCGATCATGCTCATAGCCGCTTCCAGGCTTGCCGCATTCAGATCCGGCATCTTCAGCTCCGCGATTTCCTGCAGCTTTGCCCTGGAAATCGTAGCCACCTTCGTCTTGTTGGGCGCTGCGGAACCCGACTTGATATTGCACGCCTTCTTCAGCAGCACCGGAGCGGGAGGAGTCTTCGTAATGAAGCTGAAGGACCTGTCCGCATATACGGTAATCACTACCGGGATGATGAGATCTCCCTGATCCGCGGTTCTCGCATTAAACTGCTTGGTAAACTCTACAATGTTCACACCATGCTGTCCAAGTGCGGGGCCAACCGGCGGAGCCGGCGTTGCCTTCCCGGCGGGAATCTGTAATTTAATGTAACCTGTTACTTTCTTTGCCATTTTGGCACCTCCTATAAATGTGGTAAACCGTCGCGGCCTCTTCTGCGGAAGAACCCGACGGCAATCCGGCGCAGACATATCGGCTGTCTGCTCCCACTTCTGTCAAGCGCTGCTCATGCGCTTTTGTATCCAACCGCCCTTCAGGCGGAAAATACCCTGATCCTTAAAGCTTTCTGATCTCCGCAAAGCTGATCTCCACAGGGGTATCCCTGCCGAAGAGCTCTACGTTGATGGTGGCTGTCTGCTTGCCGTAGTCGAGCTTCTGCACAACGCCTATGGTATCCTTCCAGATGCCGGCTACAACGGCGATGCTGTCTCCCTCGCCGAAATCAATGGAAACGTTCTCCGTCTTAATACCCAGGGGCTTCATCTCCGCTTCCGTGAGGGGAACGGGTTTGCTGCCCGGCCCCACAAAGCCTGTCACACCGCGGGTATTGCGGACCACATACCAGGTATCATCATTCATTTCCATATTGAGAAGCACATACCCCGGAAACATTTTCTTCTGAACGGTCTTCCGGGCACCGTTCTTCAGCTCCACCACATCCTGCAGAGGGACCCTCACTTCCAGAATCTGTTCCGCAAGGTGTTTGTTGTTCTCTATGGTTTTCTCAATATTGGCTTTGACTTTGTTTTCATATCCTGAATAGGTATGGATCACATACCATTTTGCCTCTGCCATACAATCACCCTCGCTCTAAATTGATATAATGAAGTCCACTCCGTTTTTCGCGACGTAATCCAGCAGCGCAATAATGACACCCACCACGACTGAGATTACAACTACTGCCACAGACTGCTTCAATGTAGCCTGTCTGTCAGGCCATATGATTTTTTTGAATTCAGCCTTCACCCCTTTGAAGAAACCGGGCGCTGCCTTCTTTTCTGCGGAATCTCCCATTCTGACCATGCCTTTCTCCAACAGCGCGGAAGGCCCTGCCTTTCCCGTACCGCCGCGGGTTAATTATTTGGTTTCCTTGTGCGCTGTGTGCTTCCTGCAAAATCTGCAATACTTTCTGATCTCCATTCTGTCAGGATGAGTCTTCTTATCCTTGGTAGTATTGTAGTTACGCTGCTTGCATTCGGTACATGCCAAAGTAATTTTTGTACGCATTTCGCTACCTCCACGTGTTTTCTAAGCTTGCCGGCTTATTTTAAGCATAAAAAAAAGACCTGAAATCTTATTTTGTTTTTATACTATATCACAGACAGGACTATCCGTCAACTGTTTTTTCGCATATCGGCCTGTATTTTCAGCGTATTTTCATCCGGTTTCCGCCGGTCCGCAGACTGCGTCAGGGACTGCGGTATTCCGGTGCAGGTCCTTCTGCCGATATTTTTGCTGTTTTTTTCAGATTGCTTCCCTGTTTCTACTTGTTTCTCCCCGCCTTGTGTGCTATAATTTTAATAATTCGGTGGGTTCTCAACCCGGAGAAAGGAGGGCCTGCAATGGGAGCCGTCATGAACACGGTATACAATAATTATATGACTTCCTATGCGCCGAAATCGCTGACCAAATATGATACGCACAAGAGAAGCGAACTGCGCAGCGTATACAATACCATTGTCAAATTAAACAAGGATGCCCCCTGGTATCTCCCCACTACCAGCAAAGACACACAGCAATATGCCATTGATTTAAAGGAAAATGCCCGGGGGCTGCGCAATACCATTGCCCAGCTGGGCGGACTGGAGAAAGACGGACTGTTCCGCAAGAAGAGCGCTTTTTCCACCGATGAAGGGGTGGCACAGGTCTCCTATGTGGGCGACAAAGAGCTTCCGGCCGACATGCCCGATTTTCGGCTTGACATTCATTCTCTGGCCGTTTCCCAGGAGAATCTGGGGCTTTTCCTCCCCAACAACAGCAGAGCGTCTTTAGCGCCGGATATGTATTCCTTTGACATCGGCATCAATGATATGAACTACGAATTCCAGTTTTCCGTGGGGGAAGCGGAAACCAACCGAGAAATTCAGGAACGCCTGGTGCGCCTGATCAATAATTCCGACATTGGCCTGAAGGCGTCACTGGCAGAGTCCGAGGGGAGGACTTCCATAAGGCTTACCTCCGAGGCCACCGGTATTGCCCCCGGGAAAGCTCAGCTCTTTACAGTCAGCGATGAGCACAGCGGAATGGGATCCGGTACGGTGGAGTATTTCGGTCTGGACTATATCAGCCGGGATCCTGCGAACGCCAGTTTTGCGGTAAACGGAGAGGAACGTACCTCCGCAACCAATCGCTTCACCCTGGATAAGCTGTTCGATGTGCATTTAACCGGCCTCACGGAAAATGACCAGCCTGTCCGGATCGGCCTGAAGACGGATGTGGAATCTCTGACCGATAATGTCTGCCATTTGGTGGGCGGCTACAATGATTTCGTCAAAGCGGCTTCCTCCTATCTGGAGACCCAGTCCAGGAGCAGGCACCTGGTGCGGGAGCTTCGGGGCATTGCCACGCAGTACGGGCCCTCGCTGGAGTCCATCGGCCTGAACCTGGAGAAAGACGGCACCCTTGCCGTGGACAAAGAGGTGCTGACAGAGACCGCCGCCCGCAGTCTCGACGTGAAGGAGGCCTTTGATTACCTGAAGAGTTTCTCCAGCACGCTCTTAAGGAAAAGCGATCAGGTGGCCTTAAATCCCATGGATTACGTAGAAAAAGTCATGGTAGCCTATAAGAACCCCGGCCACAATTTCATTAATCCCTATGTGACCAGCGCTTATACCGGCATGATGTTCGACAGATATTATTGATCGCGCGGAAGCGTTTATGGCATCCGGGTTTCCGATGTCAGCCGATCAGATACTTAAGAACGAAGTCCTGCCCATTCCGGCAAAGCCTGGTTCCGGCTTGTCCGGGTCGGACTATAAAAAAGAGACCTCCTCAGGGAAGTCTCTTTTTTGCCATATAGGATTTTGCCTTATAGAATAATCTGCCGCCAGGTGGACATGAAATCGGTAAGGCGCCGCAGGCATTTTTATGTGTTTATGCACTCTGCTTTTCTATGATCTGCTTTTATGTACTCCGTTTTCCGCCACGGAAGCAGATTCTACTTTCCCTTTTTACCCTTTGCCTTATACCTGTCGATCTGCACGAAGTCGTCCATCAGCTCCAGGACCTTGTCGCGTCCCGTCTGATTCAGCTTCACATAATTCTGCATGACCCGGTTCTCCAACAGCTGAGCTCCAAGGGGCGCATCCCTTTCCAGAGAAGAGAAATCAACAGGATTCAGGCTGAGCTTATCACACATTCTGATAACCGTTCCGTAGGCCATTCCCTCTATACCGCGTTCTAACGCAGTTACCAGCGTGCTGTAAGGTATATTCATCTCCAATGCAAACTGGCGTACGCTGCGGTACTGCCCCAATATCTCTTTCTTCAAAATCTCTGCTTTTGTCATTTTATTATCCTCCATATCAAGTATCACATCGAGTACACAGTATCAATATACGATTTTCCGTATTTGTTTTCAAGTGAAAATCAAAAAATTAATAATTAAAAGTGCAGATTTTAGATTTCCTTAATAATTGAAAGTTTTGGGCCGCCTACGCCAGCTCCCGCCTGCGCTTGCGCCTTTTATAGATGATAATTGCAATGTAAACTCCCAGAAATCCCAGGATAATCGCCACCAGCACCGCCGACTCTCCGGGGCCTCCCATTTTCGCCTCCGCCCACAAACGGTCTACCAGCCTGCTGGTGGAATCCGGAAGATTCACAAATACCTGCGTGCGCTCCAGAATCTCCTCATCCGGATAATAAATGGGGCTCTCCACCATCTCCTGATCCATATAGGCCTTGGCGGCGCTCTCCGGGGTGGAGTAGCCCACATAATTCATATTGGCGCCGGCTATCTCCGGGTCGCAGAGGAAGTTGATGTATTCCTCGGCTTCCGTCTTGTGGCTGGAGGTAATCGGAATGCACATGGCGTCCACAAAATAATTGGTTCCCTCCCGGGGCACCACAAATTTAATGCTGTCGCTGTTTTCCACCAGAATTGCCGCGTCACCGGAATAGTAAGGTGCAATCCAGGCCTCGGCGCTTTCCATTTTGTCAAAAATCCTGTCCATGACATAGGCCTGCACCATGGGCTTCTGCTGCTTCAGAAGCGCGGCGGCCTCCGCCCAGTCGTCTTCATCCGTGGTATTCACGGACTGTCCCAGCAGAAACTGCGCAATGGCAAAGGAATCCCGGGGATTGTCAAACATCAGGATCTTACCCGCATAACGTTCATCCCAAAGAGCGGACCAGCTGGTAATCTCCTCCTCAATGTAATCCGCATTGTAGAAAAGGCCCACAAGCCCCCAGGTATAGGGCACCGAATAGCGGCTCCCGGGATCATAGTCCGGATTCTGAAACTGTTCGTCAATATACTGAAAATTAGGAATATTGGAAAAGTCCAGCTCCGCCAGCATATTTTCGTCTATGAGCCTGGACACCATATAATCCGACGGGATAATCACATCATAATCCGCGCCTCCCCCCACCAGCTTGGAGTACAGGGCTTCGTTGCTGTCAAAGGTGGTGTAATTCACCCGGATCCCCGTGCGTCTGGTGAACTCCTCGTTCACGTCCAGGGAATCGTCGGTGCCGTTGGCAATGTACTCCCCCCAGTTATAGACATTTATGGTAACTCCCCGATCCGGAGCGGCCTCCTCCCCGGCCTGTACCGTCCCCGCGGGAGACTGCGCCGCGCAGAGGGCCAGACAGAGAATCATATATAAAACGCCGCGCATGAAATACTGTATTTTTGCATAAAAGAAATTGCCTTTCTTCATAGATGCGGACTC
Organism: uncultured Acetatifactor sp.; assembly: GCA_910589035.1. Lineage (GTDB taxonomy): Bacteria > Bacillota > Clostridia > Lachnospirales > Lachnospiraceae > Acetatifactor. The sequence goes on along the minus strand of CAJUSI010000009.1, from coordinate 123,723 downwards.
CTCCGTACTTTCCCTTTCTCCTGATCCCTTGCATTGCGGACATTGATCACGATCAGCAGCAGCATCACCACCGCGAACAGCACCGTGGACAGGGCGTTGATTTCGGGACTGATCCGCTTTCTGGTCATGGAATAAATATAAATCGGCAGCGTCTGGGTGGTGCCGCTGGTAAAGTAGCTGATCACAAAGTCATCGATGGAAAGCGTAAAGGCCATAATCATCCCTGTGACGATTCCCGGCATGATCTCGGGCAGCACCACCTTGAAGAAGGCCCTGGCCGGCGGACAGCCCAGATCCTGGGCCGCCTCATAGAGATTCGGATCCATCTGGCGCAGCTTGGGCAGCACCGATAAAATGACATAGGGCAGGCAGAAGGTGATATGGGCGGCAAAAAGGGAACCCATTCCCAGACTTCTCCCGCCGAAGAGCCGAACAGCCGATACGAACAGCAGCATTAACGACACACCTGTCACAATCTCCGGATTGACCATTGGGAAATTCGTGATATCCATCATGATACGCCTGGGCAGACGCTTCATGGAATTGATCCCGATGGCCGCCATGGTGCCCAATACCGTGGACGCCGCCGCGGATACCACCGCGATCACAAGAGTATTGCGCAGGGCCTCCATAATCAGCCGGTCCTCGAAAAGCTTCTTATACCAGCGCAGAGAAAAGCCGCCCCATACCACACGACTGGCAGTCTCCGAACCGTTGAAGGAGAATACGATCAGCACAAAAATGGGGGCATATAAAAACAGGAAAATCAGGAAGGTATAAATACGTGCGCCTGCCTTTTTCATATCAGGATTCCTCCTCCCCCGGCCGCCTCGCCGTCGTCAAACTGGTTCATGATGCCCATACAGATCAGAATGATCACCATCAGCACCAGCGAAACGGCCGAGCCCAGGTTGGGATTGTAGGCGCTGCCCAGGAACTGCATGTCGATCAGGTCACCGATGAGCAGATTTCCCCCGCCTCCCAGCATTTTCGAGATAATAAAGGTGCTGACCGCAGGCACAAACACCATGGTAACCCCCGAAATAATGCCCGGCATGCTCATGGGCACCACTACCTTGAAAAAGACCTCCCTGCTGTTGGCGCCCAGATCCTGGGCCGCCTCTATCACGCTCCGGTCGATTTTGGTCAGTACGGAATACAGGGGGAGAATCATGTAGGGTATGTAATTGTAAACCATGCCAAGGACCACGGCTCCCGCGGTATTGATCATGTGGATCCGGGGCAGGCCGATGGCGGCCAGGGCTGAGTTGATCAGGCCGTTGTCCTCCAGAAGCGTCATCCAGGCATAGGTGCGCAGCAGAAAGTTCATCCACATGGGCAGCATCACCAGCATCACCATCACGTTCTGGCGTCTGGCGTTCATTTTTGCGATAATATAGGCCAAAGGATATCCCAGCATAAGCGATACCGCCGTAGCCACCGCCCCCAGCCAGATGGAGCGCAGGAATACATTGGAATACTGCCCCACGCTTAACATGTTTTCCATGGTAAAGCTGCCGGATTTGTCGGTAAAGGCAAAATATCCCACCAGAAGCATGGGCAGTACGATAAAGATAGTCATCCAGACCGTGTAGGGGGCGGAGAGCAGCTTGGAATCAGATTTCATCGGCACGGCCCTCCTCTTTTTCATCCTCCGGTTCCGACTCGTTTGCTCTGTCTGAGGCGGCCACTGCGGTTGCACTATCTGCTCTGCCTGTGGCGTCCGCTCTGTTTAAGGCATTGGCTTCATCAGATGCAATGATATCCTCCCCCATTTCGTCACTGAAGGTACTGTAATCCCCGAACATGCCGGAGTATTCGGACTTTTTCATGACATGAATGTCATTTGGCGTGAGGGAAAGCCCTATTCTGTCTCCCACATGACGGCATTCCGTGGACTGTATCATCCATTTGAAACCTGCCACATCCACTATGATCTCATAATGCACCCCCTTGAAGGTGACCGCTGTGACATCCCCGGTAATCAGGGTGGAATCCGGCTCCACCACCCTGATGTCCTCCGGCCGTATCACCACATCCACAGGCGTATTCCGGCCGAATCCGCCGTCAAGGCAGCGGAACACATGCCCGGCAAACTTCACGGAGTAGTCCTCCAGCATAATACCGTCCAGGATATTGGACTCCCCGATAAAATCCGCCACAAAAGCGTTCCGGGGTTCATTGTATATATCGGTGGGCGTTCCGATCTGCTGAATTACGCCCCCGTCCATCACCACCACCGTATCTGACATGGACAGCGCCTCCTCCTGGTCATGGGTGACGAAGATGAAGGTAATACCCGTCTCCTGCTGCAGCTTCTTCAGCTCCACCTGCATATCCTTGCGCAGCTTTAAGTCCAGGGCGCCCAGGGGCTCGTCCAGAAGCAGAACCTTCGGCTCATTGGCCAGCGCCCGGGCGATTGCCACCCGCTGCTGCTGTCCGCCGGAAAGCTGTCCGATGCCCCGGTGGGCGTATCCGGTGAGGTTCACCTTCGCCAGCATCTCATGCACGGTCTGTTTAATCTCCTTCTCGCTCCGGCCCTTCAGCCGCATCCCGAAGGCAATATTCTCATAGACATTCAGATGGGGGAAGAGGGCATATTTCTGGAAAATGGTGTTGACCTCCCGCTTGTGGGGCGGAAGATTCGTAATGTTTCTCTCATAAAAAAAGACATCCCCCCTGTCCGGTCTGATAAAACCGGCGATGGTGCGCAGCGCGGTAGTCTTGCCGCAGCCGGAGGGGCCCAGCAGAGTAACGAACTCTCCGTCATGTATCTCCAGGTTGAAACCGTTCAAAACCTGCTCCCCATCATAAGAAACAGTAACGTCCTTTAAAGTGATAATCGTATTTTTCAATGACTGCCTCTCCTTTGCAAAAAGGAAGAACTTATCCATTTTGTCTTTTGTATAGGGGGATAAACATTCGCTCTGGATAAGCTCTTCCTGTTTTCATCATAGCATATTCTTTGTTTTTCGGCAATTCCTTTTGAAAATTTTACATTATTTTCTTTCGCTTTTCTTTCGCTTCTGTTTCGGTTCCTCTCTTCAGACCACCGCCTCCACGATAGTCTTGTCTCCAATGGCTATCTCCTTCACGCCGATCTCTTTCTTCTTATTGAAATTGAAGCTGAGCATATAGCCTTTCTCCCGGCGGAAATAATCCAGGTACTCTGTCATCTGTCTTTCGCCTCTCTCATTGTACTCATTTCCCCGCCAGATCTTCATCTCCACCACGAACTGCTCGCCCCTGTAGTCCACCACCACATCCGTCCGGCCCATGTCCCTGGTCTGGGCCTCCAGGTAATAATTCCCCGTCCCGTTGATGATGGGCTTCAGGAACAGCAGGAAAAATTTCCGCCCGCAGCTTTCCACGAATTTTTCGTCGTTCTCGCCGTAGACTTCATGGAAATACTCCACGAATTTCTCCAATACCAGCCGCATGTTCAATCTTCCGTTTCGGATAAACCGGTTTCTGTCCCGGTCTCCGGATCTGAAGGCATCGCTTCTCAGCGACTCTTCCGTAATAAGCATATTCATCATGCTCATTTCAAATATGCGGTTTGCTATAATAATGCGCCCATTGTCATCTTTTAAATACCCGAACATACGCCCCAGATTAACAGATTTGACAAAAGGACTGAACGGCACCTTCTTGCCCTGATACACAATTTCTTCTATCAGAATCCGCAGCTCCTTATACGTGTCAAGCTGCTTCATCATGCTTTCAAATAAGGGGGACTTCTCATTCAGGAGAATTTTGACCGCTTCTGCCAGCCCTTCTCCGGACCAGACGTTTTTCCGGTCTTTAACGGCACTGCCTTCCAGTAGTTCCTCCGGCTGCCTTCCCTGCAGACTTTCTGAAAGCCTCTCTGGCTGTCCGTCTGAAAGTCTTCTCTGCGTTCCTTCCGAAAGCCTTTCCTGCAGTTCTTCCGAAAGTTCCTCCGGCAGCTTTTCGTCCAGGATCTTGCACAGCGCCGACACCAGATACGGATAGCCGGAGGTATACTGATAGATTTCCTCCGCCATGGCGCTCACATCCATGCCGGTCCGGTTGTCTTCCTCATATTCTTCCAGCATTGCGCGGATCTGGTCCGCAGTGAAATTCATATTGATATCAAAATCCGCCGCGATATTCCACGGACTGTTATACTGATGTTCCGCATCGGGACGTATCTTCAATTTCAGATTTTTGATGTCATACACCCCTGCAAGGATGACGGAATGGAAAGTCGTTTTATTCTTCCGTTTTAAGTAATAGCTCCGAAGCATTGCCAGAAAATCAAGAAACACCTGATGATTGGATGCATTGTCCACTTCATCGATCATCATGACCACCGGTTTGGCCGCTGCCCTGCAGAACTTGCTCAGCAGATAGAACATCTCGCCCAATGTATTCTGCGCTGCTTCCCTCATAAGCATAATGACAGGCCTCACCTCATCCGTGTCCGCCCCGCTGTCTTCCAGCACTTCCACAAACATCCGCAGGAATGCCTTTGTGAAAATATATTCATCGCTGTATTCCATTGTACTGATTCCCTGAAAATCAAGGGAGATCACAAGGTAATCGGCTTTCAGGTATTCTTCCAGTGCGAAAAGTGTCGTTGTCTTGCCGTACTGCCGGCCCCTGTTGATAATAAAGTATTTCCCTCTGTCCACATAGAGCCTCTTTATTTTATCCAGCCGCTCGTCCAGCCGCACCATGTAGTGCCGGTCCGGGCTGCACCAGCCTTCCGTGTTAAAATACCGCTTCATTCTGCTCCCTCCCGTCACCTGTCTCCCATCACTCTTTCTTCGCATTCGTTTCATTTATAGGATACACTAAATGCAGATATCATGCAACAATTTGATAAACACATTGAGCTGAACAAACCCCTTCGGGGTGCATGCGCGGTCAATGACTGGATCCGGCTGTTCAATACAAAGCAGGAGGAGGATTTGGATATGCTCAAAGTGAAAAGCAGGGGTATGAAAGAGGCCATTGAAATACCGGAAAATCTGAGCCTTCGCAAAACATTGCGCTATCTCCGCGAGGAGCGCCTGAAAGCTATCCGCGACCGGAAGGAGCGGATGATGATGTGCGAAATGAGGGACGAGCAGAAGGAAAAATCGAAGATATCCTCCAGCTTCTGGAAGAGCTGGGGAACGTCCCCTCCGACCTTCGTGAGAGAATTATGACTCAGAGGAGAGCCGGACACGCTGTATCTGCGGTTCAAAATTGCCGCATTCATATCCCTCTTCCTGACTCCTTTTATGCTTTCTATTCCGAACTGTTTTCTGTGCTTTACAATATAGCGTACAAATCTTCTTCAGCCGATTAATACCCGCTTTCCTTCGAAGGCAATTCCATATTTCCGAGTCCGCGACTTTTGAATTCCCTTTGCTTCCAATACTGCCGCATATTGCTTTTCTTCTATCTGCATATGTGCAGCCTTAACTGTATCCTCCAGCGTTTTTTCTTTCGCAGGATGAAACACCTTAAATTCAATAATAATGGCATCATCCCTGTCATTTACCGGTTCCAGAAGCACATCATATCTTCCATAACCGCTCTCTCTGTTAGAAGTAAGAATATAACGCCCGCGCAGTTCAACCAGAAGCCCCAGAACAAAACCATGATAGAACCGTTCAGGTTCTGTATTTACAGATACCTTTCGTCCTGTATCAAAGGAACTGAAGGTCTCCAATGCCACATGGTTCATATATTCATTCATAGTCTCCACATCTCCTGAAAGCAGGGCTTTTACAAACTCATTGTATGCAGGAGTGAAATCGGAAAACCACTCCCGGATCATCCGTTCAAACATCAACCGCACTTCTTTATTGGTAAGTGCCAAATCATACTCTTCCCAACCGCACTCCTCATCAAAGTTTATATTCTCCACCCGCAGATACCCGCTTGCCAGCAACAGGCTCCAAATAGCGCTTTCCCGATAATCCAGCTGTTCGAAAACAATCTGCTCATCAATCCGGGTGTGAAGTGTTTTTCCCTCCAATAAATCTTCCATGATCATCTTGACATTTTTTCCGCCCTCCCGGATCAGCCTGCCCACCAGACTATTACTGCTTGTATTGGCCCAATAAGCTGACAGCCTTCCCTTATCCAGAAAATTAAGAATAGACCATGGATTATAAATATCCCTCCTGTTTCCAAAAGTAAATCCGTCGTACCAGCTCTTTACCTTCGCCATCTGTCCGGAAAAGCCATACTCTGCCAATGCCTCTCGCACTTCCTGCCCTGTAAATCCAAACGCAGTCTCGTATTTCTCCGAAGTCGTCGTCACTACTTCCAGATTATTCAAATCCGAAAAGACCGACTCCTTACTGACACGCGTAATTCCGGTCATAATTGCCCGCTCCAGGTAGATATTTGTCTTAAATGTAGTATTAAACAGGCTTCTGGTAAAACCAACCAATTCCTTCCAATAACCGCCTGCATACGCCTCCTGCAGGGGCGTATCGTACTCGTCCAGAAGAATAATCACCTTTTTCCCGTAATACCGGAAAAGATATTCCGACATTTTATGAAGAGCCATAGTGGCAACAACCTCCGGCATATCCATGGAAACCCTGCAATATTCCTCCTTCTCCCGCTCTGACAGCAGCTTTCCCTGCAATAGAAAATCATTCTGATGGTACAAATCCGTCAATAACTGGCAGATACGCAGCACCACAGACTGATAGCAGCCCTCTTTTACATTGGCAAAAGATAGACTGATTACCGGATACGTCCCCTGAAGTCTGCGGTATTTCTCTTCTTTCCAAATGGACAAATCCCTGAACAAATCTCCTCTGTCGGCGTACTCCAGTGAGAAAAATTGTTCCAGCATACTCATGTTCAAGGTCTTCCCAAATCGGCGCGGACGTGTAATCAAAGTCACATCATCCCCGCTCTCCCACCATTCCCGGATAAAATCCGTCTTATCCACATAAAAGTATTGATTTTCCCGGATTTTTGCGAATCCCTGAATCCCGATCCCTACTGTTCTCGCCATGGATATGCCTTTCCTTTATAAAAATTTGAGTATAAATGAAAACAGCCCTGCCTGTTATTATAGTATAACAAGTTTGGGCTGTGGATTCAATCACTATATCGGAAGCAGCATGCAAAACATTCTATGCGGATTTGAGTACAAATACTTCCCGAATTCTTCGCAAAGCTATCACTTCACTCACACCATACTTCCTGCATAATGTTTTCGTTAGCCGGATCCGATTTTGGGGAGTCGTGTCCTGATACCTGTTTTCACACAAAAAAACGTAGACCTCGTCAAGAGGCATGAGCAGGGCCGCAGCAACATAATCCGCCGCCTGTTCAATCTGTGGCTTGTGCTTTCCGTCCGGGCGGTCTATTGGAGCATCATCCTCATTGATGACATGCCCGCACTCGTGGGCAAATGCAAATGTTCTTTCCTGCCTGCTCAGCCCCTTCCGAAATGTAACAACCATTGCTCCATTCCTGTCAGGACCGCTCAAATGAGCCTGACTGGAAATTCTATCGTCTTCGTCGCCCTCATAAATATTTAGCGCCCGTCCAATGACTGAGATACCCTCGCCAGGATTGAGACCGTTTTGGAAAAGAAAATTCGACACCTTTTTTTCGGCAATTCTCATTTGTTCGATTGAAATATCCTGCTTAACGGCAACAGCAAGCTCCTCTTTCAAACTTTTTCTATTTAACAGGAACGAAACAACAAATACAATAACGCCAATCGTACTCATTCCTATTAAATACAGTTCTGGTCTCATGCCTCAACACCTCCTATCTCCTTTTTCAGGGTAATGTTTTGTAGGAACGAAGTCCCCATATCCCAAAGAACAACCGACACAGCACCACCATAAGTAAAAAGTATCCAATCCTGACGACAATTCATATTATTCATGATTAATACCGAAAAAATTACATAGAGACAGTAAACTCCGACTATTGCGTCACATACCCATATTGCAAAAATTTTCGCGTTACGCCGGCTTTTGGTTCCGCTGCGCCACCGGCCTGCTCCGTCATACATGCTATTCAAAATACTCACCAAAATAGTCACGTAACAGTACACGCCTGAAGTAATATCTGAAGGAAAAACCTTCAAACTAATATATGTCACTATGATTGGTATAACTACATAAAAGACAAAATAGGCCGTAGCATCTCCAATTTTAAAATTGAAGATATTATTGTTCATATGAATCCCCTCTATCTGTCACACATTTATTATATGCATCTGCCTTGGACTTATAGCATGTCCAAAAGACAAAGTCTTCCATATTTGTAGTCGCTTCGTCAGTTTCCTTTTCCGTTTCATTTTCGGAAGTCAATCTCATATTCTGGCCATTCTCCTTCTGTCCTGAATATGATCTCTGTAAAAAGTATAGCATAAACAATATATATCGCCAACACAAAAATCAAAAAAATGGAAAGAGTTACCTGATTTGATGCTCATTCGCTCAAAAACTTCATAAAATTGTCCCTGTTCTCCTTTGGTGTCGTCTTTGGTCTTCCCAGGTCCGCTCTGGCGCCCACGGCGCATTTCACTTCAATCAGGCTGAGTACGCCTGCCGCCTTGGCATGCTGCAGCTGTTGCCGGAGTTCCTCCATAGTCTCTGCCGAGGCCGCGGATTCATATCCGCACCCCAGGGCAATCTGTGGTATGTTCATGGTCGCCGCAACTGTGGGCATCCCACCCACACTCTCATGGGCTTCATTATTGATCACGATATGTACGAAATTATTCGGTTTTCTGTTCCCGATCACTGCCATGGCCCCCAGGTGCATGAGAACCGCGCCGTCTCCGTCGATACACCAGATTTTACGGTCCGGCTTGTTCAAGGCGATTCCCAGCGCAATTGAACTGCAATGCCCCATGGAACCCACTGTCAAGAAATCATATTTATGCGACTGCCCCTTTCGTTCGCGGATTTCATACAGTTCTCTCCCGGCCTTTCCCGTCGTGGCCACAATGACATCCTGATCCGATATTTCGGTGATACATTCGATCACTTCTTCCCGCAGCAGCGTATAGGAATTCTTATATTGAATCTTTATGTCATTCTTCAGCGCATTCTTCTTCACCACAAAAGCCAAACTTCTTCCCTTGGCAAACCATTCTCCGCTCTCCTCCAGCTCCCGGGAAATATCGTCCGGCGAGGTCTCCGAGTCAATGACCGAAACCTTTATTCCCAGATCCTCAAGCAGGCGCACCGTCAATTCCCCCTGGGCGATATGCTGGGGCTCGTCCAGGACACCGGGTTCCCCTCTCCAGCCCACAATAAAAATGCCGGGAATCCCGTACACTTTTTCGCTTGTCAAAGACAGTATCGGATTGACCGCATTCCCGATTCCGCTGTTCTGCATGTATATCACCGGAATTTTCCCGGTGGCCAGATAGTACCCAGCCGCAATGGCCGTGCAGTTCCCCTCATTGGCTGCAATGATATGTTCTGAGCCTATGTTCTTATTTTTCATCAGCCAATCGCACAGTGCGCGCAACTGGGAATCCGGAACGCCCGTGTAAAAATCGCTGTTCAGTTTCTGTAATAACATCTGAATATCCATCCCCATGCCTCCATCATATCACTCTCGTGTTAAAAATACAGCGAGACATATCCATCCCCATCTGTAAAAACTGTCGATAAATATCAGGTCCAAATTTTACAGAAGAGACAATTACGGTATACTCTTTATATGTGGTTAAAAGCTCCTCCGGAGCTATAACCTGTTTTCCTCGAAAGACAATATTTTTACTTCCGGCTGTTTTATCTGCAAATACCAATCTGTCCTCTATATTTCTCGGAATTTTCCGAAGAAGGGAATTTGTATCTTCCCCTATTGTATATATGACAACTTTTTCTTCACTGCAAATATGATTAACCAGCCCAGAAAAATTCCCTTCTCGAACATCAGCCGACCGCTTTTTTCTCTCATACCTCCTCTTTATTTCCGATCTGTTATTTTTCAGATATTCCAGAGTAGCTGGAGGGACAAATCTGCTGATTTCACTCCATTGTTCCTCAAAGAGTAAAGAGCGAACCGTCGAAGCACTGATAATTTTTCCGTTCTCCACCCTTTTTCGCGGTATCTCAATAAGTTCTATTCCGTATTTCGGGAGAACTTCCTTCATTTTCTGGTTATAACTATTTGTTACCATATCTGTGGGTTCTTCCCCCACAAAGCGTTTTGTTATGCCTAAATTCTTGGCAATATATCTTGCAAAAATATATACGTCCTCCTCTGAGTTAATATTATCCGCATACATGTCCTTTTGAAAATAGGAATAAAATGTCACTCTGGATATAATAAACTTCCCACTTGGCACCAATATGATATTCGGTATATCTCTGGTACCTTCTCTAATCAAAACATAACGATCGCAAAAAGGGATTACCGACATATCCTCCTCAACAGCAAAAATATACAGGTAATCCACCTGTTTTGCCGCATACTCAATTAAATAGCGATGTCCGTTCGTAAAAGGATTACAGTTCATGACAATGGATCCAACAGAGCTTCCCTGTGGAAGCTCCCTCATAGTCTGTATCTTCTCGACATATTTTCTGATTTCAAACTCAAATGTCGGAGCAAACTGTGGCTCCCCCTTCCACATATTGATTTCGTTTACAGGCAGCGCCGCATGGAAAGGTCCGATAATCTTTTCTATTAAGACATCTGCTATCTGTTCGTTTCCGGTAACCGTGGTATGAATCGGCTTGTCCTGGTACAGCCATTTCTCACCGTTCCACGAATTATAAAGCGATGTCATGTCTATTTCATACTCATACAAGTTGTAATGAATAAAAATTACAAGATCCTTACTTGAAATATCATATTCCAGGATATTGTACAGTTTCATGGACTCATCCATCTGCAGAGGGACAAATTCAATTTCACAATCGTCGAATAATCCCAAGTCCTGCATCTTTTGATATAAAATATCGCCCAATCTTTCTCCTGGCGGATTTTCGGTTCCTGCCACAATACAGGGGCCGACCAAATAAATTTTTCTGCTTCCCCTGCCCAATCTCTGGAACCACATTGACCGAAACGTTTTCAATTCACTGTACGGAAAATTTGTTATTTTATCTATGTTTTCCGGAAGCCTGAATTCTTTTGCCGGCAGCAATCTACTATACATTACATAACTCAGGGAACTATTTGTTCCCTTATCCGGCTCAATCTCCTGTATCATTGGAATATTTACACGAAATACAGTAATGTTTTTGTCTTCTAAGCATTCCTTGCACTTTTTGACATATACATCAATTTCCGCTTCCAGCTTTTGGTATGCAAAGTAATATCCCCCCTTATCTGCACTGCTTTCACACATAATCAAATATGTAAGAAACGGGTGCATTTCCAAGGCTTCGGAGATCTCCGCCGCGTCACAGTCGCCCCATATCTTGTTATTCTGAACATATCTCAGATAAAATTGTAATACGCCTTCGTCTTTGATTGATAAAAAATCTGTGTATGATAGCAGAGTTGACAATTTCATCTGATTATATATCAACAAAATCACTGCTCTGTTTTCTCTTTTCTTCCAAAATTCCTTCAGAATAGAAAAAGACACTTCCGTTCGCTGCACTTTTTTTACATTCTTTTCCACTGTCATGTACATATTCTATTCTCCTCTTCAACAGAACAGTTTACACTTTTTCCTTCCTGTCATGTAAATTCATATCCTCTGCCTTCCTGCCGCTCATGCTTTCTTTTTAGAATCCGTTATATCGCATCCAGAAGTAAGTCTGCTCTCTTCTCTATTTCTGGTATAGTCTCCTGCTTTGCACGAAAAAATCTTCCTCCCATATATTCACAAATCCCTCTCCTAATTTATCACGCAATTCTCGAATTCGTTCCTGATATTCTGCATTAGTTATGTGATTTGTCTCTTCGTCCGGCAATAAAAAATACCAGTCCTGCCCATTTGCATATCGCACCAGTAAATCAGTCTCAGTGCGAATGGCGCGAAATTGCATCCAGTTTCTATAGTTCGAATATTTATCTTTTTGCTCATTCAACAGTCTATCGATTCTTCCCTTGTCATAACGGTCAAAATTTTCCACCACAGTGTAATCTGAGCATAGCATTTCCTCTGATATGTCTGACCAATCCATAATATATCCGATCATCTTACCCATATTTTCCAGTGAGAAAAACCTGGCTGTTTCCGTAATTGTTCGTGTTGCATTTTTTACTATGAACATAATATTAGTTCTCTTGTTCAAATAGTCATAATTCGGCACAGAATATGTATCTCCATGATCTCCCATATATATCTGACAGATATTGTCGTTCAGAAAACCTCCAAACCATTCTATCTGCCTATCAAAATATTGGCAGGATATCTTCTTTTGGTCTTCCCCCACATTTTCTCCGTTTCCAAGTTCACAATACTTCAGCTCAGGAGAAAAATATGGGGGATGCGTTGAAAATACTTCGTGTACCAATAAACACAATGATCTTTTTTTTGTTGCCAGCAGGCAAAGCATTTTCCAATAATAATAAGTTGATGAGATCTCTGATTCCATCATTTCTCTGCTTCCATTATATCGGCGAGAAAACAATTTTTTCTGAAGCATTCTTGGGCCTATGTACCGAAAAATATACTTCCTTTTTTTAATTTCCTGCAGCAAAATAGAATTATTAAGCGTAATCTTCCCATAATGGAATAATTTGTCTTCCAGTGGCTTCTTTCCCATAAATATGGTTTTCATGCTCCATGTAGTCCATGGCAATACCGTATAAGCTTTTTTTAAATCAGTATTTTCACCTGCCATTCTTTTCAGGTAATTGCAGTTCTCCATTCTCTCTCTTGAGAACGCATCAATCCAGTTTATAATTAAATCCCTTTTGTCTCTTTCACATATTTTCTTTCTTATTTCTTCCAGCATGGTCTGCCATTCCATCAAGAAACAGGCGTATCTTTCTTCATCGTCAAACCCCAACTCAATATATTTTCTGATAAATTTTTCTGAAGTAATGTAGTCCCTGCCTTTGACACACTCATAAATAAATCTTCGCATATAAACTGCTTTCATCTCTGAAGTATCCGACAGATATTCACAGACTCTACACAGGCAATACGTTCTTGCCCATATCCCATTATATGCAAATTTATCCGACATTGAAAACCCGTTTAAGGCTCTATACAACTTTCCATATTGAAGATAATAATGCTTGAGATAGGCGTCCTTTTTCATTTTACGGTCCCGCCGATATTCCCAAAAATCAGTGTTGACTTCACATCCTCTAAAGTAGAAATAATCATACAAGTTCAGTATCATGCAATTCAGATTTTTATTCCAAAATCTTCTCTCGACATCTCTTGAGGAATAAAATGAACCTATAACTAAAATGGCGTCCCCTTTGTTAAAGCTGTGCCAATCCACCACCCCTTCCCTGTCATATGGTGTTAAAGATACAGGGAAATCCGGAAGCATCTCATAAAACATTTTTGTTGCCTCCCGCATTCCAACCACAGCTTTAATTTCATACCCTCTTTTCCGGTAATAAGCGAACAAGTCCTGTAAATACTTATCAATCATAACGCTTGTTTTCAAAAATCCCTTATTCTTCTCTCTCAAACAAGCTTTTTTTATAAGTTTGTTCAATTTCCTGTTATAATCCGCCATGGGTCACTCCTTCATTTCTTCTTCCGCCTTCACGCTTCTCCGTCTGCCAGCACGGCCAGGGCGGTAAGTGAAATGACGCAAGTCCGAACACTTCCCTGCGCCATACAATTTCTTCAGTGGCATATACAATCCGTGAGAAGAATACCTGTTCAAAGTAAGCAAGTTCATTTAACATTCTTTTGTGTACAATTTAGATTTTCTTAGGTGGTGTACTATGCCGAATGAAATTCGGCAGGCCGCTTAGCAAATCTTTGCACACTTCTCCGCCACTTTCAGATCTTCTGCACAATCCACCTCAAACCATCCTCTGTCAATATGCACTGCCGACAGCCTGACTCCTTCGTCGATCATCCCCTGCAGCAAATCTGTCATGTACATTTTCCGGTAGGGTCTTTCTGTTCTCCAGAGTCTTTCTCCGTCTGCGCTCTTTTTCTCGGCCAGAGCGCAGTATTTCAGCAAATCCGCCACACCTGTATTTCTAAATCTCATAAGGCCGATATATTGCGCCTGAATTCGGCTGATATCATCTGTCTTCTGTCCTATTTCTTCCAGACAGCCTTCCCGGTCTATCACCAGGGTCTCTGCATCCTCCAGCGGATTCTCCATGCGTGCGCTCCAATATCCATACCATCCGTCGTCCACAGTGACGGAAATCGCCTTCCCGCTTCTCAAAATTTCGTTCAGGACAACCTCGCTGTAGACAATATCCCCATATGATACCAGTACATCGTCCGAACTCTCTATCTGGCTCCTGGCGCACATCAGGGAACAGACCATATTAGTGGTTTCATATTCCTGGTTGTGAATGATCCGGATCCCGGTGTCTCTAAAATGTTCCGCCAGAACATCAGAGCGATATCCGCCCACAATGTAAATGTCTTCTTCCTTTATTCCGCAGGCCTTCATCACTTCAATTTGCCTGTCTATAATGCTTTTGTGACCGATTTCCACCATGCACTTGGGCTGATGGTCCGTTAGAGGCCTCAGTCTCGTTCCCTGTCCTGCCGCCAAAATGATTACTTTCATGATTTCGCTCCTCTCCCTGTATGTCATTGGTCTTATTGGTAAAGCCTTCTCAGTGAAAACTTTATTATTGATAACTTTATAACCTCAAAATTTTATCATTGAAAACTTTCTCATCCGAATAATTCCTGTAGCCGCCGGATATCTTCTTTCGCAAATGGCTGCTCCCGCTCCGGATGCCACATAGTTGCCTCAATGGGATATTCCTTATGTCGCAAAGCTTCTATCACCCGGTCTTCGCTGACGGCTGTCACAATCAATTCCGGGCACACCTGCAGCGCCGCCTGATTGTGATAGCTGTTGACATTTCGGGTACCCCATTCCCCTGATACATTGTGTCTCAGGGCGACATGGTTTTCTACCTGTCTCAGTTTTACGCCAAAAAAGTCCAGGATCGACTGCATTCCTCTGCAAAATCCATATACCGGAATTCGTTTTTCGATTGCCCACTGCAATACATGCGCATCCGTCCTGTCGCGCTCCGCCGCATTTCCCCCATAGCATATCAGGCTGTTCCCTCCGGTTAACAATATTCCGTCCGGTCTGCCGGCCTCCAGATAGGCGGCGATGTCATCTATCACGTTCGGAATGGGAAAGGGCAGATAACCGCACGCCTGCAGCAGCCGTGGAATATTCTGATCCGCGCAATCCCTTCTCTCATGATAGCTTTCTACGATTTCGACTCTCTGGGTGTAAAAAATTTTTTTGGATCTTCTCATTTCTTCTTTCATAAGGCAGTTCTCCACTCCAATATTTTAATCCGTTCCAAGACTCATAAGCGCAAGATGCTTTAAGACAGGGTGAATGATATAGTATGTTTCCGCATTGTCTTCTGTCTGTGAGACTGTCTCAAATTTTTTACCGCATTCATAGTACTTCTTTATCGCCTGAATTAAAACAGTGGCTCTTATGTATGGCTCATAAACATAATCAATATTGGTGCCGTCATTGGGCAGCGCAAAATCATCAGATACTATCACATTGCCCTCATCGATTTTTTCACTTAAAAAAATAGCCGTAGCACTTATACGCCTTTCCCGTATTATGCTATAGTATGCGGTGGTGCTTCCACGATATTGTGGAAGTTTCCCAGCATGTACATGAATAAATTTTTTCTGAATTCCAAACAATTCCCGTTTTAAAATTGCCCCTCCATACCCGGAATAAATGATATACTGCTGATCAAGGTTTCGCAATATCTGCAGGATAGTGTTCGAATTTATATCTTTTTCTTCAACAATTATGTAATTCAACTGCTTTCTCTTTAAGGTTATTATAATCGGCTCTTTTTCATTAAAATATACGCTTTGATCCTGCAAATCCCAGCCTTCCTCTTCTCTCATTGTTTTTTCTTTATCCTCCACAAAGATTATACTCAGAGAAGGATACCATTCTTCTTTTACAAGCAGCTGAAGATATGCTTTGGATCGAGTCGTGTTTCCTGCCAAAAAAATAAAATCATCCAATATCAATTTTCCATTCCTCCCATAGCAACTCCCAGTCCCGCAGATAACTCGAATACATATAATAACTCGTTTTTTATACTATCAGACATTCTAACACACTGATAGTGGTTTAATGACGTCCTTATTGAAATCAGTGTGTCATTCAGCTTTAAAAGACAATTTAAATATTTCAGGTTTTTTGTATGTGAGTAAGCTGCATTCAAGGTTTCTGCAAACACAAGATAGCTTTCGTAGTCTTCATAATAACCGTTTTTATCTTCCGGAACCCAGTTTGCATTCATGTTAGAGTATAATCGTTTTCTGACTTCGAAGCTTTGTACTAATTTATTCAATTGATCAAAGATACTTTTTTTATTGGCATTGTTCAAAATTTCCTGTTTCATTTTATTTATTCTCGTATATAACTCTGTTTCGCTTTCCAGACATTCGTCTGTCCCTTCTTCGCCATCTGATATAATATATTTTTTTCTCTCAAAAACATACTCATCCAAAAAATCCCTGCCGCAAAATTGACTGTACATATAATTCTGCCTGTGAACTAAATTATTATCTGTGATGTAATTATATTTTGTATTTCCATGCATATCAGTATACCGCACCTCCCACCGTGTCTGTTTTTCATCAAAGCAATACCTGAATGCTTCAGCAGCAGTCCCTGTTATACTTTTATATTTTTCTTTTCATTTAAATAAATTATAATCTCTTCCACAGCACTGCTGACATTCAGTGACTCTGTGTCAATTACCAGGTCGCTGTTCAAAGGCTCTTCAAACGGATCCGTGATGCCGTTGAGGTTTTCCATCTTTGCTTTATAATATCCTTTTACATCCCTTCGTTTACACTCCTCCGTGGCGCATTTGACATATATCTCTATGTATTGTTTCCCGAATTGTTCGCGCATTTTGTCACGCATTGCCTGATATGCTCCAACCTGAGACAATACTACATTGATCCCATTATTGATTAAGTATTGTACAATTACCCGGACAACCTGGTTATTTTTCATCCTTTCTTCAAAGGTATATCCAAAAAGATCCCCCAGCTCTTTCCTTATCACATCCCCATCTATCACCTGCACTTTAAATGTTTCGTTCTTTTTAAATTCATGTTCCAGCGCCTCAGCAATCGTTGATTTACCGCTGCCGCTTCTGCCGATCATATACAGCAAAAACCCTTTTTCCAAAATATACCTCCCTTATAAGCATATCACCTGCTTCTTTTCACAGTTAATCTGCAGCCTCTCCGCCTGCATCCAGGCGGAGTACTTGCTTTCGCCCGCCCCTATTACGGCCGGTATGCCAAGCTCCGCACAGCGGATCGCCATATGCGAGTTGGCTCCGCCAAATTCTGTCACCAGGCCCGCAATCTTTTTCGCAAACAGATAGTCAAAGCCGGGATCGGCGGATTGGATAAATACAATCTTCCCCTCCGGGTTTCCGTTTGACACATCTCTCATTACCTCCGCTGTCACGTCCTTCTGAGTTATAAAATTGGGTTCCTCTAAGAGCAGGTAGTATTGATACACCTGCATGGGATCCAGAATGATGCTGGGCAGCTTAATCCTCTGGGCATACTCATACTGCTTCTTATTATTTTGAATATTTTCCATAAAAGCAT
Source organism: uncultured Acetatifactor sp. (assembly GCA_910589035.1). Lineage (GTDB taxonomy): Bacteria > Bacillota > Clostridia > Lachnospirales > Lachnospiraceae > Acetatifactor. The sequence continues at coordinate 105,998 of CAJUSI010000009.1, read as the reverse complement.
CTGATACATTTCCCATGTACAAATCAGTATACAATTCTCTTACCACGGAAATGTCCAGATGAGCCAAGCTTTCCTTTTCAATGCCCACTCGCTCTCCCAGCTCTCCGATAAACTGCAGAATCTTGCTCACTGCTTTCGTGAAAATAAATTTGGCATATTCCCTTCCCTCTACAGCTTCCCTGATGAACTGCATCAGTTCCTCCGCCGAGACCTCCAGTCCGCTTTGCTCCAACTGGCAGGATATTTGTGCCATTGTCTCATCGGAAAAAGAATACTCGAAATTGACAGGCGGGATTTCTGTTTTTGCGGCATCCGTCCCCATGTCAAAATATCGGGAAAATGCTTCATCATAGCGTGGCGATAAAATATCGTAAGTCCCCGGTCGAATATGTCCATATCTTTGCAGGAAATCTTCCTTTGATATCTCCCCTCTTTTTAGCTTAAACAACTGTTCGCTCAATTCTTTGTTCACCGTATGGAAGGAATTCATGTATGAATTTTTTTCTTCCGGCTTCAACAATCCTGTATCTACCAGGGAATTTAAGATCTGTATGGCAATAAAACCAGCCCGAGCCACACCAGCGAAAGGCAGGGTGCCGAATTCCTTGCACACCTCCATCAGCCAATATATTTTGTCAATCAATGAAATCTCCGATTTCATTATAATATCATATTTTTCTTCTAAAACGACAACTTTTTCCAGGTCCTTTTTATACAGCCCTCCCTGCGGCCGAATAATACGATTCGTAATATTTAGCAGAGAAAATTCGATTCTTTTACACTCGTTTTCATTAAATCCATAGTCCAAAAGCTTCTTCAGCTTCTTCTCGATCCCCGGGTAGTAACAGGAATACACTATTTCAAATTCGATTTTGTCATGATAGGCAGGATATTCCTTTAATCTCTGCAGATAATAGTTTACCAACTTCCCGGCAATATTGTCATTCAGTCTCCGGGGAATAAAGGAGTTAAAGGTAATCCGAGTATCGATATAAGGTATTCCGCCGAGAGACACCATCAGAGGGTGCATGGTTAGATCCCTGTACCCGTAATCCGCGCGCTGATGTGCCCACACATTATCCGTGACCAATTCCTTATACAGAGAAATCGCCAGCTTTTTGGGACGGATCCCAAGTATTTCTGCCGGATTCCAATCCGGCATCACGCCAAAATAGGTGGTGCTGCCCAACAGAAAAGGGTGGGGTCTGGACAGCTTCTCCACCTTTTTGGAAATTCTCTTCAGAGACTCGTCTAAATTCAGATCATGATATTGCCGCTTCCGCCCCCGGGCAATGGGTCGCACCTGAAAAATATAAACCCTGTTCCAGGAATTGATTGCAAACTCTATATCCAGCGCCGAATTATGGAGAAAGTTCTCTATCTTTCTGCAAGAATACAATAGTTCCCGCAGCCCCGCATCCTCTGTCTCATCAATATGGCTGCGATATACAATATAAGTCCTCAAATCGTTGGTTGTCCCGGCAGTCACTGCCTCCGTGCTGCTGTCTTCGCAATAATTGACAGTATAGTATTCCGCCATGGTCTCCATATCCGCCGTAAAAACAACTCCTGACTTTGCCACATCCGTAAGCATGGGCTGAATCAGTACTTCTTCGTTTTCATTTGTCTGATATGATGCATAGACCTCCTCTATAGCCGCCTCAAGCGATCCCGTCTCCAGGGGAATGTTTAAAAGGGACTGAAATTTGCCCGCATTGGAATAATCCGCAGTGTCCTCCATTCTGGAGGAGGAGCGCACCACAAGGAATTCCGCCCCCTGCCGCTCAAAGAAAGAACAGATCTTCTGCAGTTCCGTCTCCCTGTCCGCAAAATACTGTTCCGTCTTCAGGATGTACATCGGAAGAATATTGATATCCGGTAATTCTTTTTTAATATATTGCAGCATCCCCGCCTTTGTCAAGTCCATCGACCAGCCCCCGCTTCCGCAAATATGTCTCAAGTCAATTACTCCGCGGCATTTACTTCATTGCCGCGGGAATAAAAGTTTGATGCAGCTTACAAAAAGATCTTGTGATTGCTCTTATCCCAGTTTAATTCATATATGTTTCCGTTAAAATAATAAATATTGTCCCAGGACTTTGACAATTTTATTTCTTTGGGCAAATATAAAAAGAGATCGTCCGCCCCTGTCGCGTTTGCTGATTCGTCGACAAATCCGTCTACATTGAATTCTCTTTCAATATACCTTACTTCCGGCAGGATAATGCTGATATTGTATCCATACTCCAGAATCTGAGCATTTCTGCAGTCATACCCTGCGCACAGCATATAGCGCAACAGCCTGCCTGCCGAAAAGCTGTGTATGTGTGGTAATAATATAGAGTTCTCCCTTGGCACAGTGAGTGCCAGGCATCCACCGGGCGCAACAGCCTCTTTCATTTTTCTGAGAAAGCCTTCCACGTCCATAATATGTTCTAAAATGTGGCTGGCCCATACTATATCATATTTTTGTTCCAGCTCCACAGTCAAAAAGTCTGCCTTTATTACATTTTTCAAGCATCTTCCGTCATATCCGTCTTCGTCACTTATGGTTATTCCCGTTACCTCCTTTCCATAGTCACTCATAAACCTTCCCTGGATCCCCTGTCCACATCCTATGTCCAGCACAGATACATGTTTTTTGTCATTTATTATCTTCTCCAATGCCTCATATGAAACCAGTTGGATCATCTGCATCACCACAATATTTTGAGCGCGGATACCGGCTAAGAGCATTTGTTCCATCAGTTTCAAAAAGATCGCCCGGCTTTCTATTGTAAAAAGAATCACTGTATTTTCATCATAATACTTCATAAAGGTATCGAAATTCATAATTCCCAACTCTTTGCTGTAATTATCTACAATATATGTGGGTTGAACTCCGTATTCCTCCAAAACCGCCCTGGTATCCCGTCCTGTTTCGCCGTAGGGATAAACCGCAATTTTCTGTCCCTTCTGTATCCGATATAAGTTGCTCTGAATTCTCTGTCTGATTACTTCTGTCTGCACTGTTGTCCTCCTATCTCATCCGCTCTGTATATTACCACGCATAAAGCACTGTCTCGTTTGCAGAAGCCGTATAATGGCGCAGTGCAAACTGATACTGCGGATTTGTTTTTAGCAATAACAACGGAATCGAAACAAAATCATCTGATTTGTGGTAAACAGAAATTGCCAGCCGGGGTTTGCATCTCTTTATTGTCTGTTCCGCTCCGGCCAGCGCTGCACTCTCCGCTCCTTCGATATCCATTTTAATAAAAGATACATCTCCCCTTATTGTTTCATCAATACTGGTCACTTCTATCTCACTGCTGCCCCGGGAAATGATTCGGGAGCCCCCTTCCATACTGTCATCAAAGGGAACCCTTCCGCTCTTATCGGACAAACCTTGCAGTATCAACTCATAGTTTTGAATGTTGTTTTTTTTCATTGTATTTAAAATCTGTGATTCATTTCTGCGATTAGCCTCAAACATATATATTTTATCGTATTTTCCATTGGTCCATTTCGTAAACTCTACAGAAGTGTTTCCATCCAGGACTCCCCCGTCGACAAAGACCTCATGCTCCAAAGGCTGAAAGAAGTCAAAATATTGATGTCCCCTCTCGGCAAACAACATTCTGTAAGCAGAGCAAAAAATTCTTTCCCTTGCAATTTGCCGCTCCAACAGTCTGGTATACATTTGTCCTATATGGGCATAATTGGTACTGCTTATCACCACAACCATGTTCTCTTTGCATTCATCCAGTTCCGTAAGCGAAATAACCGGAATATTGTTTATCTCTGCTCCCCACAGTCTGTCATCGCTGTCGCAAAACGCTTCCACCTCATAACCGCATAGCTTTAAAGCTTTTGCATTATATACGCCACAGTCGCCCGCCCCGTATACTATAATCTTCTCCCCCTCGTGACGCTTATAATATTCCTGAAATTCTCTGCAGACATAACTGTCTCTTGGTACATCATCAATAAACGAAAAATGATTTTTTCCCAATAAATAATCAAGCCTTATAGAGAATATTTTTTTAGATTCCTCGTCTGCAAATAACTTTTCCGCTCTCAGAACATCCGATAAATGCATCATAACTCAATCTTCCTTTCCATAAAAACTTTGCCCTTCTTCGCCTCAGCCCTTATTTTCTATTCCTCTATAATCGAAAATCCCAGACTCCTGCCGTCCCGCTCAAACATCTGAACGGTTTCCAGTGAAAACTGCTCCAGGTCTTTTCCCATATTTCCCAGCTTTGCCAGCAGGTCATTCGTCACTGTGATAATGTCCGCACCGCATCGGTCCGCCTGCACAATGTTAAACACTTCTCTGCAGCTTGCCCACAAACTCATGACGCCCTTTTTTCCTCTGCACAGTTCAGCGACCTCCCGCATAATGCTCTCCGGATCGACTCCCGCATCGGCAATCCTGCCTGCAAAGACAGAAATGATGTTTTCTGTCCCTTCCTTCAGAACCTCCAATACATTCTTCGTCTGTTCTACTGTAAAGACCGCCGTCACATTCAGATTGACGCCTCTTCTGGAAAGTCTTTCAATCAGCGGTACGCTGGACATCCCCCTGGAATTTGTAATTGGTATCTTCACAAAGACATTCTTTCCATACCCGGCTAAGACCAATGCTTCCTTTTCCATCGTCTCAAAATCATCCGCAAACACCTCAAAAGAGATCGGCAGCTCTGGTATCTCCTTTATCACATTTTGCACAAAATCTGTATAACTGGTGATACCCGCTTTTTTCATCAATGTCGGATTCGTTGTAAATCCCTTTACAAATCCTTTTTTTGCCACCTCAACCATTCCCTCTATGTCTGCACCATCTGCATACACTGTCGTCTTTAAGTCTCGCAGTTCCATCCTTAACTCCATTCCTTTCACCCTGTACCAAAAATCCTGCCGCTCCTTCTGCCATCTTCCTGCTGCAATTTATATGGCAATAGTGCTCTGGTCAATAGCGTTAACCAGCAAATGCCAGATGATCCCCTGCCATCCCTCCGCATGGGGAGTAATCCGTTCTTCAGATACCACCGGCACCAGCACACACGCATCCGACACTTCTCTGGCATACCCTCCATCCCTTGAAACAATGGATATCACTTTCGCATCGCGCTGTCTTGCCAGCTTCAGTGCATATACAATATTCAAAGACGCTTTCTCGCTTCCCCCACCCACGGACAGAACCATAACGGCATCTCTGCTCGACAATTTTGAAGTCTTAAGCCATTCCACAAATGTCGTATGCCACCCCTCATCGTTTGTCCTTGCGCTCAGTTCCGCCACATTATCCGTTGGAGCATAGCTTTCGATCCCGCCGATCTTTCGAAAATCATTTACTGCGTGGGCGGCATTCGCCGCACTTCCTCCCGCGCCTAAAATAAATAATCTCCCCCCCTGCTCTCTGACCGCTTTTAAGATTTCCGCGCTTCGATTGATATCTTCCACAGAAACCTGAGCCGCAATCTTCTTTGTCTCCTCAAGATAGTTCTCGATATACTCCTGATACATTCTCAATTCCTCCCGTTTTCCATTTTGCAATGATTTTCTCCAATGCAGTCATATCTTCAATAATAAAATCAGGACGATTCCCCAGCAGCCGCTGACATGCGTCACACTTCGGCATACCCAGCAAAACTGTCTTCAATCCTGCTTTTTTTCCCGTAATCACATCTGTATAGGAATCCCCTACCAGAAATGAACTGCCCTGGTCAATGTTGTATACCTGCATTAAGTCTGTCACCATCCCGGCCTCAGGCTTCCGGCATCCACATGCTTTGACCAAAAAAGGATATCCGGTCCTCTTTTCCCCTGTGGGATGATGGGGACACATGCTCACAAATTCAACGGATACGCCTTTCTCCTGTAAGTCCTGCATCATCCATGTATTCAGATCATACAGTCTGGCAAGAGAAGTTTTCCCCTTTGCAGCCGCCGGCTGATTCGTAATGATGAAAATATAGTATCCTTTCCTTTGAATGGACAATAAAGTCTTTATCACGCCTGGCTTATACACGAACTCTTCCGGTTTAAAGGGGGAATCAAGCTGCTCAATGTCATCATTGTAAGAAAGCTCATTGATCACCCCGTCGCGGTCAAAAAAAATTGCAGGCCTCTTCCCACGGAACCGCTTTTGAGCATAAGTGCAGAATTCCTGCAAAGATGTCGGATTTCCGATCTCATAAAACCTCTTGGATACCACTTGAGCCGCAAGCTTACCCTTCTTTGACAGGGCCGTCACAAGCTCTGCCAATTCAAATTTTCTGTTCCTCTCCGCATCGGCAAGAATTGATCTTGACAGCATGGATACGCCGTAATCAATATATTGCATTCTATCGTTTGTATGAACCTTATCATACAGCAGAAGCTTTCCTTCCCGATATTCCACATTGCTGCTGTCATATCGGTTTTCATTTCGAAGTATCGTCATAATCCCGGACATTCCCGCTGCCCTTTCCATAAAATATCGATATACAGTCTCCTGATAATCGATATCCATAAAAGAGTCGCCATAAATCAACAGAAAATTTTCTTCCAGCTTTCCCTCCGCATTCTTAAGAGCTCCACCTGTCCCCAGCTGGTTGGGCCCGTCATATGAATACTGGATGTTCACCTGCCACCGGGAACCGTCTCCGTAATAATCTTCTATGCAATCCGCCTGATATCCCACCAGAAACAGGAACTTATAGAATTTCCACCGCCTCAGCAGCTTAAATTGATAATCAAAAAACGGGTGTCCATCGATGTCCGCCATGGTCTTCGGGCGATCCGCCAGCCCTAAGCGGGTGCCCAATCCCCCCATCAGTACAACCACCTGTGTATCCATCACAATATCCGTATCTATCCCATTATCCATGCCTACAATAATTTTGCCCCCTCCTTCTCAAAGCGGAAACGGACCTCCTCCAGTCCGACGGTGTTTAACGCGCTCCTCAGTCTCACCTTGTCATTGGCATAGAACATCAGAAAGCCCCCGCCTCCCGCGCCGATCAGCTTTCCCCCCAACGCCCCATTCTTCAGCGCATACTCATACCATTCGTCAATCTTCGGGTTGCTCATACCTCCGGAACGCTTTTTCTTGTACTCCCAGTGAATGTTCATAATCTCCGCAAATTTGTTTAAGTCCCCCTTCTCCAGCGCGTTTCTGCTGTCCAGCCCCATCTGCTTTACAAAATCAAGGTTCCTCAACATATCTTCATCATTTTTCTTACTCTTTTTGTCCTGCTCCTCCAGAATATTTCCCGCGGAATGAGAATATCCTGTAAAGAAAAGAATCAGGTTGTCCTCCAGATTGTACATTGTCTCCTGCGACATATTCAGCGGCTCCACCTGGACAAAACCATCCTTCTGAATACTCATACAGGTAATTCCTCCATACGTTGAAATGTACTGATCCTGCTTACCGATAGGTTCTCCCAAACGTTCGATCTCTATCTCACAGGCCTCCTCCGCCAGCTGCCTTTTCCCCACAAAATCTCCTTTGTAACCGTGAAGCGCCCTCAGCAATGCCGTTGTAAAGGTGCTGGAGGAGCCCAGGCCTGTTCCTGCAGGGATATCCGCCATAGAACATATCTCAAGAGGACTGTTTGTCAACTCGACCAGCTTCAGCGCCTCCCGTACAATGGGATGCTGTAGTTCCGAGGCATCCCTTACCCGCTCCAGCCTGGAGTATTTCAGCAGAAGCGATTGATCGAAGGTTCTGTTTATCAATATGTATACATACTTATCTATCGCAGCAGATATCAGGAAGCCCTCTCTTTTTTCGTAGTAGGATGCTAGATCGGTTCCCCCGCCACCCAGGGTAATTCGCAGTGGACTTCTCGCAATAATCATCTATCTACCTCTCCCTGTCTGCTTTTCATATTTTCATACATTGATGTTACCGACATCTCGATGGCCTGCTCTGTCGTATAGCGGTTCGCCCACCCCAGTTTTCTGATTTTCTGCGAGTTCAGCCGCACAATCGGGACATCTCCCTTCCATCCCCTGTCTCCGCCGGTATAACGGTATTCCACATTCTGCAGTCCCATGATTCTAACCGTGATATCTGCAATCTCAGTGACCGTAATATGATCCAGCGTAGCCACATTGTAGTAGTTATACCCATACAGCGCCCTTTTTTCCACAGTTCTCAGCGCATTTACTATATCCTCAATATGGATATAGGATTTACTTTGTCTTCCATCCCCAAGTATTTGCAATCGCTTCGGGTTATCCTCTAATTTCTGCAAAAAATCATATCCGACTCCGTGGGTCTGATTCGGCCCAACTACATTCGCAAACCGAAAAGCTCCCGCGTTCATATCAAACATTTTGCAGTAGGAACAGATCAGCGCCTCGCATGCCAGCTTGCTGGCGCCATAAGTAGAGGAAGGCAGCATAGGGGAAAAGTCCTCGTCCGTCACAGTTGCGCCAACATCCCCGTATACACCGCTTCCCGAAGCGTAAATCAGGTTCTTCACCCTGTTTTTTCGCATGGCTTCCAATACGTTGTTGATCAGATAGGTTCCTTCCCAGAAATCAATATCCGGCTGCGAAATCGCTTTGGAAATATCGGGATTGGACGCCAGACTGTATACGATATCCACTCCCTCCATGGCTTTTGTCAACTGTTCCAGGTCTTTGATATCCCCTTCCACAATGTGCAGCCTTTTATCGTCCAGTATTTCCTGCAAATGTTCTCTCTTTCCCGATGAGAAATTATCATAGACAAATATCTGTGAATTCCGTTCTTCCGCCATCAGGCTCTTTGTCACATGGCTTCCTATAAAGCCGGCCCCTCCCACTACCATATACTTCATTGCTTTTCCTCCCACTCATGAAATATTTTTTCAAATATCTGCAAACCAATTTTCATATACCATGCATTATTTGCGTACTCAGGACAACACCCCATACGGAAGCGGTGATCCGTAAATAAATAGTTTGTGTCATTCTCCACAATCATTATGCCAGGCATGCGTTCCATAAAAAAGTCTTCCATTCGTTCCAGCATCTGATTGACAGACTTGATTTTGAGCTCATTATCATATGGCTGCCTTTCAGAGAAGTTGCCGTAAACGTATGACATTCTGTTCTTCACCAGGACAATCCGTTCCGGATTGATATGTTTTTTCAGAGCCAGCACAAATTTTTCACACGCCTGCTTCCACAAAGCCATATGTTCAGGGCTGCCGCTTTTCATTCTCCTTGCATACTGCAAATTTTTCAAATTGGATTCCTGATAAGCATCGCTCTCTGTCACGTAGACACCGTCTTCCAGTTCCAGCACGTCAAACCTTTCTTCCATAAAGTCAAGAAAAACCCATGTTCTGTCATCGGCTTCCTCTATTGTCTGTAATAAATCTGCCTCCATTTCCTGTTCTATTTGCAGTTTACGAAAAGGATTCTCATGTACTATATGCTGATTTCCCTTCTTCGCAAGAGCCGCGATCAAACTGGAAAAGCAAAAATGCTTCTCCGCTTTGGAGTCCATCAGACATCCCTTTTGTACTTCCCAGCGCAAGGAAAAACTGCCCATGATCAGACAATTTACTGCGGCAAAATCAAACTCCCCGAATCTTGGAACCAATAATTGCTTTTTTGTATCTTCCAACACTTTTCCTGCCTGCAGATTTTTACTTTTTATATTCGTAAGCATCCTCCCATAATAGTCTCTGAGGCAATAATACTTCACGGTTGCCCCTTCCATGGCCTCCGCTTCATGCTTATCCAAATAGTCAAACATAAACTGCAGCGCTTCCCTAAAATCGGTCAAAATATCTGTTTCATTGTCGAACGATAAGCTTCCTTCCCTTTCCAGCCTGTAATACACGCCAGGTACTTCAGACACATAAACGGTTCCGGCGCTTGCAACCAATAACGGATAGGTTCCCCAATCCTCATAATGAAAAAGTTCCGGCTGCATCAACCGGTGTTCCAGCAACCATTCTCTTCGATACATTTTCTTCCACATTGTGACAAAGTCACCGCATAAAAGGAGCTGCCGCATCTCTTCTGTCTGGTACAGTCCCTCCGGCATTCCGTGGCGGATGCTCACATTGTCCGGTGTAGCTTCGTAATAGGAGCTGCTGGCGACGAAGTCGGCCCCTGTGCGGGCGATGATGTCCCGCATCATCTCTATATAGCGGGGATCCAGCCAGTCGTCCGAGTCCACAAATAAGACATACTCGCCGGTCGCTCTGGACACGCCGAGATTTCTGGCTGCCGCGAGCCCTCCTCTTTTTTGATTCACAATAAGCTGAATGCGTTTATCTCTCCGGCTCCAGGCCAGGCAGTGCGCATAGCTGTCGTCCGAAGAATTATCATATATAATGATAATCTCCAGATCCCCGCAAGTCTGCCCGACAACGCTCTCCAGACATTGGTCTATATATTTCTCCACGTTGTATACAGGAATAATTACACTTATCATAGCGTCTCCCACTATTCACAGCGCACGCTGCACTTCGTCCAGTTCTCTCTCCGTGTCTATTTCCAGAATTGCCGATTCCTCAATGGGGTAGATTACAAGATTGAGATCCGTCAACTGCCGATCCACAATCTCATCCCAAAAACAGTTTTCATTTCCGCCCGCCTCATATGCCCTCTCTATGGCATCGGCGATTCTGTCCGCATCCTTTTTTGTGAAATAAGAGATTCCCGCCATTTTATATTTGTCGGTCCCCCCGGTACGAATCCGGCGGATGCGAAGCGTTTCATCCGTCTCAAATATCCAGTCCTCTGTGTATCCCGGGCAAAACTTGGCGAAATAACAGGATTGGGGCAGCTCGCCGGAAAAGACAGCCGGTTCCTTCACATACAGATCCGCTTCGCATATAAAGCAGTTGTTGCTCCGCATCACATTTCTCGCCGCATAGACGGAGGCAATATTGTTCCTGGTGGCATATTCCTTATTTTCGATCAGGACAATTCCCGGGTATTTTTGGCACAGGGGCAGGAATTGTTCTTTCAGATAACCGACGACGATAAAAATGTCCTCTATTTTTCTCCGGCGCAGGCCGCGGATCACTGTCTCAATCATCGAGACGCCGTGAATCTGTATCAATGGCTTAGGTGTGTTCTCTGTGAGAGGCAGCATGCGGCTTCCCAGCCCGGCCGCCATAATGACTGCAATTTCCTTGTCCATATCTCTCCTATATCTCATCAATCAGTGTAATAATGTCCCGAAACGGCATGCATTGTCTGTCCGCCTCCAGGGCCCGGTGGTTTCTCAGTATCAAATCCGCTGTCCGCTGCATGGCGGGAAATGCGCTGCGCAGGAACTGGTTGGCATATATCACAATATTCACCCCGTGATTCTGCAGCTCCTGCTCCGTCACGCTGTGAAATGTGGTGGGGACCACCACAATGGGAGTCTCTCTGTCTTCTGCTCGAAATCGGTCGCAGAATTCAAAAATTTCATCCGGCTCTGTCTTCCGCGAGTGGATCATGATCGCATCCGCGCCTGCCCTTACATATGCGGAGGCCCGGTTCAGGGCATCCTCCATTCCCTTCTCCAAAATCAGGCTCTCAATTCTGGCGATAATCATAAATTCTCCGGTTCGCAGCGCCTCTTTTCCGGCTTTTATCTTCGCGCAGAAGTCCTCCATCGAGTCCTGCGTCTGCTCCACTTCCGTGCCGAACAGTGAATTTCTCTTGATTCCTTTTTTGTCCTCTATGATGACGGCAGATACCCCGATTCTCTCCAGGGTTCTGACATTATAGACAAAATGTTCGATCAGGCCGCCGGTATCTCCGTCCAGAATAATCGGTTTGGTCGTGACGTCCATGACGTCGTCTATGGTGCGTATGCGTGAGGACATGTCCACAAGTTCAATGTCCGGTTTCCCTTTTACCGTGGAATCGCACAGGCTGGAAATCCACATGGCGTCAAATTGATCCAGGGATTTGTCATTTTCCACCACTGTTTTCTCCACAATCAGTCCAGTCAATCCGCTGTGCACTTCCATCGCCTTCACAACAGGGCATAATTTCAGCAGTTGTCTCAGCCGTTTTCTGCGATATTCCGGCATGGCCAGCTTTTCCTTCACAGTGTCGTCTATTTTTCTGATTTCGTCACTATATGTGTACGGGACTTCGATCAGTTCTCCGCCGTATTTCTGAATGTTGTCCAGTACGTTTTGGCGGATAAAGCTCTCCGGTCCCCGCAGCCAGTTGTCTCCGTGCACAATATAGTCCGGTCTCAGGTTTTCAAAGACATTGTCGTACATTATTTCACTTTGAACCGTAACGCGGCTGACGCCCTCGATGTTTCGCACCATCTCCATTCTCTTCTCAACGTCGATGATGGGGAATCGGCCATATCGTATCACCGCCTCATCGCTCAGCACTCCCACGATTACTTCCCCGTATCGCGCCGCATTCCGAATAATATTGAGATGCCCCTCATGAATGACATCCGTGCAAAAGCATGTATATACTGTTGCCATAGTTGTCTCCTAACAAAATACTGTCTGTTCTCAGTCACATTCCGCTTCTTTTTTAAGACTTTTAAGGCTCTTTCTCAGGCTTCTTTAAAGCTCTTTTACAGGCTTTCTTTCAGTTTGTTTTAAGCCTCTGTCCCATAGACAGCAGGAACGCGGATTTGCATCTTTTGCAGCGCTTCCCTGAAAACCTTAAAGAAATCCCGGATATCTCCCGCCGTGATGGCTCCCAGGGCGCACAGGCGGAATGTATCCGCATCCGCTATTTTCCCCGGGTATATTGTAAATCCTCTCTCATAGCAATAATCGTGCACTTTCTCGAAGTTCCAGTGCTCATCCGCAGGATATTTTACTGAAACCACCAGTCCCGACTGCCATTCTCTCCGAATCACTTCCCGAAACCCCAGCTCCTCCAGCCCCTGGTGAATGGCCTCGCACACCTGTGTGTGGCGCTCCCATTTCTTCTGTTCCCCTTCCGCAAAGTATTCGCGAATTGCCTGCTTCAGGGCATAAACAGTCTGCACCGGCGGCGTGAAGTGCATCTCCCCCGTCCTCTCAAAAAAGTCGTACTGCATATACAGATTACAGTAATAAGAGCGTTTCTTGTACTCCCCGGACTTCCGAATCCATTCCCGGTTTCCTATAATAAAGGAAACGCCTGTCATAGCCATCAGTCCCTTCTGGGAGGAGGCCATGCAAAAGTCTATATTATCTTTTTCTATGTGGATGGGAATCATCCCATAGCTGGAGGTGGTATCCGCCACGAGTATTGCCCCGTACCGGTGCGCAAGCTCCCCTATTGCGCGGATGGGATTTAGAATTCCCGTTCCGGTTTCGTTGTGTGTGGCATAAACCAGCGCAATATCTCCTTCCTGCAGTTTCTGTTCTATCTCTTTTAAATCCGGCAGTTGATCCACTTTAAACTGCAGATCAGTAAACGGGAGATTATAGTAGCGGCATATTTCTGCCGCCCTCTGGCTATATGCGCCGTTGTTGATGACCAAAATCTTTTTGTTTTCCGGCAGCAGGGAATTCAGGCATATGTCCATACATATTGTCCCGGAACCGCAGAACAGCACAGACGTATATTTCTCCGGGTCTCCGTGCACGATGCGCACCAAATCCTCGCGAATTTCTCTCATCATTCCTGCAAATTCTTTTTCTCTCGGGCAGATATCCGGAACAATCTGCGCCATCTTAACGCTGTCCGTTGTGGTTGCCGGTCCCGGATTCAGCAATATTTTTCTCTTCACTTCCATGTCATTCTATTCCTACTTTCTTTTATACAGGTAACAGGAAAATACAAAATCATTGTTCCAATATCCCTCCACGGCAGATTCCGAAAAAGAGATATCCATATTATGTTCTGATGCAAATGTTGTGAAGAACTCTTTTTTATAAAAAAACTTGGGCAGGTCTTTGTATCTCTCCTCATAATTCTCCACATTTTTTCTGCGGTATGACTCAAAGGCTTCTTTTTTCTGAATATCGTGGATATCTATCAGTCCTATGGAGTGGTTCGTCTTTACATACATTTTTTCCAACACTTGTCTCGCATACGCCTCGTCCTCAAAGTAGGAGAATACACTGTTGGAAAAAACGGCGTCATATTTTTTATCCGTGGGCAAATCCCTGGCTTCCACGCATAGCAGTTCTTCCGACCGCAGCACTTTTCGGGCACATTCCATTAAACTGGAAGAATAGTCAATTCCTCCCGTTTTCAGTCCCGCCTGTTCATACAGATACAGATTGGCTCCGCTTCCACAGCCAACCTCGAATATGCTCTCAACAGGGTCGCCCCCCCGGGACAGGCTCCGCAATATTTCCTGGCATTGCCCATAAAACGCCTGATAGGAAACCGCGTCGTCAATCACATCGAAGCCGTTGCTCTTTTTGAGTTCCATAAAAATCTCTCTCTGCGTTCCATGCAGCAGAATATCCGGATTCGCCTGTTTCTTATCCCATATTTTTTTCCAGTTGCTCATCCCTGTTCTCTCCCTCTCTCACTCTGAACACTCTTTCTGTTCTCTCTCAACTTCAGATAACAGTGTTCCATCCGAGAACATTGTGTGCGCTTTCCATGTATCGTTGTCATGTCTGTGAATACATTCATAGTCTCTGCGATTTTCTACATAATCTGTCATTTTTTCGGCAATTAACTTTTCAAATTTATCCCGGTCAAAGCCGTGATTCTCCGGCGCGCCGTACATATCCCAGCCGACACAGTCCAGCCAGTATATATGTCCTCTCCACAGCACTCCCCAGCGCTCGATTGTCTGTCCCAGTTCCACGCTGAAATTTTTGTGGTCTTCCAGCAGAATATATTCGTGTCCCTCTCCGGATAAGCTCTTTCCGTCTATATCGCCTTCCGGCGTATAGTTTATCATTTCGCAGATTGTCGGAAATACGTCTAAATTAGAGCGCAGTTTCTCATCTACCGTCAAGGCGCTCTGTCCCTTTTTTCTCCACAGCATCAGAGTCTGCACCCTGTCTTCCTCCAGCAGATGTCTGTGTGTCTCTCCCTTCATTCGAAAACCGTGGTCCGAAAACAGCAGAACGTGATCGTATTCCTCCAAATGGGTTTTCCCGAAGATTTTTTCCAAAAGCCTCCTTACAAACGCTCCGCCTTTTCTTACCCCCCCTATCGACGCCTGAAAAATGTCAAGATAGGTGTGAAAGTCCGGCAGGTATATCATGATAAAGGTATTGTCCTGCAGCCTGATGGAATCCAGAAATCCATCCAAATCATTTCCGTCCGGATAAACGTTCTCCTCGACGCATTTCGGAAGTACTCCCGTTGCAAGCGTCGGCGCTCTCATAAAAGCCTGAATATTGTAGTTCTGCTTTTTTAAGACGCTCCATATGTTTTCTTTCTCTTCATCCATGTAAAACATGGGGTACCGTGTCCGATACTTGCAGCCGTTTTCTTTCGGATACAGTCCCGTCCACATACATCCCGCTGAGCGGGGCGTATCTGGCGCCGGCGTATAGCAGTTCGCGTACAGCGTGCCGCCAAATTTTTCGATAAAGTCGTCAAGTTCTGTCCGCTCCGCATTACTGTTACACAGATTCAGTTTTTCTCCGGAAATCATATCAATAAATATCGTCATTATTTTCATTTTACAGTTATCCTCCACAAAAAGTAGCCCATATCTTATCGCCGCTTGTCTGAAAATTATTTCTATTGTCTGTGGGGTCCAATTGGACAAATTCTTTTAATTCACATACTGTCTCCTCTATACATCCCGCGAAAATTTCCTTCAGGGTTCTGTCTGTTAGCTTTTCACTCCACTCACAGGCATACTCTTCTATTCTGTTCTCCGCTGAATCATATACGACCATTCCCCTTCCCGACGCGGGGAGCAATATCATTTTCCCTTTATAGACTACATATTCAAACAGATTTTTTTCTCTCTGAAACGGAAAGCATTTTGCCCGATATGCTTTCTTGCTCACAGAGATCATTCCTTTTTGTTTGACGAAGAGCAGATACTCGTCCTGTTCAATGATCCGCATGATATCGCCCGGAATTTGGCTTATCTCCGGTATCTCTATCCATTTCTCCGTCTCTGTCCTGTAGTCAAATTCCAGTACTCTGTTTTCATTTCTGGCAATTATCCACACTTTCTCCTGTGCGTTGCCGGCAGTCAATTTGTCTTTCAGAGATGCAAACGAATAGGCTTTGATTTTGTTCCCCCGCCAGTCGTACGCTATCAGATATCCGTGTTTCTCCGCAAACAGCCACCAGTATTTTCCCAGCTGTCTTCCGCTGCTAAATACGGAGTTGCCCTCCGGAGGACATATGGACTGTTCGGGACAGCCGATTTGGGCGGCCGCTCTCTTCCAGTCAAGATTTATCACTTCATATTTGTTGGATGAGAGACTCAGTTTAAAAATGCCGGCAGAATATCCGGCGGAGAGCATCCACAGATAGTTTCCCTCTATAAAGGCGTCTCTTATGGGGCCGTCTCCCTTCTCCCTTATCTCCACATAGGCTGTCTTCTCTGTCTCTATATCATAGATCGCCATCTTATTGCATGAGCGCGGAATAAAATATATTTTATTCCTGTACAGGATTTGTCTGGCGTACAACCCGCCTCTGTATTTTGCGAACGCGGCAAAATATGTTTTGTACTCTATTTTTTTCTCTCTCAAGTCCATGCAGAACAGCGCATTAAAATCACAGGATGTAAAATACAGCTTATCTTCAACCAGGGTGGCTCCCAATGTGTGCAAATACATATATCCCACTCCATACCTTTCTCTCAGAATTATACTTCACAGACAGGTTCGTCAAACTATATCCAACTCCTGAAGCGCCTCCCAGAATCTCTCCATACACACTCTCGCTCCTGTGGACACTCGGATCCATCCTTTCAGGACGCCGCGTCCGTAATCTCTGACCCAGATGTTCCTTTTCTTCAACAGCGCAATCAGGTCCCCGGAGTCTCTTTTGGGATAAAACAGCACATAATTTCCTTCCAGAGACAGAGTCCGGTATCCGGCATTTTGCAGCTGTTCCGTCAACCAAAGCCGTCCCTCCCGCTCCACGCGGGCCAGCTCTTCAATCAGTTCCTTATTCTGTATCGCTTCTTCGGCAAACAGTACTGCCACCGTATTTACGTTAAAGGTGGATTCCGCCTTCTCTATGTACTCTATCAGCCTTTTTTCCCCTGCCGCATAGCCGATTCTCAGTCCCGCCATGGAGAGAAGTTTAGAAAAGGTGCGCAGCACCAGCAGATTGTCGTATTCATTGATCAAAGGCATATAAGTGGGCCGATAAAAATAATGGTACGCCTCATCCACCACGACAACCGCTCCCACAGAGGCCGCCTTTTCTATAATCGTCCTTACCGCTTTCTCATCATAGACACTCCCGATAGGACTATTGGGGTTCAGTAAAATGACAATCCCTGTCACCTCGTCTATGGATTTCAGAATATCCTGTGGGTCGACGGTAAAGTCTTCCCGGTACTCCACTGTCTCATGTCTCATGCCGAACATCTTTGAATAGACATCATACATCTCAAATGTGGGAGTTACTGTCAACAGCTTTTTCCCCGCTTCTCCGAAGCACTGAAAAATCAGTCTCATGGCCTCGTCCGATCCGGCAGTCACCGTTATGTTTTCATGGGCCAATCCGTTATGTTCCGCCAGAAGTTCCATCAGCCTGTCCTTTTCAGGATATTTTGCAAGATATTCAGGTGTTATCTTCGCTGCCACGGCATCGAAAAATTTTCCTGGCAGCCCCTCCGGGTTCTCATTCATATCCAGCCGGAGCACACCGCCCCTCTCTTCATGGCCTTTTACACGATACAGATCTTTAATATTCTCGTTTATGTAATACATTTCTCAACCTCCTCATCGCCCTCACATCCAAAGCTCCTCAGTGTCCTTCCAAGCCCTTCTCTCAGCGCCACCTGCGGTCTCCATCCCATGCGCCTGAGCTTTGCAGTGTCCAGTCCCACTCTCTCATATTGGCAGTATCCGCTCTGATCCGCCCCCTGCTCATATTCCAGGCATAATCCCCGCTCCGGCAAGAGTTCTGTCAATATTTGGGCGACCTCCCGGATGGGATAGGCCTCCGATTCATTGGCCACATTATAAGCCTGGTTCTGTTCTTCCGCCAGCATCGCCAGATACATCGCGGCAACCGCGTCCGTCACATAGCAGAACGCCCGCTTCGCCATCCCGTTGCTCTTAAGAACAATATTTCTGCCGTGCACCGCGTCCGACACGAAGTCGGACATTACGCGCCCATCATTTTCAATCCCCATCCCCGGGCCATAGGCGTGGGCAATGCGCACCACCTGGAAAGGGGTGGCAAACATTTCGTGGCAGCTGCGCAAAATCTGTTCTGCCATGCGCTTGCTCTCCGGGTAGCATGAGCGGGCGTCCAGGGGATCCAGTGTCCCCATATCATCCTCTCCGATCCATTCCTTTCCCTCTACCTTTCCGTACACTTCCCTGGTGGAGGTGTACAGCACACTTTTTGCTCTCTTCTGCCGCGCCAATTCCATCACTCGCAGAGTTCCCTCTGTGTTCGCCCGGATAATCCCCAGGGGATCCTTCTTAATGAAATGGGGACTGGCGGCTCCGGCCGCATGGATAATGTAGTCCACACTGCCCGCCGCCTGAATCTCATCGCAGACATCCTGGCACAGGAGCATAAAACGGGCATCCTGTAGAAAACCTGTGAATTTCTCCTGTGCCTTCTCCCGGCTGCGCACCAGGGCGATTACATGAATGTCCGCGTCGTTTTTCTCGTTTAGATACATCAGAATGCACACAGCATAGTAAGCCAGCATCCCGCTCGCCCCTGTGATCAGCACTGTGCTCTTTCTCAGTTTTTCCCAGGGGATATATTCTGTCTCTGCCAGCTCCTTTAAATCTGTCTGCATAACGTCACTGGTGTATAACATCTTCTGCAGCCTCCTCGTCTTATACCTGGAAGGTTCTTTTCATTTATCTGTTTTTGCTCTGTTTCTCATTTTTCTCCGCGCATTTTTCATTCATATGGATATTTTTAGCATGTATGAGATCGCTTACGTCATCCACCTCTGTCCAGTCATAATCTGCTATATCTGCATAGTACAGGTTAAAATCATCTTTGAATATCATTTGCACCAGGGCATTTTCGTACCACTGGTCATAATATCCGTTATCCACCATGCTTTCAATCTCCCGCTTCATTGACAGGGAGCTGTCTCTGTCAAGCTTTGTGACGCCTGCATATTCTCCAAAATAGTGGTTCAGCTCCTTACTCATAACCAGGACGCGGTCATCCGATACCTGAACATTGTAATCCCCGTCTTCATTGATCGAGCTGTCTACTAGGACAAGGGCTTTATCCGTAAACCTGCATACAATATCTTCTATCAGTTTTTCAGACATCACAATATCTCCGTCGATGAGAACTACATTCTCCGCCTCAAGATGTTGTCTTGCAAACCATAGAGAAGCTATGGAGTTCGTCACCTCGTAAAATGGGTTATTGATGAATGTGACATTCTCCAGTTTCTGTTCTATGCTCTGATGTCTGTGTCCTGTCACAATGACAATGTCTGCGTCCGGATCATGCTTTTTTATAAGGCTGACCATCCGCTCTATCAGGGTTGTGTTTTTATCCAGCCGGAACATTGATTTGGGATTGTCCAATGTCAATGGATGTAGTCTTGAACCTTTACCGGCCACCAGGAATATATATTTCATCTTTCTCTCCTCCGCTCTGATTTTGGCCGCCCTCTACGGCTCCTGCCACAGCAGCAGACCAACGCGTTTTATTGCCTTCTCTGTGGGGAATGTTATGTCAATTCCATATTGTTTCATGCTTTTGATTATATTGACTCCTATTGCCTCCAACGGCGCCCGGGACATATAAGGGTTGTTGCACTTTTCCTTTCCGCACCCGCCTTTGCATAATTTACAGGAGCCTCCGATAAAGGAGATTGCGTTTGAGCTGTTGTGGTGATACAGCCACTTTTCCAAATCCAGCAGAGACTTATGAAGAATCACGCTGGAATCGTTTCTGATTTTGTTGTAATCGCTCTGGGAGGTGATGTCCATGGACAGGATTGTCGCTAATCCCATTTCATATTCCTTCATCATCTTCGGATAATCCAAGTCCGGCAGATTAGGGGGGCATTTCCAGTTATTGCCGTATTTGCCGCAGTAAAAGCAGTTCATCCTGACATTCTCTTCAAAAATAAGTTTTCCCGGCTCCACCGCAATCCCCTGAATTTCCGGGTACACCTTTTTCATATAAATCAATAACTCATCTTTTAACATTTTCTCTCCCGCATTCGTGAAATTGTGTTTTAATCCGTGTCCGCTTTTATCTGCCCGATAATCTGGCTCAGATATTCTGTATCGTTCACCTCTTTAATTTCAGCGGAGGGCAGTTGGGAGACATATTTTCCGGGAATCGGAACCCTCTCCTTGGCGCCGGCCAGATACCACTCGTATTCCATGTCGATCTGTCCTATATCCACTGCCTGATAGCCGTATCTCATCAAGTCATATACCAGAACCTTTGCCGCAGGTCCCAGCACTGCCAGGATCAGACGGCTTTTCTCCACTCTCAGGACGGTCTCCAGTATTTCTTCGTACTTATCGAAGGCATTTTGTGTGGGGCACAGAATTCTCTGCAGCGACTTTGCATTGTCAAACAGGTCGTTTCCATATCCTGCCCTTGTTTTGTCGCCCTCCACTATTACCACATCCCGGTTATCCCATATTGTTTTGATCAGTCGGACGCGTTTCCAGGTGTCCTCACGGTTCTTGTACGAAATGTACGTCTTAAACATATAGGCGTCGTAATATGTCCTGTTTTTATCCAATACGGACATGTGGAAGCGTCTTGTCTCCTCATCCATGTAGAAGCGAATGCTGTTTGCGTCGTCTTCTAAATATTCATCGATATTTCCGTAATTGTCGGCGATACAGATCAAAAGCTTCTCCTCTTTCGACGAGATTACCTCCAGCATTCTTTTGGCAAGCTCAGGCACATATTTTTGAAAAACTGCCCGCTCCTTGCCCGCCATTATCTCAAATTCTCCGTCCCCAAAGCGTACGAGGGAGTATCCTTCCCTCACAACCTTGTCAATCGCTTCCTCCGTAGATCCTATCTTCGGATATTGATACATTTTTTTGTTGTATTTATCTATAATCTCATATCCAAGATTATCAAATTTCGCCTTGACAACTTTTTCAAGTCTTTTCAGCTTTTCTTCCAGTAAGAGTATTTTCCACTTTTGCTGGTCTAAAATCTGTGCATATTCAGGATTGTCACAATGTGATTCATCAAATACTACAATAACTTTAGAGAAATCCGTATATCCCTCCAGCCTCAGTTGATACAGAACCGCCTCATAACGCATGACGGCGATCACCAGAGCGTCATACTCCTCTGCAATTTCCCTGGAGGAGACTATCCTTATGCCTTCAAACATTTGTCCCTGCTTAGCCGGGTCATTGTCGACAAATCCGCAGACCTGGTATTTTGGCGTTTTCACTGCCTGCAAAATTTTCCTGCCATATTCGCCCGCTCCCCAGATATAAATCCTGCCATGTTCCGCCATGTGTGATTTTCTCCCTCTCCGTGTCCCCTGAACCTGCAATCCTGTCAAATATAGTGTATCTGTTCAAAATTTATGTCCGTTATTCTGTCTTCGCACTCCGCGCCGAAAAATAATTCCAGCACCTTCTCATACAGCTCTTCCCGGTAAAAATAAAAATTCTGCCGGATCTGCCGGATCGTCCCCATATCAAAGATATATCTGTAGTGGCTGTTCAGAGACTCGTTTAATTCTTTATTTAAATGCAGTATCCCCTGTTCATAAGTAAAATAATTCAGGAGATTATTCTGGCACTGCATATCCATCTCTATATCGTACATTTCCAGGCCATTGTTGCTGGCCATGAACAGGAATCTTCCGTCTATCAGCGCATATCCTTTATTAAAGGAACCGCTTCTCACCGGCTGGGCGGCATATGCGTTTCTCGTTAAAACATGTCTCCTTTCCGGAAGGTTCAGCTGTCTCCACGAAAATGTTTCCTCCGGCATATCCAGCATTCGCTCTGCAATGCCTCTTATGTCGATTGTACTTATCAGGTCGCTGCAGCTTTTATTTCCGGTCAATCGATTGTCATAGATCCACAGGGGCGTATGCACCAGGCTGGCATACGGCTCGATCGCATGTGTCAATCCTTTATGATTCCCATGTGCAAAGTATTCGTCTCCGTGATCCCCGTAGAAGATAATGGTTGTATTATCTGCCAGGTTCTTTTCCTCCAATAAATCAAATATTCTGCCTGCGCAGGCATCCATATACTGATATCCCCGTCTTCTCCTGTCCAGTCCGCTTTCACATCTCCCGTTGGGAATCCGGTAATTTACCGCCACATTGCTGATCACATCAACCAGCAGCATCGCGAACGGTTTCCCTGTGTCCATAACCCGTTCCGCCTCGCGCAGATAGTCCTCGTATTGCTGAAATGCTTTCATTTCACTTTGGAACCCGGCGATATGGCGTTTTTTGCCGCCTTCAAAGTCTTCGTCATCCGGATAGCACAAAACCTCAGTCACATATCCCCTGCTTTCCAGACAGTCAAACAGGGAATTCTGATAGCAATATTTTTCCGGTATATAATTGAGATAACTGCACATCTCATACTGCTGCATGCCGCCGTACATTAAGTCTCCAAGTACCATCAGGGTGGATGTGGCTGTGGAAAAATAGTTGGCAAAAGACAGCGATCTTTTCTCCCAGAAGGATAAGTTGGGGAACTTATCCCGGTTCACTCGATAATTCACAAAATTTAAGCTTTCCAGATGCATCAAAATTAAATTTCGCATATTAGGATTCCTTTTTTACATTTTTCAATGTCTTATAGGTCATTTCCTGTATTGAAATTACTTCAATATGATTATTCCGACAGATTTCTTTCTCAATCTGCATATAGTTTTCGGTTGTGGCGACAACAATAATGTCCGCCTCAGGCAGTCTGTCGCCGGCCTTATATACCGGCAAGCCGCTCCCTTGTCCTTTCGTCTCTCCCTCAATCAGATAACAAAGTCGAATGCCCGCCTGCCTGCATATACCCATGAAATGCTCTGCCAATGGTCCAGACCCATAAACTGCCACGTCTCTGTATTTTCCTGCCCGGAGGAAAAAGGCGGCTTCGTTCTCCGACTCCCGGAGCTCTGTCCACTGTTCCAGCAGCAATGTGTGCTTTTCACTGCTGATCAGCTCGAGATACGGCTCGAAAAAGTCGTCAATCAGACAGATTTTCTCTCCTGTGCATCCCTGCTGAACCAGGTCACGGCGAATTTCCTCATAGAAGTCCTTCGATGTAACCATAATTCCGTCATAGTCGTTTTCCGAATACTCTTTTATATTTTTTACCGGAAGCGGATTTCCATTGTATTGGATTCTTCTCCCCCATAGTTCAGGGTTTCCATCAGACAGTCCAACCACTTCTATCTCATTTTTTATCATGCCCAGATCCACATATTCGTGCCAGTCAAACAAATTATAATATCTTCTTCCAAGGCCATATATAATAACTCTCATATACCGGTATATTCCTCTCCGTCTTAACGCCGATCTTTCTCATGCGGCTTAAAGCATCTCTCGTGCCCGAATCACACAGTGTATTTATTCACGGAATCCCTGGCATATAACGTCTCCCGTCCCCTCCATGCCATATATCTGAGAATTCTCCCTGGCATCCAGCAGCGCTCTCATCGTGTAAAAATCTTCGGGAGTAGTAATTTTAATGTTTTCTTTCGGTCCGTCCACCAGATACATTCGATAGCCGTAATGCTGCATCAATGTGCAGGAGTCGATATAGTCCGTCCGTCCCTCCCTCAATGCGCTTTCATGGGCCTCCAGCACATCTCGCAGATAGAAGCTCTGAGGAGCTCTCGCCATCCTGGAATTTACCCTTTCCGGCACTTCCACAATTTCATTTTCCCTGTCCACAACCAGAATCGTCTCCTGAACAGGTACCGTTGTGATCGCCGAGCCGTGTTTTTTTACGCTTTGAATATTCTCCGTTATAGTCTTCTCATCAATCAGCGGTCTCACTCCGTCATGGATCAGCACAATCCTGTCTGCCCCTTCCGCGGCAGCCGCCTGCAGGTTCTGAGCAGCCCTCAGTCCATGATAAATGGACAGCTGTCCTGTCTGCCCTCCGGGTACGATCTCTCTCACTTTTGTGATCTGGTATTGCGTTATCAGCAGTTTCAGATACTCTATCCACTCCGGCACGCAGGCAATCACAATGGCGTCTATCTCATCGTGCCTCTCAAAAACCTCAAGCGTATATATGATAATGGGTTTTCCCCACATATCCAAAAACTGCTTGGGCTTTACTCTGCTGTTCATACGTTTTCCGACGCCGCCGGCGAAAATTACAGCGACATTCATGCTTCTGCCCTCAACTTCCCTGTCTCAGATTCTCCCTGTTATAGCGGTCCCGGATCTCTTCCAGCGTGATCGGAATCAGTCTGATCCCGCTGGCCTCCCCAGGGCCTTTGCGTTTCTCCTCCGGAGGAAACTGCATATAGTTCCCGTAGGACAGACGCAGGAAATTATCATAATCGGCCAGCCCCTGAAACATCATTCCCTCAAACTCATACTCACGGTATTCCGCATAACAGCCGGCAGGCATCCCGTATTTACACTCCGGTCCCGGGTTAGGATGCATGGTATGGCACACAAGCTCCGTGGGCTTTCTGTTTGCCAGAGCCGCAAGACGATTGCGGACAGCAAAGACTCTATCCCTCGGAATGCGGTAGAGAAGCCTGTACCAGGCGCGGAGAAATGCGGTGGGCGCCGCTTTCATCCCCAGCTCAGAGTACAGTATTTTGCGGAGACAGTAATTTATTCCATAATAACCCCTGCGAAGAACCGCATTATCCGGGACATTGTCCAGAGGAAAGAGATCAATGCAGACACCCGTCCTATACCTCATGTGCTCCTGTCCCGCCCGCACAAACTCTGTTCCCTTCCTGCGCATTTTCGCATAGCCCCAGCGGTATCCCGGGTCCGTCCGGTATTCTTGAAGGAAGAAGCGTTCGGTGTCCAGATCTTTTTTACAGGCGCGGTAAAATCTTGCGTATTCGTGCCTTGAGAAGACAATATCGGCATCATCGTCCCATGGAATAAAGCCCTTATGCCGAACCGCGCCCAGCAGAGTGCCTCCGTCCAGAGTGTACTGTATATGGTTCTTTCTGCAGATGCGGTCCACCTCCACAATCATTTCCAGCTCTATCAGCTGTAGTGTCCGCAATTCCTGTGGCGTAAGTTTTAAGACTTCGCTCATATGCTTTCCTCCGACCGCCATTTTCTTACTCATATCCTTCCTGGATTACAACAGATAAATATGTTCCCAACCATGCTGATGTAATTGCCCCAGAATTTCTGCCTGCGCCTTTCTGTTGGACACTGAAATTACAATCCCCGCCTGCGCGGACTCTCTCTCCACCTTCGACAGATGAAATACGGGGAAACCATATTTTTCTGTCATTTGGGGCTGATCATCCGATATGATGAATCCTGCAAACTTATGTCCGCCAGCCTCGATCAGCCTGCCTGCACGACACCCGTTTTCCCCGGCGCCATACACATATATTTCCGGGTATCCCTTGCAGAATAAAAGCATGTCTCCTTCCAGATAGCTTCCAAAATCGTCAAATCGATATCTGTTCTTCGCATGTTCTTCTATCCGGGACAGCATCTCCGCCATATTATTGTAAGCCATGGAAGCATATTCAGCCCTCATGCCGTCCGCCGTGTAATATCCCAGCCGCTGCGCTGTTTTCATAAATTCCATTCGCAGCTCTTCCGCTGCCGGAAAGCGGGCTGCCTCCCTCTCGTTCAGGCGCCGCTGCATGCTCTGAAATATTTTCCTGCGGCACCAGAGTGCCATACATCCGTTCAGTCTCCATGCATCCCCTCTCCCAAAATCTGCCCCGTGTATTCCGCAGGGCGCAAGCAGGACTCCCAATTTTCTGTGTTGAAGGAACAGGGTGATAATATGATTGGTGTGACTGCGATTTCCCGCCAGATTTCCCCATTGTTCTTCTGTGGCAGAAAACTTACGCAGCATTGTGCCTGCATCCTGTTCCTCTCCGCCGAGCAATAAGAGAACATATTCCCCGCAGTCTGTCTCTGCCGTCTCTCTGCCGTCACAGACTTCCATGTATTCTCTCAACGTCCGAATATAGATCTCCTGCTGCCCGGAAGCCGCTCCCTTTATCCAGACATACGCAGTTGTCTCTGTTTCCCCTGTCGTTTCCCTCAAATCTTCCGAGGGCGATTCCGGGATCACATAACTCAGGTTCAATGTTTTGCGAAGTTCCCTCATGTCATATAACCGCAGTAAATTCTGCCAGATCATATCCACGTCATATTCCGTGTTCTTCGTTATCCAGGCAAGGGCCTTTGCCGTATCGTTTCCGATCTCTCCCGGATTTCCTATGAGTCGCTTTGTCACAAAATTTTTCTTCTTGATCACCGGGCATCTGTAATCTTTTATCAGCTGGTAGGAAATATAATAGTATTGTATAAAATTGTCCTCTGGTCTGTCTGATTCATATTCTCCGGCATGCACATAAGTGTCCCAGGAAAAACCCGCCTGTTCCATTGTCCGGGTAAAGATTTTTTCATGCTTATTCAGCACATCCGAAAAAATCCAGTCTGTGGAATCGAATTCATTCCAGTACTTCTGAAACGCCGCGTCCGCAAGCATCTCTCTGCGAAAGGCCATAAAATATGACTGAATGTAGGATGAAACCTTTTCTCCGGAATAATAATCCCTGCACTCCCTCTGGCAGGTGATCCCCCAGAAGTCACATGCTTTTTTATCCATCCGCTCAAAAATCTCAGCCCAGGGATAAAGCGGTCCGTAAAAAGTGTCATTCAGCAGCAGTATTTCATCATACTGCCCCATCTCTTCCCACCCTATGTACTCTGTCATGGCCAGCTTATATGCCATGGCGTCATAACCGGTATTCTCCCGAGTATAGATACAATCTGCATATCTCTCCAGCCGCTCCATTCCTTCGCAAGACAGATTGCCATTGCATACCACCGCTAATTTTCCCAGGTGTTTTTTCAGCGTCGCCAAAAGATACTCTACATACGTATCTACAATTCCGTCTCTGTCATAAAACACAAAAATTCCAAGTCGATTCATCTGATCTTATCCTGATTCTTCTCTCAAAAGGCAATGCTTCAAATCTCTTCACGCTTATTACAGCCGCGGAAAAAGCAGATTCTTTGCTTCAAATCGCTCCTCTAATTTAGTTCGCACTTCCCTTACAAATTTTTCCGCCAATGCAACTACTATTCCGTCGCTTCTCTCAATATGGGCATTCTCCAGTCCTATTTCTTCCTCATTTTCCGGATTTGATACCACGAAGCCGCTCATCCTCCAGCCTCTCGCCTCAAAGTAATCCGCCAGCCCCCTGCCATATTGACCATGTCCGAATATATATATTTTTTGATGTGTGGCGACAAAATCTTCCAGTTGTGCTATGCCAAACGGTTTTAATCTGTTTTCCTTCTCCATACGTTCCAGATGCCGCGAAATTAATTTCTCATCATAATCTGTATCCTTCCGGATATAATTCAGCAATAAACTGGCATTTCTATAATTTGTAAGGGACAGGGCCCGATATTTGACAACAGGGAAACTGCACTGCGCAACGATGTCATAAGCGAACGCAATATAGGGACTGTCCATTCCGTCTTCCATATATTGCCCGCCGCCGTTTTGATCTAGCCATGATGAAAACCGGAAACCACACTCTGCAAAAAATTGGGTAAAACGAATTTCAAAGTTTTTTACTGTATCCCAGTATGAATTCGGGTACTCCAGTTCCTCCCAGAATCGAATCCATTGCGGAGTGCAGAACATGCTCCTGCCGATCACCAGAAAAAAAGACTGAATGTGATTTGCTATAACTGTCCCGTCGATCATTGTTCCGCCCTTTTTCCTGCTCAGCCCCCAGAAGTCCAGTTTTTCACTAGACATCTCATTAAAAATATTTTCCCAGGGAATTATCGGCCCATAAAATGTGTCATTAAATAAAATGATTTCATCGTATTGTAGCCATTCTATTTCCTTATATTTATTAATTAATACCTCCTTGTATGCGCCACAGTCATTGCCCCTGTTTTCTCTTATATAAATATATTCTGTATATTCATACAGTTTTTCCAAACCTGCATTCTCTATAAAACCATTGACAACAATGATCAGATCGGATAAGAACGGCTGCAGACTCTTCAATAGATAAATCTTATACTCATCCACTGTTCCTTTTCCATCATAGAACACAAAAATCCCTATTCGTCTCATATCATTGTTCTCCATCCAGCATTCTGTCATATACTCTTCTTTGCCGGCAGAACCGCATAACAGATCATAGCCTGCTGTCCGTAGCCATAATGGCGATAATACAGCTCATATCCCGGGACAATTTCCTTAATATATTGGGGAATCTTCCACAGCAATTCCCCGCTGGCATATATTGCCAGTTTGGGCGCATTCTCCCGTATCAGTCTCTCCGCACCTTTCAAGACTTTCAAATCCATCCCGTTAGCGGACACCTTCATAAAAGACACATCCCGCATTTCCGGCAGATCATCCAATGCAATCATTTCTATCCCGCAATCGCCTTGCTCCGACAGTACACTGCTTTCCGAATGTCCTGATATATAGCAGGTTTGACCACTCCTGTCCCCCACAGCAACGTTTTTTAATGAGATATTCTCCTTTTCCTCTATCGTCTGCCGTAAGATACTATAATTTTGGCTGTCCATCTCAAAGCCTGTTATCCTTTTATATTTCCCGCCGGTCAATTCCAGAAATTTTAAAATCGTATCTCCCGTAAATGCTCCAATATCTGCGAAAACCTCTCCCTCCGTATATTGCAGAATTAAGGGATCAAGCAACTTTTCTGAGCTGTCTCCGTTTATCTTTTCCAGGTAAGTAACATCTCCGCTTCTAATACTGTTCAGGAACCCCTCCAGTGTCTTTTTAGATTTATCATCTGCCAGCATGTCATATACCGTCTCTATAGCGGGCATATTCTTCTCATAAAACTCCCATCTTTTTTGATTATCAAGCAACAGCAATGTGCTGAAAATCACCACTTCTCCCGCATACCCCGCTCTCTTTACCTGTTGAGCAATCTGATCTGCCACATAAGAACATATAAAGAGAATAGCGGGCGGATTTTCCAACCCAAAAAACTGGCTGGGGGCAATCACTCTTCCCTTATTCCACAAGGACGGATTATTGTCCACAATATATTTGGGTGCCAGATATCCTCCAGAACATTCTTTCAAATATTCCCTTGCACTCCGCCCCGTGTTTCCTGCCCCCCATATTGCAAAAGCTTCTCCCGTTGCCAACAAACGCTTTACCACCTTCTGCATATCGGCAGCCATTTTATTCTTTGTCAACGGTACCAAATTTTCCTTCAACATGTCCCATATTCCTATCGCATTGTCGTTGTATTTCGAACATCCTATTCCAATTCAGCCTGAGCAATCCGCACACGATTCAGTCCAGAACATTCACATCCTGCAGCAGTATAGGCTTTCCCGTCTCGCGGTATAATGTCAGCAGGCTGCTCTCATCCCCGTAATATCCGTCCGACAGCGCCATGCCCAGATTGGGGTCGGGCGTCTCGTCATAAATCCCCCAGCCC
The DNA here is from genome assembly GCA_910589035.1 of uncultured Acetatifactor sp. GTDB lineage: Bacteria > Bacillota > Clostridia > Lachnospirales > Lachnospiraceae > Acetatifactor. Next base: position 76,343 of record CAJUSI010000009.1, on the reverse strand, counting down.
TCAGCCTTGAATTGGTTCACTTTCCGCAGATATTCGTCCCTCAGCCAGGGAACCATGGAACCCAGCGTTCCCATCAGCAGAGGATGTGGCCTCCACAACAGAACGCATTCTTCCTTCCTCTCCCTGAAAAACTGAAATACATTGTCTATTTTCCTCAGCATCTGCTCTCTGTTCTGCAGCAGCGAGCCGATGGACAGATTATAGAATATCACCTTCTTCCGGCTCCCGTCGGGCTTTAAGATAATTTTCCTCCAGCTCTCCGGCAGATATTCTATTTCCACATTCATATTCATCAGCTTGTCGACTTTGGGAGAGCCAAGCGGCAGGAACTTCTCTCTCGCCGGAACCAGATATTTCTCCCAGCCGTTCTGCTTCATCACATGGGTATACACTCTGCAGTATTTCTCATACACACGACCCGGCTGAACCACCACCCGATCCGCATACAGCACCCCCGGCTGATAGCACTGATGATCGGCCGGTCCCTCTTCCTCGCTTACAAAATATGGTATATATACCAGCATCTTCGTATATTTCTGGATATTTTTCGCATAGTACTGCTCCGGTATTCGGGTCACCCGGTTGCATTCGTCATAGGGATTGTGAATAAATATCATATCCGGCTTCCGCTCCTCTATGGAATACTCCGTATAGTGTACCACAGGCACATAATGAGGATATTGATAGCCGTCATAGTGCAATTCTCCCAGGGAATCGTCCGGCCTCAGATCATAATAGGGAATCGGCACCACATAGCAGTCCGTGTCGGGATCTTCCTTTGCCGCCATCCACACGCTCTCCAGTGCATCCCACATAGACACCTGATAGGGCAGGAACAGGACCTCCTTCCCCGCAGGAATTTTCCTCTCTATCTCCTGGCCGGCCTCTGCAAAGAGCCGCTCCAGCTTCCGCAGCAGCTCCCTTCGATCTTCTGCCTGCTCCTCTGATCCTGCCTGCAATTCTTCTCGCTCTTCCACCGGCTCCTCTCGCTCTTCTGTCGGTTCCTCCTGACCTGCCTCCTCCAGGGAACAGCTTATCTGGTAGATCAGCTCGCAGGCCTCCTCCAGCTTTCTTATGATCCCCGATTCCGCCCCTTCCGATTTCTCAATAGTATTCCCCGCTTCCAGAACCAGTTCCTGCATCTGCGCCAGCAGATCCAGGGATTCTTCCAAACCGTAACCTGCCAGAATTTCATCCAGCCCCCCTGCAGTCTGTCTCAAATCACTCATGATCTCCAAGAGCTGCTCCCTGATCCGCTTCTTCATATCCTCTCCCCGCTCGTCGGCGCCCGGCTTATGCCCATTGCACCCTGTCTTCCTTCCGTCTCATCCCTGTCTGGAGACATAGTCAATAATCCTGGCGTAATCGTCAAAATAATCGATCTCCGCCCAAAAACGCCCGTCCACATCCACCGTGTAGATATTTTCCTCCTTCTTATCCGTAAAAGAATAAAGGATGTTCTCCCACCAAAAGTTGTGCCGCTGGCTGCCAATCAATTCATTCAAACGCCCGACAAATTTGGGAAGAAAGCTCTTTCCTATCTTCGCCATACCCACATACTCGCAGCTCCGCTGTTCTATGGGCAGTCCCTTCCCGTATTTCTCTATCCTTCCATCCATACTGGTGTAAAAGAAATAATCGCCCTCCGTAGTACGCGAATAGTCTATAGCCATAACCGGATTGCGCTCATCCTCTATCAGCTGTTCCAGAATCTCCTTAGAAAAATATACATCTGCATTCATCACCAGTATATCATCGTCCAATTCGCTCCGCGCGAACCAGATGCTGGCAATGCTGTTGGTGATGTCATAAAACGGGTTGTAACAATAGGTGATATTGTCCAGGCCTGAAAGCGCCTCTTTTATCTTATCTTCCTTAAATCCCGTACACACCACGCACTCCAACCCCTGTTCCTGCAGCAGTTTTACAGATCGGCGGATCAAGGGCACTCCGTCTATGGGCAGTGTGGATTTCGGGACCTGCTCCACATTTCTCGCAATCCGGGTTCCCCTTCCCGCCGCCAGTATAATTGCCTTCATTGCTGAAAATCCTCCTTGGAAATGTCTTTCATCCTTATGTATTACCAAAAATTTGTGCGCATACCTGCACCGTTTATCAAACAGCATTTATATAATAAGACATATTGGAATTTACGAAATTTATATTATCACACTTTACAGGAATTATTATACTTTCCTCCGGGAATCATGTCAAGCAAATGTAATTTTTCCCACAGAACCCTGCCCCGATTCCACACAGAATTGGGGCAGAATTTTCCTGTAACAATGGTTGTAATATTGAAAGAGAATGGGCCTCCCTGCTCTCAATCTCCAATAGAATTGGTTATATGATATTGGGCTGCCAGCTCCTCATCCGGCTGAACCTGCAGTATCTGCCTTACAATGGCGACAGCCTCCTCTTCCCGGCCGCTCTCCCACAGCTCTTCCGCCTTGCCTTTCAGCCTCCGGATCAGCACTGCCAGCTCCGTCTGCGCGCTCTGGCTCTCTGCGGCAGAGTGCTTCTGATACATTTCCAGGAGCTTCCTGCATGTGTCTCCCTTGGACACATCACAGATGCCCGCCTCCCTGACCAGAGAAGCGAAGCTCTTCCCGTCTCCCTCCTCCAGGCATTCCGCAGCCCGAAGGTACTTTACCGCAAACTGTGCGTTGGGGGGCAGGATGGTGAACATCTCTTCCTTTGCAAAAGCGTCCGGATGATAGATGCAGGAGTACAATTCATGGGTCTTTTGGGCCATACGCAACAGGTTCCTGTGCATTGTGATGAAATCCATGTACTTCCCCATGTCCGCCCGGATCTCTTCCTCCTCCAGCACCACCTCCATATACAGAAGATACAGGGGTTCCGCGGGCATCATGCCTCTCCAGAGGAAACAGTCCGTCCGCCTGGTGTCCAGCGCCCTTTTGCCGGCCCACTGTCCCACACAGAGATCCCATTTATAGAAGGGCACCTTTTCCACGTAACGGGCACCCTCAATCCCGGCACTGCGCATGAACTGCAGAGTATTGTGATTCAGCATCAGCAGATTTCCGTCCGGATTATCCGCCAGCTCCTGCAACGCCTGCCGTAAAAGCTCCGCATCCGTCGTCAGCGTGGCGTACTCCGCTCTGTACATGGATACCTGTACGCTGGGCGTCTTGCAGGAGGACAGGAGCCTCAGCAGCCGCTTTCTCTCCGGAGAACCGGAAGGCCACGCAGCCAGTACCCGGTCAACGCCCCCCTTTGCAAAGCCCCTCTCCAGCATGGCCTCCATAATCTGCGTCATCCACGGCTCAAAGGGAGCATTTTCAAAGTAGTGGAAGGTATTGTCCACGGTTCCTTCCGCTACGATCAGTTCTTCTGCCCGCCAGTCTATTTTCTGGATAAAGGAAGCCGCCTCCTCATAATCTCCCATGCGGTAGGCCAGGTTCACTCCCCTGGCATAGGCTGTCCTGATATTTCTCTCACTCCACAGCTGGCCTATATCCAGAACGGTCCGCAGATGCTTGTCCTTGCAGTGCTCCAGCTCCTCAATCTGTTCCAGATAGCGTTTCAGATAGCGCATGCCCTCTGCGTTTTCTCCCCGCATATCGCATAATTCCACCATGAGCACGCCAATGGCAATCTGGGCCCCCAGCAGCAGGTCGTCTCCCTGCAGATAGGCGGCGCCGCTCTCATAAGCTCTGTCAAGCTCTTTCAGCGCAAGGCTGTCCAGAACCTCATGCACCTTCAGATAATGCCAGAACCGGTGATCCAATGTATATGTGGATATGGGAGCGCTCTCACGGATGATCTCCAGACTTTCCCTGTATCTGCCGCTGCCTTCGTATTCCTGTATCAGGTGAGCGGCCGTCCGGTGGTTTCCCTTATCTTCTTTGTACTCTTCCAGCAGCATGGCCAGGTTTCTTTCAATATGCTTCGCCTTTTCCGCCTCGTTGCGGAAGACATAGCCATAGTGGTGTACATAACAGGAAAGCATACATTCCGGCGCATAAGCAGGCACCATCTCGTGAACCTTCCCCACAAAGCGTTCATTCTTTTTTATGGGGAACATCCTGCCCGCCATGGTCTCCACCCAGTTGGTGCCCTCCAGATTCGTATAATTCCGAACCATGTAGCTGGCGGAATTATACTTTCTGTACTCCCCGCTCTTAAAAAAGTCAATGATGGGAGACACATCCTCAAACCACTCGTCGTCATCTATATATAAAAACCATTGCCCCCGTGCCCTGTCCAGCCCGGCATTACGCGCAGCCGAAAAATCGCCGCACCACGTAAATGGTATAATCTTCTCCGTATATTCCCTGACCACCTCTATGGAACCATCGCTCTTCCCCTCTTCCACGGTGTCCACCGCAATCAGCTCGCTGGGGAGTTCCTGGAGAATCGGCTTTATGGATTCCATGCACTTTCGTATGGTATCTATCCTGTTGGATACCAGCAATGAGATGGAAAGTACTACCTTATTGTCCTGTATCTTTTTCTGCGCCATTTTCCTACTCTTTCCTTTAAAAAATCGGCAGCCCGTGGGGCTGCCGATTAGTCGTTTTGCAATGAAACCGAATACTAGTCGTTTCCGATTAACCAAGCAGGGACAGAACACCCTGGTTGCTCTGGTTAGCCTGTGCCAGCATTGCCTGACCTGCCTGAGACAGGATCTGGTTGTTGGAGTAGGTAACCATCTCGGAAGCCATATCGGTATCACGGATGGACGCTTCTGCGCTGGTGGTATTCTCAACAACGTTATCCAGGTTGTTGATCGTATGCTCCAGTCTGTTCTGGATTGCACCAAGTGCAGAACGCTGAGTGGAAACCTTCTGCAGAGCCTCTTTGATGGTGTCGATTGCTTCTCTTGCCTTCGTATCGTTTACACCGTCAACTCTCAGGCCGTTTACGCCCAGGCCCTTCGCGGTCATGGTCTCCAGATTCATCGTGATCTGGTTGTTGTTGGTCGCATCCGCACCTACGTGCAGGCTGAGTCTCAATGCGCCGGTTACGTCCTGAACCTTAGCTACTTCAGATGCATTCAGCTTTGTAACATTTCCTACGGCATCGTATACCTGACGTGCTCCAGGAATTGCCACAGTGCTTCCGCTGCTGTTTACAGCAAAGTAATTGCTCAGAGCGTTCTGGGAAATAGCATTTCCGTCTCTGTCATAGTAAGTAGCCCTTGCGCTGGCAGAGATTGCCGCCTTGATATCGGTGGCGTTAAAGTTCACCGTGTTGGTGAAGGATGTGGAAGAAGTTGCCGTATAGGTATAGCCTGTTGCGGTAACAGTCGCCAGCTTATTGCCGTTTACATCCTGAATCACGAACTGTCCGGTGGTGGAAGTGCTGACAACAGTGAACTTATCTGCTGCCGCACCGTTCAGTACCAGTGAATAAGTGGTAGAAACAGTGCCGCTGGAATATGTGCTTCCTGCGGTGATGGCGATACCGGAGCTCTTCATGGCCTTCGCCAGCTCGTTCTGAGAATCCATCGTAGCCAGGCCTGCAGATGTAAAGGTAACGGATACGCCGATGCCGGTAACATTGTCGGAAACAAACGTCGCCGCTGCTGTCTGAGCGCTTGCGGTCGCAAACTTGGCATAGCTGTAGGTATATCCCTTAGCCACGCTGGAGTCACCCTTCAGCAGATAGGACTCGTTGAACTTGGTGGTCTCGGCAACACGGTCAATTTCAGTGGTCAGCTGATCGATCTCGTTCTGGATATAGGTACGGTCAGTCTCACTGTTGGTGCCGTTGGCTGCCTTAACTGCCAGCTCGTTCATTCTCTGAAGCATATCCTGAACTTCATTCAGAGCACCTTCTGCGGTCTGCACTGCAGAGATACCATCCTGTGCATTCAGGGAAGCCTGTGTAAGACCTCTGATCTGCTTTCTCATCTTCTCACTGATGGACAGGCCTGCTGCGTCATCAGCTGCACGGTTGATCTTGTAACCGGAAGACAGCTTCTCAGTGGACTTTGCCTGAGTCTTTGTGGTCAGGCCAAGCATTCTGTTGGAGTTCATTGCTGTTAAATTGTGTTGTACTACCATAACTTACCTCCTTGTTTTGCCGGCATATACTTTGCCGGTTTTGCTACATGAATAAATCCTTTTATCCATGTCTTTCTTTATTCAATTTTATAATATCCTTCAGGTTCCTAGGAAAGCCCTCCGGTTATTACCTCTTCTGGCATGCATCACTTTGCGCGGAAGCGATACAGTCTTGCCGTTACATTTTATATATCGGTGCTTCCGTGAAATACTTTACACCTATTTTAAAAATTTTCTTTATTTCATACCACAAATATATCTCCTGCTATCATTTTCTGTTTCATAGTCCTGCAGGAAATGCCTCTGAAAGGAAATCAGCACAAAAAAGACTATCGAGAAATTTCCCGATAGTCCCTTTCGTTCATCTTCTGCTGATACAATTCATTTCTTACTGTCCATAAACAGAGGCATCACTACGGAGGATTTGTTCATATTCCTATAATAATCCACCGCCGCCTTGGAAGTCTTCCGCCCCATGCGGATCCCTTCCTTTTCCTTTTGGAAATAATTCTCTATAAGCTTTTTGTTTCGGGCCTCCTGAGCCTGAATGGTTACACTGGTCTCCATGACCTTCGCTACCAGATTCTGCAGATTCTTTATCTGTTCTCCGTATTTGTGGCGATTGTCCTTTAATTCTTCGGATGCTCTGGCATACAGTTTCTCAAAGCCATTGTCCAGTGCATTCAGCTTATCAATCAAAGCCCCCTTTTCGGCTACATATCCGTCAAACTTATCCACATCCACCTTATCGGCCTGAAAAATCTCCTGTTGGCGCAGATTATAATCCTGAATCTCTGCCATGACCTGCAGCTTCCGTTTCAGGCTTTCTTCCAAAAGAGCCAGATAATTCTCCGTCATTTGCCCTGCTCCTTACTTTTCTTCATGACCTCTTTCCAGTTATCCCGCATGGAACGCAGATGCGTATTTACTTCTTCCAGGATCTCTTTGTCCTTCTTGATATTCGCCTCGACAAGCCTTCGGCTCAGGTAGGAATAAACGCGTTCAAAGTCTTCTGCCACCGGATAGGACATATCCAGTGTCTGACGGAAATAATCGACGATTCGCTCCGTCTTCTGGATATTGTCATGTGCTTTCTGAATATCTCCGTGCTCTACCGCCACAATCGCTATATTACAGAATTTGATGGCGCCTTCATAAAGCATCAGAGTCAGCTCCGCCGAGGAGGCCGTCATGATTTTGCTATTGTTGTACTGCCCGTACGCATTGGGTAATGCCATATTGCATCCTGCCTTTCATCACCTTTGCTCTCACCGGGCAGTTCCATCATCAGCCGCCCAGTAAAGATGTCACAGCGCTGGCATTGCTCTGCATCTTTGCCATTGCCGTCTCCATTGCTGCAAATTTAGCATACCACTGATCTTCATATTGTGCAAGCTTCTTTTCCAAATCCTTGATTTTTACCTTGTAATCGTCATATTCTTCCTGCATCTTCTTGTCGTCGTATGCAGTAAAAGCGGAGCTGTACTCTGTGGGCCCCATCAGTTCCGTCATTTTCCCGTGAAGAGTCTTGGACAGGCTGGTAAAGAACTCCACTACCGTGTCAGGATCCGAGGCAATCATGGATTTCAGCTTATCAGCGTTGCCGGCCGTATTGCTGTCGTCGCTGTCTCCGTCAATGTGATAAGCATTCTTCTCATTTGCGGCAGAATTAAAATAGCTCAAAGTCTCGATGCCGAAGTTGGAAAGGTACATAGTTTTGCCGCCCACTTCCACTCCCTGCATCATGATCTGCTTGATAGCGCTGGAAAAGGTGCCCAAAGTGGAATCCCTGCGGAGAATGGAATCCTTGATCTTTGTCTCCCACTGCTCCACGGCGCTGTCGGACATGGCCTCCTTTTCCTCGTCGGTAAGGGGCTCATACTCGGAAGCCGACTCCGCATTGTAGAGCTTATCCATCTGATTGATCAGCGCATTGTACTCCTTGAAGAAGTTCTTGATCATATCATAGATGCCGTCGGTATCGTCCTCGGTGGTGATGGTGGCGGTACCCTTATCAGCGGCCGTTATGGTCAATCCGTTGATCTCAAAGGTATTCCTGGAAGAAGTATACTCCAGACCGTTTAAGGTGATCACCGCATCGGAGCCTTCCAGTTTCTTGGCACTGTTCGCACCGGAATGATCCACCTGGTCATAAGCCGCCTTTATCTCCTCGGTTGCATTGAAATTATCACGCCACTTCGCCAGCTTCGCTCTCTCGTTGGAGCTTGCGTCAAGTGAATTCATTTCATCGATTACGGCCTTGTTGATGGCTGCCACCGTATCGTCGTCCAGTTTTTCGTCCAGCTTATCCAGATCCCAGGTGTCCAAATCAATCCCGGCCGCCGCCAGTCTTTCCTTTAACTTGGAATTCGGTACCGAAGCAAGCCCCTTCAGACTCTCTATGGCGCTTTTTCTCTCGCCTGCAATGGCTGCGGCAGTGTGTTCGGTATCATGTAATCCCAGGAAATTCAGAGCCTTCCACCCATTGGCGTCCCCGCCCAAAATCTCAAAGTCATTCTCCTTGCCCGTGGAACTGGCGGAAACATAAATTCTGCCGTTGTTCGTGTCAAGATTCGCGTTGACTCCGGTCTTTCTCAGCTCAGCGACAAATTCGTCCAAAGTCGTAGCCCTGTTTACGGTGATGCTCTTCTCCTCGCCGTTTACCCTCACCTTTATCGTTCCTTTATTGGGCAGTGCCAGGTCAAAGCCCACCTCTCTGAGCTTGGTATCTCCGGTGATTTTCTCGCTCTCCGCCCCCGGAACCAGCTCCAGCTTTCCTCCCGTCAGATATCCGCCCTTTGCCAGCTCCTTCACTTCCAGCTGCTGTACGCTGTTCATGGCGCCCTCGCCGGTGATTACGGATGCGACGCTGCTGTTGGACACCTTTGTAGTCTTCTTGATAAAAGAGCTGGTAAAGCGCATATTGCTCAAAGCTCCGTCATAGAGCTTCAAAATCTGAGAATTCAGGGATTTCCAGGTTTCCTGCTTAAATCCCAAGGATTTCTGCGCCTTTACCGTCTTCGTGACTTTCATCCTTCTGGCTTCCACTATCTGGTTTACGATACTCTCCGTATCCATGCCGGACATCAGTCCGCTCAATCTCATTGCCATGTCTGATCCATCCTTTCTGCCTTTTGCGTTCCGGCGGCGGAAGAATTATCTCTTCTCATCAATCAGAATGCCCGCCATCTCCCAGACTCTGGCGATCATGTCCAGGGTCTTCTCGGGGGGCAGCTCCTTGATGACTTCCTTGGTATTCTTATCCACGATTTTGATCGTGACACGGTTGGTATCCTCATGGATACCGAATACCGCTTCGGAATTGGACAGTTTCCTGTTCAGGGATTCCACCGCCTTGCGCACTCTCTCATTGTACGCCTGCTGGTCATTTCCCTGATCCCTGTTGTCCGACTGTCCTTTTTCCCTGGAGTTCTCCACCACGCTCGTCGTTCTGTCTACATACTCTACAGCCGCCGTATCGGCGCTGCTGCTTTCCGGCTTCTCCGCCGCTGCGGGAGCCTGTGGCTTCTGCACTACACTTCCCTGTGCCTGAAACGTCATTACACTTGAAATAGGTTCTACTGCCACCTTCTACACCTCCTTGTATCTTCTGCGCACATCAGAGGCATCCTGCTTCTGATATTCCTTTGCGTCTATTTTAATTATCGGAAAATAGTTCTTAAAAGTTAACCTGACTTTCTAAAAATTTCATGCCGCTTCCCCTGCCGTTGGTTACATTTCCTTCCGACATCCCGGGCCGGCAGCCTCTTCCGTATCCCCCTCCGGCAGATTTCAGCCCAACAGCTCCTTCAGCGCCTCCATTCCGTCGGCGTTGACGGCCTCCTTATTGGCCTCCTGAATCTGCAGATATACTTCCTTGCGGTAAATGGGAACCTCCCTGGGTGCAGTGATTCCGATTTTGACCTGATCTCCCTTTACCTCGAGAATGGTCACCTCCACATTATTGTTGATAATGATTGCTTCGTTTTTCTTCCTGGATAGTGCCAACATGCTATACACCCGCCTTTCTGGACTGCAGGATATCGTAGACGGGGAATTTTACGGGATATCCGCCGCTGTCCAGAATAATCTGGCATCCTTTATGTTCTTCAATATTAATAATAAAGGGACCCTGCAGATTTACGCTCATTCTGGTCAGGTCACCCGGAATGGTCACCGTTACCAATACCAGGAGATTATCCTCCGTAATATTTCCCACGCCGGCCAGCAGCTCATCATCCACCTCCGGATCATAATCCGGCTTTACTGCCAGCGGATCCATAACCGGCATGGCGAACCCCGGCTCATCCAGGGACTGAAGGAAACGGATTCCCGCCTGGGTTCCCTTCTCCTCATCGTGGAGCAGGGCAAATCTCTTCAGATCCGGAAAACCGATGATCCCTTCCTGAAACGAGATCACCTTATCGTCGGAAATCTCGATTTCTCCGAAAATCTTGGTTTCTATTCTCATGCTAACCTCCGTTCCGCCCACGGCGGCATCGATTGCTCATGGGGCTTTCAGCGCATTTTATCATACTTCCTATATAAAGTTCAGCAGCGTATTCTGCATTACCTTGCCGGCCGCCATAAGCGCCGCGTCGTAGGTAAGCTCTGCCGCGCTGAGCTCGATGGCCACCTCCGTAATGTCGATGTCCTCATTCTCGCTCTTCAGGGTTTCATAGGTAGTCTTCTGGTTCTGTGAGCGGTTCTTGATCAGCTCCAGCTTGCTGCTCCTGGATCCGCAGTCCGTAACGCAGAGGTTTGCGTCGCTCAGATACTTCTGAAGCTCCGTAATGCCGCCTGCAAACAGGCTCTGTTCCTTCTGCTTGGCCAGCTCCAGCGCCTTCTTCACAGCCGCCTGCTGCTTCTGGAGGATCTCCATCTTACTGCCGTCCGGATCCGATGCGGGATCCGCCTCCAGGCCCTTTATAATATTGTCGATATCTGTCTGCGCTCCCTCCAGGTCCAGCACATCCTGCATGGCGTTCACAATGTCATACACTTCTCTGCCGATACCGTGCTTAAAGCATTCGTCTGCCGTGGAGTTAATCCTTATCGTCTGGTTATAACCCACATCGTATTCGATGATCTGGTGCTCTGCACTCAGCTTTGGATCGATATAGGAATCATTGTATTCAACGATATCGGTATTTCCTTCCGCATCCTTGACCTCCGCCTTGCAGTAAAAATAATGCTCTGGCCGCAGATCCCCCTTCTCCCAGTTGCTCTTGGTATAGGTCACCTGGATTTCGGCCTCGTTGATGTTGGGTGTGCTTTCCCTGTCCTTGGTGCCCATCAGCTGATCGTAGCGATCCGCACCCAGCAGCAGTTCCCCGGTCTCAGGAACATACACCAACGCGTCCTTGTTCGCCGCGACATAGTCATAAGGAGATGAATAGGTGGTAGTCGTGGGGGGCGCTCCCGTGGTGGGCTTATCGTAGGGATGCATCAGCTCAAAGTCCGTCGGTCCCCAGGTCTGGGGATTTCCGTCCTTATCAATAAATTTGATGCTGGGCATCAGCGTCGCATCCGCAGGATCTCCTGCGTCCACACAGTTATTATAAGCCAGCCTGATACGATAGGCCTCCACGGAAGTAATGTCATCCTCTTCCACCGCCATACCCGCATCTGCGAAATTATTTGCATTGATATCCAGGAGCTTATCCGTATCCACCTTGGTCACCGTATCGATAGCGCTGCTGTCCAACTGCTCGGTGATGGTGTATTTCTGTTCCTTGGCCTCAAGGAAGCTCAGGGAGGTATCTGTGCGGAAGCCGGTGAACACATATCTGCCTGCATAATCCGCATCTCCGGTGGCATAAACGGATTCTCCCAGGGCTTTCAATTCCTTCAGGATAATACTGCGGTCCTCGGTCTTCAGATAGCTGTTGACTCCCTTATTACAGCGCGCGATCATATTAGTTATGATCTGGGACAGATTGGAGATTGCATCCTCCGTCACCTTCAGCCAGCTCTCCGCATCAGGAATATTCTTGCTGTAATACTGCGTAATCTCAGTCACGTTGCTGCGCAGACGCAGAGCCCGAATGGCAATCACCGGATCGTCGGAGGGACGGTTGATCTTCTTCTGGGAAGACATCTGATTGCTCAGTTTATTCTGATAAATCTTGTTTGTGTTGATATTGGACAGGTTGTTGCGCTGCATGATTCTGTTGGTTATTCTCATTTCGTTTTCCTTTCCGTCTATATCCGGGGGCTCCCATCCTGTTACTCCCCTTCTGATCGATTCCCTTAAAATCCAGACTTTCACATGGATTCCGTTCCTGCAAAATCCCTGAAGCTTTCCTCTTGCCGCCGCAGGCTTTTTCCCGCCTGCTCCTGCAAATTGCAGGAATTGTCAAAGAATATTTTCCAACAATTCCTTATACTCCCGTCTCCAGAATCAGCCTGTCGTAAATCTCCGTCAGTGTCTGAATCATCTTGGAGGCCAGGTTGTATCCGTTCTGGTATTTCACAAGGCTCACCGCCTCTTCATCCTCGTCCACACCGGAAATGGATATCCTCTGGGTATCGATATTGTATGCGATATCCCGGTAGCTCTTGTGGAAGATCTGGGCTCTCTCCATATTCAGAGCCACGTCTCCCAGAATGGTCTGCAGGAACTCCGATGCGGAGCTGCCCCGGTAGCTCATGGTGCCCTTGTCGGTGGCCAGCTTCTTCACATCCTCCAGAAGGTCGTTCTGTTCCACACCGTCTCCCGGCTTCTTCTTGGTGGCCAGGCGTCCCGGATCATTTTCCAGGGTATTGGATACGTCGAAATTCATGCTGTTCATCAGATAATAATTGTCTTTATCCGTGATATTCTTGCCCACCGTCACGTTCAGAGTGGCCGCCTTCTCGAACTCGTCCTTTTTCGCCGCAACCTGTGCATCTAAGGCTGCATCCTGATTTTGCACTTCCTGCTCTATCTGGGCATCCGTCCAGGTGGGGTTAGCCGCTTTCAGCTGAGCCCGCAGTTCATCCTGCAGGCGCTTTTTCTCCGCCTCCTCCAGAGCCTTCACCCTCCCCTGGTAAGCCTCATAGCTCTCCAGGTCATACCGGTATTGCTCACCAAAGACATACTGATTATTCTCCGTGGCCATCTTCGCTGCAAAGAGGTCGATCCCCGGAATGTCGCCCGAATAACCGCTTGTGAAAATATCGTTGATTTTCTGCGAAAAAGTTCTCACCCATTCGTTCATCTGGGACATATAGTAGGGCACGCCCTGATAGGAAACGGCTGCACCTGCGGTGGCCGTCTTGCCCACTCTGTCCCCGGCAGGCCTGGAGGTATTCAGCCCGTTGTCCGCCTGCAGAGCCGAAAGGGTAAATGTGTATGCATAGGTAGGATTCCCCGCCTGGTCGTAGCTTACGCTGTAGGTCCAGGAATCATAGTAATATTCCTTGTTGCCCAGATTGATAACGCCCCCCTTGTCGGAGAGATTGCATTTATTCAGATCGGTCAGAAAATGCTTGCCCACTTCCACGGTGACGGTGTCATGATTCACGGTCACATCCTTGCCGTCCTCATCCTTGGTGGTTATCTGGACGGATCCCACATCCGTGATGATTCCGCTGAAGCTTTCGTTGTTATTGCCGTCCCTTAAGTCCACCAGTCCCTTGAGGGCGCCGCCCATGGCCGCGTTATAAATATTGAATTTGGAGCCGCCCTTCCAGTATATATCATACAGGCCGTCCACATCCGTATTATTTGCCTTCTCGTCCTTGGTTCTTGCCACGCACTCCAGTTCATTGTATTCATATCCGTCCACCAGTGTCTGGCCGCTGGCAATCTTCACCACGAAATTGGTGGCTCCCGTCACCCTGTCCGGATTCTTCGGATCCGAAAGGGGTGTTTCCTTTGTCTCGATATCCACAATCTGGGAAAGCTGATCCAATAAGAGCGTACGTCTGTCTCGCAGTTCATTGGCCTTCATTTTGCCTGTAAGCTCGATGGTATTGATCTGCTTATTCAGGGTGGCAATCTCGCTGGCGATGGAATTGATCTCATCCACCTTCACCTTGATCTCCTGATTCACATCCTTCTGGAGCTTTTGGAGATTGCCCGCCACTCCGTTGAAATACTCTGCAAGGGATCCGGCATACCCTATAAACTGCTCTTTAGCGGAGAGATCGCCCGGATTATTCAGCAGCGCCTGCAGTCCGGTGATCATCATCTGGTCAAACACGGTCTTAAATCCCGCATTCTTACCGTTATCGTCAAAATACGCCTCCACCTGCGTCATATAGTATTCCTTCTGTTCGTATTCGCCCACCTTGCCATTGTTGACCCAGTATCTGGAGTCATAGAATTCATTGCGGATACGCTCTATGGAAAGCGTCTCCACGCCCGCTCCGGCGCAGCCGTAGGTCTGGAAAACCCTCAGCGCATTCGCCGCCTGCTGTGTCACCTGCTGCCTGCTGTACCCTTCGGTCTGCACATTCGCTATATTGTTGGAAGTGGTATTCAGCGCGGCGTTGCTGGCCAGTAGTCCCGTGTATGCAATATTTAATCCGAAAAATTGAGATGGCATAATTACCTCCTGATTCCGGTTCCGTCCCGGATCCGGACAGATACCGTTTAAAATTTACCTATGGCATTTCCCTGCCGGTCTGATGCCTGCTTTATACGCCCAGGGTGCTGAGCACATGCTCCAGCATCTGATCGATCACATTGATATACCGGCTGGATGCATTGTATGCATTCTGGAACTTGATCATATAGGACAGCTCCTCGTCCGAGGAAACGCCCGATATCTGCTCCCTTCCTGCACAGATGGCTTCCACCGCGTCTACCTGATTGTCGTATATATTTCTGAAAGCATATCCCGAATTGGCAACCTGCGACACCAGATCGTCATAGTACTCTATCAAGGAAGTGCGCTTGTTTACATTAGGATTCAGCCTGTAGGACTCCTCCGTAAAAGCCGCCTTCAGAGCATCCGCCGTGGCCTTGTCCTCGGAGCCGTCCGGCAGGCGCATTCCCAGCATGGAAGGCTTCTGCATCAGCTCCTGATCCACCTGCAGATTCGAGATGGTATAAATACTCTCGGGAGCATCCTTTGGATTCTTGACATTTTCCGGATTATACACCCAGATATCGGTGCCCGCCGCAGCCAGCACCTTTCCGTCTTTATCCTTGATGTCCGCCGTCAGCTTCACCTTCCGGTATCCCTCGTCACCGATCTTCGTGAACATCTGGATGGGACTGCCGTCGTCCTTTCTCATATAGCCGCCCACATCATCCACGCAGTACATGCTGCCCTGACCAAGCGTAATTACGGTTCCGTCCTCCGCGGTGGCCGTCACGCTCTGTCCCAGCTGCGTCACTCCGGCCGCCGTTCCCAGAATCTCGTTGACTTTTACCGCCACATTGTGGATCAGCTGGTCAAACTCCGCCTGAATATTCATGATAATCGACTGTGATACGCCGTCGTAATTATTCTCCACATCCGTGTAATCGGCCCTGTGGTCTCCTCTGGCCAGAAGCATTGCCTTCACGCCGCCGATATCCGTGTTCAGCTCCGTGGAGATCTCCTTCTTCACATTGAATACCTGCGCGCCGTCAATGATAATCTCCTTCCTGCCGTCCGGAAGAGTCCTGTAGGTGGCGTCCTGAGCCCAGTAGGGCGTATAGAAACCGGTCTCCGCATCCACGTCCAGCGCAATCGTAAAGCATTTGTCATTCTTGACAAAATCCTTTCCCTCGATCTGAACCCAGACATTGCCGTTGATATCCTCGCCGAAATCCACGTTTGCCATCTCTGACAGCTCATCCAGCAGCTGGTCCCTGGCATCTCTCATATCGTTGGCGCTCTCCACATTTCCCGCCTCGACAGCCCTGATCGCATCGTTTAAAGCCACGATCTGCTTTCCGTAAGCATTTATCGTGTTAATCTGATCCTTGATCTTTGCGTTCAGATTATCCTGATAGGCACAGAGACCGTTATACACGGCCTTCCCCCTCTGGATAAGTTCCGCGGCTCTCTGCACCAGCAGCCCCTGGGTCACCGAGCTTGCAGGATCCTTCGTCAGCTCCTGGATGGATGTCCAGAAATCCGTGAGCGTCCCCTGAAAGGCCTCGCCGTTCATCTCACCCAACTGGCCCTCGATCTCCTCCATCACTTCGGTGGACACTTCATAAAACATACTGCGCCCGGATTCCCTGCGGTATGCCTTGTCAAGAAAATAATCCCTTATATGCTTTACTCTGGCATATTCGACACCCAGGCCGTACTGCTGATTATTGACGGCCTTGGGGTTCGTGGAAAGAGTGACATAGCTCTTGGTGGCCTGCTGCACCTGCTGCCTGACATATCCCACCGTATCTATGTTAGAAAGATTATGCGCTGTGGTATTCAGCGCATTCTGACTGATCTGTAATCCTGATGTTCCTACATATAAACTTCCCATTAATGGCATAATCATCACCTCTATATTTTCAAGGATGCAGTGCCGGCAGGCTACTGCTTTGCGTCAAAATTTCCGTTGCTTACACCCATCTGCGCGCCGGAATTGTAGGCGTTCCTGGTGTAGTTCGCCGTCTCCGGAGCGGCCTTCGATGCCTGCAGCAGATTCATCTCAAACTGTACCATCTCAAGCGCATCCTCCAGCAGCGTTTTATTCTGCTCGTTGATCCGCTGCAGTTCCCTGACGGTAACCTTCAAGCTGTCATGCACTGCCGCCAGCTTTTCCTGATCCGCTGCCCTCCCCGACATCATGTCTACCAGATCGGCGAGCTTTAATTGAGTAACATCCCTGTTCAATACATTGGCAATGTCCGCAGTCACTTCCACCCGCTTTTTCTCCAGGTTGCTGATCCTGCTCACTATTTGCTGTTCATCATCCGTGATTTTCTGTAGATCCTCCAGATTCGCACTGGCGATTATCCGGGTTTTCTTTCGGGTCAGAGCCAGAAGCTGCTCATATTCCCTGCTCTCCTGACCGAGCGTGTCGATCAGATTCTCCATTAAACTCGCCACGGGCTTCTTACCTCATTTCTTCATAGGCCGCATCCTTTGCAGCCTGCTTCTGCAAAAGCCTGTCGGCAAAAGATGCGGTATCCACATTGTAGGTGCCGTTCCGGATCTTCGCCTTGATGGGCGCCGTAAGCTCCTCCCTGACGTCGGGTACTCCCGACAGCGCCGCCTGCGCCGTCCTGATCTCTTTTCCGAAGCTGCTGAACTGCAGCTGGTCCGTCTGCGGCGCACTGCCGCCGGCAGAAGTCTTCTTCACCTTATTCGCCTGGTATATCTGCTGAACCTGATTGTATGCCTCTATACGCATATGGAATTCCTCCTTTCCGAATTCACTGTTATCATCATGCTCTTTGAAAGCGCCGGAAATTTATATTTGCTTCGCGAACCCTGTCATCCAAGTTGTCATCCAAGTTCTGATATAAATATCGGCAGAGGAATGAAATACTTTAGCTTTTCTTAAAATTTAGCTCTCCCTGTAGGGTTTTCTTCCGCAGGTTTTCTTCTCGGTACAGTATCCTGCCAGTTCACATTTCGGCACAAAATAATGTTTTACCAGATATTCCCATTCTTCGGAGTATTCGCCAAGCGCCCTGCAGATATCCTGCATCAGACTGCGGTATTCCCAGTAGGCCCTTGTGCACATTCTCTGATGGGACATTTCAATGAGGCTGCGGACATTGCGCTTGTCCACGATTTTGGTGCTCATGCCCAGGGGAAGGAGCATGGCTGCGTCCTCCCTGGGAACCCCGTATTCGCCCTCCAGACGGCTGCAGGCTTTCGCAATGGTCTCCATGGTCTCCCTGTACAGCTTTGCGGCTTCCGGATTCTGTTCTATGGAGGGCGGTGTCGTGTAGGGGAAGTCCTTATAGTTGATATAGCGTGTGCTGGCCTGCAGTCTGGTAGGGGCACCTCCGATGTGGGTGTACCATTCCCGGATGACCCGGGCGGAGTATCCTTCCAAGATCATTTCCACGTTGACGTATTCCATCACCCTGTGGTGCCCGGATTTGATGCAGTCCAGACCTCTTTTGTAATTTTTTTCCAGGTTGGCGGTGTCTGCTCCCCAGCATATGCCTGCGCGCTCGCCCATGAGGGTAATGGGGGTTTTGGTGGTTTCTTTTAATATTGTTATCATTTTGCTTTCCTCCGTTTTATTTCTGCTTGAAAAGCCCGCAGTCCCGGCAGTTCTCCCCGGAGCCGGGCGCTGATTTCATTGATCGCGCCGGTTCCCCATGCCCCTTCTGGGGAATTGTTGGAATCAAACTCGTTGAAGCGTTTTTTGTATTCTACAACCATGTTGCCCTTCTGCCGTGATAATCATGCTTTACAGCATATCATGAAAGTGTGGTTCTTTCAACCCTTCGTCAGAATTGCTTCCGAACCTTGAACGAAAAGAGGCGGTTTCTATGAGCACCTATGAAGCATATCCTGTGAATTGAAAGCTTTCAATAATACTTATGCGTTGAAAGCATCTTCTGAAAGAATAGCCCTTATGATATGAATTATGGTATTTTTTAATCACCGCAAAGAAATAGATTCCATCCAGCCAGAAGTGCTATTCCTTGTATGAGATTACCATATTTTCCGGAAGAGCTGTCGGATTGCCTGGCTTCTTAGGGGTAAAAACTTTCAACTCACAAGAATCATAGGAAGAATTCTAAAAAATAATCTGCAAAATCTGTAGCCCCGGCATCCGCCAAATGGTATAATGGACTTATCAAAGGGCCGTTTTGCATGGAAAATCATGCTTAAGTGCCTGACCCGGGCAGGTCGGAAACGGAATTTTGCCGGGACAGGCAGGTTTTCGTTGTTATGTGACTGATATAGCCGTGAGAAAGGAGCGAATATGGGAAATTATCAGAACGCTGTTGATGAATTAAGGGGCATTGTGGAGAAATATGACAGCATTGTCTTTTTTGGAGGAGCGGGGGTGTCCACGGAGAGCGGAATTCCGGATTTCAGAAGTGTGGACGGTCTGTACCACCAGCAGTATGATTATCCGCCGGAGACTATTTTAAGCCATACCTTTTACCGCAGGAACCCGGAAGAATTCTATCGTTTCTACCGCAATAAGATGCTTTTCCCGGATGCGAAGCCCAACGCCGCTCATTTAAAGCTGGCGCAGCTGGAGGCACAGGGGAAGCTGAGGGCCGTTATTACCCAGAATATCGACGGGCTTCATCAGGCAGCTGGAAGCAAAACCGTCCTGGAGCTGCATGGTTCCGTGCTGCGCAATTACTGCGAGAGCTGCGGGCAGTTTCACGATGTGCAGTATATTTTAGATACCCAGGGTGTGCCAAAATGTGAAAAATGCGGCGGCCCCGTGAAGCCGGATGTGGTGCTTTATGAAGAGGGGCTGGACCAGAAAACGCTCACCGATGCCTTCCGCTTTATCCGCGGTGCCCAGGTTCTGATCATCGGCGGCACTTCCCTTGCGGTGTATCCGGCCGCCGGGCTGATCGATTATTTCCAGGGGGAGAAGCTGGTGGTGATCAATAAGGCTCCCACCCCCAGAGATTCTCATGCGGATCTGCTGGTACAGGCCCCCATCGGGGAGGTTTTTGCGCAGCTTTGATTTCTGCCGTATTTTGCTTCATCGGCTATACCCACTTGAGCCCGGCTATTGACCTGCTCGAGTCTGCCTTTACCCTGCTTAGGCCCGGCTATTGCCCTGCCTGAGCCTGGTTTTACCGGGCTTTCAGCAGGGCATATATTGCCTTTCCGGGTTCCTACCGGGTTGTCTTCCAGTTCTCGTTCTTCTCCTTGCTGGAGGCCGTGGCCTTGGACAGCTGCAGCACAATCTCACTGAAATACCGTTCCGGTATTTCTTTCAGGAAGCAGGAATTGCTGTCGTTGGCTTCATCGTACACATAGCTCCCCCTCCTGATGCCGGCTGCGGCCGTGCTGCCGTCTTTTTCCGTGACGGTGCCTTCCGTAGGGTAGAACCTGGCCTCATATACCGTCACATCCTCATTCTGTCCGCCCACATAGCTTCCGGAGAAATGCAGCTCCACGCCCAGGGCCAGTTCCTTATCCTCCCTGTAATAGCTGTAGAAGCCGCCGGCATCCTGTACCGACCCCCGATACCAGCCCATGCCCTGAAGCTTTCCTCCCAGGGACAGGTCGTTCACGATGCAGCCGCCGAAGCGCTCAAGGCTTTTGCTGCCCTCTTCCTCCTTCGTCCGGTAATAAACCTGCCTCTCAAGCTGTTCGATGGGCTGGATGATCTCATAATCCTCAAGCTGTTCCTTCCAGGCCTTCAGGGAGTCCGCTGTCAGTTCGATGGGGTGCACGATTCCGATCCGAACATCGCTGCTCTCTTCTGGCAGCTCGAATTCGTCCTCCTCTTCCGTATTGAAGGAGCCGTCCTCCATATAGCGGAAGGAGGCTGTCAGTTTCTTCTCCTCAAAGACGCCCCAGATCAGTCCTGTGGCAAACTGATGCATCACGGGATTTTTCACAAAGAGATCCTTCCATGCACTGATCCCCCATTGACGGCCGGTGGACAGCGCCATTTCCAGGCGCATCTTCTGGCTGCTCACCGTGGTCTTCATCTGCTTCTTCATCTGCTTGAATTCCTCATAAGCCGCCGCTGCCTTCGCTTCATCGTCGCGCTTCCCGGGTGCTGGGAGGTTTTTCAGCTTCTTCCCGCTCTCGTCAAATACTTCTATCTCAAGGGCGGTGGTAATGGTCACGGTAAATTTCCGCTCCCCGTAATCGAAGCAGCGCTCCATATTCTCGTCAAATCCCAGATCCGGCACGATTCTGTCAGCCAGCTCTTCTGTGGTGATGCCAAGCTGAGAGGCCGCAAACTCCAGCGCCTTCCCGGCGGCAGCCTTCACCTGCTTGAATTTGAACTTCCGGGAGATACCGTCCACAATCAGAAGCGCCTGGGGCTGAGGGCTCAGGGCAAGCGCCTGCACTGCCTCCGAAGCGATGGCGCCTCTGGCCGCAAGGGGCCATTCCTGAATCTGATGCTGCAGCTTTCTCACGATCTCCCCGCCGCCGTGGATAGCAGCCGCATAGAGCACCCAGCGCTTCTTGGATTCCGCTCCGGCCTCCATCCATTTATCAAAAAGCTCATTTACATAGAGAGCAAATTCCTTCTCGTCAAGCGCATCAGCCAGAGTGGCCGCCGTGGGGCTGACTCCGCAGGGGGACATGGACGCATAGCTCAGGAAAATGGCCTGCAGATATTCTTCGCCTGCCTCCTCTCCGTCCTTTTTATGTACTGTGGAAAAAGGCGTCTCATAGGCCCACGCCAGAGAACGTTTTTTACCTCCCTTGTGAAGCTCCTTTACCAGATCCTCCCTGGTTATTTCCTTCGCCCCCTCGTTCCCGCCTCCGCTTACATGGAGCGCGGTCTCAAGCAGGCTCCGGACCTTTGCGTTCTTTTCCTTCTCCAGAGCCTGAGTCAGTACCGGCGTATATTTTTCGGCATCCCATCTGGTCAGAACCCTTATGGCAAGCTCCCGGTCCGCAGCCTTCTTGGAGGAAAGAAGCTTTTCCACATCCTCCGCCCAGGCCTCCTTTTTGTACAGGATGGAAAGCAGCTCTTCCCGAACCGCCTTGGAGCTGTCCTGAGAAAAGCTCAGGATCACATCTTTATTGGCCTCCGGATCCTCCGACAGAATCTGCAGGCCAAAGCATCTTCCCGTGCTTCCGGCCTCCTGAAAGGCCTCCACTGTCTCTTCCCGCCTATCCTTCAGGTACTTCAGGAAAGTGTCCCGGACGGAATTGCAAAGCTGCTCCTTCCAGCGGTCCGTGTACAGGGAATCATACAGATCCGCATAGCCGTTCAGCTGGCATTTTAAATTGAGCCCCTCGGCGTCCACCGCCTCAAAAAGCTGCTTTACCCTTCCGCCCTTGAACTGTCTGCCTTCCACGAAATTGCCGTAATAGTTAAAGCCCCGCCCAGCCATAAGAAAAGCCTCGCATCTGCTGCCGAGGGCGTCCTGTCCACAGCCCTCCTGATAGCTCTTCAGAATATTCCAATGCTTTCCGCCCCAGCGGCTTCCGGTGAGTGTAAGCTTATCTCCCAGGGCATACAGGGCGTCGATCCCCGTCTCGCCTTTCAGATAGCTCCGCACAGTATTGCCGCACTGTGCATCCGCAAGCTGCACGAAGGCTTCGATCACCAGGGACTCCTGCTTGGAATGATCCTGGCTGCGTCTCTCCTGGTACAGCTTCGGGTCCTTCTCCCTGATAACGGCGTTCATCAGGTTAAAGGTATCGAAATCCGCCTTCTGCATATAGGCTAAATAAGCGTCTCTGTGACTGGAAAGCAATGCCGGCAAAACCGCCTTCTCTTTCTTGCTTCCCGCCCAGGCAATATATTTTCCGGGGTCTATGCCGAACAGAGAAGCAAAATTCCCTCCTCTCCTGCGGAACTCGTCCCGCAGGTCTATATTGCTCATAATGCTCAGCATGAAATCCGTATTCGCCGCAAGGCATATTGTAAGCACATTTTTCAGCCTTTTGGACAGAGCATAGTTGACGAAGGCGGGTCCTCCCATAATGCTGAGCATGAAACGCTTTACCGGCAGCCCCCTGCCCGCCAGCTTCATGATCCTGGCATCTATTTTATCGTTATTCACCGCACCGGTGATCTCCCGCATCTCAAGCAGAGGCATCTGGTTACTGTACAGATTGGGAAGGCTGTTCACCAGAGTGTCCTCAAGATACTTCATCAGCTCTGCATCATCTTCGTCCAGGTGCACATGATTTTCTGTATTTTCGTTCTGCCCAAACAGTCTGCCCACCCCCGCAAGCAGTCCGCCCTGGCATCCGGCTCCCTCCTCCGGTTCCGCCTTAGGGTATTTTAATAGAAAATAAGCCGTTATCAGCATCACCTTCCCGTTCTCCAGGCTGTTCTTCTGGTATTCGATGGCCTGTTTTACGATTTCCGGCTTATTGTCCGCTATCTTAAGCATGTTCTGAATGGCATAGCGGTTGATCTGATATTCATTCATGCCTACGCTCACGGCATAGATTGCCAGCTTTTTCGCGGGCTCCGATGCAAATATGGCGCTTTTGTCAAAGGAGAAATAATTCTGGACGGGGAACAACCCGCTGCTGGTGGACTGCCCCGCAGCAAATAAAATCCTGCTTAATCTGTCCGCCTCCTGGCTTCTGCCCCTGTCCATATATTCCAGCAGCAGCTCCCTTGTCTTTGCTGTAAGGTCATCGGGAACACCGGACAAATCCCGGAAGGGGAGCTTCTCGATCTCCTCTTCCTTTACAGATCCAGAAAGATACTCCTCCAACAGCGTCATTTCGTCTGCGGAAAACAGTTGAAACTGCTCCAGCAGATCCAGCATTTTCGTAATTCGTTGATCCTTTGGCTGAATCATTTTCCATTCCTCCTGTTTTATATTGATTGTTATACTGCTATACGATTTCATTTGCCATGAAGCCAGACTGTATAACACTGCCTGGTTCAAGCGCATAATTGCATCAGGCAGTATTCAGGGTTATGAAGTATATATACCTGATTATCCGAGAAGAATATAATTCTCCGCCCCCCTGTCGTATGCGGTTTTCTGTCTGCACAGGTACAGATACTCGTCAAGCCCGGCGTAAAGCTCTGCCATGGCGGAGAGATTCTTACCCATCTGATGGCGGCTTTTTTCTATTTCCTCCGCCAGCTTTCGCAGCATTCCGGATAAATACTCCATCCCATACTGCTCCGTCAGTCCAGCCATTTTCTTCAGGCCCTGCAGGGTAGCGTCATGGACGGTGGTAAAGCCGCTCTGGCAAAGCTCCTCCGCCAGCCCCTGTATCTCCCCTGTCAGCTCTTCCAGAGCCTGGTATTTCGACTTATAGATTTTCCGGGCTTCCATCTTATTTTCGGTTTCCACCGCATTATTCTCCGGTTCTTCTGCGTCCTTCTCACTGCTTTCCTGTCCATCTGCGTTTTTTTCCGCATTACTCCCGGGCGCTTCTGCATCATTTCCGGAGTTCCTCTCGCTGTTCCCGGGGGCTTCCCCTTCGTTCACAGGGTTCATCGCAATATTCCCAAGGGCTTCCCTTTCGTTCACAGAATTCATCGCAATATTCCCGGTGGCTTCCATGTTTTCTTCAGAGGATCCCATATCGTCATCCCTGACATCGGGCAGATCTATGGGGTACATTCTCAACTTTCCGTCACTGAGCCGGATTTTGCCCAGAAAGCAGGGGGGCTCCTTTTCCGGAAGTCTCTCCAGATAGCGGATGGCATCCGCCTCCTGCCTGGAATATGTGACCTCCACCAGGATTTCTCTTCCTTTTTTATCATAAAGGGGCAGGGAAAGCATCTGGCCCGTCCGGGAGAATTCGGCCTTCTTAAAGCTTTCCGGCTGCACGAACAGCAGCTCTGCACCGGTCTGCACCGTATTTTCTCCGGCTTCTTCCTGTTCCGCAAGCCATTCTCTGCGCTGCCCCCCTATCTGTTCCGAGAAAAGCTTTCCGAAGTCCCTGTAGTACCAGCCCTGAATGGCGATTACACTAAGTCCGCTCTCTCCCAGAATCTCCCCCTTCGTATCCTGGCTGGAGGAAAGCCTCCTTCTTCCGTCGCATTTCGCACCCTTCAGGCGGATCCTCACCTTCGCCAGATTCTCAAAGGAAAGGTTCAGACCCCAGGGCGCCTGGCCTTTCTCCCTGTATCCCGACCTCTTTTTCCCGTCATAATAGACAGGCCGCGCATTGGTATAGGTATACCATTTCCCGGTATTTTCCTCCAGAAAGTAGATGGTATCCCCCTCATAGCCCGTCTGGCTTTCAAAATGCTCCATGGTAATCCCGATCAGATCCAGGTTCCCTGCGGGAAGATAGTCCGCCCGGAATTCACCGGCAAGGGCCGTGATCTTCTCCCCTGTCTGTGCCTGCAGCAGAAGACCCGCGCGGCTGTAAAGCCGGGTCATCTGTCCTATAAGCTCCTCCGTCCGGAAAGAGGCCTTCCTGGCAAAATATCCGTCATAGGAGTCCGAAAGTGCCCGGAAATATCCCTCAAATCTGGCAAGCCCCACATTGTGGCTGATGATGGCAAGCCGCTCCAGATAATCCAGCACATCCGGGGAAGTTCTGGAAAGCCCGGTGCCGAAAAGTTCCTCCAGGAAGCTGCGCATCTGTCCGGCTGCTTCCTTTATCTGTTCCAGATCATAGTTCTGGCTCTCCTGTGCTTCTCCCAGCAAATGCTCCTTTGTCAGGGTCTTCGTCTCCAGCTGGCACCAGAGAATAGCGGCTGCCTTATGGACACAGATTTCCTTTTTGTGGCAGGTGCAGGAAGAATATGCCAAGGGGGACAGAAGCTTTACCGTATAGTCCCGCTCCGGAAGCTGTACGGTGATCACTGAAGAATAGTGTATCTTTGGACGGATATCCGCGCAGGCCTGATTGGCAAAGGATGCAAAGCCCCTGCTCCCCAGCACCTTCTTCAGCTTTTCCAGGGGATATTCGTTGATCTCCCGCCAGACTGCTCCTTTTTTCGTCTCCCGTACTTCCTGCTCCGGTACGCCCCCGTCCGGATGTATCTGATTCTGTTCCGGCACTGCCTTCTGATTTGGAATATCATTCCCTGTCGGTGTATCATGACCGGAGATCGCATTTTCCGGTAAATCCGCTCCCTGTCCGGCACCGGTATTTTCCAGGGTTCCGGTCCGGCCCTGTTCCTCTCCTCCCGCCCCCGCTTCCCGGCAGTATTCCTTCAGTGCCAGAATCCCCAGCACCACATGCCTGCACATACTTCTGGAAGGGCAGGTGCATTTGCTTTCCCCAAGTGGAAAACGCACCGTCACCGTCTCGCTTCCCAGCTTCAGAACCGCTTCCTCCCCCACGCTTACAACTTCCGCTGCAGTTTCTTCTTTATCCTTGTAGGCACGTTTGACAATCCCCTTATTGCTAAGGCCGATCAGGTAATCGTCATCTGCATCGGCCAGTCTCTCCACCCAAATATTCATACGCTTTCACCACCCGGCTGCCTTTTCGCATATAAATTCCTGCGGACAGCGTCCGTTTTACCGGACGGCATCCGTTCTAAACAATCATTTTCCCGATCCATCCGGCCAGCTCCTCCGGCGTCATGGCGCCCACGAAGGCCCCCATATCCGCAAGCTGCGACGCCGCGTTTCTGTCATAGTTGGGATTCGCATCCATATCCAGGGCCGTCAGCACGATAAGCTTTGCGCCGCTTTCCAGAATCCCCTTTGCCGTGCTGTAGAGGCGCTGGTATCCTCCTCCCTCATAGAGATCCGTCACCAGCACCACCATGGTGCGGAAGGGGAAGTCGATCAGGCTCTCACAGTAGGACAGCGCCCCCGCAATATTGGTTCCGCCGCCCAGCTGAATACTCATCAGCGTCTCCACGGGATCCTCCACATAACCGCTTAAGTCCACCACATTGGTGTCGAAGATCACCAGCTTCGTATCCAGCATGGGAAGCTTTGCAAAGATGCCCGCCATGATGGCGCTGTGAATGACGGAATCCAGCATGGAGCCGCTCTCGTCCACGCAGATGATCACCCGCCAGGTGTTGTATTTCTTCATACGGGAGTTGAAATACACATTTTTCAATATCAGCTGCCGGTTCTCCGTATCGTAATTCTTCAGATTCATGCGGATGGTTTTCCTCATATCCAGATTTCGGGCCGATTTCACCGGGCTCGAGGCGCTGCGGTTTATCTGTCCGAAAAAGGAAATCCGGACCTCCTGCTCCAGCTTCCTGGCGATCTCCTCCGCCACCTTTCTCACAATCTCCCTGGCCAGGGACAGCACCTCGCCCTTCATCATGTGCTTCAGCTCCAGCACGGTCTTTAAAAGCTCCTTGTTGGGCTCCAGCCTGCGCAGCACCTCCGGATCGGTCAAAAGCTCCGTCATGCCGTATTTTTCCAGTGCATGGCGCTCCAGCACCTCCACTGTCCGCCTGGGAAAGAGCTTCTTGATCCGATGCAGCCAATGGGGCACGGTGAGCTGGGAACCGTCGCTTCCTCCCATCCGCTCCCTGCGTATCTCCTGTTCCTCCCCGTACTCCCTGGAATAGAGATAGTCCAGTGCTGTCTCCATATCCATATAATTTACATCACCGGAGGAAAAGGAGATCTGCTCCGATGCATATTTTCCGAGAACCAATCTCCAGCGGTTCAAAATTTCCTGCTCGTCAGCCATGTTTTCTGCTCCTTATGTATTCGTCCGTTTCCTTCCCGTAAGAATACCACTCCGGAAGAATCTCCTTCCTCTCCAGGATATCCCCGGCGGTTTTCCCGTGGAGGTCCGCCGCCATGGCAGCGATCCGGTCAGTCTCCCTGGGGGTAAAATAAGTAAATGCCATGCGCAGTTCGGGCAGCAGCTCCATAAATTCCGCCTCGGATACCTGTCCGTAAAATTCGTCCAGCATCCTGGCAAACTGCTCTCCGATAAACACCAGATCCCTGGCGGTAAAAAACAATCCCCTGAAAAACTGTGCCGTCTGCAGCAGCTGTTCCCTGGTTCCGCCAAGATACCCCCTGCAGATTCCCTCTACCTGACCCGCAGTCTCCCTTGCGCTTCCATACAGGATACCGTGAATACATCCGTTCAATCCCGCATGTATTCCTCCGTCCCGTATCATCTTCTGCAGAGCCTCAAAATATGCCTCCCTCTCCTGTCCAAAGCCTTCTCTCTCCCGGCCGGTAATCTGGTACAGAAGCTTCAGGGCGTTCATGCAGGAATTCAGGTCCTCGTCCTTGATTCCGGTCATGGAAGGCAGGAGTGTGATCAGCTTCCGGCAGCCCAAATGAATCAGCCGGCCGAAATCCAGCCGGGAGCCGTACAGGCCCCCTAGCTCCTCCATCATAAGCAGGGATTTCAGAGCCTCAGCCAGGGAGGAGAATTCCGTGTCCCCCATCATCAGCTCATGCACTCTGTCAAAAACCGGCTGCATCTGTTCTTCCAGTCCCATCTCAAACACCTGCGTCAGAAGAAGGGCGCTTTCCTTCGCCTTCAGCTCTTTTTTCAATTCTTCCTTCACAAGTCCTGCCGCAGCCTCCTCCAGGGTAGCGCCGTAGACGGATACATCGATCAGGGCAGAATTTACCTGTATATTCCATTTATATTTCCAGATCTCCCGCATCAGGTTCCTGTCCTTTTTCAGCTGCAGATTGGGCCCCTTCACCTTCCTTGCGAACGCGGTCCTCAGGTATCCCATGCGGTGAAAGAACATACTGATCTGCCGGTGCTTTTTATTGGAAAAAACGGATAAAGTGCTCTCCGTGTCCAGGGTGGAGCCGGTCTTTATGCCGAATTTCCTGCATTGGGCTTCAAAGTCATGGATAATGGGTGGCATATCCGCCTGGCTGCACAGGGCACCCACGGCGTTCCCGGTCATTCTCTTTTTCAGAATGCGCAGGGGAGTGTCCGTGGCCATATTGTATTCCCCCTTCACAAAGCAGGAGAGCACTGCATCCAGGAGCTCGTAGGCCCCCGGCTCCCTCTTGCCCCGAAGTCCCGCGAGATCCTTCGCCATGGCGCAGGCGCAGATCTCGTCATAGGTGGAGAGATACCCTTCCTTTCTCCTGGTCTCCTTCCCTGAGGCCACGATCATGTCCAGCACCGCCTCCTCATAGGGAGTGTCCGTCTGCGCCAGTCCCTCCCAGATTTTCTGATAAAAGCCGGTAAAGGGCATGCCGCTGGCATAGCCGTTCAGGGCGTCCGCCGCCTCCATGGAATAGGGCATGAGATAGACTCCCTGGTCCTTTTCGGGCACCATTTCCTGTTTCCATGCCGGCTTTCCGGGAAGGACTCCCCCGGCCGGCTCCGTTTCCGGCTTCCCGGGCTGAGATTCCCCGACCGGCTCCGTTTCCGGCTTCCCGGCTGGTTTTGCTTCACGGTTATCCGGCTGAGATTCCGTCACCGACTCCGTTTTCCGCTTCCCCGGCGCGCTTTCCTCAAACAATGCTTTCAGCCCCGGCGTGTGAAAGCCCCCCGTGACCACCAGTACTCTGCCCTCACCGCCGGCCTCCCGGGAAGCGTACTCCCTGATGCGCTCCGCCATAAAGCTCTCCCTGGCAAGGCATCCGTCCTCCTCCAGCGCTTCCGGCGGAGTATTCTCCCGCGCCAGGCGGCAGTAGGCAAGAAGATCATCGAACCACTTTTCGCTCTCCCGGGCGATTCCGTTTAGCTCAAAGTATTTTTCCCAGAATTCATCAAAGCTGCGCAGGCCCGTCTTCTCACAGAGCCGTTTCAGATAATCGTTGCGGGACAGCAGATAGTCATCGTTGTAATTGCTCTTCTCCTCCTGCTTTTTCCTCAGCCCCCTGCCCTCCCCTGAAGCCGCCAGGATATCCCCGTAGGGAAGGTCTATAAATGCGGCGGGAATCCCCAGCCTTTTCCCCTCCCTGAATGCCGCCAGCTCGGGGGAATAGTCCAGAAAGGGATAATAGCATTTGTAATGCTCCTTTTCCCCGGAAATCCGCCCCGACTCGTCATGGTAGGCATAATAGATGGCGAAGGGCGCTTTGGTCTCCTCATGGACCATCATGGGAACCAGGGCATTGGCGTTGGCCGGTCCCTCCACCAGAATTACGGAGGGGCGCAGGGCTTCGATGGTTCTCCCTATGTGGAAAGCGCAGGCCGGGCTGTGGTGACGCACGGGAAGCAGGATTATCTCAGCCATTTCCTCGCTTCGTAATATTCTTTCCATAATCCACCCTCTTTGCTGCTCTTGTCACGAATGACGGTATTAAAATACTCTTTTACCTTCTCCAGGTCGTCTCCGGAGCGGCCTCCCTCCCCGGAGCGTCTTCCCTCCATATTTTCTTTGGCAACCGCTCCCACCAGGTTCTGTACCAGGCTGTCCATGCTAAGGGTCCCGTCCCCATAGTAGTAGCCCGTGATCATGGCCTGATAGTAGACCGATACGGCCTCCGCCGTGCTCATCACCGCCGAAGGCTTGTCGATGCGGTGCCCGTAGGAGGAGACGCCCTCCCGAAGCTCATGGTAGGTGGAAGCCAGGATTTCCGCCACATTTTCGTCCGCCCGGACATCGATATGGTTTTCCTGAGCCAGTTTGTTTACCTCGTTTATAATAATCCGCTTCTCCATGGCAGCCTCCCGGACCGGCATCACAGTCTCGAAATTAAAGCGTCGTTTCAGGGCGCTGCTCATCTCGTTGACGCCCTTGTCCCGGGTATTCGCCGTACCGATTACATTGAAGCCGGGCTTTGCAAAGAGGAAGCCGTTATCCCCAAGCTCCGGCACGTTTAAAACCTTATCGCTCAGGACGCTGATCAGGCTGTCCTGGATTTCCGCCGGGGTTCTGGTAATCTCTTCGAACCTGGTGAGGATTCCCTTTTCCATGCCCACATACAGGGGGGAGGGCACCAGGGCCTCTCTGCCGGGGCCTTTTGCCAGAAGCAGGGCATAGTTCCAGGAGTATTTGATCATATCCTCCGTGGTTCCGGCGGTACCCTGAATGGTGTTGGTGCTTACGCCGCTGATGGCGGCGGAGAGCAGCTCCGAGAGCATGGTCTTTGCCGTGCCGGGCTCTCCCACCAGCATCAGGCCCCGGTTTCCCGCCAGGGTCACGATGCAGCGCTCCACCAGGGCGTCGTTGCCGAAGTATTTCTTTCCTATTATGTATTCTTTTCCTTCATGGACGATTGGGCGCTGGCTTCCCAGGATAAAGGTCCGAACCGCTTTTGGTGACATCTGCCAGTTTTCCGGCCTTTTCCCCTCATCCGTATTTTTCAGTGCTTCCAGTTCCTCCCGATATCTTATCTCTACCGGAGGCTTTATGAATTCCTGTGCCATGGATCTTTCTCTCCGTTTCTGCTTTGAATTTTGATTTTGCTTTTCTATTTTTATATAATTTTGATAATAGAATCATCTCTTTGATTCTAATTCAGATAATAGAATCCTGTCTTGGATAATATTATATTCCTGACAGGTAAAAAATACAAGTTCATCAGGAACCATGGGTGTAAAGACTTTACTGCAAAATTACTTTTCACGGGTAATGGAAATTAAAAATAATTGTTTAATGCTCTGAATCCAGGGTCTGTGAAAAAGACCCATAACCGAAAAGAACACTTCCAGGAATAAAGCTTGAAGGTGTTCTTTTCGGTTATGTATAATAATCCTGTCATGATCTACAGTTTAATTCCCATCTTCTCCATCAGCGTTTCAATTCGTTCCTCTGTCTCTTCTAATTCCTCTGCAATCTGCGATACCGTTTTTCCCTTGCCAATCTTAATCCGGATCTGTTTTGCAAGCTGCTGATCTATTCCTTTCTCTATTCCCTCCTCAAAAATCCCTTCCGACAGGTTACACATGACCCGCATCCTCCTTTCCAATTCGACTGTCATAACCATTCCATATTTCGCCGTCAAAACCTGCTTCTTTTCTTCTGCTCCCATACCGGAAAACAGCTTCTCCAACATAGAAATTAATATATTTCGGGATTCCTCAAGATTTTCCCCTTTTCTGACATGAATAATGATGCCTTTCATCAGGTCAATCTCCTCAGTTTCCCCGTTCCCCCCAAAAACAGCCCTGCGCACAAGACCGATCTCCTCGATAGAATCCCCGTCCTTCCCACAGTCCATACAGATCCATATGCTCCGCACCCTCTTCAGGCTGTCAAAATCGCTATGGAAAAACTCCGTCTGCTTCTGGGCGGATACCATCCTCGCCAGATAATACAGAATCCGGTTTTCCAGATGATATCCCAGCTTTCCGGGGTCCGTGGAGCGCTGGGCTTCCACATTGATCAGAAATTTCATTTCCATCCCTTTGTGCCAGGCACTAAAGCGGATATCATAGTAGATTCTTCCTTCCCCCGGCACATTGTCTTCCGCATTACTCTCCATGATACGGCCCAGGTTCGAAAGGCCCGGATCCACCGGCCGCGTCCCCACCTCTATCTCTTCACTGATACAGGATATGATATCCTTCAACTCCATATCCTGAAATTCACTCACCGCATACTTCAGAATCCGCGCCAATATCTGCTTATCCGCCAGCAAAAATTTCGCATTCGTGTCATAGGAGCCTGATTCATCCGCAGCCGAAACAGCCTGCGCCAAATACGTTTCCGTCATAGTTTCTTCCTTTCTGTCGGCAGGAAGAATCTTTTCTCCCTGCATGGTTTTAGGATCGTAAGCAAGGAGTTCATTTCGAAAAAAAGATTTATAAAGACGTAAAAGAAAAATCTGAAATCATTGCTTAATAATACTCTACCATAACGAAACGGGAATTTCAACCGATTTTATTGTTATAAATTGGGGGAATTTTATCGGATTATTTAGTAAACTCAGCAAAAATGATGCAAAATATATGCTCTTACATGATATTCTGAACAGAAACACAGGTAAACAGGCTTTGTATACGAAAATTCTGCTCTGCCATTCCGAAAAGAAACGAGATTTAGAAAGAGAAATCGAGGTCCCTGTCCATGACACGAAAATACAATCATTTGATTCCGGCCGCCTTCCTCCTGTTGCTGCTCACCCTGACAGCATGCAGCGTCCAGGATAGAAGTCCTATCTCCGGACATGCACAAAATGCGCAATTACAGTCCAAAGGCAGCACCGAGACGCCCTTCCAGGAAAAAAGCCTCCCGCCGAAGCCTTCCGTCTTCGGCAGTGTGCCATGGTTCAGAGATGATACCGGCAGCAGTACCCAGATGGCCGCCGGCTGGATTTACGGCTACTGGGGCAGACAGCTGTGCAGAATCAATATCCATACACTGGAAGCAGAAGTTCTTTATGAAGCAGTATCTTTTCAGGATGGCTGCTTCTGCATCCGGGACGAATCTATTTATTTTCTTGAAAAAAGGGAAGTCGACTATCTGGACGGCGCCAAATCCAGCCTTCTGCGCATGAAATGCGACGGTTCGGACAGGCTTCTTCTGGCGGAAGATATTTCTGTCCGGGAACATTCGGACTATAGAATGAATTTCTATGAAGATATTCTGTATCTCACCGATTCATACGGCACAGCGGAGGAGAATCTCTTTTTCCGAATCACAAAGGACGGAACAGCGGAGACCGTCCATATCAGCGAGACACTTTACGGTCTGCTTCCGGATGGCTGTTCGGATGCCTGCCAGACGTATAAATATCGCGCCCTGCCCAATCTTGCGTCCTGTATGACACATTTCGGATACGCCTTTGTCACCGACGATGAAGGCAGACTTTATCGTATTATCCCTGAGTCCGGCGAAATGGAAGAATTTCCGCTGGCCGATCCGGCTTCCTCCGGGTATTTCTTTCTGACCAATGAGGCGCTGGTCTATATGCAGGACAAAGACATCTGGTATGCCGCCAGTCTGGATAACCCCGAATCTGTGACTGAAATTGGGGAGCTGGCATGCAATGGCATAAATTTCTGGGATAAAGAAGGCATGTACTATGTAAATCGAAGATATGACGAGGATTCCTTCCGGCTGGAACGCCTGAACTGGAACGGAACAAGCGACCGGGTACTTTATGACATCCGGCGGCCCATGTCCTCTCTATCCGCCGACAGTCTGGATTTTTTCTACTATGACGGCACTTACCTGTATTACAACAGACTGCATCAGGGGGACAGCGCCGTATATCGTATCCGCCTGAAAAAAGACTCCGACTATCTGCCGGAACTGGTTTATGTCTATTATGATAACCCCATCCACGATATCAGTGTCAGCGAAACTTTTGACACCACTTTTACTGCCAACGAAAGCGGCGTTCACGGCTGTTTTTCCATGACAAAAGTATCTATGACGGAGCAAACGGCTGCCGCAGCCAGAATCAATCAGTTTCTGGAGAACCTGTATGAAGCGGAAAACAGTCATATGGAAGAACTGAAAGAAATTGTGCGGAATGCCGCCTCTTCGGAATGGCCGGAAGCTGAATGGAACAGCGGCACGATAGTGGAATACAGTGCTCATTTCTCTGTCAACTATATTGACGACAATTATATCGGCCTCGGCGAATATTGGTATGTGTACTGGCAGGGCGCCGCACATGGAATGCACGGCGCCGTGGAATATGTATTCAGCCGCGCCACAGGCGAACAGCTGCAAATCACAGATGTGGTAAAGAATACGGAATCGGAAATCAAGGCCATTATCGGTCCCTATGTGGAGGCACGGGCGGAATGGGGTACTGCCGGGGAGGACTGGGAAGCCATTCTTCTGCAGGAAGGCCGATTTTTCCTGACTCCGGAAGGCATCGGAATTCATTTCGACGCATATGAAATGACCTGCTACGCTTCCGGAGGACTGGATGTAATTGTTCCTTATGAGAAATTTGAAATGGCGCAGCCCCGGTAAACGGAACCGGCTGGTTTCTCTGAAAGGATTCTTATTTTCCCGTGCGGAAAATTCCCCTGACCCCAAATCCGCTTCTGTAATATCCGTCCCAACTGTAAATGGCCGATAAGATAAATCCAAAAAAAGAAAAACGGCTCCACAAAATCCACGTCCCATCCACCAAAATTATTTTGCGGCAATACAGGCGGAAGGGGCCGAGCAAAGTGTCCCCGCCCCCTTCCGCCGTCACTCGCCGCAACCCCTCTTTGGCCCTGCCGCCATCCCCAGCTTCCCGCCGCATCCCACATAAAGCCCTGCCGCTGCTCCCGGCGCCCTGCCGCATAAAATCCCTCACATCACGCGAGACTTCCGCATGCATTGCTCCGCATTTATCTTCTCCATATCGCGGAAAAGCAGGTAGCCGGTTCCGTTATAGTATTCATAACCGATCACTTCCTGCTTTTCCGATTCTCCGGTTCTGCTCCCGGGCAGCTCTACAGCGGCTCCCATGGGGAAATGCTGTACCATCTCCAAAAATGAAATCATTTTCTCTTTTCCCGCTTTCATCCTGTTTGCGGACTGCGCTCCCATGGCAGTCCGCTGATGCAAGCTTTCCCATTTTCGGAGGCTTTTATACCTTTTCCATAAGGCTTCTTATACTGTAAAACTGATTATTCCGTGAAGATTCAGGTTTCGGGCCTTCCCGGGTCAGGAAATTGCCTCATTTCCGATCTCATAGCTGGTCCAGGTCCCCATTTCAGACCAGAGAGCCGAGCATCTGCCGAAGAAATATGCACCCTTGGGGCTGCGCCATTTTCCGGCATCGAATTGAATGACAGGAAACGAATAAACCTTTTCTTCCTCCTGCCCGGACGGCGTAATGGAAAACAGGATGCCGTCTTTCCATTGGTAAAGCTTATTGCCGTTACCAGAACTCACCTCTGACAAATAGCCTTCTTCTACAAGCTCCTCATAAGACATGGTCAGCATCTCCGCATTATGCCGGCAGGCAAAGATCCAGGCGACCGCAGTCTTCTCTCCCTGGGTCAGGCCCCCGGGAGCCTGAGATAAATCCACGCTGATCATGCTGATGCCGTCGTTCAGTCCGCTGTCCCTGTCCCACAGATCATTTAATACCTGCAGATACAGGCCGCAGAGATCATAGTAGCCGCCTTCGGGATTCTCTTCCGTTCCGGGACCATATGCGGAGATAGAATATACCCTGCCAAACTGGGCTGGAAAGGTTTCCATCACACTCCCGTCGAAGACAATATCCACCGCCATGCCATCCTCCAGGGCTGAAGCGTCCCCTTCCCTGCCGTCCACGGTTACGGGGATCTCCCCCGTAGAGAGAGTGTAGACTTCGTTTCCTTCTTCTGCCGCCAGCACCAGATTACCGGATTCTGCCCCGTCCACAATGCGGAATCTTGCGGTGAATCTTTCTTTTTCGGAGACGCCTGTGTCCGTCCCTGTGCTGCTGTCCCCTGCGGAGTCTCCCTCATCCGCTCCCATACTGCTGTCTCCTGCAGCAGCGCCGTTCCCTGTGCTGCTGTCCCCTGCGGAGACGCCTTCCTCTCCGCTCTGCGCCTCGCTTTTCTGGCCGCTCCCATCTCCCGCGGCGTCAGGCCTTTCTGCCTTTCCGCAGCCTGCCAGAGTCAAAACACACGCCAATAAATACAGTAATCCTCTGCCCTTCTTCATAGAAACCCTCCTTGCATCTTTATTCCCGCTGCCAGACATTGCCTGTTGAGCAACGAATCAGGCTCACTTTGTGCCGCTGCCTGCAAAGCTGCTTTCCGAACAGCCTGGGTATAAAGCCAACAATGAAATCCCGGATCAGAATTCTATTGACAGGCACTGGCAATATTGCCGTGAATTAGAAATCGGCTTTGCGAATGCCGCGGGGTATTTGCTTTGCCTGTATAGACGATTCTGCCCGGGAAAAGTTCCTGCACTGCCTCAAAATTTATTCTGATTCCGTCCCAGCAGCCTCCCATCGGACAATTCTCAGATCTCCGCTGACCGTGGAAACCCGGATGGTTCTCACTCCGTTTCCGTATTTCCCTTCCGCATGGTTCCCTCTTTTATTGAAGGTGAGCGCCTGGTCAAAGAAGGTACCGCACTCCCCGCTGGTGGAATCAAAATCCAGCGAATACCCTTCCGTATCCGGCAGCTTAAAATCCACATTTCCGCTGGTAGTGGATACTTCGAAATCCCCTGTGGGATTTTCCAGGAAGATACGGATATCGCCCGATACGCTCTCGGCTGTCCCCTGTCCTTCTCCCCCCAGAATTGACACAGTCCCGCTGGTGGTATCCAGCCGGAAGGCTCCCTCCAGCGTCTCCGATCGGATATCTCCCGATACGGTTTCGGCTTCCAGATTTCCCCTGCCATGTTCCAGGCTGATATTCCCGCTGGTACTGGAGAGATTCATCCCTCCGTCCATTTCCCCCAGCACGATATCCCCGCTGGTGGTGGAAGCCCGCAAATCACCTGACAGCTGTGTCAGTGTAAGCATACCGCTGGTGGAGGAAAGAGTGGTATTGCCCAGGACTCTGCCCAGAGCGATATCCCCGCTGGTAGTGGAGGCGGAGATGCCGGAAGCTGCCGCTTCCTCCAGACAGATATTGCCGCTGGTGGAGCACATGTCGATTTTCTCCGACTGTATTCCCGGAAAAAAGATATCGCCGCTGGTGCTGGAAGCCCCGAAACCTTCCTGCAGCCGAAACGGAAGCTTCGAACTGATCTCTCCGCTTACGGTCTTTACCTCCATGCTCCGAAGCGTCTGCGCAAAACCGGCAGGAAGATATATCTCGGTATAGGCGTCGCCGAAACGGAACAGCAAGAAAGTAAACAGCCATCTCTTCCTTCCTTTTATTGCAAGCGTATCCCCTTCCCGGAGAATGGCGGAGATCTGGTTATCCTTCGGCGTATAGTTCATATATTCGCGTATCAGGATGGTATCTCCCGAACCTTCGTAGAAATAAACATCGTTGGAAGCTCCCCCGTAATCAATTTCCAGGCTGCGAATCCCGCTTATATCAATTTCTTCTTCCTGCACCAAGGAATAGGAGTCTCTGTTCCTGCTCCATGCTCCCGGTTCCATGGTCAGGGCATACCCCAATATGGCGCACAGGCAGATACCCACGCAGACCAGGAAAATAATGGTGGCTATTTTGATTTTCCTCATACCGCTCCCCCTTCTTCTCTTCCGGGTTCCCTTTTTCTCCCGAATTCCCTTTTTCTTCAGAGCTTATTCTTCATAAAAATACTGCAGCCTATGCGGTTTTCTGTCTCAGGCTGAACACCAGGCACACAATAGCCTGTCCACAGCCGCCTGCCAGGAATATGATCCAGGTAATCTCCCATTTTGAACTGACATAGCTGATAAGGAAATAGAAAATCAATGTCGCCAGCCAGACAATGGCGCTGACGAAAGCCTTCACCGATTTCTCTTTATTTCTTGCATGGACCGCTTCTTTGTAGCTTTCCACCAGAGTGTTATCTTTTCTTTGATAATTTGGATACATCTGCGCCGCATAGACCAGCATACAAGTGGGCGGAATACACAGCAGCACGGTCAGGGCAATCACGATAGTTGCAGCCTCAGGGTAGAAGAACCAGATCTCGGTGATTGCCATACCGCACAGAAATGCCCCTATGGCAAAGATGTACAGCCCCGCTGCCGCAGAATTGATCAGCGCTTTCTTCTTCCTGTCCTTCTCGGGCAGGGACAGGGGAGTCCTTTCCTCCAGATCCCCAAACAGCTCCGTCACATCGCCGATAGAGCTGATGACATTCTGATAGGCCGCTTCCTCCTGAAAGCCCTCGGCAATCAGATCCTGATACTTTTCTATGGTATTCTGCGTCATTTCCTCCCTCAGCTCCATGGCCTTTCTGGTCTTCGGAGCGTTCGTAAAAAGTTCCTCAATATGTTTTCTTATTTTCTCGTTCATGTCCTTTCCCTTTCCGGCTTCCCCACAGGGAGCCTTTTTCTTACAGATTACTTCAGAAGCTGGTCGATGGTAAATTTCGCCTCCTCCCAGTCCCGTTTGTAGGACTGATATGCCCGGCGCCCCTCCTCGGTGATGGAGTAATAGCGCCGTCTCGCCCCCACTGTCTCGTCCCCCCAGTAAGTGCGTATGTATCCCGCCTGCTCCAGCCGCCGAAAGGCGGAATACAGCGTGGCTTCCTTCAGTTCGCATCGATTGTCCGTCTTCTTCATGATATCCTTGTTGATCTGGTAGCCGTAGCTGTCCTGCTCCAGAAGATGCGCCAGAATAATCGTTTCCGTGTGTCCGCGCAAAATGTCGGATGTAATGGACATATCATCACCTCTCTTCCACTACACCATAGCACAATATACCTCGCCTGTCAATGTATATTTGTTGAGAATATATTTCTAAATTATATATATTCAAAAATAGCTGCCGGTTAATATATCCCGTACTTCATAAAATTTGAATTTCCACTTCAAAGTCTTCAGGCCGTTATCGCTATATGGGAAAAGTTAAGAGATCGCAGACAGGACGGACAGTATAAAGAAAAAGGCCGCACGAGCCCGCACGAAAATATGACCAGACCTAATAGGATGAACCATCCTGCAGGACAAAAAAACAGGAGACCTGCCGTATATCATACGTTCAGGTCTCCCGACAACTGCAAAATACATCCGGTATTCCTTTTGCCCAATGAAACTCCCCTTAGCTTTGTCTATGTCCATGTTATCCTTGCCGGGATCCCGGCTGCGCTCCGCAATCAGGCCGTGAAGCATGGAGGTATACAGGGCTTGACAGAAATGCAAACGCCAAAAGGGCTGCCGGGAAATGGCCGCATTCCTGCAATATATGCTGTGACATGCAGAAATTCACAATCATATATTGTATACCGGCATCATTTTCCCGACAGCCCTCTGCTCCTGTTATTTCTTCAGCTGGAAACGGCTGGTCTGGTCACGCAGACGGCGCACCTGTTCGAAGAGCTCGGTGCTGACCGTCGCGGATTCCTCGCTGCTTGCAGAATTGGTCTGCACCACTTCGGAAATCTGGCCCACGCCCTCCGTCACCTGCTCGATGGCTGTCGCCTCTATCTGCACAGCTTCCGTAATCTCGCCCACGGCCAGGTTGGATTTGCTCACAAGATCCAATGTCCTGGACAGGGTAGCGGAAACCTCATTCACAATCTGGTCTCCCCGGTTGGCTGCCTGCACGGAGTTCTCAATCAACTCCTTGGTAGCCTTGGCGGCCTCGTCGGAACGGGCCGCAAGAGAGCGCACCTCTGTGGATACCACCGCAAAGCCCTTGCCCGCCTCTCCTGCACGGCCGGCCTCCACCGCGGCATTCAGGGCAAGGATATTAGTCTGGAATGCGATATCTTCAATCGTAGAGATAATTTTTTCAATCTTGTTGGAGGTAGCACTGATATCCCTCATGGCAGCAACCAGCTCTTCCATCTGCCTGCTGCTGAGATTCACCTGTTCTCCGGTAAGGCGTGCATCCTCACGTACGGTGGATGCCGTCTTGATATTGCGCTGGGCATTTCTGGACAGATCGTCCAAAGTCGCCAGCAGCTCCTCCACCGCGCTTGCCTGCTGAGTAGCCCCCTGAGCCAGCGCCTGCGCTCCGGCGGAAAGATTCTCGGCATAGCCGAATACCGTCCCCTCCACCTCGTCGATATTAGACATGGCCGTGGAGAGAGAAGAAGTAAAGCTGTTTATTGAGCTTTCAATCGTACTGAAATCTCCGATAAAGTGAACAGATGTACCCACGTTAAAGTTCCCCTGGGAAAGCTCGTTCATGATGCGGTTGATATCCTCCACATACTGATTCGTCTGCTCCATGGAGCGTTTTATGGTATGGGCCAGATCGCCGATCTCATCATTGCGGTCATAATCCATCTCCAGCTTCAGGCATCCTTCCTCCAGGGGACGGGCCTTAGCCGTAATAATAAGGATCGGTTTGACCACCCGTCTCAGCACATAGGATACCAGACTCAGCAGGCAGAACAATGCCAATGCAATTCCTCCCCAGAAAGAATTGCGCATAATCCTCATGGTATCCAGAATACTCTCCCTGCTCTCCTCCTTGAGAATGGTTTCCTCTTCCACCACCTGATCCAGTAACCCTACCAGAACACCCAGATTCGCCTGAATGGTTTCCTGATAATAAGACTGCGCCTGCTTCGGATCCTTCTCATACAGTTCCAGCACCTGGATGGCGGAGCCATGAAGCTCTTCATGAAGGGGCTTTATCTGATTTCTCAGTTTCATGACCGTCTCATTGCTGCTCCCGGCCTCTCCATAGATCCACTGGCCCAGCACACATCCTGTGGGATCCGTGCTCCCCGTAAACTCCATTCCCTCATACAGTGCATTGCTGAGATTGGCAGACCATTTATAATGTGCCACCTCCGCCTTCTGCACTCTCTCCAGCAGGGCATTTGCCTCTGCGCTGGCATCCTCTGACCGTCTCATTTCCTGGAGGTTATACATCATTATCACTCCCACCAGCAACATGGATATCAATGCGGCCACCACACGCACCCCCACCATAATTTTCACACTTCTTCTCATACTTATACTCCCTTCCTCTTCCTTATTGCCTCAAAAATCTGCATTCGCGTCCTGCCGCGTCCCTGTCCCCCAGGAAAGTCCGCCGCGCGCTTCCCGTATCGTTTCTTCACCCCTTCCAAACGTATAACCTCACGAAATCTCCCGGATTCCATAATATAGTTTCGGCCTTGCTTTCATGGCAGAAAATGGTTATCCTGCCGGAAAAGCAAAGCCGGAAAGAAAGCTTCCAACGTTTTATAATATCCTATCCCTTCAAAGGTGAGAAGAGAATCGGATTATGATATCCGAAATATAACTTGATTGTATCATAGCTCCCCTTTTATTGCAATACCTTCCATAAGCACTTCCAAAATTTTGCTTTACCGCTTATTCTATATGATACACTTCCAGATACACCCGCCTGCGGCTTTCCTCCAGAAATTCCTTTGTCTCGGCGCAGAATACAGGATCATCGAACAGCCTCACAATATCCGGCGCATATCTGGTATCCCTTCCGGCCCGCAGCTCTTCCACCAGCCGTTCATAGTCCTTGGCTGCGGCATAGCAGCGGCCCACATTATCCGTCCCGGCATCCAGCGCATCCACCACCGTGACAATATCCGCAATCCAGCGGACACGGTCGGGACAGTTCTCATCGGAAGCCGGATATCCTCCCCTCCCGTCATAGCTGCGGTGGTGGCAATAGGCAATCATTGACATGTCCTCCATCCTGAGAGCCTCCAACAGTCTGCAGCCAAATGCAGGGTGCATTTTAATACAGGCAAATTCCTCGTCCAGCAGGCTGCGGCTGTAGCATCCCACATAGTTTAAGAGCATACATTTTCCCAGATCATGGTACAGTCCGCCTTCATAAGCCTGTTCCAGGAGCTGTTCCAGATTACCGGAATCCCCCACCTCCTCCAGTCCGAAAGTCCCGGACAACAGTTCAGGCTCCACCTTTACCAGCCTGGCGCAGAGATGCCTGGTTAGCAGGGCAACCATTCTGGAATGAACAAATGTGGGAGGATGGCATGCCAGAATATACTCCAGCAGCCGGTGAGAGAAATGCGTATCCTGCCCGGACAGGTACCCCGCGATACCCTGTATGGACCGTGCAATCTGCATGCCGTATTCATTCTGAGGAAATAGGAAAAGATATTCCTTCTGTTTCTCCAAAGCCCTTTCCAGAAGGGGCCGGAAGGCCTCCTGCTCTTCCTCCGGAAGCAGCTGCGCATAGTGCATCAGATATTCCGGAGTCGTCAGGAGCGTCCAGATATTGTCTCCGGAAAAGTCATGGAGATCCGCGGATTCACACAATTCGTACAGAGCGTCCAGCAGTTCATGGAGATCGGCCAATCCCGCATGATACCTGGCTGCCATGTATACATACCGGGTGCGCACGCCGATGGAGCTGTCGTTGGCTCTGGCAATCTGCTCCTGGTGATGATAGACATGTTCCGCCGACTCCATCACGCCCTCTGCTATATGGGGATACTCCCCCTCCCTTAAGACAGCCAGAAATTTCGTTCTGTC
Source organism: uncultured Acetatifactor sp. (assembly GCA_910589035.1). Classification (GTDB taxonomy): domain Bacteria; phylum Bacillota; class Clostridia; order Lachnospirales; family Lachnospiraceae; genus Acetatifactor. Next base: position 34,001 of record CAJUSI010000009.1, on the reverse strand, counting down.
ATAATGCATGGTATACACAAAAGTATCCCAGGAAAGCTCCGGATTCATCTGCCTGTAGCCGGGCGATTCAAAAACCTCCATGGCCCGGTGAAAGCATTCCATGTAATCCTTCCATTCGGTATTCCGATCCCCATCACGGCCCTTCAGCCCGTATTTCACATTGCCCAGGCAGCGCAGGATAAAGTTTCTGGTCTGCGGATTCTCCAGTTTTTCGTACTGCTCCAGGTAGGAAGCCCCCAGCCGGAAGCATTCTCCCATCTGGTCCTGAAATATCCCCTGGCTGCTGTCCCGGACATTCAGGTAAAACAGGGTGATTCCCTGATAATATAATTCACGCACCATTCGGTCCACATCCTTATGGTACTCTCCATAGGCATAGAGCAGGCGGTGAATCCGGTAAGCAATCCCGGTATCCAGACTGCGGTTGAAATGAAAGAGTGCATCGGCAAGCTCCGAGAGCTCCGAAGCCTCTTCCTCCGTGAGGGTATCCGCCTTTTTTGAAAAAAGTATTTCGTTTAAAATTCCGTTGTTTTCCTGATGAATCTCATACAGGCGCACCGCATTATCGCGGATCGCCTGAAGTGATTCCTCCTCTGTCATATCCGGTTCCAAACGGGGCTTGAGCAGGCCATGCGCTGCGGTCAGATTATCTATATATCTCTGGCCTGAAATATTCATCTGCGCTGTCTCCCTTCTGCGGCCTGAGCCGGCAAGATAACACTGTTATAGTATATATATTATTCATCTACACTGTAATTGGGAGCTTCCTTCGTAATATGAATATCGTGGGGATGGCTTTCCTTTAAGGATGCCGCTGATATCTTCACGAACCGGCCGTTCTCCTTAAGCTCCTGAATATTGTGCGCTCCACAGTATCCCATGCCGGAGCGCAGGCCGCCCAGCAGCTGGAACACGGTATCCTCCACGTCGCCCTTGTAGGCCACCCGTCCTTCCACGCCCTCCGGCACAAGCTTTCTGGCATTCTCCTGGAAATAACGGTCCTTGCTTCCGTTCTCCATTGCGGCGATGGACCCCATGCCGCGGTAGACCTTATACTTTCTTCCCTGGAAGAGCTCATAGTCCCCGGGGCTTTCTTCACAGCCGGCGAACATGCTGCCCATCATGCATACGTCTCCTCCCGCCGCAATGGCCTTGGTGATATCCCCGGAATACTTGATGCCGCCGTCTGCAATGATGGGCACGCCGTATTCCCTGGCCGCCTCATAGCAGTCCATGATAGCGCTGATCTGAGGAACACCTATGCCCGCCACCACACGGGTGGTGCAGATGGAACCGGGGCCGATTCCCACCTTGACGGCATCCGCACCGCTTTCTATCAAAGCCCTGGCCGCCTCCCCGGTGGCCACATTTCCGGCGATCACCTGCAGATCGGGATATTTCTCCTTGATCATCTTCAGACAGTTCAGCACATTTCTGGAATGTCCGTGGGCGCTGTCCAGCACCACCACATCCACCTTCGCATCCACCAGCGCCCCCACGCGCTCCAGCACATTGGCGGTAATTCCCACGCCTGCGCCGCACAGCAGTCTCCCCTGTTCGTCCTTGGCGGCAAGGGGATATTTGATGGCTTTCTCGATATCCTTTATGGTGATAAGGCCCTTCAGGTTAAAATCCTTATCCACGATGGGAAGCTTTTCTTTCCTGGCCTTTGCCAGAATTTCCTTCGCCTCATCCAGCGTAATGCTCTCCGGCGCGGTGATCAGTCCTTCGCTGGTCATGGATTCCTTGATTTTCTTGGTAAAATCCGTTTCAAACTTCAGATCCCGGTTGGTAATGATTCCCACCAGTCTGCGGCCCTCTGTAACAGGGACTCCGGAAATACGGAACTTCGCCATCAGCGCGTCCGCATCAGCCAGCGTATGCTCCGGAGTTAAAGAAAATGGATCCGTAATGACGCCGTTCTCGGAGCGCTTGACCTTATCCACCTCTTCTGCCTGGGCTTCGATAGACATATTCTTATGAATAATGCCGATACCGCCCTGCCTGGCCATGGCGATCGCCATGCGGTGCTCCGTTACGGTATCCATTCCCGCGCTCATCATCGGAATGTTCAACCTGATTTTTTTCGTCAGCCAGGTGGTCAGATCCACCTGATTGGGTACCACCTCTGAATACGCAGGTACCAGCAGCACATCATCGAAAGTAATACCTTCACCGATAATCCGTCCCATTCTCCATCCTCCTATTTGTAGTTCCGTCTCATAAAGATTGTAAGTGTTGCAAAAACATTCAGGCCGTCATTGTACAGTTGGGGAAATCAGTCAGAATACACTTTTCTGGGCGCGACATTTTTCATGACCTTGATCAGCTCCTCCGAAGGACTTAAGAGGATCTTCTCGCCGCCCTCATAGTACATGGCATAACGGCGGTCCGGCTGCAGCACCTCTCCGATGCTGTAATCCTTCTGCTTGGCGTTGCGGTTCCTGTAATTGTCCAGATGGTAGCTTTTCACGGGGGCAAGAATTTCAATTCTGTCCAGATGATATGTAGCCACGCGCTTTCTCTTGGATTTCGCCATCACCTTGTCCACCACCAGCTCCTTGTCCAGATAGAGATATTCATACTCCAGGTCGGTGAACAGATTGAGAAAATAAGCTCCCACGCCTGTAATAAGCGCACCGATAAACGCAAACATCATCAGGGGAGGTAAAAGAAAAACTGCAAGAACAAATATCACCGTAAGCGTGATCAGCACAACCTTGCCAAACTTTGCCAATCCGGAGGTCTTCGCCTTTACCAGGCATTCCACATAAGTATCACTCATTTTACAAACCCATCCTTTGCCGATTTTTTCTATCTGTTTTTCTGCCCACAGGAAATGTTTCAGATCCTGTCATTTTATTTCCATGTATATACCATAATAAACTATCTTCCTCCAACTTTCAAGGAAACTTTCTAAAATCGTCGGCGATTTATCTTTTTTTTAGAATCAGGTTAGACCTGTTTCATTGACAAAGGGTATTCTCCCATATTATTATGTTAAAAATGTAAAACAAAAATCTGACAATTCCGGACGGCAGTCTCATGTCCGGTCATACGAAAGGCGGGAAAACCATGCCGGTGATGGATGAATTCAAAGAAGAACGGGCAGCCTTAAAAAACGGAACGCTGAAGGAGAAGCTTTCTTATTTCTGGTGTTACTACAAATGGCATGTTGTGGCAGCTGCCGCCATTATCGGCTTTGCGGTTTCCATGATCGTATCCATTGTTACCAGCAAGGAGAACGCTCTCTATGTGGCGATCATCAACGGAGTGGAGCTGCCTCCTGCAGCCGAATACCCGGCGGCTTTTGCGGAATATGCCGGCATCGATCTGGATACCTGCGATATTATGTTTGACACCACCATGCGTTACGGCGATTCCCTGGATCAGGACACCATCGCTTCCTCCCAGAAGCTTATGACCTATCTGGCAGCCGGAGAGCTGGATGTCTTTGTGGGGGATGAGCCTGTCATAAATCAATACGCCTACAACGATACCTTCTGCGATTTGCGGAATATCCTGACGGCAGAACAGCTGGAACGGTACGAGTCCTGTTTCTACTATCTGGATCAGGAGCTGCTGGATGCTTTGAATGAGGCAAAGAATTCCCCTGATTATGATTTCGGGACCTTCACCACCCGTCCGGACCCGAAAGACCCGGAGGTCATGGAAAACCCCGTTCCTGTAGGGCTCTACCTGAATACCGCCTCCGCTTTTCTTGAAAGCTATTACATTACGGGAGATGCGGTGCTTGCAATTCCCGTAAACAACGATAACAGGGAGAACACCTGTAAATTTATCGATTTTATCCTGCAGCCAGATGGGGCTGCAGGAACTCTCGGCGGCCAATGAACGGCTGCTTAGAGTTCCAGGAACGGGAGTTGTCATCCTGCGGAACCGCTCCCATGCCTTCTTCCCTGCTGAAAAAAGGACACCGGCTCCCCGAATATGCCGACATAGTATCCTGAGAAGCCGTGTGTGCCGCGGCATCCATCCCAAATGCCGATACAGGACTTTTCCCGTTTGCGCAGCGCATAGCCGCAGCCCTCTCACATCCCGGCAGATACTGTCCCAATTTTGGCATTGTTACTGCAATAGCACGGGAAGGTCAGTATGATATTACAGGAGCTTCTTCAGTATGGCATTGACCTGCACCGGATCCGCTTTCCCTTTCATTGCCTTCATGGTCTGTCCCACCAGGAAGCCTATGGCTCTCTCCTTCCCGTTTCGGTAATCCTGTACGGAGCCCGGATTTGCCCCCATCACCTCTTCCACCGTTCTCTGCAGGGCTTCTTTGTCGCTCACCATTTTCATCCCCTGCTCTTCCACATATTTTTCCGGATCAATGTCCTCCTCAAACATTGTCTCGAACACTTCCTTCGCCACAGTGGAGTTGATCTCCTTTTTCTCCGTCAGTGCAATCAGCTTCACCAGATTTTCAGGGGAAAAACGGATATCCTCCGCATCCAGCTCCTTCTCCCTCAAAAGCCGCAGAGTCTCCCCTATCAGCCAGTTGGACACCTTCTTGGGCTGGCCTCCCAGTTCCACGGCGGCTTCAAATAAATCCGCCATATGTCTGGAGCCGGTGATGAGCCCGATATCCTTATCCGGTATCCCATAGCATGCCCTGTATCTTTTCATCTTCTCCGTGCGGAATTCCGGCTGTCTGAGGCGGATTTCCGCAAGGAAGGCGTCGCTTATGCTGACCGGCGCCAAGTCGGGATCCGGGAAATAGCGGTAATCCCGGGCATCCTCCTTGGAACGCATGGGATAGGAACGGCCCTCCGCGTCATCCCAGCGTCTGGTTTCCTGCACCACTGCCTGACCGGATTCCAGCAGATCGATCTGTCGGCTCCTCTCATTCTCAATGGCCCTGGAGATCGCATGGAATGAGTTCAGATTCTTCATCTCGGTGCGCGTCCCCCAGGTCTCCGTCCCGGCCTCCCGGACGGACAGGTTCACATCCGCCCGCATGGATCCCTCCTGAAGCTTGCAGTCGCTGGCCCCCAGATACCGGATAATCAGGCGCAGCTTCTCCAGCCAGGCGATCACCTCCTCCGCGCTGCGCATGTCCGGCTCCGACACAATCTCAATCAGCGGAACACCGGAGCGGTTGTAATCCACAAGGGTGCAGTCCTCCCTCTCGTCGTGAAGCATCTTCCCCGCGTCCTCCTCCATGTGGATCTCATGGATGCGTATACGCTTTCGGACATCGGCGCCCGCCAGAGCGCGTTCCGCCCCGGGCAGCCATCCCGCCGGCAGGTCCGTCTCCATATCTATCTCCACATAACCGTCCCGGCAGATGGGCAGATAGAGCTGGGAAATCTGGTAGTTCTGGGGGTTATCGGGGTAAAAATAATTCTTCCTGTCAAATTTACAGTACCTTGTAATCCGGCAGTTTGTGGCAAGCCCCACGGCCACCGCATGTTCCAGCACCTTTTTATTCAGCACAGGCAGCGCCCCCGGCATTCCGGTGCATACCGGACAGGTATGGGAGTTGGGCTTTCCTCCGAATTCCGTCGAACACCCGCAGAATATCTTTGTCTTTGTCGCCAGCTCCACATGGACTTCCAGTCCTATGACGGTCTCATACTCCTTCGCCATCTTATCTCCCTTCTTATTCCGGATTCTGTCTTCGCATAATTCTATTTCGATTCTATTTGTTTTTTCATTTATTATTGTATTTACAGCACCTTCTCCGGTTCCATTTGACAGGTTCCTTCCGATTTCCTGCCCTTTATGCCTCCTTATACGCCATCTCATAGGTATAGGCTGTCTGAAGCAGCTTTTTCTCCTGAAAACAATCCCCTATCAGCTGCAGACCGATGGGCAGACCCTGCCGGTCCGTTCCGCAGGGCAGGCTGATGGCAGGGAGGCCCGCAAGGTTCACGGAAATAGTATAAATATCTCCCAGATACATTTTGAGAGGATCCTGAAGGCTCTCCCCAAGCCTCGGCGCGGCAGTGGGAGCAACCGGTCCCAGAATACAGTCATATTTTTCAAAAGCCTCGTCAAAGGCTTTCTTGATCATTGCCTTCACCCGCAGCGCCTTCAGGTAATAAGCGTCATAGTATCCGGAGCTTAGCACAAAGCTGCCCAGCATAATGCGTCGCTTCACCTCGGCTCCAAAGCCCTGAGAACGGGTTCTCTTATACATTTGATGAAGTTCCTGCGCATCCTGTGCCCGGAAGCCGTATTTGACTCCATCGAAACGCTCCAGATTGGAGCTGGCCTCCGCCGCCGCTATGGTATAATAGGCGGGAACGGCATATTCCGCCAGACCTAAATCAAACTCCTCCACACAGGCGCCCTCTCTCTTTAGTAGCTCCGCCGCATTCAGGATGGATCTCCGCACTTCCCCGTCAAGCCCCTCCCCGATATAGGCCTTCGGAATGCCGATACGCATGCCCTTCACATCCTGCTTCAGTGCGGAGGTAAAATCCGTGTCCTCCCGCCGCATCAAAGTGGTGTCTCTGATTGGGTCTTCGCCGTCTTCCTTCCGTCCGGAGACAATCGTCTCCAATACCGCGGCACAGTCCTCCACATTTTTGCACAGGGGGCCGATCTGATCCAGGGAGGAGGCGTAGGCCACCAGCCCGAAACGGGACACCGTGCCGTAGGTGGGCTTCATTCCCACCACTCCGCAGTGGGAGGCCGGCTGGCGGATAGAGCCCCCTGTATCGGAGCCCAGTGCAAAAAAGCATTCTTCCGCCGCCACCGCCGCAGCGGAGCCCCCGGAGGATCCCCCCGGCACATGCTCCGTGCCCCGGGGATTGCGGGTACAGCCGTAGGCGGAGGTTTCCGTAGTGGAACCCATGGCAAACTCATCCATATTGGTCTTGCCGACAATAACCGCCCCTGCTGCCTCCAGCATTTCCACCGCCTCCGCAGAATAGGCAGGGATGAAATTTCCCAGTATCCGGGAAGCGCAGGTGGTCAGCATTCCCTCCGTACACAGGTTATCCTTGACCGCCATGGGCACCCCTGCCAGAGGCCCGGCCAGCTCCCCCGCCTCAATTTTCCTCTGCACCCGGCGTGCCCCTGCCAGTGTCTTTTCCTTGTCCAAAGTAATATAGCAGTGATAATGCTCTTCCGTCTCCTCTACTCTGTCCAATACCGCCTGCATGGCGTCCACCGCCGTGGTCCGCCCGGTCCTGATGGCTCTGCCCAACTCCACGGCGGAAAGAGATAATAATTTCATATGCCAGCCTCTTTTCTGATTCTTCTCCTGTCAGCAGCTTCCTGATTGCCTTCCCCGCACATCCCGTACATCTGCCGTCATACCCATGCATCCGCGCCTTTATCTGCACTGCCGCTCCTGAATGCACATAATCTCTATAAACTCAATGAAATGTCTTCGGCACTACAAACATGCCGTCCTTCTGAAGCGGCGCGTTCCTCAGAATATTTTCACTGTCGTCGCCGTTGGTCACCTTATCCTCGCGGAAGACATTCTGCACCGGAAATACATGGGACATGGGTTCCTCTTCCGAAGTATCCAGTTCCTTCAGCCGATCGATATAGTCCAACATCCTGCCCACATCCTTTTTCGCCTGCTCCTTCTCCTCCCCGGTCAGCTCCAGCTTGGCCAGGATCCCCACATACTCTATTGTCTCGTCACTGATGATATTTGCCATATTTCTGCCCTCCTGTTCCTGTTATTTTTCTCTTCTAAAGCCTTTCGGAATATTATTAATTGTGTTTCATGGACTTTTTCATGTTCCGGCTTTATGAATTTTCTCTGCCCCATGATGAAGCTTTTTCAATTATCAGATTCGATACCTGCTTTACGTCCTTACATCTGTAAATCCCGGGACCTGATATATACCTCCTGCAGCTGTCAATACTGGGAGCCCTACCCGCACGAAGAAGCGCTCCGAACCGAAAGGCCTGATAGAGGGCACCGAATTTCTCCTTCATCAGTCCCTTCAGAAGTCCGGGACTTCGCAGGACAATCCGAAGGGTTCCGTACATATCCCGAAGATCCAGAAAGGACACACCCCCATGATTCCAAATGTTGTCAATCCAGCCGGCAACCCTCAGGGTCTCTCCGATATGCGACTGCATAATCTCTCCGATTGTCATGTCTCTGTAGCACTTTCTCTCTGTCATAATGATTCTTCTATCCTGTGGCGTGTCCCGCCAGGCCGGAAAAGCTTCTTTCCCCCTCACCGCCTGATCCGCACATTTTGCCGGCAGAGAATTTCTCCCTGCACCGGACTCCCCTGTGCGGGTCTGCACATGAAAAAAACCGGGAAACAGTTATCTGCATCCCGGGACAAATAATCAAAGAACCATTATCCGCGGCACCACCCGCTTTGAACAACCGTGCCTTCCATATTTAATCCCTCTTATCTGATCCACCCCCAGAGGATCGCCAGATACTCCCCGCAAAAATACATTCCCCGCAGCCAGATAAACGCCGCCCCGCCCCATAAAGGCCAGGCCAGATCTTCCCGTCGGCTCAGAATTTTCTTTGCAAACGCCAGTGCGGCGCAGATGCAAAGTACCACAGTTCCGGTGGAAGCCCTGTCGGGATAATGCGGGGAGAGCATAAAAGCTCCCCAGGAGAGCAGGGCACAGAGAAGGAGGAGCTGATTCCTCCTGTCCGTCTTTTCCTTCAGCACACATCTGCAGAGCATCCAGAGAAAAGCCAGAATCAATACGGCGGGGAAGAGATATTCCAGCATTCCCTTGCTCTCCCCATAGCACCGCAGAAAAATTTTCCATAAAACGCCGTACTGTTCCGCTGCAATCTGCCCGCTGCGCACCCTGTTGCCCGGCGCCAGGATACAGAGGATACTGCCTGTCAGGCATGCAAGGTTTCCGGCTATCATCCACGGCCTTATTCTGCGTCCCTCTCTCTTCACAAGCAAAATCACCGCAGCGCTCAGAACCCATACTGCCGGCCCCATATTCTCATTGCTCCATCCCGCCAGGATTCCAAGCGGGAGGATCCAAAGCAGAATTCCAGGCAGCTTCCGGGGCACGCTCTCCCCTGCCTCCGGCAGCTCCCTCAGATAGCAATGGATAAAAAGAAGAAGAAATACCGTAATATACAGATAATTGGCGGCCCCTGACTGCCAGAAAAGGCTCATGCGCCAGTTGGCATTCAGCCCCAGGATCATGGACAGCGCCGCGAAAAAGGCCGGAAAGCTGCGGTGTCCTGACACAAGGCAGATGGCCCCCGCCAGCAACAGCGTGAATAATACATTCAAAATATCCGCTGCCTGTTCCCCGGCCAGAAGCGTCAGCTGCAGAATGCTGTGGGTCATGCTCCTGCCGCCCCAGTTGTTGTAATGCCAGATCTGACTTTCCACAATATCCGCAAGGGCTGCGATGGGAGTGCTTTCATCATACAGCATGGTGGAGTACCAGAGATCATCCATCATGAACGGAATCGCCCTGTGGGTCTTATATGTGACCAAAATAAATACAAGAGTCAGGAAAGCAGTCAGCCCACACATCAGCTTACGCGATTTTCCCTTCATTTCTCAAAGCTCCCTTCTTCTTACGGCAAAAACCCCTTATTATCCTCCGCCCCATATATCACACTTCCCCCTCATACACCGTAACGGCGGGACCTGTCATATAGACCAGATTCCTCTCCCTGTCCCATTCGATGAAAAGCTCGCCGCCCAGAACCTTCACTGTGACTGCCGCATCCATCAGACCGTTCAGCACACCTGCCACCACCGTGGCACAGCAGCCCGTCCCGCAGGCCAGGGTCTCCCCCGACCCACGCTCCCAGACACGCATAAAGCAGTTCCTTCTGTCCAGGATTTCCGCAAATTCCGTATTGACACGCCTGGGAAATCTGGCATGATTCTCAAACAACGGACCGATTTCCTCCAGCTTCATCTCCGCCACGCCCCCCGCAAAAAGAACCGCATGGGGATTGCCCATGGACACACAGGTCATCCGGTATTCCCTGCCGTCCACCATAATCGGCTCATTCACCGCCTGGTTTCCGGAAGCCTCCACCGGTATCAGCGCCGGCTCCAGGACAGGGCTTCCCATATTGACCCTCACCCGGGTAACCCTTCCACGCTCATCCGGAATCTCCGGATTTCTCTCCACCGTCAGGTCCAGATATTTCACCTTCCCGGCACTGACTACGCTGATGTGCGTCGAATCCGTCAGCCCTTTGTCGTACACATACTTGGCCACACATCGGATGCCGTTACCGCACATTTCCGCCCGGGAGCCGTCCGCATTGTACATCTCCATCTCAAAATCGGCTTCTTCGGAGGGGTTGATGAAAATCACCCCGTCTCCCCCTGCTCCAAAATGTCTGTCGCTGAGCCTCCGGACAAGCCAGGGCTTCTCATCGCAGGCAATCCTCTCCTCGAATCCGTTCACATAAATATAGTCATTGCCGCAGCCTTGCATTTTCGTAAATTTCATATTGCCGCCATGCCCTTCCCTTTTACCGCCATACCATTTCCTTCTCTTTCCCAAAGCGCTCCTATGTCAGTCCCGGCACAGGAATTTTGCCTGCAGGCATCAGCTCAGATTCTGATCCAATATGGTAAACAAGTTATTCATATCGATGGGCTTGGCGATATGTCCGTTCATTCCGCATCTTAAAGCCTCCTGCCGATCCTCCTCGAAGGCATTTGCCGTCATGGCGATAATCGGTATGGAAGCCAGTTCCCTGTTTTCCAGCTGCCGGATATGCTTCGTTGCCGTGTAGCCGTCCATCACCGGCATCTGAACATCCATCAGCACCAGCTGATAGTATCCGGGAGATGATTTCTCCAACATATCCAGGGCAATCTTTCCGTTCTCCGCAACCTCGGCTTCAAATCCCGCATCCTCCAGTATGGTTACGGCGATCTCCTGATTCAGCTCCACATCCTCCGCCAGAAGAATCCGTCCGGAACGTCTCTTCACATTCTTGCTTTCTTCGTCCTTTTCCCCTGCCTGGGGCCTGCCGACGACAGAGTTCAGACAGTTTCTCAATTCCGAGAAAAACAGGGGTTTGCTGCAGAATGCCGTAACCCCGGCTTCCTTTGCTTCCTGCTCAATATCGGACCAGTCATATGCAGTCAGAACGATAACCGGCACATCGTCCCCCATCTCCTTCCGGATTCTGCGGGTGACCTCCACACCGTTCATATCCGGCAGCAGCCAGTCTATGATATATACCAGATACTCATCCCCTCTGTCATGGGCCTGGCGGGTGCGCAATACCGCTTCCTTGCCCGACAATGTCCATTCCGCACGCATACCGATTTCCTGAAGCATATAGGATACGCTGTCGCAGGTATTGAAATCATCGTCCACCACCAGAGCTCTGCAGTTCTTAAACTCCGGTATATCCCGGGGTTCCTTCCCCTCGGCATTCAGCCGGAAAGTGAAGCAGACCGTAAACTCCGTCCCCTTTCCCTGCTCGCTCTCCACTTCAATCACGCCGTTCATCATATCCACAATGTTTTTCGTAATTGCCATTCCCAGTCCGGTTCCCTGAATCCCGCTGACCGTGGAGTTCTTCTCTCTCTCAAAGGGCTCAAAAATGCGGGCGGCGAACTCTTTGCTCATGCCGATGCCATTATCCTTGATATGAAATTCATAGCTGGCATATCCTGCCGGTGCTCCCTTCTTCTGCATAATCCGCATGCTGACGATACCGCCCGCCCCCGTGTACTTAATGGAGTTGCTCAGCAGATTTAAAAGCACCTGGTTCAGCCGCAGCTTATCGCAGTAAATATCCTCGTTGACCACATCAACGGCGTCTATGTACAGTTCCAGCTGCTTTGCACGAATATCCGCCTGTATAATATTCCGCAGCCCATGCAGAATATCCGGCAGCCTGCAGGGCTTCTCCTCCAGATGAATCTTGCCGCTTTCGATACGGCTCATATCCAGAACATCATTGATCAGGCTCAACAGATGATTGCCGGATGTCATGATCTTCCCCAGATACTCCTCCACCTGTTCCCTGTGATCAATATGCGTGAGCGCCAGAGCGGTAAAGCCCACAATGGCATTCATAGGAGTGCGGATATCATGAGACATATTGGAAAGGAATACGCTCTTTGCACGGCTTGCCCGGTTCGCCTGCATCAGCGCATCCTCAAGGAGGTTTTTCTGCTCCATCTCACTGCGGATTTCCGCATCCACGCTGCGAAGTCCCAGTACAATACCCCGGCTTCCGTCCGGAGCACCCGCGCGGACTACCTTCATTTGGAAATATTCTATTTCCTCCCCCCTACAGACACGGTAGTTGCCGGAATACAGATTCTCGCTCTGTGATTTCTCCCTTAATCTGTCCAGAGAGGTAAACTGGCGCAGCATTTTCCTGTCTTCCTCGTACACAAAGGTATTTATATATCGTTCCAGGCTTTCCTCCAGAGAAATCTTCCCGTCGAATATATCTCCGAAATTCCTTCCGTTCTCATCGTTATTGCGCAGCAGTCTGCCCACACCCGTGTTAAGCTCAAAAAAGCAGACCAGGCTATATTCCACACTCAGAGCCTGAATAAGCTCTCTCTGGCGCCTGTCCTTCTCCTTTTCCAGCCGCTTCTGTTCCGTACAGTCCAAAAGGAAACGCTGATATATCAGCTCCCCGTTCTCGCGCAAAAGCTTGACATTGCCCATGATATGCAGAATATCTCCGCTTTTATGCCGGACCCGGTACTCCACGCTGACACAGTCGCCCTCCTTCTTCAGCTCGCTGATACAGCGGCAAAGCTTTTCCCTGTCCTCCTCCAAAACGGAGGACGCCACCATGTCAAAGCCTTCCGCTATCAGTTCTTCCAGGGTATCATATCCCAAAATCTTAAGTGCGGCTCTGTTGGCGCTTAAAATGCGGGTTCCGTCCAGGGTATGCCGCATCACTCCGCAGTCTATGGTGGTAAAGATCGTCTCCAGATTATGGTTTTTCTGGATGATCTCCTGCTCATAAGCCCTCTCCTGGGTCACGTCTATGCCGATTCCCACCGTCCCCATTACACTGCCGTCCAGATCATACAGAGGAGATTTGTAGGTGGTAAGCGTCCTCATTCCTTCGCCCGTCTTAATGATTTCCTCTGACACACGGGTTTTCCCGCTACGCATGACCTCATTTTCCGATTCTATGCAGGCAGGATCATCCTCCTCCACATCCCAGATATAGGCATGACGGCGGCCCTGCACCTGCTCCCTTGTTTTGTTGACCGTTTCACAGAAGCTTTTATTTACTTTCTCATGAATCCCGCTTTTATCCTTGTACCAGATCAGGTTGGGCACATTATCGATGGTAGCTTCCAGGAAATGGTTTGTCTGCCAGTATTCCTTCTCCAGCCGATAATTCTGCTGCCACCTGAGAAAGCGAAAGGCGATTTCCTCATCCGACATGGGAAGCGTCCATATGTCCCTGATCCCATCCAGGCTCTCCCTCAGCTCTGCTGTCTGCTCCTTTTCCGCAAGCAGGATCAGCTGGGATTTCTCCGCCTTGCAGGACAGGATCCCTCTCACGGCTTCCCCCGCATCCGCTTCCTGCAGATTTGCCAGAATCACATCCGCCCCGGACGCAAGCGGCGTCTCCAGTCCGGTACTTTCCAGATATTCATGGGTAAACTGCTCCATAGGGGGCATTTCCTTTATTACCTCAAATATCCTGCATTTCTGTCCCAACAGATAAAAATGTATATGACAATGATACACACCCGTTTCCTCCTCAGATTTCTATCCCATGCACACATATTCCGTCTGCAGAGCAATGATATCCACAATGACATTCTAACAAGCGATTCGCCCCCTGTCAATATTGGGAATATTTCTCTTTCCATATACATATCTATTATAAAGAAAAAATGACAAGATAAGAGCTTAAGGGGAATATGGATGAGTGCTAAAACCAAAATCGTCGTGCTTCACATGAAAGAACTGATTTATACCGGAATTTTTGCCGTTCTGGGAGTTCTGTTCCTTGTCCTGCTGATCATGATGTTCCTGCCGGACGGGGAAAAGGAGGATACCCCTGATCCGGAGCCGGAGACCCTGGAGACCGCCTCCCTGTACATACCGGGTGTCTATACCACGGAACTGGTGCTCGGCAGCCAGGCCATCGATGTGGAAGTCATTGTGGATCAAAATTCCATCACCTCCATACGCATGGTTAACTTAAACGATGCCGTCGCTACCATGTATCCGCTGCTTGAGCCCACCTTCGACTCCATCTGTGAGCAGGCTATCGATCAGCAGTCCCTGGAGAATATCACCTACACCTCCGACAGCAAATATACCTCCCTGGTACTGCTGGAGGCCATCCAGAATTCGCTGGATAAGGCCAGAACCAAAACGCAATGATTCCAAAACGACATATCCGGAGCCGCCGTCCGATCTGACAGCAGCTCCGGATATGTCTACACATCAATATCCTTTGCCCACTCTATATCCCATGTTTTCTCCGTCCCGGCCTCTTCCGCCGAGGTCCGGAACTCCGCGCAGGCGTCCGAGGGCATCCTCCAGTCCCACTGTCATTCCTGAAGCAAGGGGTCTGCCAGCTTCTCCGCCTCTGCCGTCCACAGCTCCGCGCAGGCGTCCGAGGGCATCCTCCAGTCCCCTCGCGGCGATAGCGCCACGCTGCCCACCTTGGGGCCGTCCGGCAGGCAGGATCGCTTGAACTGCTGGGCAAAGAATCTCCGGTAAAAGGTTTTCAGCCATTTCAATATGGTCTCCCCGTCAAACTGCCCCTCGAAGGCAGACTTTGCCGCCCTATATATCTTGGCCGGCGGAAATCCGCAGCGCAGCATATAATACAGGAAGAAATCGTGCGGCTCGTAAGGCCCCACCAGTTCCTCCGTCTTCTGGGCTATCACCCCATCCACGGGGGGCAGCAGTTCCGGGCTCACCGGTGTATCCAGCACATCCGCCAGCACCCCGGCAATCTCTGCGTCGTCGCAGGTATCGGCGTAATACCGTACCAGATGGCGCACCAGGGTCTTCGGTACCCCGGCGTTGACGCCGTACATGGACATATGATCCCCGTTGTAGGTGGCCCAGCCCAGGGCCAGCTCGGACATGTCCCCCGTGCCGATCACCAGGGCGTTCTCCCGATTTGCAATGTCCATCAGCACCTGGGTCCTCTCCCTGGCCTGTCCGTTCTCATAAGTCACGTCATGATTGGAAAACTCCTGCCCGATGTCCTGAAAATGCACCTCCACCGCCTTCCGGATGTCCACCTCCTCAAGCGTCGCTCCCAGGGTCCGGGCCAGCCTGCAGGCGTTTTCATAAGTCCTGTCTGTGGTGCCGAAGCATGGCATGGTCACCGCAAGGATCCCCTTCCTGTAAAGCCCCAACAGATCAAAGGTGCGAAGGGTGACCAGCAGCGCCAAAGTGGAATCCAGGCCTCCGGATACCCCCACCACGGCCTTTTTTATCCCCGTGTGCTCATACCTTTTCTTCAGCCCGTAGGACTGGATGGACAGAATCTCCTCGCAGCGCTTCTTCCTCTCCGTCTCGTCCTCCGGCACAAAGGGTCTGCAGGGGAACTTCCGTGTAAGCTGTGTCTCCGTCACCCTCAGCCGGAAAGGAACCCTGGCATAGACCGACTGGGGCTCCTTTCCGAAGGTTCCCATCCGCCTTCTGTCGGAGAGGATTTTCTCTATATCCAGATCGCCGTACAGGGTCTCACAGCCAAAGTTCTTCACCTGTCCCAATATGAGGCCGTTCTCCGCAATCAGATTATGCCCGCCGAACACCAGGTCCTGAGTGGATTCCCCCTCCCCGGCAGAGGCGTATACATAACCGCAGATCAGGCGGGCGCTGGAAGATTTCACCAGAAGCTCCCTGTACTCATCCTTCCCGATCGTCTCGTTGGAGGCGGAGAGATTCGCCAGCACCGTGGCACCTTTCAGCGCATGATCGGTTCCCGGAGACCGGGATACCCACAAATCCTCGCAGATCTCGCAGCCCACGGTCAGCCCGTGCATGGTCTCACATGAAAAAAGGATGTTGGTACCAAAGGGAACGGATTTCCCGGCAAACTCCATGAAAGCCGGTTCCCTGTTGCCCTCGGCGAAATGCCTTCCCTCATAGAATTCCGCATAGGAGGGAATATTGGCCTTGGGCACGAATCCCAGCACCGTCCCGTCCCAGAGCACGGCTGCCACATTGTACAGTCTGCCCTCCCGCTCCATGGGAAGCCCCACCATCACCAGCGCATCCTTCCCCCGGGTATGCTCCATAACCTTCAAAAGCTGCCGGGAAGCCTCCTCCAGCAAAAGCTGCTGCAGGAACAAATCCCCGCAGGTATATCCCGTAAGGCACAGCTCCGGGAACACCACGATCTTCGCTCCCGACGCGCAGGCCTCCTCCATCCTCTCGCAGATCACCTGCGCGTTGTAAGCGGGATCCGCCACCCTGATCTTCGGCGTCACCGCCGCTGCTTTTATAAATCCCTGTCTCATGCCGCTCCTTTTCTTTTAAAAAATATTACTTTCTTTTCGGAAAAACGTTTTCTGTGCATAAATTCTGCCTGTGAAGCATCGCTGTCGGTTGTTTCAGCCGGATTCATCTATTTGCTTATAAAATGAGCAGCCCGTCATAAGGTATTCCCTGCTAATATCCGGCTTTTTTATATAATTCCTTCAGCTCGTCCACGGTGAACTGATATTGCGTATTGCAGAACTGGCAGCCAATCTCTGCCTCCCTGCCCTCCGCTATCATATCCTCCAGCTCCTTTTTCCCCAGGCTGATCAGGACTCTTTCGATCCTGCGCCTGTCGCAGCCGCAGGAAAACGCCGCCGGCATGGTATCCAGAACCTCGCACGAAAGGCCCTCCAGAATCCGCCCCAGCATCTGCTCCGGTGTATTTCCCTCATCCAGCATGGCGGTGACGGAGGTCAGTCCTTCCAGGTTTTTCTCCAACCTGTCAATGACTCCATCCTCCGCAAAGGGCATGAGCTGGACAAGGAATCCCCCCGCCTGCTTTACGGTATTGTCCTTTTCCATGAGCACTCCCAGTCCCACGGAGGAGGGCACCTGTTCGGAGGCGGCGAAATAATAGGTCAGGTCCTCGGCGATTTCTCCGGTCTGAAGTAGAGTCTGCCCAATATAAGGCTCTTTTAATCCCATATCCTTGATCACGCTGAGCATCCCTGCGCCCACCGCGCCGGCTACGTCCAGCTTGCCCATGGAATTGGCCGGGAGAATCACATCCGGCACATAGGCGTATCCCTTCACATGCCCCCCTGCGTCCGCCGTCACCACCAGTCCGCCCATTGGGCCGTCTCCCCTGATCTGAAGGGTCAGCAGATCCTTTTCCCCTTTCAGCATGCTTCCCATCATGGCTCCTGCGCTGAGGAGGCGGCCCAGGGCCGCCGTGACCACAGGGCTGGTATTATGAATCTGTCTCGCTCTCTCCACCAGGTTCCTGGTGCTGCAGGCAAAGGCCCTTATCTGCGCCCCTGCCGCAGCGGCGCGTACTATATAGTCCGTCATTTTCTCTTTCCTCTTTTCACCCATACGATGCCGAAATCAAAAGCGCATCTTTAAATACAAATCCGACAGATTCCAAAATGTCTTTCCAAAGCATCCATATACTCTCCGCATTCATTTCCCACAGGACAGGCAAGAAATAAATTCTTTCCGGTCACTTTGCTGACACCGATATGTATATCCCAATCTTGTAAAATATCCATTCCAATCAGGATATTTCCCTTCCGGTCATAATTCAGACATATTTTATCAGATGCTATCTCTACCCCGTCTATCCTGAAGTCTGATATACCATGCTCAAACTTCATTGCCGGACACTCCATCTTCTCATCATCCGTAACCGGAGCTTCATGCCTTATTCCTCCGGATTCAACCCCATAGCTCAGGAAGTACGGCGTACCGTTCATGACATCCATTCTTTTTAAAGTTCTGCATAATGTATCTGATACTTTTAACCTTTTAAGCGGAATGGTACTGATGGAACAGCCTGTATCAATTTTTACTTCGATATCATAAAAGGGCGCTTTAAAATTATCCAGGCAGAAGCTCGCTTCCGCAGCAAACGATCCCCCTATGCCGCAGGCTGTCGGCTGCATCTCAAGCTCTATATATTTATTCGTCATATACAGCCATATCCTCCAATTCATCTTTATCATTATAGATTGGCTTTATGGGTTTTGGCTGCATGAACCAGCTGTCATATTCCTGGTTTTGTACATCTCCGCAAAAAACAAGCTTTCCCGTCTTACTTTCCGTATCATCAAATAACAGGATCATATACTTATTATATATTTCACTAAGCTGTTCCGCCTTCGTCATCATACCAATATGCAAATCTCTTAAAGTGTACTTTTTTTCGGACATAATCATACCCCATCGTCTTCTCTGCCCATACACAGGTCATCATATCATTTGCTTCCATACTGCTCATTATGCATCCGGTCAAAAATTTTATCGGACTTTTATCTGCACCTCTGCCGCGGTGGCTCGTACTATTTAGCCTGTCATTTTCTCTTTCCGCTTTCCGCTATGCGATGCCGAAATCAAAAGCGCATCTTTAAATACAAATCCGGCCGGTAAGCGCTCTCCCTATGCCGCAGGCTGTCGGCTGCATCTCAAGCTCTTATTCGTCATATACAGCCGTATTCCCCAATTCAGCTAAAAGCTTTCCCCGCTCCCTCGCCACCACATACACCCGCTGGCTTTCTTCCGTGACTTCCTTCCCGGTGTCCGCATCCCGGATTTCCACCACCGCCATCCCGGCTTCTTCCACGAGCCTGGTCATCTGTTCCGGGGTATATCCCCGCTGCAGGTGGGTTTCAGTGAACCTGCGGAAGTACTCGCCCTCCTCCCGGACGAACACGGTGAGATCATATTCATTGATCTCCTCCTCCGGATCATAGAAATTTTCCCAGATAAAGCTGCAGTCCTCTCTGGTTTCGGCAATGGTGGACTCCCCTATGACGTCCCGGTACTTATGAACGGTATTAAAATCAAAAACAAACAGTCCTCCGGGAAAAAGGTAATTGTTCACCAGGGAAAACACCTCCGAAAGCTCCTCTTCCTCCAGGATATAATTCAGGGAATCGCACAGGCTGAATACGGTGCCCACGGTGCTGTACAGCTCCAGCTGGCGCATATCCTGCTGCAGATAAAGGATCTCCGAGCCGCTTTCCTCCTTCTTCACCATGGCCAGGTTCAGCATGGCTTCCGACAGATCCACGCCGATCATATCATAGCCCTTCCGGTACATGAGCTCCGTGAGAGTCCCTGTACCGCAGCCCAGATCCACCACCAGGTTCCGTTCCGAATCCAGTATTCCCTCCGCATCCCGCTCCGGCCTGGATACGCCGTATTTCGCAATCAGGCTGTCCAGGCGCTCAGCCCACTGCTCATAAGGGGTATTGTCCATGAATTTGTCGTATACTTCTGCAAAATCCTGATACATCTCCATATCCGTGCCTCCGCTGCCCTGCTTATAGTCTCGCTGCATCCCCTATTGATGACGTTCTGCTCACAGACATCCTTGCATCCCCTGCCAGCGGCGCTCCTCCTGACGATCTGCTCCGTGCAAATATTATTATCCAGAACGGCGCTGTAGGTGCGCACCTCATTTCCCTCCGGATCGCTGTATATCACCACAGTCTCCCCATGGTATACGCCCTCCGTCAGCTGCGTCTCTCCCAGTACCGAACCCGTTTCATCCCCCCTGTAGAAATAAAACCCTCCGTCCGCCTTCTTCCATGTGATTTCCGTATACGCGCCGTCCGCCGTAATCTGCAGCACATCCTCTCCCTGGCAGTAACGGGTGCGGGTCTCAATGCCGGTCATTCCTTCTGCCGCAGCGGCCTTCCATTCATCCAGCCCCGTCAGCTCCCGCATAACTCCCCCGGAATGCAGTTCAAACGCCTCCATGATCCTGCCCGCCAGCGCCGCCATGCCTTCGTCCGTGCCGTCCTCCTGTATCACAATGGCGCTGAGCTGCTCCGCATATTCCCTGGACGGATACAGCCGCAGCACCTTGGACAGCATTTCCCGCTGCAGCGCCCATTCGCCCTGGTCGGCATACACCCGGGCCAGAGCCGCATAATCCGCTTCCGTGAAGACATCCATGGCCAGAAGCAGCTCATAATATTTCCTTTTTGCTTCCAGACCCTCTTTGTCATCTTCCGCCTGCCCAATGGCCTGGCGCAGCTCTTCCTCCGTCCGGGGTTCAGCCGGTTCCCGGCTCTCAGCCTCTTCCCGGCTTTCAACCGAAGCCGTCTCCTCCGGCACGGGCGGTGTCTCCCCGCAGGAGGCCAGTAATAACAGGGCTGTCGGTATTATGGAGAGTTTAAACAGAATATTCTTCATCGGAATGTTCTTCATAATATCTTGATCTCTTTCTATATTTGTATTCTATATTATACTCATGGCATGACCGTTGGTCAGGTTAAGAAATCTGGGTGTTGTCGGGAAATGGCTGTCCTCATACAGTTACAAGCTATACGGCAGGAAACGGCTGCGGATTCCTGATTATCAGTCATCCGGAGACCCCTGCAGATTCCCATTAGCTGTATGATATCAATCGGCATTTCCCGGCAAAAAGCTTAGCGTTCCTGTTACAGCATTATTCTCCCAGCTTCAGGGCAATGACACCGCCCACGGCCAGTGCCAGCACGCCGGTCACCGCGCTGAGCACCGTCACCGCCGGGAAGGTTCCCATCAGCAGAATCGCAATGGGCGAAGACACGATCAATCCGATAATGGCCCAGTAGGCGTACAGGGGGAATTTCTCGAAAATAAATTCCACCAGCTTTGCAATGCCGAAGACACCGGCCACCACACCGAGACCGAAGGGAATCAGAATACCGCAGCCCTTTAAGATTCCGTCCATGTCAAAGGCGGCAAGTGCCGTGAAGAAGTCCTTGATGGCGTTCAGAACCGGATTATAGAAGCCCATCAGCATCAGCACCATGGAGCCGCTTACCCCGGGAATCACCATGGTCGCGGAAGCGATAACACCCACTCCGAAGAGCCTGATCACATTGACCGCCCCAAAGGACAAGTCCGCCGCTTCCCCTTCCGATTCTCCCATGGCTGCCAGGCCCACCACCATGGCAAAGAAAAGGATTCCCGCAACGATATGGCCCGCCTTCATGGTCTTTCCCTTCACCTTCTTCCAGATGGCGGGCAGGCCCCCCAGTATCAGGCCCACAAAGAGCAGGTTGGTCTGGATGGGAAAATTGTCAAAAAGATACACCAGTCCGAAGGAGCTTGCCGCGATGGCAGCTACCATTCCCACTGCGATGGGCAGCAGGAAAAGAACACTCTTCCTGAATTCGCTGAACAGATGCGTAATGCAGTGGATCAGCTTGTCGTAAATTCCCATGGACACCATCATGGTTCCGCCGCTTACGCCGGGCACAATATTGGCAATTCCGATTACAATTCCTTTTAGAAAACTCTTGATCATGATTTTTTCTCCGTTTCTCTTTTTTCTTTATTCCTGTCCTTCTCACAATATGGCCCAAAACATAGCCTAATAAAACCGTACCCGCCAGCAGGCAGACAAAGCAGAATACATATTTTCCTGTCAGCAGCATTCTTTTTTCTGATATTGGAGCAGTGAAAAGCTCCCGTACAGCGTCAGGATAAAACCGATTTGCTTTCTGAATTCTGAGCTGCTTACATATTAAGATTATTTTTTATTTCTATATAACTGTATTCATCCCAATATACTTGATCATTCATCTGTATCTTGCATAATGTCTGATTTCCGGCGTCATCATATTCATAATTATAATCTAAATTATAATCTGGTCCTTCTCCTTCCTGATGCAGGATATTTCCGACCTCATCATACTCCAGAAGCACATACTCCTCTCCCGCTCTCATCTCTCTGGTTTTTACTCTTCCCTTCCTGTCATAGCTGTAGGTGAACTCAGCCTTCGTTTGAGTACCGTTTTGAGAGATTACCGCCGAAACAGGCCTTTCTTTTTCGTCATATTTATATTTCCACTTTGTGTAATCATACGGAGCGTTTCTGTCGTCATGATACAGCGCCGTTTCCTCCAGATTTCCGTACTCGTCGTATTTCCATCTGATCCCGTTTTTCAGATTTCCATCGCTGTCGCAGTTCTCCAAGAGAAGCTGGTGCCCTTCGTCGTCATATTCGTTTTCGGTCCAACTGTAACATTTTCCGTCGGCATTGAAATATTTGACGACAATGGCATTTCCATTTTCATCCAGAATCTCCTCACTCCTGGCCGTTCCCCCTGTCTGGGAATACTTTCCGATTCTTTTCAGCCCCTTCCGGCTCTCCTCATAGGAATAATCAATCTTGTTTGTGAGCGTATTTCCGGAAAACTCTTTTACAGATATAAGCATTCCCTCTTCATCATAAGAATACTTTTCCCTGTAGGATACCGTGCCGTCTTTGTTATAAGAAATATGCTCCGAAACCACCCATACCGTCTTTTTTCTGAATCCGAACACCGCAATACAGACTATCGCCGCGATGCAGAAGATCGCGGCCAGCGCGCCGATCCACAGCCCTGTCTTTCCGCTCTTTGTGCCCTTTTTCTCCCTCTTCTCCTCTTCCGCTTTCCTTTCCGATTTCAGGCCCTGCCCTGCCGGGTCAACGGGCTTTCCGCAGCCCGCACAGAACTTTGCGCCTTCCATGACCTGCTTACCGCAATATTTGCAAAACATCCCACCCCTCCTCCTTTGTCTCGCTATCTTATTCCTGCCGGACAACTTCTTCGTTCGCTTTTGATAGTAATCCTCAAAATTTCCATGCCATACAGCACAGCCCGCCGCCCTCAATGCTTCTCCACATATTCCCTCAGAAACGCCAGCAGCGCGTCCATCTCCCGGTCCGTTCCCACGGTGATGCGCAGATACTCGGAAATTCTGGGCTTCTTCCAGTACCGCACATAGATATCCGCTTCCCGAAGCGCCTGGAAAAGCTGCTCCGCCGGAATCCGTTCATGAGTCGCAAAGAGGAAATTTCCCATGGAGTCCGGGAAAGAAAAGCCCAGCTTTCCGAGCTCCCCCTTCACCCGCTCCCTTGTGGCAATGATTTTCCCGGTAATTTCCTTAAAATACGCGTCCTCCTTCACGGCCGCCGCCCCCATCAGCTGGGCGGGGAGATTCATGGTATAGGAATTAAAGGAAAATTTCACGTCGTTGAGATACCCTATCATTTTCGCGCTTCCGATACAGAAGCCGATACGCATTCCCGCCATGGCCCGGGACTTGGAGAAAGTCCGCACCACCAGCAGGTTGTCATATTTTTCCAGCAGGGACAGGGCACTCACCCCGCCGAAATCCACATAGGCCTCATCCACAATGACCACCGCATCCCGGTTAGCCAGAAGGATTCCCTCCACCGTCTCCAGGCTCTCCATCAAGCCCGTGGGGGCATTGGGATTGGGAAAAATCACCCCTCCATTGGGCTGCCTGTAGTCCTCCGGGCGAATATGCCAGTTCTCATCCAAAGCGCATGTTTTGTACGGAATTCCGTGAAGGCTGGCCCACACATCATAAAAGGAATAGGTCACATCCGGAAAAAGGATGGGCTTTCCGCTGTGGAAAAATGTCATGAACGCCATGGAAAGCACATCGTCAGAGCCCACGCCCACGAACACCTGCTCCCGGTCCACTCCGTAATACTCCGCCAGCGCCTTCACCAGAACGGTGGTATCGGGATCCGGGTACAGGCGCAGGGCGCTCCAGTCCGTTTCCGCCGCCAGCTTTCCCACCCCGGGCGCGGGAGGGTAGGGGCATTCATTTGTATTTAATTTTATCATATTGGGTCTGCGGGGCTGTTCTCCCGCCACATAGGGCTCCGCCCTGCGCACATTCTGTTCCCAGCTCATTTTTTCGCCTTTCCGTATCTCTATATCATACTGCAGACTATGTCCCCAGCTCCTCCCGGTAGCTCTGCGCCTGTTCCGGGCAGCCCAGGGCCTCATAGCAGCGCACCAGACCCTCCAGGGCCTCCCGCCCCCCGGTCCGAACACTTAAGATGGGACGGGTCTCATACACTGCGTTGTAATACCAGACGGCGGCTTCCTCCGTATCTCCCGTATCCTCATAGAAATGCCCCATCTCACAGCAGATTTCCGAGCAGGCCTCCTCCGCGATCACCTTGGAGGTATATTTAAAAAAGCCCACCGTATCCTTCGCCAGCCGGGCCGCCTTCGCCGCCACACAGCAGGCCTGGGCCACTTCCTCCCCGTCCCGATCTCCGTCCGCCGCAGAGGCGCGGAAATACTCCGCCGCCCGGGCAAAATCCTCCGCATCCCCCGCCAGCATCAATTCCCTTGCATAAAGGTCGTGAAGCCGCTTGGTCAGGCGGTATCCCTCCCGGCAATGCCGGTAAAAATTGGCCAGATCCCTTTTGGCATGGCTCTCCCGGGGCAGATGGGTGATGACGATATCGCTGTCATATACAATGGGCATCAGCCGCACCGTCTCATGGATTGGCTCCTCCCACACGAAATCCCGTTTTCTTTTGAACAGCTTGGGCCGGTATTCCTCATCAAAATTATACACGGCGCCGTACTGCAGCTGGTTGGCATATTTCATCTGTACGATCTCAACCTCGGGAAGCAGCTTCTCCTTTAAAAGAAGGAACCTCTCCCTGTTCTCGGGAGAAAGCACCTCATCCGCGTCCACAGAATATATATATTCCATTCCTGCTTTGGAAAATGCAAAATTCCTGGCGGCACTGAAATCATCGTTCCACGGGAAATCGTACACATGCTCCGTATACCGGGCGGCAATCTGTTTCGTGGAATCCGTGGAACCCGTATCCGCAATAATGATCTCCTCCGCCAGTCCAGACACACTGTCCAGGCACCTTTCCAAAATTTCTTCTTCATTTTTTACAATCATGCAAATCGATATCGTTATCATCGGATTTCCTACATTTTCTCTGCCAGGTTCAGGTCCCGGCTTCTCTGTTTCCTGCTGCCATGCTCCGGACTTCTCCGGCCAGGACTTTCCCGGTTCCGGTCCCTCCGTTCAAAGCTTCCCCGGCCCTGACTGCCCGGGACTGATTTTCACCGTTCCATACCATCGCGGCCCGGCTCTCTCCGGTTCCGGCTGCTTCGGTACAGCCCTCTCCTGCTCCGGATATCTCCCCCTGCTTCTGCGTCCTGTGCCGGCCGGGATCTCCCAGCCGATTCTCCCGCAATCCCCTCAAAGGGCATTATCATCATATCAAAAAAAAACAAAGCGCACAACCTTAATCTTGTATTTCCCACATTTTCGGTCTTATACTTGTATAATAGAATCCTGAGCAGGATTCTATTATCTAAATTCTATAATAGAATTTATACTCGTGAACGCATTTATAGTAAACGTTATAACTATTCTTACTTTGCCCGAAAGCCATCACAGCAACGGCAATCGGCTAGAGCGTGTTTGAAAATTGCTTTCTGCACCAGCATTACAGAAGCGTTCATTCGTTATACATTTAGATTGCAGTTGTTTTCGTGCATGAGTATATATTACAAAATGTGACTGAGCCGTTATCCTGAAAATAGCCCAAACCGGATACACCGGAACCGGAAGTCAGTCAAAATACACGGGTTCCTGACGGATGCCGTTATTCAGGGACCGGCATAGCAGAACGCTTATTTGGAAATGCTCCAGAACGGCTTCGGATTTCATGTGAAGCAAAAAAGCTGCCGCATGAAAATAGCATGCAAATAATTTGTAACGAAACCCGCAAAAAGCGGATATATAAAGCAGAAGGGAGACAGATATGGAAGAAATGTATCAGCAGTATTCGCAAATCGTATTTCATTTTCTGCATTCCCGCTGCAGGGATCCGGTGCTTGCGGAGGATCTGACCCAGGAAACCTTTCTGGCTGCCTTAAACACCATCGGCAATTATGACGGCAGCTGCAAATTGTCCACCTGGCTCTGCCAGATTGCAAAGTATCTGCTGTACCGGCATTGGGAGAAGAACAGCCGGGTGCAGTTCGAAGAGCTGGATGAAACGATGGAATCCGGAAACGACACGGAACGCCAGGCCATCACCAGAATCGAACTTGAGGATGTTTGGGAGCGGCTGCAAAATCTGTCTCCCGACATGAGAAGGGCGGTGGAGCTCCGCGTGCTGGGCGGTCTGTCCTACAGAGAGATCGGAGGCATGATGGGGAAAAGCGAGAACTGGGCGCGGGTCACATTTTACCGGGCCAAACTCATGCTGGCCCATGCGATACCCTCGGAAGCGGAAGAAAAGAAGGAAAAAAGAAAATGAGAACTGAAAAAAAGAATTGAAAAAAGAAATGAGTAAACGAGATGAATGAAGGGAAGAAAGCGAGAGATGATTTTATGCCCGCAGAAGCGGGGGAAGGAGGCAGATATGGATAAAATGAACTGTGATATTATCAGCGACCTGGTTCCATCCTACCTGGACGGAATCTGCACCAAGGCGACAAAGCAATGCGTGGAAGAGCATTTAAAGAGCTGTGACAAATGCCGGCAATTAGTCACATTCTACAGAGAGCAGAGCCTCTCCGGAAAAAATATGGAGCAAAAGGGCGTGGACGGACTGAAAAAGATAAAAAGTCTCCTGAAATTTCAGCGTCTGGCCTATTACCTGACCCTGGGCGGGATTCTCCTTCTCATCCTGTGGATGCTTCTGGTCAAAAAATTCTACTACTTCACCGGCTCTGTGCTGCCCATACTGCATGTGGTATGTATCTGCGCCACTCTCATATCCGGCATAGGGCACAAGGGAAAGAAAGGCCCCGGAGTAACCGATTATCTGTCCGGCGCCGTCTCCCTGGGGATAGATATTTATTTTACTGTTATCTTCTTCCATCTGGTCAGCCGGATACATGGCGAAGCGGAAACTGTTTTCGGCATGTCCCTCCATGAGATCGGGCCTTTTCTGGAGAAGCAGATTATCGCCGCCATCATCCTCCAGGGAATTCTCATCGTCCGTACCCTCAACAATATCCTGCACAGGGAGCGGGCCTGCAACTGGCTGCTCTGCCTCAATCTGTCAGGAATCTTTCTTGTGCTGAGATTTAATCTCTGGATGTATATGATGAGCGAACGCGAAACTCTGCTGCGCGTCATTGTCTCCATCACCGTGAGCACCGCCGTCATTGCCCTTCTGGGAATTGCCGCGAGCCTGATTATTGCCTGGTACAATCGAAGAGCCAGGTCGA
Organism: uncultured Acetatifactor sp.; assembly: GCA_910589035.1. GTDB lineage: Bacteria > Bacillota > Clostridia > Lachnospirales > Lachnospiraceae > Acetatifactor. The sequence goes on along the minus strand of CAJUSI010000009.1, from coordinate 6,894 downwards.
GAAATGATTGTGAAGAATGCAAATGAGGAATGTTTAAAATGAAAAAGCCGGAGAACTGCTTGAATTCTCATGCAGCCCCCGGCTTTTTCAAGTTTTCTGATTTTTCTCGGCTTTTTTCCAGACTTTTCTCAGCTTTTCCCAGACTTTTCCCAGACTTTTCTCAGCTTTTCCTAGCTTTTCTCAGCTTTCCCAGACTTTTCTCAGCTTTTCCCGGCTTTTTCCAGCCCTTTTTCAGCCCTCGATGGCGATATATTTGCTCTCCTCCACGGCGGGCTTTACTTTCTTCGGAACGCTGATCTTCAGGATTCCGTCCTCGAATCTGGCTTTGATATCCTCCTGGGTCACGGCCTCGCCCACATAGAAGCTTCTGCTGCAGGTTCCGTAATATCTCTCCCGGCGGATATATTTTCCGGCATCGTCCTTTTCATCGTTATCCTGCCTGGATTCCGCGCTGATCTTTAGATAACCGTCCTTCAGCTCCGCCTTCACATTCTCTTTCTTGCAGCCCGGAAGGTCAATATCCAGTTCATATCCCGTCTCGTTCTCCTTCACATCCGTTCTCATGACGGCGGGCACCTGAGCGCTGTACCTGGCGGTATTCCTGGCCGGGCGTGCAAAGCTGTCAAAAAAGTCATCAAAAAGGCTCTCCCCTAAAATAGAATCCAATGCGTTTGTCATCAACATAATTCATTCCTCCATTTCTTATTATCGGCTTCCGCCGTTTGCTGTTTGTTTGTTCTATTATTGTTATAGCATTTTTGTTAGCACTCGTCAATAGTGAGTGCTAACAATTCTGTGAAGTATTTGTAAAGAAATAATAAAATAAGGATTACCCAAATTCCCGATTTTATTCCAAAGCACTTTTATCACATTTACTCATACCCCTGTCCGAGCGCGCCATGGCGCACAAAAAGACCGCAACCCTGTCTGCAGACCTGCAGGCAGAATTGCGGCACTTCTTTTCGGGAGTCCGGTTGTCAACCGCCCAATCCCTTATTTACTTCTCTGAATCTCCAGAACCTTATAGGTGAACATTCCCGCTGCGGTCTCCACATCCACATTATCGCCGACCTTACAGCCAATAAGGGCCTTTCCCACAGGGCTTTCGTTGGAAATCTTTCCTTTTAAACTGTCCGCTTCCGTGGAACCCACGATCTTATACTCCAGCTCCTCGCTGTACTCGATATCCAGAAGCCTCACCACACAGCCGATATTGATCTTGTCCAGATCGACCTCATCCTCCACTACCACCTCGGCGTTTTTCAGGATTTTCTCCAGCTCTTCGATTCTTGCCTCGATATCGCGCTGTTCATCCTTGGCCGCATCATACTCCGCATTCTCCGACAGATCCCCCTGCTCTCTGGCCTCCTTGATTTTCTGGGCAACCTCCTGGCGCTTCACCACCTTCAGTTCATGCAATTCGTCCTCGTATTTTCTGAGCCCTTCATAGGTCAGAATATTCTTTTTCTCCTGCATTTCAATACTTCCTTCCTAATTCTATATCTTTCTATATTTTGTAATATTTTTTTCTCCCGTATTATACCCACTTTTATGACAGGTGTCAAGGCAATAAAGGTTCCTTACAGCGTCTTTGTGCCCTTCTCCACTTATCCTTCAGGGAAAAGTACACCACTCCGGAACAGCGCCCTTCTATCCGGTGCTTTTTCTCCTCCACCGAGCCAAAATCCAGCCAGATACTTCCTTCCGCGGCCCTGGGCGCATTCGGCCAGGAGTCCACGGTAAAATCTAGAATGTTTGACGGCACGCCGCATAGCATCCCCAGCCTCTTCCATTCCCCTTCACAGGACAGAACCTGCAGGGATATGGCGAGTCCGTATTCGATGTAAAAATCTTCCACAAACTCCATAAGCTCCGGACTGCTTGTATTCTCCGAAAGGATCCACTTCAGGCTCTTCATCCTCCCGGCATATTTCTCAATCAGCTCAGGGATACAGGGTGCCGTCCCCAGGATTACAAAATGGTATAACGCGGCCTTCGGCATAAGCATCTCCACCCAGAAGGGTTTCATGTAACCCGAAAATTCTTCATAATCCATATACTTTTGCCACAAGGCGGACAGAATATGGCTCCCCGATGCGCTTCCCCGAAACGTCCCGGCTCCGGGGGATTCCTGATCCATGAGGACTTCCCGCCCTCCGGCACTTCCCCGGTTCATGAGGACTTCCCGACTTCCGGCACTTCCCTTGTCCATGAGGACTTCCCGCCCTCCGGCACTTCCCCGGTTCATGAGGACTTCCCGCGCTCCATCGGCTTCCCGGTTCATGCAGGAATCCCAGTCCGCGAAAATGTCCTCCTCTGCCTGAATCAATGCTTTTCTGACGCTGTCCTCATACACCGCATAACAGCGGCAATCTTCCCCTGCCAATTCCGGAATTTCGGAGGCAAGCATTATGATCTCCTGCTCTATACTGTGAATGCTTTCCTCCCACTCAGCCTGCAGCCTTCTCCGTTCCGCGGCATCCCTGCTCTCCTGCCTCCGGTCTTCCCTTTTTCTGTGTTCCTGTTTCCGGTTCTCCCTTTTTCGGTGCTCCTGTTTCCGGTTCTCCCTCTTCCTGCATATCCGTTTCCCGCTTTCCCGTTCTTCGCGGCTCCGCTCCCCCGGACTCTGCCCCGCACACCGGACCGGCAATCTCAAAATACGCCGCCAGAAGCCCCCTGCCTTCCGCTGTTCCTGCATTCTCCCCGGGTAAGACTCCGGCTCCGAAGCATCTCCTGCATTCCGGCGGGCTCCGGGCCCTGCATCGCTTCCTGCAGTTTGGAAGCCTGCAGTCCCCCTAATATCCCCTGCGGTTTGGCGGACTCCGGGCTCCGCATCGCTTCCGGTAATTTCAGCTGCCTTCCGATAAGAAGAGAAATCGGTCTCTCTGCCAAACCATTCCCCCACCCCCACATTCAGACCCACCCGTATAAGCATATGGCTCTTCAGGCCCACGGGTTCCACCAGGGCTTTCTCCAGATCTCTTTTCCTGTAAAAAAATATTATTGTGTCCATGGGACACTATATGCATTCCTGTCCGAAAATAGTCTCCACTCCCGCCAATAATTCCTCCATGGTCTCCATGGAATTGATGGTCTGACGGAAACGCGCCGAGTGGGGCATTCCCACGGTGTACCAGGCCAGGTGCTTCCGCATCTCCCGCACCGCCGTGTACTCTCCCTTATACTGCATCTGCAGCTTTGCATGCTCCAATATTATCTGCTTTTTTTCCGACCTATCCGGTGGCTTTGGCTTATCCGGCGGCCCCAGCCTGTCCGGGAACCTGTGGTTCTCTCCGCTCCCCAGAGAGGAGACGATCTCCCGGAATATCCAGGGATTTCCCTGGGCCGCCCGGCCGATCATGACGCCATCGCACTGAGTCTGCTCCAGCATGGCTCTGGCGGCCTCCGGGCTGTCCACGTCCCCGTTTCCGATGACGGGGATCCCCACCGCCTCCTTCACCTGCCTTATGATGTCCCAGTCCGCACGGCCGCTGTAATACTGTTCCCTGGTGCGCCCGTGAACCGCAATGGCCGCCACGCCGCAGGCCTCCGCTATTTTGGCAATCTCCACTGCATTGCAGTGGGCCTCGTCGAAGCCCTTGCGGATTTTCACCGTCACCGGCTTGTCCACCGCCTTCACCAGGGCGCTCAGGATCTCCGCCGCCAGCTTCGGATCCTTCATCAGGGCGGATCCTTCGCCGTTGTTCACCACCTTGGGCACCGGACAGCCCATGTTGAAATCCAGGATGGAAAAGGGGCGCTCCTCAATGCGTTTGGCCATGTCGGCCAGGATGCGGGCGTCGGATCCGAACAGCTGCAGGGATACCGGTACCTCCTCCGGGTGAATCTGCAGGAGTTCCTCCGTATTCTTGTTATGATAAAAAATGGCCTTGGCGCTGATCATCTCCATGCAGACCAGCCCAGCTCCCATCCTGCGGCACAGCAGGCGGAACGGCAGATCCGTCACACCTGCCATGGGGGCCAGTATCACATTATTTTCCAGGGTTATATTACCTATTTTTAACTCTGCCACAATATTCCTCTTCCTCTGGTTATACCCATCCAAAACATGTGAAATCTTTTGAATAGTTTACCTCACAGACTTCGCAATGCGCTATTAAACCTGCTGCTGTATATCTCCTTATAACGCCTCCGTGCGCCACAACAATTATTTTTTCGTAACCCAAATCCACATATTTATCAAAAACCGGTTTGGATCGATTTATTATTTCTGTGATGGTTTCCCATTTGCGGACTTGTCCTTTTGGATATTCACCCTGACAATGCATAAAATCCTCATGTAATGTTTTATCCTCATCTTCGCCTTTTACTTGAAATGTTTTATCCGGAATAAATTCATGGATATCCACTTCAACCTTTATATCCAAACCTGTATTTTTCGATAAAATTGCCGCAGTCTGTAAAGCTCTCGTATATGGTGAAGATACAATGATTTGGCATCCTTCAAGAAGCGGATTTAATGAAGCTTCTTCTGCTTGTTTTATCCCCAATTCTGTCAAAGGCACCATATCCCTTCCCTGTCCAATAAAACCTCTTTTATCCACTATAGTTTTATCTGGTTCGCCGTGACGAATAAAAACTATCTTCATACATACCTCCGAATTCCAGTGGATATATTTATATTGAAAATCTTTATCTCTGTCATTTATACTGCTTAACGATTTCACTTGCGGCGAAAGCAGACTGCATAACGCTGACTGGTTCCATCGCATGATTACATCAGGCAGTGTTCATCGTTATGCAGCATAAACAAATATTTAAACGAATATTTGTGATCGTTTTCTCGATATATACACAATTCCGAAAAGGGAGAAGCTTTTCATTTTCGATTTTTCTCATAGAGGATGCGCAGTCCCTCCATGGTCAAATGGCTGTCGTAGATGTCGATGGCGTCCGTCTCCTGGGCGATGAGCCGCCCCAGGCCGCCGGTGGCCACCACCTTCAGGCTTTTCAGGCCGCTCTCTTCCTTTACTTTTTTAATGATGTATTCGGTCTGGCCTATCTGGCCGTACACCAGTCCGGCCTGCATGCTGGTGATGGTCTCCTGGGCCAGGATGGATTTGGGCTTGCGGATTTCTATTTTGGGCAGCTTGGCCGCCTGGGTCCAGAGGGCCTCGGAGCTTATTCCCATGCCCGGGGCTGTGATGCCGGCGGCGAATTCGCCCTTCTCCGTGATCAGGTCGTAGGTGGTGGCGGTGCCGAAGTCCAGCACCAGCACCGGGCCGCCGTACTTTTCGTAGGCGGCCACTGCGTCCACGATGCGGTCCGCCCCGATGGCCCTGGGGTCCTCGGTGACGATGCGGATGCCCGTCTTCATGCCGGGGCCCACGCTCATGGGGCGTGTCCTGGTATAGCGCACCAGCGCGCCCATGAGGGCGTGCATCACGTCCGGGACCACGCTGGCCACGATGGAGCCCTCCAGGTTAGCGGCTTCTATCCCCCGGTTCCGCAGGATCTGGGTGATCAGTACACCGTACTCGTCCGAGGTTCTGGGCATTTTGGTCATGATGCGGAAGGTGGCCAGCAGCTCCTCCTTCTCGTACACGCCCAGCGTCATATTCGTATTTCCCACGTCTATTACCAGTATCATAGTATGTCCCCTTCCCTGTCTGCTTCTCTCGCAGACATCGGCCCCGGCCTGCATGCACTTTGGCACACAGCCGGGATCTCTTTGGGAGAAAGAATTTCCTCCTGAAATCCGTCTATTTTCTGACGATATAGATATACCTGGCCATCTTTTCGGAAAAGGATTCCCTGGACTGATCGGCGTATTCCGTCTGCCCCATCAGCATGTCAAACCATTCCCTGCGGTTCTCCTTTTCAAAATCGGCTTCATGCCTCCTTGCGGCTTGTCTCTTTTTGACAAACATGTCATATGTCTGGCCTGTTATGTCGAACACCTCATAAGGGATGCCTCTCTGCGCCAGGGCCTTCGCGCACACTGTGGTGTGGGCGTTCTCTGTCCTGGGCATCACCTCGCCCTCCTGATATGCCGCGAAGAACACTCCGCCTTTTTTCAGCCAGTTCAGGATCTGTCCGAGAAAATCCGGCATATCCGGGGCAAAATACAGGGTATCCATGGAAGTTATCATGTCGAATTTATCAGGGGGATATTGGACCTGTCCGATGACGCCCTGGATGAAGTCCGACTTTTCAGGGAATCTCTGCCTGGCAGTGCGGATCGCATTCCGGGAATAGTCAAAGCCGTAAATCCAGGCTCCCGTTTGCTTCTGCAGATATCCCAGCATCTTCCCATTGCCGCAGCCTATGTCAAGGATATGAGGCTCCTCCCGCTCAGGGATATAGTCCAGTATCCTGTTCACCTGTGCTATATCGCTGAAGCCGTCCTGGGAGAAGTCTTCCCCGAAGGCATCCGCGCAAAAGGCGCTGAACGCCTCTGAATGCGCCGCCATGTCGTAAAATTGTTCATATGCCTCATAAAACAGTAATTCTTTTTCCATCGCGGCGTTCTCCGTCACAATACTTCCTCCCTCACATTTCCATCTCTATTGTTGTATATCTTTATCGTTTTCAATTTTCCCAGTTCAGACACCATAGACATTTTTGGGTAGTTTTGGGGTGATTGGGGAAACAATATCCAAATTCATTTTACTGCCCAATAGCCTTCCCGTGAAGCACCTCTATGCCCGATCAATCCTTTACTTTTCACAATCCAGAGAAGTCTCCCTGCAGATATTCCGAAATATCCTCCTTCAAAATGAACACCCTGTAATAGAGCTGCAGGGACTCGAACAGCTCCTGCCGTCTCCGCCTTATTTCGCCCACCAGCAGGCCGCTGCTGACCTCATCGTAGGTAATATCGTCGTCATCGGCGTTGGTCTCAAGGACAATGCTGCCGTCCTCCTCGAAGGC
>CAJUSI010000008.1 GCA_910589035.1 uncultured Acetatifactor sp. | reverse complement strand
GAGACGAGTATGCAAACTTTGTAGAAGATACGATACAACTTGTAATTCAACAGTTTGTTGAGAAAAAATTGATGTGAGAATACATAATTATTGAACAATTTGTAACTTTTGCAGAAAGCCCCCTTGACAAATTCCGTCTTGACATGGGATTTGTGGTGGATTATCTGAACGAGGGAAGCTTTGAAGGCCGCAAAGACCAGAAAATAGTCCATATGGAAGCGCTGTGCGAAATGATGGAAGCACTTACGGAAGATACCCGGTTCACGGAACTGGCGGAGGAAATCGTGAAAAAGCAGAGGGAGGGAAAGGAGATCGTTATGTGCGAATATATTGATATGCTGGAGGCCAGAGGAGAAGCCAGAGGAATTGCAATAGGAGAAAACAAGGGAGAAACCCGCCTGGCCCAGTTGATTCAGATTCTTATAGAAGAGAAAAAGTACAAAGAGATAGAGGCAGTGTCCGGCAGCCGGGAGAAACGCCATGAACTGTACAGGCTGTACGGAATCTGAAGGATAGCATGAGGCGGCCCCTGTCCGGAAAGGAGAAATACTATGTCGGAATGGAATCAGGAGGATGAAAATATCAAAGTAAAAATGACATCCGCCGTTGATGAAGAGACAAAGGAATGGATTAAGAAGAAGTCCATTGAATTCATAAGGCTTATGTCCTATTATAAATGCGCCATAATGGAAATCGAGACGAAATTCAATGTGCTCAATGAAGAGTATTCGTTGGAATTCGACCGCAACCCCATCAGCAGCATCAAGACCCGTCTCAAAAGCCTGCCCAGCATAGAGGAGAAGCTCAGGCGGCGGGGGCTGCCCGTATCGGTGGCCTCCATGGAAGAGCACTTGAAGGATATTGCAGGCGTGAGGGTGGTCTGTTCTTTTCAGGCGGATGTGTATTCCCTGGCGGAAGCGCTGCTGAGCCAGGACGACGTCACGCTGCTTGAGAAAAAGGATTACATTGCCAATCCCAAACCCAACGGATACCGGAGCCTGCACATGATCGTGGGGATTCCGATTTTCCTGGCCCATGAGAAACGTATGATGAAGGTGGAGATCCAGCTGCGGACCATTGCCATGGACTTCTGGGCCAGCCTGGAGCACCAGCTGCGCTATAAAAAGGATAACGAATTCACGGACGAGATGGCGGAGGAACTCTACCAGTGCGGCCAGCTCAGCGCCGATCTGGACCGGCGGATGGACAGGCTGCGGAAGCAGACAAGTCCTTAGTCTATAAAATCATTCTCCCGAAACTGCAGGGAATAGAGCTTTTTATAGGTGCCGTCCAGTGCCATCAGCTCCTCGTGGGTGCCCTGCTCGGTAATGCGTCCCCCTATGACAACGGCGATTTCATCGGCGTTTCGGATGGTGGAGAGACGGTGCGCCACTACCAGAGTAGTGCGGCCCTTGCACAGCTCGTCCAGAGCCTGCTGGATGAGCACCTCGGTGGTGTTGTCCAGGGCGCTGGTGGCCTCGTCCAGAATCAGTATGGCGGGATTTTTCAGGAATACCCGGGCGATGCTCAGGCGCTGCTTCTGGCCGCCGGAGAGCTTGACGCCCCTTTCTCCGATTTCCGTATCGTATCCCTTTTCCAGCGTCATCACATATTCATGGATATTGGCCCGCTTTGCAGCCTCATAGACCTCTTCGTCCGTAGCGTCGGGGCGGCCGTAGAGGATATTTTCCCGGATGGTGCCCACAAAGAGGAATACATCCTGCTGGACGATGCCGATGCTGCGGCGCACGGATTCCATGGTGAGACCGCGGATATCCATGCCGTCGATGAGGATGGAGCCGTCTCCTTCCCGGAGCTTATAGAAATTGGGCAGCAGATGGCAGAGGGTGGTCTTGCCGCCGCCGGAGGGGCCTACCAGAGCCAGCTTTTTTCCTTTTTCCAGCCGCAGGCTGATATCGTGAAGCACCTCCTTGGAAGGGTCGTAGGCGTAAGTCACGTCTTTAAATTCAATCGTTCCCCGGACATTTGTGAGCTCTTTTGCATCCGGCGCATCTTCTTCCGGCTCGGCATCCATAATCTCCACAAAACGTTTGAAGCCGCTGACGCCGTTCTGGAACTGTTCCATAAAGCCGATCAGGGTATTCACCGGGTTGATGAAGAGATTCACCGAGACGATGAAAGTGGAATAATCTCCGAAGGAAATCCTGCCCCCATACAGGAACAGTCCTCCCGCGATCAGGATGAATACATTGAAGATATCCGTCACAAAGGAAGTGGAGGAATGGAACATGGCCATGGCGCGGTAGGCCCGGCGGGAGGCGTCCACGAACTGCCTGTCCCCCACACGGAATTTCTCGATTTCCCTTTCGCTGTTGGTATAGGCCTTGGTGACGCGGATGCCCGTGACACTGCTCTCCACGGCGGCGTTGATGGTGGCGTTGCTCTTGCGCCGGTCGTCAAAGGCGCGGCTCATGGCCCGGCGGAAATGCAGGGTGACGGCCACCAGAATGGGCACGCAGGTGAAGATAATCAGGGTTAGAATCGGGTCGATCATAAACAGATAGCCGAAGGATAAAAGGATCATCACCGAACTGATAAGCAGATTTTCCGGACCGTGATGAGCCAGCTCGCACACTTCAAAGAGGTCGCTGGTGATACGGGTCATGATACGTCCTGTCTCGTGATTGTCATAGAAGCTGAAGGGCTGCTTTTCCAGATGGGCGAAGAGATCCTGGCGCATCCGGGACTGCATCTGTACGCCGATCACATGCCCGTAATACTGGACAAAATAGCGCAACAGCATGCGCAGCACATATAAAGCCAGCACAATCAGGCCGGCAGTCACGATGGTGGAGTACATTTTCTCCGGGATGTAGATATTGAGCATCTTGTTGGTCACGATGGGGTACACCATACCGATGACCGAGATGAGCAGGGACGCCAGCATGTCCAGGATAAGCATTTTCCTGTGCGGTTTGTAGTAATAAATAAAACGTTTCAGCATGGCTCTGTTCTTCCTTTGATTTTTCTATGATTTCTTCTATCAGACCGGTCTCCGATTCCGGTTCCTCGGCAATGGTCGCGGCGTCCTTTTCCCGCTGCAGCTTTTTGGGCAAAAAAATTCTCCCATGGAGCTTTTCGTAACGTTCCATAGATTTTCCTCCATTATAAATTATTTTCTATGTTTTCACAATAGCTTCCTTGAAAATCTTGGGACTCCCGAATGAATGAGAAATGATAAAAAGAAATAATGGGGCTGTGAAAAAATCTGCAAGTATTTTTGGGGTACGGAAAATCCGGCTTCAGCCGGCTCCGGATCATTGCGCGGCATTCCGGAGCAGAGCGGCAGTCTCGGCGCAGTCCTTCCAACCGCCCTGCCAATGACAGAAATGATCCTGGGCTCCGTACGGGCCAAAGCCAAATTCACCGTATGTCCCTCCCTGATAGTCCTGGATATTTCCCCAGAACGCCAGACCCGCCAGCGTTTTCCAGGCGGTGCTGACATCTTCGTCACGCATGAAGACACCGTCCAGAGCGAAGATATGCCATGCGGACATGCCCATGCCCCAGTCCTGCCACATGTCCGGTGAAAAAGCAGAATAATCGTAGCCGCGTTCCGGATTTCCATGGACGGAGACAAAGGCCCGTAATTCTTCCAGGGTGGGCGCGTTCTCCTGTTCTATCAGAACACTTTCCAAAGTATGGACGGGTTCCGGGCTGATGCGCCCGGCGGATATGGCATAAAGCTCACCGGCGGGACTGACAGTATTAAGATTGAAATCCGTCTGATAGAGTAACATGAGACCCTGATCGGTCACGGCGCTGTAACCGTTATCAGGCAGGATGTCCATGGCCAAGACGGCCTGTGAGCCGTCCCACTGGTAAATTCTGGAAATATAAGGGTACAGATCGGCCCATTCTCCAAGGTAATCCAGGGTCGAAAGGTCCATTTCCATATCGTATCCGCCCACGACCCACAGGGCCGGGATGCCGTCCCCGGCATCAAAGAGCGCCGCCCGGCAGAATTTTGGCTTTGGGTAACGACTAGCATACCAGTCGTCCCATACCGCGGTTTCGCACTCCTGAACCATTTCCTCCAGGATTCTGGCGTAGGCGGCGGCCTGGTCCACAGTCATGGCGCACAGGGAGAGATCGCCGTAATAGGGCAGGCCGGCCAGAGCATCCAAAGCCGCCAGTGCAGGGGGATTGAGTACGTCCAGACCGGAAGCTTCCAGAATTTCCATAGCCAGGACTTCGTCCTCCTCCAGCTCCTGCGCCACAAACTCCGGAACCTCTGTCGCGGCAAAGGGGCTCACGATAATTTCTTCCTCGTCATGTTTATTCAGGGACAATTCCGCCTTCTCGCCGGCGGAGACGGAAATGACGGTTACCTTGCCGGATTCATCCGTCACGCTGCACTCCACGGCTCCTTCCAGTATGTAAACCTTTATGTGCCGTTCGTCTGTGAACTCCACCCAGCCGCAGGTTCCCCGGATGCCCACAGCCATGTCGGAGATGCGGATGGTAAGACTTTCCTCCTCCCCGAGGGGTTCTGTAATATTGAAAAACAGGCTTCCGGATTTCAGATCGATTTCCAGGGCGCTTCCGTCCTGCACCACCACGGCCTCGCTTTTTACATCCAGCTTAGCCAGCTTTACATCGTCCAGATTGATCCATGCATAGCTTTTTCGCTCTGTCTCCAGATCATAGCCGCTGTATAGCTTCATATTTTCCTGAAGTTTAATATCTTTTCCGTCCTCGTTCCGGATTTCCACCGTGCCTTGGGTTCGGGCCAGACTCATGGTGGTAGCCCTTGCCTGGCTGCCGCAGGATGTGCATACCAGGGATAGGACCAGGAATAATGGAAGGATACGAAGATGGCGTCTTTGGTATTTTGTCATGATGATACTCCTCTATCTTACTCTCTTTTCGGGAATGTGTTTCTGCTGCTTTTACAACACCCGGATAGGTGGATGCAGGGTTTCTGTATTATATACGATAGCAGAGACATATCCATCCACAGGCGCAGACCCATGGGCGGTGAAAACATCCTGGCCGTTTCTTCCACAGTGAATGTTTTTGAGGGATATTTTCCTTTTAAAAATCCGTCCCTGTAATACAAGTCCTTACTGGATAATCTTGACAGTTCTTTTACATATTTTAACATTTAAGAGAATATGGTGTCAATCCGGAATGCTTGTCACTTTTTTCTATTTTTCTGTCCTCTCCTTCGGTTAAATTTGCTTTTGGGAAACGGTAAAATGAAATAAGCTGTAAAGGGCCGGGGGAAGGACTTTGGGCATCAGAAGATGAAGAGAACGGACGGGGTGACAAAATATGCAGCGAGGGAGGAATATTATGATCGAAAAGAGAAAAAAAGAAGGAGAATGTAATAGAAAACATCTGAAAAGCCAGGTGACTGTGGCGGGAGCGGGAATTGCCGGTATCTGTGCCGCAATATCGGCGGCCAGAGAGGGATTAAGCGTGATTCTCGTGAATGACAGAAGCGTACTTGGAGGAAATGCATCCAGCGAGATCGGCATTGAAATCAATGGTGCAAGTCACCAGAGCTTAAACGCTTCCATATATGCCCGGGAAGGCGGCCTTGCGGAAGAAATCCGGATGAGGATGCTTCAATATAACAGGGGCGGAGGCTATGACAGATTGGCATTGATGGATGCGGTTCTATTTGATATGATTTATGAGGAGGAGAATATTATACTTCTTTTGAATACATGGATATATGACTGCGAAAAGGAAGGAGAGAAGATTCGCCGGTGTTATGGAAGGCATTCTCCAAGCAACATGATCTATGAGCTTGACAGCGAAATTTACATTGATGCCACGGGTAATGGCAATCTGGCTTATGAGGCGGGCGCGTCATACCGCATGGGCCGGGAGAAACGCAGTGAATTTGGGGAAAGAAAAGCACCTGAGTCGGCGGATTCCATGACAATGGGGAATACCTTTTATTTTGAGACCGTGGACTGCGGACATGAGGTGAAGTATGCGCCCCCGGCCTTTGCCGGGGGAATAGCGGATGCGGATTTCCTGAAAAATATAGACAGACCGGAGAATTTTAGAGCGCTCACTGTAAAGGGGGCTCACTGGTCCTTTGAGTATGGGGGACAAAGGGACGTGGTCTTTGACAGTGAGGATATCGATCTGGAATTGCGGCGGTTGGTGTTTGGAATCTGGGATTATATTAAAAACAGCGGAAAATATCCGGAGGCAGCAAACTATGTACTGAAAAGGGTTTATGCCCGTTCCGGAGCAAGGGAGTCCAGACGATTTGTGGGGGACTATATTCTGACGGAAAACGATATCGAAGAAAAGAGGTATTTTGACGATGCGGTCTGTGTGGGAGGCTGGCCCATGGATGTACATGCTCCGCTTGGTATCTATGACCCGGGTCCTGCCACGGAATTTATCCCCGTAACAGGAGTTTATAATATCCCTTTCCGCTGCCTGTACAGCAGGGATGTGACAAATCTGATGCTGGCGGGCAGGAATGCCAGCTTTACTCATATCGCATTGGGATCTGCGAGGGTCATGGCTACCTGCGGATGTATGGGACAGGCGGCGGGAACAGCGGCAAAATGCTGTATTGACCTGCAGATTACGCCCAGGGAGCTGGGACAAAATCACATTGGCCTGCTGCAGGAGAGGCTGAGCAGGGGAGATCAGACCATTTCCGGATATGTGGAGATATCTCCTTTAATGAAGGAGTTTAAACCAACAGCTTCCTGCCAGAAAAGCTTCGAGAACAGCAATGTCACCATGAAGCGCAGGCTTGAGCGGGATTACGGTCTGGCGCTGATGGTGGATACGGAGCATGTGGACAGTCTGGAGCTGTGGGTGGAGAATCGCTCCGGGACTCAGGCTGAGCTTGTCTTTGAATTGCTGGAGGGCGAGTACAGGGAGACTTTTCTTCCCGGGCGGCTTGTGAAAAAGGATGGACGGGCTGTGGAGGCGGGCTTCTGCGGGTGGCTTTCTCTGTCCGTGGATACGGACCGGGGAAGGGACGGAAAAGTCTACCTGGCGCTGAAACGGAATCCCGTCCTGGAGGTGGGAATGACCGAGGCGGAGCTTTCCGGTGCAGTGACGCTGCGGCTGTATCCGGATGGGGAGTGCGGGGAATGCAATCATGACAGCGTGCCCCTGGATCCGGCCAGCGGATACCTCTATCTGGATCACCGCTGCAACAGGGGAGAGAATATCGCCTTTCGGAAAATCTACCCTGCTCAGCGGGTATTTTCTCCCGAAATGGTTTTAAATCCGTATACCAGACCTTACGGGCTTCCTAATCTATGGCTGGGAGAGGGAGAATATCCCTGGATGCTGACGTTGACGGCGAAACGACCTGTGGAGGCGGGGATGCTGACAGTGACCTTCGACACGGATCTGCGGTCCGAGCCTCTGACGGAGCTTCCGGGCTGCCTGGTGAGGGATTTTGATTTGACGGTACGGTTTGAGAAGGGGATTTTCCTGAGGCAGGTGAGGGATAACTGCAGAAGGCAGGTTCGGTTTGCGCTGGATTCGCCGGAAGACGGGGAAGGCGGCCGGAAGGCATCTCATGAGCAGGAGTGGGGAAGCGATCTGGGCAAAGCCGGGAGAAGCGGACGGAGGACAGCTGAAGAAAGTGATTTGAGGACGGTCGTGGGAAGCGATCAGGAAGCAGCCGGGAAAAGGGATCAGAGGACAGCCAGGGGAGGAATCAGAGAGATAGAGATTGCCGTCCTGAGGAGTTGGGGCAAAGAGGCCGGAATCTATGGCGTGAATCTGTGGTGACGGGAACCTTCTATAAATAATGGGCAAATGGGATAGTCTCTTAAATCCCTTGTCGGAAGATATTGATTTTTAATCCGGAATTTCTGAATAAGGGGTGAAAACGGGAAAGCAAAACCGGGAAACCAAAACCAGAAAAGCAAAACCGAAAAACAAAACCGGGAAAACGAAACCAGGGAAGCAAAACCGAAAAACAAAACCGGGAAAACGAAACCAGGGAAGCAAAACCGGAAAGCAAGAACCGGAAACCGAACACCCGGGAAATGGAACCCGGAGATTTCGGAGACTAAACGAAGGAATTGTTAAGGAATCCGCTTTTTAGACGCTCAATAAGGAAAAACTGTGTGTTGGGGCAGAAGTTTGGTTCCGGGTGGTCCGGGACGGGAGGGGGCAGAAGATGTATCGTCTGATTATAGCCGATGACGAGCCGCTGATCAGAGCAGGGTTATATTACCGCAATGACTGGAAGCAGATGGGCTTCGAGGTGGCGGCCATGTTGGAGGACGGGAGCGATGTGTTGAAATTCCTGGAGGGGGAGCGGGTGGACGTGCTTCTGACGGATATCTGTATGTACCAGGTTTCCGGTCTGGAGGCGGCGGCTCAGATTCGGGAGAAGTATCCCTGGATGAAGATTGTGCTTTTGTCGGGATATCGGGAATTTGAATACGCAAGGGAGGCGATCCGCTGCCAGGTGTACGAGTATCTGCTCAAGCCCATCGATTATGAGAAGTTGAGGAGCGTGTTTGCCAATATCAAGAGGGAGCTGGACGAGGTATCCCGGGAGGAGACGCTGCTTCGCAGCTTCGGCGAGGGGGAGTACGATCAGCTGTTGAATCTGATTAAGGTGGTGGCCGGTTCCGTCATGGGGGAGGGGGAGGAGGCGTGGCTGGCCTATGCCCGGCTCAGGCCCATGATGCTGAACGCGCCCCCGGAGGTGCGGGAGGTGCTGGTGAAGCGGCTGTTGGAACAGCTGCGGGGGAAGCTGTTCCTGAAGGATCCGAAGCTGGAGGAGGAGTTTGGGCGGCAGCTGAATTCTCTGCATCCCGCGGACACGGAGGATTTTCATGAGCAGCTCTGCGGATTGCTGAGCCGGCTCAACGACGAGCTGGTGGCGAACAATCTTGTGGCGGTGAGGAAGCCTGCGGCGGACAATTGTATCACCAAGGCCTGCAATTATATCAGCAATCATCTGGGGGAGGATTTCACTTACCGGGATGTGGCGGAGTTCGTGCATCTGAGCCCCAGGCATTTCATCCGGCGGTTCCGCAGTGAGATGGACGAGACTTTTACCGATTATCTGGTGCGGGTCCGCATCGAGGGGGCCATGCGGCTGATGGACGAGGAGCGGACGGACGCGGCGGATGTGTCGGCCCAGGTGGGGTATCGGGATGACAAATATTTTCAGCAGCTTTTTAAGAAAAGGGTGGGCTGTACGCCACGGGAATACCAGAGGGGAAGCCGGGGGCAGGCCTGAGGTCCGGGAGATTCGCCGGGAATTTCCCGTTTCTTCCTTTTCGGAATAATGTACCCAATGGAAATAACTTATAGATATACATTGTAAATGGCAGAGAAAGATTTTATAATCAAAATGTATAGAGTCGGAAGTTATAGGACAAGAAATGATAAAGGCAATCTATTTTGATTTATTTTTCACTTTGATAGTTCCCGCATATGTAGGTTTATTAAAGCCTGACAGGCAAATTTATGAGTTAGCAATGCAGCGTTTGAATGTATCCCCAGAGGAATGTCTGTTTGTTGGAGATGGCGGCTCAAATGAATTATGTGGTGCGAAGACAGCAGGAATGGGCACCGTCTTTTCTGAAATGCTTGAAACGAAAAATGCTGAGCAGAGAAAATCTATCATGAAATATGCGGATTATCATATTAAGCATATTAACGAACTATTTCATTATCTGTGACGAAAAATTAGCCGGGAGGCTGGCCGGGTGTCCGGAAAAGCCGACAGGGAGGTATTTATGAGATTCAGGAGAAGAATCAGCGGTTCTGCCAGAAGGCTTTGGGAGTATCTGAGGGACTATCGCTTCAGCAGCATACTGCTGAAGTATTTTTTATTGCTGTTCATCTGTCTGGTGCTGCCGGTGACATTGTTGAATATGTGGTATGGGAGGCAGCAGAGGGAGCGGATTTATCAGGAGTTTATGAAGCGGAACGAGGCCTCCCTGGCACAGGCTTACGGCAATGTATATTCGGTGCTCCTTTCCGCGAAAAATCTCACTTACAGTCTCTCTGTCAACAGCAGCGTAAAGTATCTGGCCTCTAAGCCCTCCATCAGCAGGGATAACACATATAACAGGGAGAGCCTGACAGAGATGCTGTCCATGATTAAAAACGCCAACGCCTACATGGATTCCATCTATATTTACTTTCGTAATTCCGGAGAAGTAGTATCGGATCTGGGCGTGTCCGGCTATGAAACATTTCAGGACAGAGAGGCGCTGG
Organism: uncultured Acetatifactor sp.; assembly: GCA_910589035.1. Classification (GTDB taxonomy): domain Bacteria; phylum Bacillota; class Clostridia; order Lachnospirales; family Lachnospiraceae; genus Acetatifactor. Next base: position 33,300 of record CAJUSI010000008.1, on the reverse strand, counting down.
CATTATTTTCGGAGGATATGCCTGCCAGGAACATACTGATTTCCCGTATTAAAAAGAACAAATATCCCTACCTGCTCACAGTGCTCTATCCTGTGAGCATCAGCAGGGGCATCAGCACGGGACTGGTGGCGGTGAATGTGGATGTGGAAAAGCTGGGGGACTATATCGGCAGCGGACAATATCGGAATACGGATGACGCGCCAAGGCTGCTGATATTCGATGAGGACATGGAAACTCTGGTGTACAGCGACGAATACAGGCTGCTCCGGGACAAGGAAGAGACCGCCAGGCTGAAGGAGTTCCGAGATCTGACAGGATGCTTTTCCCGGGTATGCACGCTGTGGGATAGCAGCTATGTAGTATCCGGGCTGGAGGCAGGGGGAGACGGGCTGAAGTATCTGTATCTGTCTCCCATGCAGGAATTTGAGACACAGAACAGGGAGGCGGATGCAAGACTTCGGCAGGTAACGGTGCTGACAGGCGTTATCTGCCTGATTCTGGCGTTCTGCCTGTCGGTATGGGTGTACCGGCCGGTGAAGCGGACATTGCGTGTGCTGTCGGAGGTGTCCATGCTGACGGAGTGGGACAGGAAGGAGCATGTGGATGAGATTGAGGCCATTCAGCGCAGCATTCTGTCCGCCAAGAAGGAGAATGATGACCTGAATGCCCAGATTCAGGAGCGGATCATCAGTCTGCACAACGCTCAGATCTGCGCTCTGCAGACTCAGATCAATCCCCATTTTCTGTTCAACACCCTGGAGGCCATTGCCAATGGCGCGGCGCTTCTGATGAATGGGGACAACGAGATCACGGAGATGACTTACACTCTGGGGCAGCTGATGCGGATCAGCCTGTCCAACGAGAATTATCTGGTGCCCCTGGCGGAGGAGCTGGAGCATGTGAAGCTGTATGTAAAGTTGGTGGAATACCGGTATCACGGGCGGGTCTGTCTGCATCAGGAGATTCCGGAGGAGCTGTATGGGGAGCGAATCCTAAAGCTGACCCTGCAGCCGCTCATCGAGAATTCCATTCAGCACGGCCTGGCCCGCAAGCGCAGCGGGGGCAATATCTGGCTGCGGGGGGACAAGGTGGGGCAGGACAATTATTTCTATGTGGTGGACAACGGAGACGGAATCACGGAGGAGGTGCTGCAGCGGCTGAGGAGCCACCTGCAGGATTCCGCCATCACGGGAAGCCGGCACATCGGCATGCGGAATGTGGACCAGAGGCTGAAGTTGGTGTTCGGGGAGGAATATGGGTTGTCTGTGAGCTCCTCCAGGGAAGGGGGTCTGTGCGTGACAGTGCGATTCCGGACCCTGTAGCGGAGGGCGGGCTGCGCCGCAGATACAGATTTGAAAGGAATTTAAAAGTTTTCTTGTTTACCCAGGTAGTTTTCGGTATCCAGACAGTTCGGGGGGACCTTCCCCGGGCAGACATTTAAGGGCGCTGCCCGTCTGCCCGGGGAAGGCCCCCCGAACTGCCGTCCCATGACGGCAACCCACCCGCACAGGCAGCAATATCCTGCAGATGTCCTCTCTGTCTCCCCGCATGACCTCTGACTCGGTTGCGGCACAGACCGATGCAATATATACTGGAAGCAGACAAAGGGAGGGACGCGGTATGGGAAGAAACAAGATTGCAGTGAAAAGAAAGAGTATCTGGAAGGACAAGGGGAGCTGGGCATTGCTGCTTTTGTGTGTTCCCGCGCTGGCCGGGTATATTATCTTCAACTACATCCCCATGAGCGCGGCTCTCGTGATTCCCTTTAAGGAATACAAATTCAGCCAGGGAATCTTCGGCAGCGCCTGGTGCGGCCTGAAGAATTTCAAGTGGATTCTCACATCCACTTCCATGGGAAGAGTGCTCCGCAATACGGTGGCATACGGCGCATGGTTTATGATTATCGGTCCCATCGTCAATGTGGCCATAGCACTTCTGCTCTTTGAAATCAGAAACAGGAGGGCGCTGAAGACCTATCAGACGATTATCACCTTTCCGAATTTCATGTCCATGGTTATTGTGGGGTATGTGGCCTATGCGATCCTGAGTCCCAGGACGGGCTTCCTGAATCAGGTTCTGACGGGACTGGGGCAGGAGCCGGTGGATGTCTATATGAAGGCCGGGTACTGGCCGGCGATCCTGACGATAGTAACGCTCTGGAAAGGCGTGGGAATGGGTTCCATGATGTACTTCGCCTCCCTCATGGGGGTGGACGGCGCGCTGTACGAGGCGGCGGAGCTGGACGGAGCCGGGAGATTCCAGAAGATGCGGTATATCTCCATTCCCCATCTGATTCCGCTGGTATGCATCTTTACGATCATGGGGGCGGGAAGCCTGATCAGCGGTAATTTCGATCTGTTTTATGTAATTCCCAGGAATTCCTCCATTCTATATGAGACCACGGATATCCTGGACACCTATGTATACCGGGCGCTGGCAAGCGGTACCTACGCCATGGGAGCCACGGTGGGGCTGGTGCAGTCTCTGGTGGGGATGATACTGGTGGTTGCGACAAACCTGATTGTAAAGAAGATATCGCCGGAGAATTCCATGTTTTAAGAGTTTCCGGCGGAGGAAAGATGCGGACCGGAGTTTTCCAGAGCAGAGCAGAGGAAAGAAGCATATTGCGGGAGGGAGCGGTATTTTATGAAAAATAAGGAATTCAGCGCAACAAATAAATTGAAATCGAAAAGTAAATTTAGAAAGAGAAGCCCCTTTGACATTGTGCTTCATTTATTCTTCATCCTTTTGAGCGCCTGCTTTGTACTCCCTCTGGTACTGGTGATTTCCGCCTCCTTCACCGGGGAGGACTGGCTGAACGCCGGAAACGGTCTGAGCCTGCTGCCCAAGGAGTTCTCCACGGACGCTTACAGTGCGGTGTTCCGAAACGGAACAAGGATGATAAGGGCTTATGTAGTCACCATCTCCCAGGCGGTGCTGGGGACGGCGGGCGGATGTCTGGTGGCGGGGATGGCGGCCTATGCGCTCTCCAGAAGCAATTTCCGGTTCCGGAAGCCGGTCACCATCATTATCTTTTTCACCATGCTATTTTCGGCGGGAATGATTCCCACCTATATCGTATATGCAAAGTATTACGGCATCAGCAACAGCTTCTGGGTCTACATCCTGCCGGGGATCACGGGAGGGGCATGGTATACCATGGTATTCCGGACCTTCTTCAAAAGTCTGCCGGAGTCCCTGTTCGAATCGGCACATCTGGACGGCGCCGGCGAGATGACGATTTTCGTGAAGATTGTGCTGCCCCTGTCCACGCCGGTGCTGGCTTCGGTGGGATTCATGACATTGGTAGGCAAATGGAATAACTATACCACATCCATGATTTACATAAGGGATGAGAATCTCTACACCCTGCAGTATCTGCTGCAGCGTATGATGGAGGAAGCGAATTTCCTGAAGAATCTGTCCCAGAGCGCAATGGGAAACGTGACCATGAGCGCTTCCGCACTGCCGGCAGAGAGCCTGAAATACGCCATGTGCGTGGTGGCGGCCGGTCCCATGCTGCTGATCTTCCCCTTCTTCCAGAAATATTTTTCCCAGGGGTTGACCATAGGGGCCGTGAAGGGTTGAGCATACCCTGAAAGGGCGGGTACGGAACGAAATTCCCATAGGGCAGGGAGGGGCAAGCTGCAGCGGCAGATTCCGGATGCTGTCCGGGAATTTAGAATAAAAGGGATTAAACCCCGGCATGTACAGGGGATTTAATAGAGAAGTAAGAGAACGAAAGGAAACAAATGTGACAAGGAGGATTAAAACATGAGAAAAAAGGGTTTAAGCGTGGCTCTTGCGGCATTGATGACGGCTTCTTTCTGCCTTGCCGGCTGCGGCAATGAGGATTCCGAGAGCAGCTCCGGGGGGGTAAGCACAGGCGGAAACGAGACTTCCCAGGAAAGCAGTACGCAGACAGAGAGCAGTGAAGAGGGAGAGCAGGAGCTGGAACCGGTTACCATTCAGCTCTGGATCGGCGGCCCCGGAAAGCAGAAGGATTCCGATAAGGTGTGGGAGGCATTCAACGAGAAGTTACAGGAATATGTGCCCAATACCACCGTGGAGATCACCTGTATGACCACTGCGGAGTACAAGGAGAAATATCCCCAAATGCTGGCTTCCGAGGAGGCGGTGGATCTGACCTGGATCGCCAGCTGGGTTACGGGTTCCAACCAGCTGATTCAGGACGGCAATCTGATGGCGCTGGACGAACTGGTGGATCAGTACGGACAGGGAATCAAGGCCGAGCTGGGTGATGATATCCTGGATATGCACCGCTACCCGGCGGACAATAAGCTTTATTATCTGATCAGCTGGCAGGGGCTGTACAGCAATGTGCGTGCCTTCAAGATTCCCACGGAGCTGGCTCAGCTGGCCGGGGATACCTGGCTGGAGGATACCCAGAAGGTGGTGACCAAGTGGTGGAACGATTATTCCTCCACAGATGATCTGCAGGCCGTCTTTGATCAGCTGGATATTTACTTTGCGGCTCTGAAGGAGAATGACCGTCTTTACAGCGGACTTACCCAGGCCACCTTCGGTGCATGGCTGTATCCCAACCGTCTGTCCTCGGAGAGCAGCCTTCAGATGTACAATGTGGGCGTGCCCCATATGGACAACAGCTTCACCGTAATCGACACCATCCAGAGCGATTATTACCGGGTGTATGCGCAGAACATGGCTGATTTTTACAAGAAGGGCTATATCCGTTCCGACATCGCCTCTCTCGAGAAGAATACCTTAAGCTTCATCAAGGGCGGGGAGTATACGCCCAACACCAGCGTGATCGACGTGCACAACGCCCTGACGGACAATACCGCGGAAATGTACAGCGCCACCGCCGGAGTGGATATCTCTCTGATTCAGATCGAGAATGAAGGATACCTGAGCAGGGGCGACGCAACCGCCATGGCAATTCCCTACTGTGCGGATGAGCCGGAGCGCGCCATGATGGTCTTAAATGCCCTGTATACGGAGCCGGAGCTCTATCAGCTGCTGATCTACGGCTTCGAGGGTGAGCACTACACGGACAACGGGGACGGCACCATCACCACCGATTACGGTGCTCAGGGAACCTCGGATTCCAGTTACGGCCTGTGGAAATGGACCGTGGGCACCTGCAAGAATTCGCTGGTAACCCAGGCGGACGTGGCGGGATACTATGAAGAACTGCAGGAAAAGGAGAAGGATGCCATTATAAGCTCCTTTGTGAACTTCACCTTTGACGACAGCAATGTGACGGATGTGATCGCTTCTTTGAAGGCCATCGACGGCGAGTATAAGAGTATGATCGACAATGGTTACATGGGAGACGAGTGGGAGGCTACGCTGGATAAGTGGATTGCGGAGCGCAAGGCTGCGGGCGTGGACAGGCTGATTGCGGAGCTGCAGAATCAGATCAATGCGTATGTGGAGGAAAACCATATTACTTCATGGATCAGCAGTGAGAATTAAGAAAATGGGATCCGTTATGGCGTGAAGGCGGAAGAGACGCGGGCGATGGCGGATTATCAGGCGGAAACGGGAGGCGGCAGGCGTCTCCCGTTTTTAACCCCAAAGAGGGTTTTATTCCACGCAGTTTGCTGCGGAGAGTTTTATTAGGGGGCTGTTTGAGTGATGGCAGTCCGGGAGCGGGTGTGGCAGACTGAGAGCAGAGGACGGCGGTTTGGATGCAAGTGTAGCAGTTTGGGAGAAGGGGACGCAGTTCGGAAGCGAGTGTGGCGGTTTTGGAGCAAGTGACGGCAGAACCGCCCCGGACTGCCTGGTACTGAAAACGGGTTTCAAAGACACGGGCGGAAAATTTTAGAGAAGATGCGGAAAGAAAGGTATGACAGATGAGTTATATTGTCAAGAAAGAGGGCGAGCGGCTGCCGGTTTGGACGGCGAAGGTTTATCCCAGTCCTTATCATGGGGACAGTGTTATGGAGTATGTGCAGTTTGTGTGGAAGGAGCCTGTGACGCTGCGGGTCCGGCCGGAGAGGAGGGCGGAGAGCGTCGTTGCCAGGCCTTTGAGCCGCGGGATTGTGCCGAGGTTGGAGGGCGGGGAGATTTTGTTGTATCTGGATCGGCCCATGAAGCTGTCGCTTGAGCTGGACGGGAGCGCGGAGGGGAATCTGCTGATATTGGCGGAGGAGAGGGATTATGAAGGGGGTTCTGCGGCGGAGTGCCGGGGAGATGTTTCGGGGGCTTCGCCGGAGAAGGAGAAGCAGCCAGGACCTCAATCTGAGAATACTGCGACGCAGGAAACAGAGACAATCCGCATTCCGGCGGGAGCCCATGGAGCGGGTGCTGCGATGCAGGAAACAGAGATAATCCGTTTTCCCGCAGGTGTCCATGAAATGGGGATTTTCACGGTGGAGAAGGATTATACCGTTGTGTATCTGGAGGAGGGGGCGTATGTCCATGGCAAGCTGGTGCTTTCCCATTGCAGTCATGTGACGGTGTGCGGGTATGGGGTTATCAGTATGGAGCGTTATCCCTATGAGAGCAGGCCGGTTTATGCCAGGTGTGTGGATGCCATCGAGTGCCGGGATGTGACGGTGAGGGATATTACGATTATGGACAGCAACGACTGGAGCCTGAGGATCTGCGGCTGCGAGGATGTGCTGGTGGACAATGTAAAGATCTTCGGCTGCCGGGGGAATTCCGACGGGATCGATATCTGCGGTTCCAGGAGGGTTCTGGTGGAGAACGCCTTTACCAGGGTGTGGGACGATTCGCTGGTGGTGAAGGCCCTGGATACCGGGGATGTGGAGGATGTAACTTTTCGGGGCTGTACCCTCTGGAATGATTTTGCCAGGCCCATGGAGGTGGGGGTGGAGCTGCGGGCGGACAGGGTGCACAGGGTGAGGTTTGAGGATATCGACGTGCTCCATTCGCCAACGGGGTATCCGCTGATGGGGATTCACCACGGGGACAGGGCGCTGGTGTCGGATATCACTTTTGAAAATATCAGAATTGAAGATGCGCCCGGAGCCCAGCTGTTTGATATCCGTATTACGCCCTCTTATTGGAACAGGGATACGAAAATGGGGAGGATCGAAAAGGTGGCTTTTCGAAATATCCGGGTATTGGGGAACCCGGGGCTGGCGCTCCTGATGTCGGATTCCCGTTTGCAGGGGTATGATGAGGAACATGATATCCGGGAGGTTTTCTTTGAGGGGATTGAGCTGTGCGGGAAAACCCCGGGGGATGCGGGGGCTCTGGCGCTGGAGTGCCGGGATTATGTGGAGGGGGTGCATTTTGTGCCGGATCCGGGGCTGCCGCTCATGGAGATGGTGGAAACCGGGGTGGAGGTGACGAAGGACTTTGCTCTGAGGAAGGACGGGTTGTACGAGGGGGAGATTACGCTGGCAGTCCGTAACCAGGCCTCTTTTGCAAGGGAAAAGGAGATCTGGCTTAAGATTTCGCCCGAGCATCTGGGGATATATGACCGGGGACGCAGGAGGGTGCGGCTGGAGGCCGGGGAGGAGAGGAGGCTTCCCTTTTCCGTGGTGCTGCAGCCGGGGAAATATGTGGCGGCGCTTCAGTCTCAGGATCCGGAGGTGCGGTACGCCTGGAAGCTGATTGAGCTGGACCTGCACCTGAAGGACGGGAGCGGTGAGCGTTCCGGGGAGCCTGTGAACTGTCGTGAGGACGGGAGCGGTGAGTGCGCCGGGGAGTTTGCAAACTGTCCCGGGGACGGATGCAGAGCGTGTGCCATGGAGTTTGTGAACTGTCGTGAGGACGGGAGCGGTGAGTGCGCCGGGGAGTTTGCAAATTGTCCTGGGGACGGATACAGGGCGTGTGCCATGGAGTTTGTGAACTATTGGGGGGACCGGCCGGGGAGCATCCGGCTTTGGAGGGAGAAGGAGACTCTGGTCCTGGAGAGTCCCCTGCTTGCGAGGAAGGACTGCAGAATGCTGGTCTATGCGGCGCTTCCCGTGAAGAGGGAACCGGGGGAGGTGCTGTTCTCCGTGGAGGAGACGGATTTCGGACAGGTGCCGGCTATATTGGACGGCAGGCATGGTCCGGAGGCCGCGCCCCAGCTTCGCTGCCCCCTGGAAATCACGCTGGTGTTCAAGAATCAGCCTAAGGTGAAAGAGATCAGGACCTTTGAAATATGCGGAGGAGGAGAAAAGGAGATCAGGGTTCCTCTGGAGGAGCTGGGGATTGGGCCGGATGTGAAAAATTTCTGGCTGGAGGTGGAGCTGTGTCTGCCGGAGTTGGAAGGATACCGGTATCCCTGCACCCTGTTTCACTCTGTAACGCCTCTGACTGCGGCGCATATGTACGGGAACTGTGTGCTGTAAAGAGTGTCGGGCATCTCTGAGTGTGTTCTTTTCCTGTCGTTTCTGCTGCGGCTTCCAGACGCGGACAGGCCGAGAGCAGTATTTTGCCATAGAGAAGCGGGCCGGCGAACCGGAGAAACGGAAGGATGAGGGCATCTAAGCAATAGTCTCTCGGAATCTTCTGGCCGAAAACGGCGGTTTCTGATTCGGTTTTTCCGTATAATGCGGGGGAATTTATCAAAGTGATGTCTTGGGAGCCGCATAAAATAAGGTTTAGAGATTTCGAGAGGATGTAGCAGACAAAGGGAGGCAGAATGAAAGAGAGGAAGGCGGATTTATTTGTAAGTCCCGGGGGCAGCGACCGCAACCCGGGCACGGAAGAACTGCCATTTCGGACTATCACCGCGGCGAGGGATGCGGCAAGGAGACGCTCGGAGCCCGTGACGGTGGAGGTGCAGGCGGGCGTTTATACGGAATGTCTGGAATTTGACCGGGCGGACAGCGGGGATACATATCTGACCCGTGAGAACGCGGTGATTACGGGAGGCGTGCAAATCCCTTACAGGGAGACGGAGGAGCCTTCGGAGGAGATGCGGGCGCGGCTGTGTCCTGAGGCCGCCGAAAGGGTGCGGGCCATCGATTTGAAGCGGTATGGGGTGAGCAGGGAGGTCTACGAGACGCTCTATGCCATCGGACGCTATAGCACGGACGGGAAGTATGACGGGGTGTCTTCGGGGGTGAATTTGGAGGTTTTTGAGGACGGATGCCGGATGACGCTGGCAAGGTATCCGAATCAGGGGTGGCTGACGCTGGCGGATGTGGCGGATGTGGGGGACGCGGCGGAATTTCCTCCCCAGAATTACTGGCGGGGCTGGGAGGAGCGCCGGAATCACCGGAGCGGTCTGTATATCATCGATGAGGAGACAAACGAGCGTGTCAAGGGCTGGGGAAAATTCGCCGGGGAAGCGAACGAGCGTGTGAAGGGCTGGAGAGAACCCGACGGGGAGACGAACGAGCGTGTGAAGGATTGGAGGGAACCCGCCAGAGAGACGAACGAGGGTGTGAAGGATTGGAGGAAACCCGACGGGGAGACAAACAAGAGTGTGAAGGGCTGGAGAGAACCGGATGAAGTGTGGATGGCAGGTTATTTTTATTGGGATTGGGCCGATTCCTCCACACCCGTTAGATTCTGCACGGAAAAACGCGCAGTCATTCCCGCATTTGTGAGCCGGTTCGGGGCGCGCAGGGATGCAATGTATTATTTTTATAATGTTCCCGAGGAGTTGGATGCGCCGGGAGAGTTCTGGATAGATCGAAAGGAAGGGATCTTGTATGTGTATCCCCGGGGGAGGGCGGATTCTCTGTTCGAGATATCCGTCGCGGACAGGCCGCTGATAAAGCTTTCCGGGGCCTGCAATATGACCTTTGAGGGATTTGGGCTGACCAATGTAAGGCATACGGCCGTGGAGGGGAGGGGAGACGGCAATGTGCTGCGGGGGCTTTCCGTGAGGAACGCGGCGGTGCATGGCATCGATCTGGCGGGATACCGGAATCTGGCGGAGGACTGCGAGGTTTCCCATACCGGCTGCGGCGGTATTTATCTCACCGGAGGGGAGCGGGAGGCGCTGATTCCCGGGGAGAATGCGGCGCGGAATAATTTTGTACATGATTTCGCCCGGGTCTGCCGGACTTATCAGGCGGGGGTGCGCCTGCAGGGGGTGGGCAATCGCTGCGAGCACAATGAGATCTGCGGTTCTCCTCATCTGGCGGTCTCCTATGAGGGCAATGAGCATGTGATCGAGTACAATTATATTCATGATGTGGTGCAGCATTCCGGGGATGCGGGGGCCGTTTACTCCGGGTTTGACTGGGCGGCCCACGGGACGGTCATCCGGTATAATTTGATCGAAAATGTGGGAGACGGGGAGTTCGCCCCCAACGGGATTTACTGGGACGACGGTCTGTCGGGGCAGACGGCTTACGGGAATATTCTGAGGAATGTGAAGGGACGGGCTTTTCTGGCGGGGGGCGGCCGGGACAATGTCATCCGGGGTAATCTGATTCTGGGGGAGTGTGTTGCGCCTGTTTCTTATGACGACCGGAACCGGGAGGGGTTTTTCCACGGGGGCTGGGCGCGGGCTTCCTGCGCGGGGCCGGAGGCGCCTCATTGGAGGAAGCTGGCGGCGGTTCCTTACAGGAGTGAAATCTGGAGGGAGCGATATCCGACGCTGGCGAGGGTGACCACGGATTTTGCGCGGGCGCAGGAGGCGGATTTCCCCGTGAATCCGGCCAATGTGGTTCTGGAGAATAATATCGTCATCGGCTCCGGCGGTTCGTTGGGGGAGATTGCGCAGTCGGTGTATGATTTCAATGAGATTGGAAGGAATCCGGTTTATGCTTCCGCGGAGGAAGCGGATTTTGATGAGCTTACGTTGAAATTCCGGCATCCACGGGAGGATTTCCCGGAGATTCCTGTGGAGAAAATCGGGAGACTGGAGAATGAAAAACGGTAAGTGACTGGCCGAAGCCCACGGAAGGCAGGGATACTCATACGACGGAGGATTCTCTGAGGAGCGGGTGCCGGATGCAGAATTTTGATGTTGCCATGAAAAATAAGGAAGGAGAGAGTGAATATGACAAAGATACTTTTTCAGGGGGATTCCCTGACGGATGCGTGCAGGGATAAGGAGGGGAAGGATCCTTTGCGGAGGCTTGGGATCGGGTATGTGAATATGGCGGCGGCTTATCTGACCAGCCGGAATCCGCAGATTCAGGTGGCCAATCACGGGGTCAACGGCAACCGGATTATGGATCTGTACGCCCGGTGGATTGAGGATACGCTGAACGAGGAGTTCGACATTCTGAGTATTCTCTGCGGGGTCAACGATGTGGGGTTTCAGCTGCGCATGAACAGGGGGGCGGACGCGGAGAAATTTGCTTTTATTTATGATAGAATGCTGTATGAGGTGAAAAAGGAGAAGCCCCAGGCGAAGTTGGTGTTGTGCGAGCCTTTTCTGTGTAAGCTCCGGCCTGAGGAGGTGGAGTACGGGGTGGATATCATCGAGGGCTGGGAGGAGTGGTACGGGCAGGTCCGGGAGCGGGCCGGTGTGGTGCGGGATCTGGCGGAGAAATACGGGGCTTTGCTTGTGCCTTCGCTGGAGCTTTTTGCCAGGGCCTGTGAAAAGGCGCCGGCTTCCCACTGGTCGGTGGACGGGGTGCATCTGACGCTGGCGGGGAACGGGCTGTTGGCGGAGGAGTGGGTTCGTTGTGTGAAGGAGGCGGGTTATGTATCGGTTTGAGAATGAGAACAGGCGGATTGTGTTTGACGATTACCGCACGCCCACGCCATGGATGAATTATCTGTCCAACGGTACTTTTCATGTGATGATTTCCCAGGCGGGGGGCGGGGTGGCTTTTTACAAATCGCCCCAGATCTGGAGAATCAATCATTATCGTTTCTTTCATCTGCCCATGGACCGGAGCGGTTTCTACACTTATATCCGGGACGGGGAGGAGGTCTGGTGTCCCACCTGTGAGCCCTGTCCGGTGAAGCCGGAGAGGTGGAGTGGGTTTCACGGTATGGGGCGCACGGGCTTTGAGGCGGAGCGGAAGGGGTTAAGGGTGAGCGCTCTCTATCTGGTGGGGGCGGAGGAGAACGCCATGATCTGGGATATGAGCTTTTGTTCCGACAGGGACAGGCGGGTGCAGGTCTTCCCCTATGTGGAGCTGGGGATGATGGAGTTCTTGCGGGAGATACAGTGGCAGTGTTATAATAAGCATCAGCTGGCCTGTTATGCTCTGGGGGATATCCTGGTCTATCGTTATGGGGTGGAGGATCAGCCCAGGCCCTCGGAGACGCCTCTGGTCTTTTTTGCATGTGACACAGATGTCACTTCTTTCGATTGTGACAGGGATGTCTTTGTGGGGAGTTATCGGAGCGAGGAGAATCCTTTGGGGGTGGAGCGGGGGCATTTGTCCGGTTCTTCCCTGCGGGGCGGGGATCCCTGTTTTGCGCTGCAGCTGGATCTGGATTTGAAGGCCGGGGAGGAGAGGAAGGTCCGAATTTTCCTGGGGACTGGGATGACGGAGGAGGAAATCCGGGAGAGGGTTTCCAGGTGCCGGGGGGCTGGCTTTGCGGAGCGGGCGGCGGCAGGGCTGGAGGCCCGGTGGGAGGCGTTTCTGTCGGGCTTTCAGTGCAGGCTGCCGGACGGGGACGCGGAGACTATGATCAATATCTGGAATCCTTATCAGGTGGAGCGGAATTTCCAGTTTTCCAGGAATATCAGTTATTATGCCACGGGGACTTTCCGGGGTGTGGGGATGCGGGATACGGCGCAGGATATTCTGGCCATGATTCCTCTGGATGTGGGGAGGGCGAAGGAGAAGCTGCGTCTGTTGTTTACCCAGCAGTACCGGGACGGGCATTGTAATCATTATTTCTTTCCCAAGGAGGGGTGGGAGCCGGTGACGCGGGTTCATTCGGACAATCATCTGTGGCTGGTCATGGATGTGTATCATGTGGTGATGGAGGAGGGGCGGCTGGATTATCTGTTTGAGACGGCGCCTTATTATGACGGCGGGGAGGGGAGTGTCTGGGAGCATATCCGGAGGTCTGTGGAGTTCACTGCCTGTCATATGGGGGAAAACGGTTTTCCACTGATGCTGCATTCGGACTGGAATGATATGCTGTATAAGGTGTGCAGGAAGGGGAAGGGGGAGAGTATCTGGACGGGAATGCAGTTCGGCGCGGTGCTGGGCATGATGGAGGAGCTGGCGGCGCTTCTGGGGGAGGAGCGCGGGGAGTACATAAGGCTTCGGGAGGCGCAGCGGCAGGCGGTCAATGGTTTGGGCTGGGACGGGGAGTGGTTCCGGCGGTGTATCACGGATGAGGGGGTGATCATCGGTTCCGCCCGGGAGCCCCAGGCGAAGATCTGGCTGAATACGCAGACCTGGTCGGTGATCAGCGGGCTGGGGGATCGGGAGAAGCAGCTGGCGGCCATGGACAGTGTGAAGCGGTATCTGGACACGGAGCTGGGGATCCGGAAGATCTGGCCGGCCATGGAGGATTATCCTTCGAAGGAGGATCCGCTGACTTATTACAATAAGGGGTGTGGGGAGAACGGCAGTGTATTCTGTCATGCCAATACCTGGGCCGTGATCGCGGAGTGTATGTTGGGGAGGAGTGAGAATGCCTGGAAGTATTACCGGCAGCTGCTGCCCATGGCGGCCCAGAGGAGGGCGGGGGAGGAGAGGTATCGGGCGGAGCCCTATGTGTATTCCTCGAATATTTTCGGGCCGGAGAGTGATCGGTTCGGGCTGGCGAATGTGTCTTGGCTGACGGGGACGGCGGCGTGGATGTATCTGGCGGCCACGCAGTATCTGTTGGGGATCCGGGCTTCTTTTGAGGGGCTGACGGTGAAGCCCTGTCTGCCGGAGGAGCTGCTGCCGGCGGTGGTGACGCGGCGGTTCCGGGGGAGGATGTACCGGATTACTATCAGGAGCAATGAGGATGTGGAGGTGGTTCCGATAGAGGATTCCGCCGGCTGATTCCGGAGAATGAGTTATGGAAAGATATTGTGAAATACGGCGGAGTGCAGAAAATTATTGTTTTACGTCTAAAAGAGAACTCTGTATCATCAGAACCAGCACCCCCTAAAAACAGGGCCTGGAGATTTGAAGTTGTGAGATGGATAATGGAGGTCTGTGCAAAGGAATAAATGAAAACCACCAGGGGACAGGGAGCCGGTTTACTGTCGGCGCGGGAGAGTTCCTGGGGAAGCAAGGGAAGAGGAGGAGCGGAGAATGCGCTACAGACAGGTGCATCTGGATTTTCACACCAGTGAGGAGATTCCGGATATCGGGAAGGATTATTCAAAGGAAAATTTTCAGGAGGCGCTGAGGAAGGGGCATGTGGATTCCATCACGCTTTTTTCCAAATGTCATCACGGGTGGGCTTATCATCCTTCGGAGGCCAATGAGATGCATCCCAATCTGAAGTTTGATTTGCTGGGGGCGCAGATGGAGGCGGCTCATGAGATCAGGGTGCGGACGCCGGTGTATCTCTCCGCGGGGCTGGATGAGAAGATGGCCGGGCGGCATCCGGAATGGCTTATCCGAAACAGGGATGAGAGCACTACCTGGGCCAGGGATTTTTCTCAGCCGGGGTATCACAGGATGTGTTTTAATTCGCCTTATCTGGAGTATCTTTTGAGGCAGATTGAGGAGGTCTGCGAGAGGTATGATGCGGACGGGATTTTCCTGGATATTGTGGGGGTGGCGCCCTGTTACTGCCAGAATTGTATGCGCAGGCTGCGGGAGGAGGGGCGGGACCCTTATGACGAGGCGGAGGTTTATGGGCTGGCGGAGAGGGTGTACGCGGAATATGCGGAGAGGGTACGCGAGCGCATTGACCGGGTGAAGCCGGGGCTGCCGGTGTTTCACAACAGCGGGCATCTGAGGCGGGGGCGGCGGGATCTTGCGTTTTATAATACGCATCTGGAGCTGGAGAGTCTGCCCACGGGGGGATGGGGGTATGATCATTTTCCTCTGTCCGCGGCTTACGGCCGGACGCTGGGGATGGAAATGGTGGGGATGACGGGGAAATTTCACAGGTCCTGGGGGGAGTTCGGGGGCTTTAAGCATCCCAACGCGCTGCGGTATGAGGCCGCTCTGGCGGCGGCCAGCGGGGCCGGGTGTTCCGTGGGGGATCAGCTTCATCCCTGCGGGCGGATGGATCCGGTTACTTATGAGCTCATCGGGGCGGCGTACGGGGAGCTGGAGGAAAAGGAGCCCTGGCTTGCGGGGGCGGTGAATGTTGCCGATGTGGCTATTTTCAGCCAGGAGGCGGCGGAGAATTATCGGCAGAGCAGGAAATTCGGCACGGGACAGACCGGGGGCGTGGGGACCGGGGATGCGGGGTGTACAAGGATTTTGCTGGAGGGGAAGTATTTGTTCGATGCTATAGATGCTGACGCGGCGTTCGGGGGATATAAGGTGATTATATTGCCGGACAATATAGAACTGGACGGGAGGCTCCGGGACAAGTTTCAGAAATATTTGGATGAGGGTGGGAAGGTGATGCTCAGCGGGACTTCCGGGGTGATGGCAGCGCCGGATCCGGAGGAGGAACAGGATTCAAATTGCGGCCAGGCAGTATCGAAGGAATCGTATTTCGGGCAGACGAAATTGGAGAAGAGGGATTTTGGAAAGACAGTATCGGAGAGGACAGACTTCGACCAGACGGAATCGGAGCAGGCAGATTTTGGACAGGCGGTATCAGAGAAGGCGGATTTCAGTGGGAGGGCATCGAAGAAACCGTATTTCGGCCTGGATCTCGGGATCCGGTATCTGGGAGAGAGCGAGTTTTCGCCCGCTTACATATGTCCCGACTTTGAGCCGGAGCCTTTCGGGCGGACTTCCTTTCTGATAAACGGCAGGGTTCAGCGGATTGAGAATCTGGCCGGGAAGAGGGTGGCCGGCCTGGAGAATCCGTATTTTAACCGGACAGTGCGGCATTTCAGCTCTCATGCCCACGCTCCCGGAAATCGGCAGGACGCGGGGCCGGGTATTGTGCTGCATGAGAGAGGGGCTTATATTGCCTGGGATGTTTTCCGGGATTACGGGGAGAACGGAAGTCTGATCTGCAAAAGAATTGTCTGTCATGTGCTGGACGAGCTGCTGGGGGAGGGTAGGACGGTGCGGACAAGTCTGCCCGCCCAGGGAATTGTCACGTTGACCCGGCAGGAGGGAAGGCTGGTATTGCATCTGTTGTATGCTTCCCCTGTAAGGCGGGGGCAGGGGGTGGAGGTTATTGAGGATATTATACCCCTGTACAATATCAAGGTGGAACTGAGGACGGAGAAAAGGGTGAGGGGCATTTGGCTGGAGCCGCAGCATGAGGAGGTTTCCTTTGTGCAGGAGGGAGATGCCGTGCGCTTTACGGTGCCCAGGCTGGAGAATCATCAGATGGCGGTTTTGGAAACGGATTGAGCGTTTCACGATGAAATTTTGCGCTTTTTGGAAAATTTTGCTTCCGCTTTGTCCGGGTTAGGGCGCAGGTACAGTTGCAGGCAAAGTATTTGGACTGTATCGGGTGCGTTAGAGAAAGAAAAGACAGGGAAAGGAGAATAGTATGATTTTTGAAAATATGGACAGGATTGTCTTCGCGGGGGATTCGGTTACCGATATGGGAAGCGTACAGCCCGTGGGAGAGGGACTTGGTGACAGCCTGGGTATGGGATATGTGCGGGTGCTGGAGAATCTGCTGACGGCGTTTTACCCGGAGGTAAATCTGCGGATTACGAATTCCGGGGTTTCGGGGAACAGCAGCAGGGATCTGCTGGCCAGATTTCAGAGGGATGTGGTGGATCTGCATCCGGACTGGGTCTCCATCTGCATCGGGATAAACGATGTCTGGCGGCAGTTTGACTGCCCGGCTCTGGCGGAGCACCATGTGCTGCCGGAGGAGTATGAGGAGAATATCAGGAAGATGATTCTGGCGGTGAAGGACAGTGTCAAGGGGATTTTTATCCTGTCTCCTTATTACATGGAGCCCAACCGCCGGGATGCGATGCGGGCCAGAATGGACGAGTATGTGGAAATCTGCAGGAAGCTGGCGGAGGAATACGGCTGCCGCTTTGTGGATTTTCAGAAGATGTATGAGGAGTATTGCAGTATCCGTCATTCCTCCCGGATTGCCTGGGACAGGGTGCATCCCAATCAGATCGGCGCGACGCTGATGGCCAGAGCGTTTCTGGATCAATGTGATTTCGATTATGGCAGGAGGTAGATGGGGGCTGGGTTATTCGGGTTAGGATGGATGGAAAGGGCAGAGATTTCCCGGTGCGGGAGCTCTGCCTTTTTATAGCCGTCGCAGGTTATGTTTCAGATGCCGTACTGCTTGTACAGTTCATGGCGTTTTTCGTGGCTACCGGACACTGCCTGTAGTTCTTTGAAATTTTTCTCCTTCAGGAGAATCTGTATCAGCTGAGCTAAGAGGCTATTTGAATTTCGAAATTGCATATTTGGTAAAATGATGTTATGATTTAAAATACATTATTAAACGCTGATTGGCCGAAAGCAAGAAGAACTTATGGCAATCAGTTATAACGGATTATGGATGTTATTGATCGATAAGGGCATGAAAAAAGGGTGGTTTATGTAAAAGTACGGGGTTAAGTTCCGGCACTATAGCGAAAATGTATTTCCTTCGGAAAACAAGGAGGACTAATAGGGATGGGCAGCAATAAAATCAGTGATGTTGGAATTAATATAGCAGAAAAAGCGACTGTCATTTGGAATGTGGCAGATATGCTTCGGGGACCGTTTAAGCCGCATGAATATGGACTTGTTATTTTACCTATGACAGTGGTCAAGAGATTTCATGATTGCTTACTTCCTACGCATGATAAGGTGCTTGCGCAGTATGAAAAAGTGAAACATTTGGCGGTTATTGATGGATTTTTGACAAGGGCATCCGGCTATCAGTTTTATAATACAAGCAAATTTACGTTTGAGACGCTTCTGGCGGAACCGGATAATATTGAGATAAATTTTAAAGATTATTTGGCCGGTTTTTCTGCAAATGCACAGGATGTTCTGTCTAAGTTTGATTTTGATAATATTATCAAAAGAATGGTGGAGAGCAATACACTGTATTTGATTATCAAAGAGTTTCATTCTGAAAAAGGATATTTGGGCGCGGATAAAATCAGCGCGGTGGATTGCGGTTATATTTTTGAAGACTTGGTGCGCCGCTTTTCCGAGTCCTTTGGAGAGGAAGCCGGAGCGCATTTTACCAGCAGGGTTATCTATCTTATGACGGATTTGCTGCTTGTGGATGCCAATTTAGACGCAGGCGGAATGACAGTTTATGACATGACGATGGGAACATCTCAGATGCTTTCCTGTATGGAGGAGAGAATCCATGATTTGAACAGCGATATAGAAGTTACCTGCTTTGGACAGGAGTTTAACCCGTCTACTTATGCGATAGCAAAAGCAGATATGATGATTCGCGGAGGAGATCCGGATAATATGCGGTTCGGAGATACTCTGTCGGACGACCGGTTTGCAGGATTTACTTTTGATTATTGTATTTCCAATCCACCTTTTGGAATTGACTGGAAACGGGAACAGAAAAAGGTGGAAGAGGAAGCCGCAAGAGGAGAGCAGGGTAGATTTGCGCCAGGGCTTCCCAAAATCAGTGACGGACAGCAGTTGTTTGTATTAAATGGGCTTTCCAAACTTGCGCCGAATGGAAAGATGGCGATTATACAAAATGGCTCTCCGTTATTTTCAGGAGATGCAGGAAGCGGTCCATCAGAGATTAGAAGATATATTTTGGAAAATGACTGGCTGGATTGTATCGTACAGCTTTCTACGGATATGTTTATGAATACGGGAATCAGTACATACATCTGGATTTGTTCTAAGAATAAACCGCCATATCGGGAAGGGAAAGTGCAGCTTATAGATGCCTCTCATTGCTATGAAGCCAGAAGAAAAAGCATTGGAACGAAAAGAAACGATATTACGGATCAATGCCGGGAACTGATTGTAAAGGCGTATGGTTCTTTTAAAAACTGTGCTGTGTATGGAGATAAGGGCGGAATCTATTGTGAGAGTAAAATATTTGAGACAGTAGAGTTTGGATATAACAAAATTGTGGTGGAAAGACCTGAGAGAGATGAGAACGGGGAGATTGTCCTAAAAAAGGGTAAACCCGTTGCAGATGCAAGCCTGCGCGATACGGAGAACGTGCCGCTTACGCAGGATATTGACAGGTATTTTGAGAGAGAAGTGCTGCCTTATGCGGAGGATGCGTGGATCGATAAGAAAAAGACAAAGGTAGGCTATGAGATACCTATGACAAGATATTTCTATGAGTATCAGGCACCGGAAAAAGTGGAGGATATTGTGGCGCGGATTCATGTATTGGAGGCTGATATTTCAGCTTCTTTGGAGAAGCTGTTTGCGGGGGAGAAATAGGTATGGCCAGGGAGATGGAGGATAGCGGGAGTGAGTGGATTGGGGAGATACCGAAAGAGTGGACTTGTCATTTTTTTAAGAACATTATAACACAAAATGATGGTGGAATATGGGGAGATGATTCAGTAGATGATAATGGAGAAACCGTTTTGCGTTCAACTGAACAAACTGTTGATGGCAAATGGGATATAGTATCTCCTGCAAAAAGAGATTTGAGTAAAATATCTAATAAAATATATTACCTGTGTAAGAAGAATGATTTGCTTATAACAAAATCAAGTGGTAGTAATTTGCATATTGGTAAAACCACTATTGTAGACGATGTTATTGAAAAAGAACAGTGTTATTATTCTAATTTTATTCAGAGAATTAGATTATCAAAAACTGTTTCTGCAAAATATTATTGGTATATACTTAATTCGGATATATCTAGATCACAGTTTACATATATGCAAAACACTACCTCTGGTATAGGAAATATAAATTCAATGCATATAGCAAATTTAATTGTTCCAGAGCCAACTCTTCAAGAACAGTATAGGATTGTCAAGTATCTTGATATTATATGTTTAGAGCTTGATAACGTGCTTGAAAAAACTCGTGCAAGTATAGATGAATACAAAAAGCTAAAGCAAGCCGTCATTACACAGGCTGTTACCAGAGGAGTAAGAGATAACAGGGAAATGAAGGATAGTCAAAGTACATGGTTCGGACAGATTCCAAGTGACTGGGAAATGAGAAAGATTAAATATATTTTCAAAATTCAAAAAGATATAGCAGGAGAAGAAGGGTATACGGTATTATCTATAACGCAAAAAGGAATTAAGCCAAAAGATTTATCTAAAAATGAAGGGCAGTTAGCTGAGAACTATAGCAATTATCAACTGGTACATATAGGCGATTTTGCGATGAATCATATGGATCTATTGACTGGATGGGTGGATGTTTCCAAATATGAAGGTGTAACAAGCCCCGATTATAGAGTATTTGGATTGATTGATAAGGATAGTTATTGTGGTCAATACTATTTATATTTGATGCAGATGTGTTATACAAACCGTATTTTCTATGGATTAGGGCAAGGAGTAAGCGGGTTAGGCAGATGGAGATTACAGGCAGATAAGTTCCTGAATTTTTCCATTACTGTGCCAGGTTATGAAGAACAGAAAGAGATAGCAAGTTATCTTGACAGAAAATGTTCAGCGATAGATGAACTTATTGCCAAGAAAGAGCAGTATCTCTCTGAGATAGAAAATTATAAAAAATCTTTGATTTACGAATATGTGACAGGGAAAAAGGAGGTATAAATTTCTCCAAAATGAATTTAAAATATATGAATATTGTACCAGTTTATAACCAGATTCGTCCACAGCTTGTGGATAAATTGAGTGCGAAATGAAAACGACGTAAAAGAAGCATAGTGTATACTATGAAACAGATGATCGGAAAAGAAGGGAGCATACCATGAAACGAGAAGACTATATTCCAGATGAAGCAGTTATTAAGCGAGCAAATGAGGCAGTAAGAATTGAGTTAGAGAAAAACAGGGCATTAGGGGTTCCGGTGGTGATATATGACAGGGAAAGCCAGATCATATATCAGGAAAATGAGGACGGGACTCGAATAGAGGTGGGAAGAAGGATGCGAAAGGAGCGTTATAGTGAGCGAATTTCAAAGGAAGCCTGAAATTGTTATTTTTGCAGGCCCAAACGGTTCCGGAAAAAGTACATTTACACAATTATTGAAACCGCCAATGGACTATATTAACGCGGACGAAATAAAAAAATACTTAAAATGTTCTGATTTAGAAGCGGCACAATTAGCAGAAAAGCAGCGGGAAGAGCATTTGGAACAAATGCAGGAATTTTGTTTTGAAACAGTGCTGTCAACAGAACGGAACTTGAAGCTATTAAAAAGAGCAAAGGAAAAGGGATATTTTATTCGCTGCTATTATATTTTGACAGCGGATTCCATAATTAATGTATGGCGTGTAAGGGCAAGGGTGGAATCCGGTGGACATAGTGTGCCGGAAGAAAAGATAATTGCGCGATATGATAAGGCGTTGGCGCTGGTGAAGGAGGTGGTCAAAGTCTGCGATATTTGCCATATATATGACAATTCTGCCAGCAGACCTTTTCGCATATTTAAGAAACGAAAAGGACAGGTATTTTTTGATGAATGTGATGACTGGCGTTATGAAGATATATGCGCTTTGACGGATATTTCGGATATGGAAAGAAAAAATTTGAATCAGATAATAGAGTAGTTAATATTCGTGAGAGTAAAAAGGGGAAAAGTCGCTACATGCAGCAATCTTATGGGAAAGCGATTTACGGAGGAAGAAGCATGGGGATAACAGTTACCACAGAAAAGCAGTTTGAATCAGATATTGAGGCTTTTCTTGTATCAGCTGAAAGCAGATATACAAAGGGAAATGGAGCATACAGCCCGAAGCTGGGTTTATATCCGGATAAACTGATTTCTTTTATAAAACGCACCCAACCGAGGGAGTGGGCGGTATTTGAACGACAGAATAACATAGACCCAGTACGCAAATTCTGTGTTGCTTTTCATAATGCCTGTGATATGGACGGAGTGCTGCACGTCCTGCGAAACGGATTCAAGCACAGAGGCACTACCTTTAAAGTCTGCTATTTTAAGCCGGAGTCTGCATTGAACGATACGGCAGGGATGCAGTATGCAGAAAATGAAGTTGAGTGTTATCGGCAATGGTATTATTCTGCGGATACCAAAAAATCTGTGGACATGGTGCTTGTGGTAAATGGTATTCCTGTGTTTGCTTTTGAATTGAAGAATCAGTACACAGGGCAGAATGTGGATCATGCCAGGACCCAATGGATGTACGACAGAGACCCGCGAGAGATATGTTTTCAGTTTAATAAGAGAATTTTAGCATATTTTTGCGTAGACCATACGGAAGTCTGGATGACAACAAAACTGGCAGGAAAAGACACCTGTTTCTTACCTTTTAATCAAGGCTCTAATGGGGCAGGTTCTGATGGCGGTGCGGGTAATCCGCCCAATCCGGACGGATATCCCACGGCATATCTTTGGGAAAATATATTTCAGAAAGACAGTATGCTGGATATTATCCAGAAGTTTATCCATCTGCAGAAAAACAAAACATTGATATTCCCACGCTATCATCAGTTAGATGTTGTTCGAAGGCTTGTGACAGATGTACGGCAAAATGGGGCAGGTAAGAATTACCTTATTCAACATAGCGCCGGTTCCGGCAAATCCAATTCGATTGCATGGACAGCATACCGCCTTGCCTCGCTTTTCAATGAGAACAATAAGCCCATATTTTCCAGTGTAATCGTTGTGACAGACCGCACTGTATTGGACGCACAGCTTCAGGAGACAATTTCAGGATTCGACCATAAGTTGGGCGCCATAGAAACCATAGGTGAGGATAAAAATTCTCAGGATTTGAAAAGGGCAATCAATGACGGTGTGCGTATTATTGTTACGACTCTGCAAAAGTTTCCGGTAATTTATACAGAAGTCAATAGAGCTAATGGAAGGTGCTTTGCGGTGATTGTAGATGAGGCGCATTCTTCCCAAACAGGCAGTTCAGCCCTTAAATTAAAGACTGCGCTGGCAGATACGGAAGAAGCCCTGCGGGAGTATGCGGAGCGTGAAGGCCTGGCGGAGGAAGAAGTTGATCCGGAGGACAGGCTTGTAAAAGAAATGATTGCTCAGGGAAAGCATAAGAATCTATCCTTTTTTGCATTTACTGCAACGCCAAAAGCGACCACGCTGGAAATGTTTGGACAGGAGCAGGAGGATGGTTCTTTCCATCCGTTCCATATATACAGCATGAGGCAGGCGATTGAGGAGGAGTTTATTCTTGATGTCCTTCAAAATTATATGACCTACAATACCTGCTTTAGAATTGCGAAGACCATGACAGACAATCCGGATGTTCCGTCCAGCAGAGCGGCAAAGGTTATCCGTAAATATCAGGAACTGCACCCTTATAATATCAGCCAGAAATCACAGATTATTGTAGAGACATTTAAGAGTACCACAAGACATAAGATTGACGGCAAAGGAAAGATGATGGTGATCACATCCTCAAGACTGGCTGCTGTCCGCTATTACCACGAAATCAAACGATACATTGAAGAGAAGAAATATGACGATGTGGATATTCTGGTGGCTTTTTCCGGTTCGATTGGCGATAAGGGAGAGGAATACACGGAATCAAAGCTGAATGTGCGCAAAGACGGTTCGCATATTTCAGAGAATCAGACCAAGGCGGAGTTCCATGACAGTTTTAATGTGCTGGTTGTAGCGGAAAAGTATCAGACAGGGTTTGATGAGCCGCTTTTGCATACGATGATTGTGGACAAGAAGTTAAAGAATGTAAAAGCAGTGCAGACCTTATCCCGGCTGAACCGCACCTGCGAGGGCAAGACAGATACTTTTGTGCTGGATTTTGTGAACAAGGCAGAGGATATAAAGGACGCATTTCAGCCGTTTTACCAGGAAACTTTCCTGCAGGAAGAAGTAAACGCGGACTTATTGTATCAGACACAACGGGAATTGCGGGCGTATGGTATATACTCAGATGAGGATATCAAAGCTTTTACAGACGAGTATTATAAAAAAGGCAGACAGGATGACAGGGCAATGGGGCGAATGAGCAGTATTTTGCTTCCTGTTTCCAACCGTTACAATAAAAAGACGCAGAACGAAAGATACCAATTCCGCAGACTGGTTCGCAATCTGATGAAATGGTATAGCTATATATCGCAGATTCTTCGGATGTTTGATAAGGAGTTACAGAAGGAATATGTATTTTGCTCCTACTTAATCGGTTTATTACCGAAAGACCCTGTAGAACTGATTGACTTGGAAGGTAAACTGAAGCTGGAATATTACAAACTGCAAAAGACATTTCAGGGTGAAATTGCTCTGGAAGAAACAAAGAGCGCATATGTGCCTGCCAAGCACAAAGGCGTGAAAGGCATGGATGAAAAAACGCCTTTGGACGAAGTGATTGCGAAAATCAATGAGAAATTTAAGGGTAATTTTACGGAGGGGGACAAGGTTATTCTGTCGGCACTCCGAGATAAACTGCTTTCCGATAAGAAGTTGAAAAAGATGGCACAGTCCTCTGATCCGCAGATTTTTGTTGAAAGCATTTTCCCTAAAGCGTTTGGTGCGGCAGCACAGGACGGATATATGGAGGCACAGGAATCCTATCAGAGCTTGTTCGAGGATACGGTTAAGTATAATGCGATCATGAGCGCGCTGGCGGAGGTTGTGTATCGGGAGATGAGGAAGAAGGACATAAAGGCTTTGGATGCGACAGGTGCTTATATATATGAAATACCGCAGAATTTGTCTATGGTGGCGGAAGCTCGGACACAGTATGAAGAAGGTAATAGCGGAACATCGGAGTCTTGTCTGCTGAAATAATCAGATCGGCACGACGCTGATGGCCAGGGCGTTCCTGGATCAATGTGATTTCGATTATGGCAGGAGGTAGATGGGGGCTGGGCGCAGAATTGTCAGGAGGGAGTACGGGCGCAGTTGAAGCGAATGAATCAATTCTGAAAAGAGAAATAATCTGTATGAGAACCAAAATCTGAAAGGACAGAAACAAAAAATCGAGAAGTCGCTGGAACGATAAAAAATGTGGGGTGTGGCGGTTGCTATGCCCTGTTTTTTAGGGTATAATCATGTTGATACATTAAAATAAGCTGCAGTACATTGTTATCGAGAGGAGGCGATTGACATGAAAGCATATCAGAAGAATATGAGTCGTGATAAATCCGAAATATATGAGGTGAATTTATATTAACGGATAGAAGCCAGTGCTTCAGAAAGGACTTATATGCTGAAATTAAAATATTTATATGAAAACTATGACCTTGCAAAGTATGCATTGAAAAATTGGGAATATGATACAGAGACTCTTGGTGATTGCCTGCAGCATTTCAGAATTTCATCAAATGCGGTTTATCCTTTCTTATGGCAGGGAAATATGCGTTTTCTGCGTTTATCTCCTGCGACGGAGAAAATGGAAGACAATCTAAAAGGTGAATTGGACTTTTTGTGTTATCTGCAAAGCAGGAGCTATCCTGCCGTAATTCCGGTTACATCCAATTCAGGTGAACTTGTCATAACGCTTGATTCCGTTTGGGGAAAATATTATGCCAGTGTTTTTAAGGGGATTGACGGAATTCCGATCGAAGATACCGAGTGTAACGAATCTATTGTGTATGCGTATGGAAAGGCTCTTGGACAGCTTCATATGTTATCTGCCGAATATTCTCCGGAAATCAGAAAATGGACATATCGTGATGTCCTGCTGTGGATTGGGAAAACGCTTGAAACATACCATGCCCCCAACAAAATGCTGGTTGAGTTGGCGGAAGTACAGCAGGCGTTGGATATGCTTCCTCAGACAAAAGATTCTTTTGGATTGGTTCATTACGATTTTGAGCCGGATAACGTATTTTGGGATGAAACCAGGCAATGCTGCACAGTAATTGACTTTGAAGATGGTATGTATCACTTCTTTTTGCTGGATTTGGAGCAGGCTCTGGATGCATTGCTGGAGAATATTCCGGCAGACAGGAAATCAATCACAAAAGCTTCTTTCCTGCGGGGGTATCAAAGCGTAAAAATGTTAGAACCAGATTATGCTGAAAAGTTAAAGCTGATGCGAAGGTTCTGTAATTTATATTCTTATGCAAGGTTAATTCGCTGCATTGACGAGGAATACCCGAATGAACCAGATTGGATGGTTAGGCTGAGAGAGAAACTGCACAGGAAAATTGTATTTTTAGAAAACGGTGTTCTGTAAGGATGTTCGTAACGCGTGACAATACAATTTGATTTTCAGAATCTTTTTCCATAGAAAATCTGTTTAGGCTCAGCTTATCACACTTCGGGCCGCTTTTCAATATTTTTCTGTGCTGTTTTTGTACTGTGAAACTTTTACAGAGTGGTTGACAAAGCCCCGGAAGTCTGGTAAGGTAATTGCAACAATATAAGAAAAGCGACGACGGAAAGAGTAGTTTATGCGGCATCATCCAGAGAGAACAGCGCATGGTGGAAGCTGTTTATGAAAGGCATGGACGAAAACCATTCCTGAGCCGCAGCGCCGAAAGTCCGGATATTCCGGAGGTAAGCGCTGCCGTACGCCTGCGTTAAAGGATAGGATTTGCTGGAATCCGAAGTGAAAAGTTAAGGTGGAACCGTGCAGATGCACCCTTAGGGCTATTGGGATAGTCTTATGGGTGCTTTTCTTATGTTGTGAAGGTAACCGATGGGCCTGCCAGGCAGGCGGCAACAAAAAGGAAAGGAGCAGGGATTTTATGAAGGTTCTGCTGCAAAACGGGAAAATGGAGGAAAGAGATTTTGAGGATGCGAAGGGAAGGGAGGCGTTCTGGCATACCAGCGCCCATGTGCTCGCCCAGGCGGTGAAGCGCCTGTATCCGGGCGCGAAATGCGCGGGCGGGCAGACGGCAGAGAATGGATTTTACTGCGATTTTGAGTTCGCATTTCCCTTTTCTGAGGAGTATTTGGAGAAAATTCAGGAGGAAATGAAGAAAATTGCGGGGGAGTCCCTGTCCCTTCAGGTTTGGGAAACGGAGAGGGCGGAAGCGGAAAGGTACATGAAAGAAAGGGGGGAGTTCTATCAGTTGGAACTGCTCCGCGGATGTTCGGGCAGAGGCGATGGTGCGGACAAGGAGCCGGGCATATGCGGAGGCGATGGTGCGGGTAAAGAGCCAGGCATATGTGGGGGTGATGGTACGGACGAAGAGCAGAGCATATGCGGGACGGTTTGTGCCGATGGGCAGGATACGGCAGGCGATTCGTTCCGGGAGAAGATTATTTTGTATAGGCAGGGGGAGTATGCGGAGGTCTGTGCAGGCCCCCATATTTCCAATACCTGCCATATCAGGGCGTTGAAGCTGCTGTCCGTGGCCGGCGCCTATTGGAGGGGCGACGAGAGGGGGAGAATGCTCACCCGGATTTACGGGATTTCCTTTCCGAAGGCTTCTCTGTTGGAAGAATATCTGCTTACGCTGGAGGAGGCTAAGCGAAGGGATCACAGAAAACTGGGGCGGCAGCTGGGGCTCTTTCTGCTGGCGGAGGAAGGGCCGGGGCTTCCCTTTTTCCTGCCGAAGGGAATGATTCTGAAAAACCTTCTGCTGGACTACTGGAGAGGCCTGCATCGACGGGAGGGATATCAGGAGATTTCCACGCCGGTGATGCTGGACAGGAAGCTGTGGGAGGTGTCGGGGCACTGGGAGCATTATCGGGATAAAATGTATACCACCGCGGTGGACGGGAGGGAGTACGCCATCAAGCCCATGAGCTGCCCGGGGGGTATGCTGGTCTACCAGTCGGAACCCCGCTCCTATCGGGAGCTGCCTCTTCGTCTGGCGGAGCTGGGGCTGATTCACCGCCATGAGAAATCAGGCACGCTCCACGGACTCATGCGCGTGAGGGAGTGTACTCAGGACGACGCCCATATTTTCATGACAAAGGAGCAGATGGTGGAGGAAATTCAGAAGGTGGCCGGGCTCATCCATGAGATTTATACGAAATTCGGCTTTGCCTATCATGTGGAATTGTCCACCAGGCCCCAGGACAGCATTGGAAGCCAGGAGGAATGGGAGCTTGCCACCGATGCCCTGCGCAGCGCCGTGGAGGCCATGGGGATTCCCTATGTGGTAAACGAGGGGGACGGGGCGTTCTATGGCCCCAAGCTTGATTTTCATCTGAAGGATTCCATCGGGCGTACCTGGCAGTGCGGGACCATCCAGGTGGACTTCCAGCTTCCCCGGCGGTTCGGCGCGGAATACACCGGTACGGACGGCGAAAGGCACAGGCCCGTGATGATACACCGCGCCATATTCGGTTCCTTGGAGCGGTTTATCGGGATCCTGATCGAGCATTACGCCGGCAGATTCCCGCTCTGGCTGGCTCCGATGCAGGTGAAGATTCTGCCTATTTCGGATAAATATATGGCATATGCGGGGGAAATCGAGAGGGCTCTGAAGGAAGAAGGGCTGCGCTGTGAGATCGACGAAAAGGGCGAGAAAATCGGTTATAAAATCAGGACGGCCCAGACGGAAGGGATTCCCTATATGGTGATTTTGGGGGAGAAGGAAGCACAGGAGCGCAGCGTCTGCATCCGGAAGCGTGAGGAAGGGGACCTGGGGCGGATGACGTTGGAAGGGTTTCTGGAAATGCTGAGGGAAGAGGGAATCTGAAATTCCGTTAAAAAACATGCGTGCAGGCAGCGGTTCCTTTCCTCCTGCACGCATTGTATCAAACCCTATCGCTATAAATCAGGTGTGCATATATTGAGTGTAACATGCCCATATACCTGCATAATATTGAATTTTACTATTTTGATACGCACAGGAATTTGGGGGTGTATATTGACAGACGAAATGCTGTTATATGCCAGGTTGATACAGTATGCACCCCTAACCACAAGCGTTAGAACAGCCTCACAGAAACAGGAAAGGAGATTCCGAGAGTATATAATTTGCGAGTATATAATCCCGGAGACGGAAATTCCGGAAACCAATTCTGGAAACGGAATTAAACATACATTGAAAACATCGGGCAAATATCTTATAATCGAGAATATAAGTCTGGAGTTATCCTAAAAAGATTACGCCCTGGCAGCAGTGACCAGAGAAAGAATTGATATGTGAGTGAAAAGGACATTTGTCCGAAAGGAAAATGAAACAGGTCATTTTTACAGCGATAATCCAGGCAGAATGGCGCGAAGACAGAAGGAGGAAGATGGAGAAATTAGAAATTCGCTTCAACGAAATACAGAGAGCAATCCATGTGATGCGGGAGGTCTCGGCCTGGGCACGGGAGAGGGGATACCGGGTCTGGTCTGAGGAATGGCTCACGCCGGAGGAGATGGTGACCGACGATGCCGGGCCGGAGAACTTCTGTATCGGAATGCTTGACGGCGAGGTTGCCTGCGCTTTTATCCTGCAGTGGAAGGACGGGGAATACTGGCCGAAGAAGCCGGAGTATGGGGCGGCCTACCTGCATAAGCTCTGCGTGCGCCGCAAATTTGCCGGCAGGGGTATGACGGGAAGGGTAATCGGCGCGGTCAAAGAGGAATGCCGAAGGCGCGGGATCCCTTATATTCGCCTGGATACGGCACTGGACGAGAAGAGGGTGAGAAAGATTTATCTGGACGCCGGATTTAAGATTGTGGACATTATCGAC
This sequence comes from uncultured Acetatifactor sp., assembly GCA_910589035.1. Taxonomy (GTDB): domain Bacteria; phylum Bacillota; class Clostridia; order Lachnospirales; family Lachnospiraceae; genus Acetatifactor. The sequence continues at coordinate 3,781 of CAJUSI010000008.1, read as the reverse complement.
TATCCCAACGGCAGATCCATGGCGCTCTATGAGATGGAGGTATGAGCCCGCTGGCAGGTAAACTTTTCTATCACTGTGGCTATGTACAGGGATTGAGGAAAGACAGTTTATGGGAATATGCCATGCCTGAAGCAGAGAAAATCGGCGGCAAGGTCGGGCAGAGCCCGTCGGAGTTTGAGGCGGACATGCAGGATGGCGATGGAATTTGGCTGGCCATGTGGGATGGCGATGGAGCCTGGCCAGAAATGCCAGAGGATGGCGGAGCCTGGAGCCGAACCGAACATGCGGGAATACGGCGGAACGGAGGAAAAATGAAGTATAAAATGTTACAATCCACGGATTTAAAGGTGTCGGGCATATGCCTGGGCACGGTGAAGTACGGCACGGACATGGCGGAGAGGGATGCCTGGGAGCAGATGGACAGCTTCCTGGATCTGGGCGGGAATTTTCTGGACACGGCCCATGTGTACGGGGACTGGACCCCGGGAGAGCGGGCCAAGAGCGAGCATGTCATCGGCCGGTTCCTGAAAAACAGGGGGAACCGCAGCCGGGTGATCATCAGCACCAAGGGTGCGCATCCGTATATGGAAACTATGGGAGAATCCCGGGTGAAGCCGGAATGTATCCGCAGGGATCTGGAGGAAAGCCTGCAGGCCCTGGGGACAGATGAGATTGATCTGTATTTCCTGCACCGGGACGACCTGTCCATGCCGGTAGAGGAAATCCTGGGCGTGCTGGAGGAGGAAAGACGCAAGGGAAAAATCCGGTGGTACGGCTGCTCCAACTGGACGCTGCCCCGGCTGCAGGAGGCGGATCGGATTGCGAAGGCGGAAGGCTATTCCGGGTTCGTGTGCAATCAGCTCATGTGGAGCCTGGCGAAGATCAATGCCTCCGGAGTGGCGGATCCCACTTTAGTGCTGATGGATCAGGATACCTACCGCTACCATGCCGAAAGCGGGAAGAGCGCCATGGCCTACACGGCCGCCGCCCAGGGGTATCTGGCAAAGCGCATGACGGGAGCCTATATCGGGGATTCCCTGAGGGCCCAGTACGATAACAGGGAAAATGAGGAGATCATAGGGTTGTTAAGAGAATACAGGGTGTCCCCCGGAGAATTTGCCCTGGCCTGGATGATGCACCATGATTTTGTGTCCATTCCCATCGTCACTTTCCGGACGGCTCTGCAGCTTTGGGAGGGAATCCGGAGCACGGAGCTGGAGATGCCAGAGGAGCTGGTCTGGGGAATTCGGGAAATAAAAAGGAAAAGCCGGGAAGAAAATGCAGGAATGCTTTGAAACGGCGGCGTGGCAGCTATGCCGTCTCCATTGCTGCCCGGCTCCGGCATAGCTTATGCTTTAGAATATGTTCCGAATGGATTGGAATGGCAGAGACTTCCGACAGACAGGAGCTCTGCCGTTTTATGTTCGGTGCAAGCTGTGATTCAAATACCGTACAGCCTGTACAGCTCGCGGCGCTTCTCCCGGCTGCCGGATACTGCCTCAATCTCTTTGTATTTTTCTCTTTTAAAAGAATCTGTATCAGCTGCGCCAGGCGGGTTTCTCCTTTATTTTCTCCAATTGTGATTCCGCTGGCTTCACTATTTTCTGGCCCTTGCGGCGTTCAAAGCTCCCCTCATTCAGATAATCCACCACAAAGCCCGTATCACGGAAGAAGGGCATTCCGGCGGCAAATTTTTTCTATTCGATATTGACATTTGCAGGAAAGCGAGTAAAATGGGGTCTAATACTTTTCACGGGTCTGTGGGAAGAGGAAAGGAAAGCCGGACGGATTCCGGCGGGAGAACGGAAATGGACAGATTGTTTGCGGCAGGCATCCTTATGCAGGGAAACCAGAGCCGGCGTTTCGGACAGGACGCAGGTCTTTTTGCCGTGGCAGTCTCAGGGGTTTTGGAAGGTTTTTATTCCCAGGCAGGTCTTGTCGTAGTGGGATCCGAAGCAGAGTCCCCAATGTCCTCCGTCATGGATTTCGGAGTATCCGCCTCAATGTCCTCAGTCATAATTTCATATAGAACAGACACCGGAAAAGTATCGCCGAACCTGGATTCCGCTGAGCCTAAAGTCCTATCGGATAACGTTTTCAGAAGAAAGTTCCACACAAAAGGGGTTCTCGGAACATAGCTTTAGAACAGGATTCCACAAAAGGAATTCACGGAAGAAAGCTTTAGAACAGGGTTCTCGCAAACGAAGTTCCCGAAAAAGTCCTTCGGACTTGAAAGAATCAGGCAGAATATTTTCCGCAGGGATTTCAGAATAGACCGGTGTCTGGAAGCAAATCGCTTCAGGCGCCGGTCTTCTTGCTGTTTCTGCGGGAAACCGCAAGGGGAGGCGGATTTCCTGCGGGGACTTTTCTGAAAGCAGAGTTTCCGGAAGTCACAAAAGGGTTTTCGCGAAAGCAGAATTTCCGGAAATCAAAAAAGTGTTTTCCCTGGGCGCTTAACAACGAAATCCTGGGCAAAATGGGAAAATTTTGGTTTCGGTTTATCCGGGTTAGGGACTGTATGATGTGGAGTGTCGGCAGGATCGGGAGCAGGAAAGAGGGCAGACAGGTTTGGAACGAAGGATGGGTGCCCGCCACAGCGGGCGGAGAGGAGGAGAAATGAAACATTTAGGAAGCAGGACGTTGGAGACAGAGAGACTGGTCATCAGAGCCTTTGTGCCGCAGGACGCGAACCCCATGTTCCGAAATTGGGCGAGCGACCCGGAGGTGACAAAGTATCTGACATGGCCCACCCATGAATCGGAAGAGGTGACCAGGCAGGTGGTGGCCTCCTGGGTGGAAAGGGACGGTGACCCCACATACTATCAATGGGCCATTGTGTGGAAGGAGAGTATGGAGCCCATCGGGAGCATTTCCGTGGTAAACTGGAATGAAGGCATCAGTGAGGCGGAGGTGGGATACTGTATCGGGAAGCCATGGTGGCACCGGGGCGTAGTGTCGGAATGCTTTTCGGAGGTGATCCGGTTCCTTTTTGAGGAAGTGGGAGCGAACAGGATCATGGCCAGGCATGATATGAACAATCCTCACAGCGGAATGGTTATGAGGAAATGCGGGCTGCGCCGGGAGGGGATTTCGCGGCAGGGAGGCAGGAACAATCAGGGGATCTGCGATCTGGGCGTCTATGCAATTCTGCGAAAGGACTATGAAGCCTGAACGGCGCACATCCTCAGGGACGCAAGGCATTCCCGTGAGCAATGGCTCAAGCCGGCAGAGCTGACTTTGTTGGCAAAGCTGACTTTGTGCCGTTGCCTGCGGCGGCGTATTGGCTTACCCGGGATAGAAGGGAGGAGTATATGATGCAGGAGAAAGAGAATACGGAAGCAATCAGAAGAAATTATGACGAAGCGCCGGAGAGAGAATGGGAGCGCTCAAAAGCCGCCGCATGATGGGGCGTGACAATTTTCTACGGTACGACGGCTTTTTTCTTTTGCCGTCGTACCGCAGTCTTTACTCTTGAATTACCACACACTCACCCGAGCTGGTTTGTACTTCCCTCTGCATGTGCTCGTTAAATTCCGTCTGCGTGTGTTCGTCAAATTCCGCTTGGCTGAATTTCTCTACGCCGGTCAGCGTTCCATTCCCGGAAGAGTTCAGATTTGCAAAGTCACGAACCGTATAAATGTCGATGGAACCGTTTTCGTTCCACGAACTGCGGATTGTACCATGGAAATTTCCGCCGGTCAGGCTCTCGCTATTGGATGTCAGCACATCTTGGAAGAACCGTACTTTTTCGCCGTTGAAATACCACTGGTCAATGCTGGCG
>CAJUSI010000007.1 GCA_910589035.1 uncultured Acetatifactor sp. | reverse complement strand
GGCTGTATGTGTTAGCCTTTGGATCAATATATTTGCTCATGATATGGTGCCTCGTTTCTTTATGATGAAGCTATCATACCACTTATTGAGTCCCATAAAACGCACTTAAAAAATTGGCTGAGCATTGTATATAGTCATTTATATTAATATTCTTTAATGCATAAGTTTCCTGTCCCGGATACTTAAAAGAAACATTTTCAAACGATATCTCCGGAGCTGCCTCCACCACCTCTGATAAAACCTTAGTACCTGTCCGAAAAGTACTTTTCAGATCCATAAATTCTACAAACTTACTCAGATACTTACTTTGTGATGCAATGTCTATGATAGAAGTAGCTATCCCTTTACTTGCTGAATTAAATGTATTTAACGCATTCAAGTACATGCTAAAGGAACCTACCGTTATTGTTCCCAATACTACAATTTGGTACCCTAAGATCGTATAGGCAAGAAAAGTAAATAGGTTATTTGCTACCAGAATCAATAACGAACCCTTTAACTCCCTCTTTTGTTGGCTTTTAAAATAAGTTAAAATAGACTGACAGAAAGCATCGATTTTTGCTCTGAAAAAATCTGCTGCTGAATACGCCACAATATCCTTTCGCTGTTCTGTATCCCATGAAATATAAGACATATAGTCAATACGCCTTAAATAAGGTTGTGCATCCTCCATATATTGTCTTTGACTTTTTCTGTTTCGAGATGATATAACGCTATGAACAACTAAAACTAATAAAGATACCCAGAGTAAAATTGCATTGGTTGTGATCACGATCGCTATCACCCCAACGAAGATAATAATATTTGAAAACAGTCCCTTTACGTTCTCAAGCAATGATACAAGATTATTACTGTTACTAACTCTTGCGGCATGATCAGCCATATCCTGAGTCTCTGGATTATTCCAGACAAAATAATCAATCTCCATACACTTCTTTCCAATTTCCGCATTTATAGTAAATTCCATTCTTTGTTTTAAAAAACCTAAATGCCTGGATAGGATCATTTCTATAATCGAAATAAACATTGATATTAGAATCATTGCAACGGAAAGATACAGCACATGCCGATAACTTTTCCTATTCATAAATCCATCGATGATAAACTTAGGAAAAATTATCATTGGAAAGGGACTTAATGCACTAAATATAGCGTCAACAAACATAAAAAACAAAAGTGATTTATCATACTTAAGTATTAACTTAAATAACGGAAGTATCTGTTGAAAATCAAACGATTTTTTCTTAAACATATATTACCTTTATATGATGTTTATAGACGCAAAACACCATGTTCCCTTTCTTTTTATTTTGTATCATGGTTCAATACAACTCCGATACTATGGACTTTTCATTATTAATCTGCGGCTTGACTACTCGGCAGGAGTATATTGCCGCTACCTTTTGCTAATTTAACCTTTTGTGCTATTTGCTTTAGAGAAGTTTCAGCAAAATGCACTATTCTATAGTTGTACACCGCTACGACTATAAAAGGAAGCACATTATGCTGAAACTTCAAAATGATTGTACAACACGACCAGTTCTTAGACTCGACAGCAGTGCATGAAATCTCACCTAACCAATAAACCCGCATTATATTTTCCGCTAAGCCAGCAATATCAACTTAAGTATTGTATCCTTTCTGAGCGTACTGGTTTTTCACATCTGGTCTCCTTAAAAATTCTACTACCCAATAGAATATAAACGCTTAAAATATATAATTACCTTGTCAACAAATTAACTACCTAACACTAAAACAAAAAGGGGTACCATTTCCACAAGCCTTACCACTATTTGAACATGTATTCTCATAAATATTTTTATTGTACATTTGCAAGAACTTATCAACTTTTTTAATAGGTTTTTTTAGCGACTTTTTCATATTAATCACCTCACTTTCTTAAGAAGATTTTCTATATTCTATTCAAGTAGTATAATCCATTTTAAATAAAGCCATGTTTTATTATCCCTGATTGTCCTGTCCCTGCCGCTTCCTTGTTCGGGGCCTGGGAGCACGCTTATCCTTATCACATGCATTAGCAGCTTTATGGTTTACAACTTCATAGACGATCTGGCTGATATCCTCTTTGGTAAGGTCTATATCATCAAGCTTGTAGGACCAATGGTATGGAACAGGAACTTTATTGATTTCATTAAAGTATTGATAAATCCGGCTTTCCAATTCTTCTTTGCTTGAAACCCGGATGCCATTCAGCATCTGCTTTGTAAGTTTACTGAAGAAGCCTTCCACCATGTTCAGCCAGGAGCCATGGGTTGGTGTAAATACAAATTCAAACCTTCCGGGTACTGTATTCAGGTATTCCTGCGTCTCCCTTGAAGTATGGGCAGAATGGTTATCAAGGATGAGACGTATTTTATCACCGGCAGGGTATTTCCCGTCCAACATCTTCAGAAAACGGACGAAATCAGAACTTTTGTGGGTTGGGCTTACAAGGGGGATCGCTTCGCCGGTAAGCAGGTCAATGGCTGCAAGCAGCGACAACGTACCCAGCCGCACATATTCATAGTCCCGGTATACCGTGCTGTTTTTCTCGGTACCCGGAACAGGCGGCCTGTCGTCTGCAGTGGTATCCAGCGCCTGCATCCCGGGCTTTTCATCATAGGACAGGGTATGAACCGGCATCCCCTCAAAAGGCAGGAGGTTCCCTTCCCCGTCAAACTGCAGGGAAAGCTGTTTATAAATAACAAGGACATCATGCATTTTGGAATCAAAATCCGGATCGCGCCTCTCGCAGTAGTAAGATATCTTAAAAGGACGAATCTTTGCGTTTGCCAGTATCTTGCGCAGCGTTGTCTCAGTCACGGACGCCATACGGGGATGCCCTTCCTGCTCCGCAATGGAATTGATAAAGCGTGTAAAGCTGGCTGGATACCATAATTCGGCCGAATACCCAAAATCCTTTGGTTTCTGGCAGGCCTTGAGTATTCACATGCTCATACATCATTGCACTCTGCAATAAATGCATCAATTTTATTAGCCAGACCTTTCGCCGATATTAAAATCTCATAAAGCAAAAAATCTTCTGATAATTCAATATTGTAATATTCCTCAATCTTTAAAATAAATTGTACAAACTGCATTGAATCCGCAATATAATCGCTAATATTAAAATCTTCCTGATCCTTTTCAAAAACAATATATCCAATCTCTTCCAACATCGAAATCAGTGCAAAATATGTAGTATTATTCGCATTTTCCATCACAATCCTCCACCTTTTCTAAAGTAATAACATCAAAATTATAGTTATTCGCCAGATATTCCAAATATGTCCCAATATGTTTTTTGATTGAAGTTGCCATAATACACTCATAGTCTTCTACAAATTTAGTTTGTGGCGGACAAGCAGCCCCAAAACACACTGGGAATAAAAAGCATTGCTTACACATCTTCCTCATATCTATTCTGTCTAAATACCACTTACTATGAACAAAATCATCCTCATAAATATCACCATTGTCTTTTAAATAACCAATATGATTTTCAACCATATCAAAGTTAACCGTACATTTATAAATCTTGCCATCGGAACCAATTACAAAGGAGTTTCTTCTTGATGCATAACACAATTCTCCCATTGGAACAAATAGATTCCATATACCAGCTAAATTGATATCCGAACCATACACACCATGATCGATTAAGTATTGTTGTAATTCATCAGATTCTAAATACTGATCTTGTAGTTCTAGTTCATCCCCCCCTTCTTGAGCAGAAGACCATGCTACTGTCATAAAAAGACTAAATCTTCTATCCTTTGAAAATTGGTTCTTGAAAAATTCTAAAAACTTGTCTAAATCTTTAAGCACCTTACGAGTTACATTAACCCGTATTTGTATCTTTGCTTTTGGATACTTACCAGAATCTCGGATAAATAAAAGATTTTCGATAATTTTATCAAAAGTGCCAGTTCCATCTTGAAGAATTCTTTGCTTATCATGTGATTCTGCGAGCCCGTCCAAAGTTATCTGGTACTCATGCACATTTAAGTCATATAGCCTATCAAAGACATCGGGTGATAACTTGTATGCATTCGTTGTCATCGAAGATATAACCGGTATCTTTTTTTGCTTGCCGACATGGATGATATTGGACATCATTCTTTCCACAATATCTATCTCCAACAACGGTTCTCCACCAAACCAACTAATCGTAATACCTGGATAACGATGAGCATTCTTTTGGACAAACTTAACTACCGCATTCTGCATCAACTGGCTCATTTCAAACTTTTCAAACTTTTCATAACAGTACTTACATCGGAAATTACATTGCTCTGTAGGCATCAAGATTATTGTCAGATTCCCCGTATACGCATAATCATAATATAGTGCCCGAACTTTCGTATATTCATCTTCTTCACTATGAACCAAAATGCCCTTATCAATCAGCAAGTTATATACCTTTGATTCTATTTCAAATGATCCAGAAAAAACCGCTTCTAATATTTTCTTATCTTCCTTATGTATTTTACAAAAGCTTCTTGGTCCTTTGGCAAAATTACACAACAATAAATCACCACTCTTATCAGTATGTATATAATTATATATAGACTGCTTGTATTCTTGTTTCATATAATTTCACGCTTCCCCCTCAACTATGACTATCTCAATCAGGTAACTTCCAAAATTCTAAAGGATTAGATATAAATATTTCCACCTGTTTTGTGTTAGTTTCATTGTAATACCTAACAATTTTACTAGTAGCAGCTAAATAATTACATGGGATTAAGTTAACTGCATTGACGATACGATTTTGGGCAAAATTATCTTTATACGAGTTCTCAAAGCAGCGAAAACGATAGACATGCTTTGACATATATATAAGTATTCTCTGAGCAAGAAAATGCCGCTCTCTACCTGAAACAGTATCCCGTATTCCATCTATTAGTGATACATTAATTGATTTTTTAGACACAAAATAATCGCGAAGTTCCTGTAGATTCAAGATCATTCCTGCATCATCCTGAAAATATACACCATGAGCCGCATCAAATAAAAGCCACTTATCACATTCCTCAGAATATACAATATTAACCACATGACTTCCATATGGATGAAAATCAATCGGTAAACAAAAAATGATTCTACTCAAGTATCCAAGTGCCCTAAAAACTTCATTTAATACACAAGCATATGTATAACAGCTAGCCCCATACTTTCCCCCACTGATATCAGCAATCATATCTTTAACTCTACTCTGTGATTCCAAAGGTGGTAAATCATTAGAAAGAATCTGAGCAACCCACCTGGTCGCATTAACAAATGTTTCAAATTCTGTTTTTCCACGTAATTTCTCGATGTCATACTGTATTCGCAAGGCATCTATCTCATTTGACAGATATGAATAATCAAACTTAATATTATGTTCTTCATATGCGTAAGTAGATACTCTAAGAAAATCCACATATATGTCTTTAGTGGCAAAATCTGTAAGACCAAATTCAATACTTCCCATTATTTCTCATCCCCTCAAAATATACTGTAAAAAACCATAAACTTTATAGCTGTTCAAGCTTGTAACAAATAATCTATTTAAATTCGAGAAAATTATACAATATTGTTTCATATTGTCCATACAAATACCTCCAATAGAGCCGTACCAGCTCCCAATAGCAAATTGTTCCTCTAGCTTACACACAACAGCCGCGTCCCTTTCCCCTCTCCGCATAAACAGCTATACCAACCCCTGCAAGTCCACTCAATAGCCCATAATTACCAAATTCTTGTATCTCCGTCCACTCACCCCCACCCTTTTCCCCATCTCCGATTACCCTCCCAACCAAATTCCACAACTGCCCTGTCTCCTCCGCCTTACCCATTCCCGCCATCAACACCAGATTTCCGCAGATACCATGGCATAGGCAGAGACTCTCTTTCAGATGAACCTTATTACCATTGCCAGCAGCCCTTACCTTCTCCTCCACAAACCTCTGAATCCGCCCCAGTTCCTCCTTGAAACCTCCCTCTGCATATTTCATCGCCTCTAACCTGGCCAAAACAATCCCTCCCCACCCATGGCACCACGCCATCTCCGGGCTCTCCTGAAGCTTTCCTTCCCCGCCGCGTAAATCCTCCCAGTCCAGCAGTTCCTCCCTGTAATAATGTTCCTCGTACCGGTAAGCCCTGTAAGCCGCCTCCCAATATTTCTTTTCCCCGGTGTCATGTCCCAACCGCGCCAATGCCAGCATAATCCCCGCCGTCCCATGTGCAAAGCCCGTCAAGGCTACCCCTGCAGAGCGGTTCACCCATCCGGAACCATACCTATAATCAGTCGCTGCCTGCAAAAGCCAGTCCCCGGCTTCCTTTGCCCTTACCAGGCAGCGGCTCTCCCCTGTCATCTCATATGCTTTCAGGAAGACCAGTATAGCTCCGGCGTTCCCTCCCAATATGTCATACTCCCCATCCCTCTCCAGCCCTTCGGCAGTTACCTGGCACTGCTTCCGTAAATACTCCAGGAAAATGCTGTTCCCATAGATTTCGTAGAGCATCATATACGCAAATGCCAGCGAAGCCTCTCCCGTATATGCCCCCGTAAGCAGCTTTCCCTTTCCCTCCTTCCGAAACAGCTTATCCGTATGCCGGAACAGCATGTCTACCAAAATCTTCTGTAACCTTTTATAGTCCTCTTTTTCCGTTTTTCCTGACAATTCAGCCATAAACAGGGCAATCCCTGCCAGTCCGCCATACAGGCTGCAGTCCATCGGCCGTATCAGATAGCTCTTCTCCCTAGAACCCGCAGCCGTCATGGTGATCCACCCCACCTCTGTCCCATCCTCTAACCATATGGCATTTTCCAGCAGGATATCCCCAATCCGTTCTGCAATCCTGATTCTAATGTCTTCTGCTTCCTGCCTTTCGCTTATCCGTCCCTTAACGGCAGCTTCTTCCTCCTGCCTCCCGCCGCTCCATCCCTCGACGGCAGCCCCTTCCTCCCGTTTCCCACTTCTCCATCTGCCAGAGACAGCTTCCATCTCCCCTGCTGCCCACAGGCATCCCTGCCCTGGCTCCCGCTTTGCCCCCATCAGCAATACCATGCGAATCAGCTTTTGCTGCCTCTCCAGATCCTCTGCACCCATACGATCCAAGCGTCTCTCGATGTACTTCATCACGGGATACGCAAAATATGTTTCCAGACATTCCCCTGTCCCGCTATACATTTGCAATCCACCGGGACGGTAGGAGAAGATGGGGACATCACCACGCATTAATTCCTGTTTCTCCTGCTCTTTCACCCACTCATCCACTTCCCCTGTCCCCTCTTCCAGCACGTCCCATACAAGCTCCCGTCCCTCCTCTCCCGTCTGTATATCCGGATGTCCCAGCGCCTGGAGCAGCATAAAATACTTCTGTGTGTCCCGTACCACATACCGGACTTCCACATCCCGGAACTGCCTCAGCTGCTCCCGGACTTCGCCCTTCCGCCCGGACAGAAATGCATAAGCGTCCCCGAACCCTCTCTGTATCTGCTCCAGGAATTCCACAGGCTCTATAAACTTCCCCTCCAGAACCGCCAGATTCTTCCCCTCCCGTGTCGCAGGTCTCCGGTACTCGATATGCATATTTATAGTGCCAAACTCCGCCACCACAGGCACCTCCACCGGGGCCAGCTGTCCTCCCTTTCCATTGATGGCACTTACGTTTACGCCCTCCCCATCCCTGTTCCATGCATAAAGAGGGAGAAGCCCTGTCTGCAGCACCGATTCCCGGTAAAACCTCTCTGTGTACCCCATATCCCTATCCTGCCCCATCCCACGGCTCCCTACTATCATCTCCAAATCCACGATAACCGGGTATTCGCCGCAGGCAATCAAGTTTTCGTAATGAATGTCCTCAGAGCCAAGCAGATAGCTGACACACAGCAGGATACCATTCCTATAATAATACCGTTGAAGCTCCTCCCTGGAATGACAGGCAGACCCGGACACCCACTGGCACCAGCCATAGTCTCCTCTATCCCAGGCACAGTTCCACCAGAAGGGCATTCCCAGCCCCTGGAAAACCCATCCGAGGAATGCTGTATATCTTTCATCTATAGCAAGGCTCCTGGGCTTGTATACCAGCTTCTCACCGTTATCCATCTCCAGGATCAATACTCTGCGCCCCTGCCTGTGGGCATCCGAACCTCCACCGCCAATCCTCCTGATATTCCTGCATGGATTTCCCTGGAAAAACCTGCTGTTAATACCGTTTCTGTCTTCCATGAACCTCTCCAAAGCTTCCTCTATGTTTCGCACAAAATTCCCCAAAGTACTCAGCATTCCCTCATACATCAGGGGATAGGCATCATAAACTTCCCGCAGGTACTCTGGATTCCCCAGGAAGCTTTCCTCAAAGCAGGCATACTTCTCCTGTCCGGTAACCCCTTTCAGGGAGCCTTCTTCCTCACAGATTTCCATCTCCAGCAAAAGCGTTCGCAAAGTAATCCGCTTCATCTGTCCAAGATATACCTTTGTCAGTTCCTCTGATAATTCCGGCATTGCCGATCCCATGATACTTCCCAGATCATCCAAGCCCCGCTGTAATGCACGCTGTAAGTGATCATAATACTGTTCAAATACGCCATCCCTGGTATTTCCACCATTCCCGCCGTCAAATGTCTCCCAATACCACTTTTCCAGTATCGTCCTCTCCATCTGCTTACCTCCGCTATCTTTGATTTCTGTTAATTAAAAAAGAAGGCATCCCTGCCCTCTTTTTTACAAATTCAACAGCATATAATAGTCAATATTCCATCGCATCCCACCGTTAAAGTAAATATCCTATCAGCCGCTTTGTTCTCTTGCAGCTTCTGAATTTCGCTAAGTTCCCGTTCCAGATTTCCTGCCGCCGTTTTCTGTCCACACTTAACCTTTCTGATTTCTGCTCTGTTCATATACACCTCCTGGTTTTCGCTTGATATTTAATCATCTCATTCCTTTTTGCCACTTTCAACTACCCGGCTCCCAATAGTTCTATTTCAGCGCCCAATAGTTATCACATCTTATGCAAATCCCTTCAGATATACTGTCAGCTTAAAAGTGTCCTCCCCTGCTTTTATCTGCATATGTCCTTCATACTGTCTTACTACCTGTTGGATACTCCGCATTCCCAGGCCATGGATTCCTTTACCCGTTTTCGTAGTTCTCGGAATCTCCCCTTTAAATTTTAGCTTTCCTCCTGCCTTGCTATTGGAAGCACATATCACAAGCATCTGCCCCTTCCTGGTACAGGCCAATGTAATCCAACGTTCTATCCCCTCCGCCAGTTCCTGATTCGCCTCAATGGCATTATCCAGAATATTCGTAATCAACGCCACAATTTCCACAGAGCTGAGAAGCAATCCATCCATATCACACATCTCATATTGAACGGCAATCCCTGAAGCCTCCCCTTCCTTCATTTTCCTGTTCAGTACCAGATTTAACATCCCATGATTCACCAGGTTTCTGTTGATATCGCTCTTCAGCGCCCTGTCGATTTCCTCCAAATGGACGAGTGCATCCTTTCCCCTGCCTGCCTCTATCAGATCCTGAATAAACTGTTTATGCTTACTGAAATCGTGCTGTAGTATCTCTATTTTCTCATAAGCCTGCCGCCATATCTGATACTCATCCTCTATTGCCTCCATCTTCTGCTGTAAGCTCCGAGAACTCTCCCTGGCATACTGTACCGCGATGTATGCCAAGAGACTCACCACAGCAAGCAAACACCCAAATAAGAAAAGCCACCAATAATACAGTAACATCTCCGAAAGCACAGAAAGGTAAATCCTCTGAAAATACATCACACACACAAATAGTGGCAGTACCAGAAGCCATACCCACCTTAGGCAATGTTCAGCCTCCTGCTTCCTCTGCTGTACCAGCCGACACGCCGCCTTCATTGCCCACAACAAAACCGTTGCTCCCATCAATTGGTAAACAGCCCTCGGGATAGTCGCCGTCAAAAGGATGTTCCTCTGTAATCCAGCAAAATCCAGCAAAATATAAACCAGTGTCTGGATCAAAAGATCCAACAAAGCCGACATCATCCACAATATATATACCAGACAAAAGGCCTCTGCATATCTGCAACAATATAGCCAGTAAATCGTCCATGATATCCAGAAAATGATTACAATCATAAAAGCCTTGGAAAATAGTACCGAAATTACCATGTTATTATATGTATTTATCCCGGCAATCAAAACCATAGTTGCCGCAAATGTAATCCTGCGTTTCCGCTCATCCACCCTCGGCTCCCAAATCACTCCCGTCAGCCCCAGCGTAGCCCACACCTTTACCGCCGTAAAGAAAAACTCACAACAAAAATAAATCCCCTCTACCATCTTTTCCCCCAATACCTCGCAAGCTCATCCTTCACCGCTGTCATCCTGTACCTGCTAACGGGAAGCCGTACGCTGTCTGCCAGGGTGATCTCCTCCTTTTCCAGGCAGGTGATGTGTTCCATATTGATGATATGTCCCCTGTTGATATAGAGAAAGCTTTCCTTCTGCAGCTTTTCGTAAGCTTTCTCCAGTGGCAGTTTCTCATTGTAATCCTCCCCGCCGCAGCAGTGGATAATGGTATATTTCTTTTTCTTCTCCTTCTCCAGGTACAAGATCCTGTCCAACCGGATTGCTTTCATCATCTCGTTATTTTCCAGCAGATAGATGTCTTCCCTTTCCCTCCTCTGCTGCTCCCTCCATATCCCCTCCAGAGCGCCCGGAAGTTCTGTCTCGTATCTAGATTTCATGATATAGTCATAAGGCCTTACTTTATAAGCCGGCAGAGCATATTCTTCATAGTTGGACAGGATCACAATTCCGGCATCCCCATCCCTTTCCCTGATCCTCGTCGCCAGCTCCAGGCCGTCCAGCTCCGGCAGCTCCACGTCCAGAATATAGATATCGCAGTTCCCTTCTCCTTCCATCCTATCCAACAGCGTATCGCCCGCTGCCACGCATAGGATATCTGCTTCTTCCCCTTCCGCCTCACAAAATTTCCTGACAGTCTCCTCCGTCTTCTTCTCAAATTCCCTGTCGTCATCCACAATCGCTACCCGCACTTCATTCTCCCTCCTTTGTTTTCCTGTCCTTTACCCGCCTTCCTGCATGGGAAGCCGCATGGCACAATTTCTTCCGCAGGCTCATTTTCTTCATTCTACAATGTCTTCCGGGGGATTACAACCCGGATACGGCAAAACATTACAATTCCTGATAGTCCCTGATTATATTTACTTATCGAAAAAAGAAAAGGTAAGTCGTTTTGGCCAGGACTGCACATCATTTGTTGAAGTATCAAAAGCTGCAAACAGAAGATTTTGGGCTTGATGACAAAGGGCTTGACATGGAAGACGCACTGATATTATGAAAGTACTTTCGCAGATAAATTGAACTGATAAAACAAAACAGGAGCGGCAGCACCTTCAAAAGCGCCGCCGCTCCATTATATGATTTGTATATGCCGGGCTCGTTTTACTCTGTTTACATTTTATCTACCAGTACATCTCCCAATCCCCATTCATCCTGGTCAAAGCCTCCATGTAGAAGTAATCCCCCCAGATATTGCACTCGTCCACGCCGTAGTGATTGCAGGTATTGTAGGGCGAGTGGTTGGAATAAGTGCTGTGGAGCACCAGCCCGTTGGAAATCTCGAAATCCTTCACCGCATAATTGTCATAGACGGATTTCAGGATCCGGGAGGCGATCCCCCTGTAATGGGCCGCTTCCTTCGGCTCCAGGTATTTGCACATCTCCAGCATGCCGCAGGCCGCGATGGAGGCGGAGGAGGAGTCCCTGGGCTGGTCGTCCCCGTCGGTGAATTCCAGATCCCAGTAGGGCACCAGGTCCTGGGGCAGATGGGTCAGGAAATATTCCGTCACCCTCCGGAACAATTCGATATATTCCTTCCGTCCCGTATATTTATAGGCCAGCGCCAGTCCGTACACGCCCCAGGCCTGCCCTCTGGCCCAGGCGGAACCGTCCCGGTACCCCTGGCAGGTGGCCCCATGGTCCGGCGCGCCGGTCTCAAGGTCAAAGAAAAAGGTGTGCCAGGTGGAATAATCCTCCCGGATGACATTTGCCACCGCCGTGTGGATATGCTTTTCCGCAATCTCCCGGTATTTCTCATCCCCCGTTTCCTTCGACGCCCAGAAGAGCAGGGGAACGTTCAGCAGGCAGTCGATAATCAGCCGGTAATTCTCCGGCGCGTTCATGGGCCCCCAGGCCTGGATGAATTCTCCCACGGAATGATATCTGGTGATCAGCTGGTCGGCCGCCCTGATGCCGGCTTCCCTTCCCTCCCTGTTCCCGGTGAGCTTATAGGCCGCCACGCAGGAAGGGGAATAGAGGAATCCCATATCGTGGTGATCCACCTCTATCTTCTTCTCAATTCTCTCCAGGAAATCATGCACCTGAACCTCCGCCGCAGCTTTCAGCCTCTCATCCCTGCAGTGCTCATAGGCCAGCCAGATCTCTCCCGTCCAGAAGCCGCAGGTCCAGTCCCGGTTCTCCACCGGAGGATAAAACCCGTTCTCGCTGTATGCATTCTGAAATTTCTCCGTAAATTCCGGAAGCACATGCAGTATCTGTTCACAGCAGAAGTTCAACGCTTCTTCGATTTCTTCTTTTCCTATTTCCGAATATCCCTCAAATGTAACTCCCATCTGCCCTTTTGCCCTTCAGGAAGTTGTCGGAAAATAACTGTCCTTCCGCAGGATATGCCGTGATACGCAGGAGCCCACCGCATATTGTATGTTGACAGCATTTCCCGGCACCCCCTCTCCTTTCCATATATTTTATTCCGTAAAGGCCCTGACCCGGACAAGCCGGAGCCGTAATTTATACTGCTTAACGATTTCACTTGCCATGATACCAGACTGCATAACGCTGACTGGTTCAATCGCATGATTGCATCAGACAGTATTCAGCGTTATGCAGTATATACTGACAGTCATTAAGATTTGCCAGGTAACCCGACTCACGAGCGGCAGATGCTAAAAACTGGTGGCAAGCTTTATCGCTCGTGAGTACAGCACTATTTTACCCTTTCAGGCCCGTAGATGCAACACCTTCCACAAAGTATTTCTGCAGGATCAGGAACATGATCAGCACCGGTATCAGCGACAGCACGGAGCCTGCCATAATCAGGCCGTAATCCGAGGAATACTGGCTGATAAACATTTTCAGTCCCAGCTGAATGGTTTTCTTCTCCTGGGATTTCAGATAGATCAGGGGCCCCAGGTAATCGTTCCATGTGGTAACGAAGGTGAAGATGGTCAGGGTCGACAGCGCCGGCTTGGACAGGGGCAGCATGATTCTGGCATAGATCCGGTACTCGTTCATGCCGTCGATTCTCGCCGCCTCGCAGAGGTCGTCGGGAATCCCCTCGTAGAACTGTTTCATCATGAACACGCCGAAGGCGGAAAACGCCTGGAGGCAGATGATGGCCAGGAGCTTATCGTTCAGCCCCATCCTCCGCATCATGATAAACTGAGGCACCATGTACACCTGCCAGGGCATGGCGATGGTTGCTATGTAGGCCAGGAACAGGGCATTCTTGTGCCGGAAATGCAGCTTGGCAAAGGAGTAGGCCGCGAAGCTGCTGGTCAGAAGCTGCAGGAAGGTTACCACTATCGTCAGATAGACGGTATTCTTCACAAATATCCCAAAGGGGATCTTAGTCCAGATATCCGCGTAATTACTCCACTTGGGGTTCTCCGGAATCCATACAAAGGGGTTCATCTGGAACACCTCACGGTCGCTCTTGATAGACGCCGAGAGCATCCACAAAAAAGGAACTACCATGATCAGTGCAAGCAGAATCAAAATAATATATACGAATACTTTGCCTAAAACGGCCTTTTTATGCGCCGACTTCATATACTTCCTCCAATCTGCAGGACGTTTCTCCCATACACCTCGATCTGACTCAGGGCCGGGAAGGGCGAGGGATCATCCGCTTTTATCAGATTACAAAGCTCTAACCAGGTGATTTCCTTTTCCGGGAAGGACAGTACATGCCCACGCACGGATTTCTCCAGGGCAAAATCCTGGGTGCTTCCGTCAGAAAATCTCAATGTCACCTGAACCCACCAGTTATCATGGGGAAAATCGGAACGGGTGTAGAGCACCACCTTATCCGTCCTGATCTTTCTTCCGAATTCTATTTTCATGGCCGCATCATCCTGTCTGTTGATGCCCCATGAAGCATAGGGCCACTGCCCGTGAGACAGATTCGCTCTCACGCCGTCTATGGCATTCTTTGCGGCAAATACCGCTTCGCCCCTTGTCTCCACATTGGCGGTGGCATGGGGGAAGCAGGGCACATCCTTATGCTGGTCTGCCGGATTCAGAGCCAGGTTGCGGTACCGCTCTATCTCCTCCCGGTCGGCGACCTGTGCATAAATATAATGCCTGCTGCCGGAAAATACCTTGGGCGAATAACTGATTCTCTTCTCCCCGAAAGGAATGTCATAAGATACATTGTCCGTGAGATATACAAAGGCGGAGCCCAGGGCATCGTCCACCTGCCAGTTCACATAGAGGTTCTTCTCGGAGATCTCCAGGGTAATCCTGTCCCCCTCCTCATAGGTATGCATGCATACCAGCTCCACGAAATCCTCCCCGCTGCTCACACAGATTGTATTGTCATTCCTGTCGATTACTTTCAGTGATAATGTCGCCATGTTTACGCTCTCTCCCTCTTTGCCTGTCCCCGGAACTGAATGATGGTCACCAACAGCACCATGAGAAACAGTACCATTGCCACCGCGCTGGAATATCCCAGATCCCAGTCAATGAACGCCTTCTGATAAATATAGTAGACAAGCACGGTGGAGGAGGTAGTCAGTTCGCCGCTTCCGCCGCCTGCCAGCATGATTGCCACATCATACACCTTGAAACAATTGATCGTCAGCATGACCACGACGAAAAAGGTGGTGGAGGAAAGCTGGGGCCATGTCACATAGCGGAACTTATTCCATGTATTAGCGCCGTCCAGGCTTGCCGCCTCGTACAGCTCCGCGGAAATTCCCTGCAGGCCCGCAAGATAGATCACCATGTAATATCCCATGTACTTCCACATACTGAACAGAATCATGGAGAAGAGCACCAGCCCTCCGGTAAACCATTGAGGAAGATCCTCCTGAGCCACATGGAATACATTGTAGAGAATACTGTTAATGGGACCCTTGGAAGGATGGAAAAGCATCTTCCACACGGCCGTGATAGCCACCAGAGACGCCACATAGGGGAAGAAAGAAAGGGTTCTGAAGATCCCTCTTCCCACCACCTTCTGGTTCAGCACGATAGCCAGCGCCAGAGAAGCTATCATGGTAAGGGGCACGGTTCCCACACAATAGATAATGGTATTGATCAGCGCCGCCCTGAAAAAAGTGTCGTCCGTCAGCTTTAAGAAATTGCCGATTCCCGCCCACTCAATGGGATTGCTGCCATCCCATTTCAAAAATGCCAGCGCAAAGGCAAAAATAATGGGAATCAGGGTAAATACGCAGAATCCGATAAAGTTGGGAGCGATAAAGGAATAGGCAACCAGATCCCTCTTCGCCTCCCGGCTTAAGATCCTGCCGGATTTAATTTTGTCAATCTGCCGATTTAAATTGCCGATTTCTCCTATCATTCTGCGCTTCTTTTTTATATCGGCTTCCGTTCTTACCTCTGCGATCAAGCCTGTCAGCTTTTCCTGCAGACCTTCGATTTTTGCAGCCTTTGCGGCTTCATCCATCTTCGGCATACGATGATTCTCCTTTCCCTCTTAAAATCAGGATTCAGATCTCTGGATATAAAAAGGGACCGCCTTTCAACGGCCCCTCTTATTTCATTATTACTGATTCAAAATCTTCTGAACCTCTTCGTTCATCTTCGCGATACCGTCATCCACGCTCATTTCGCCGGACATAATGGAACCGTGATAGGAATCCAGAACGGAGTTGATCTCGGATACGTTGGGCGCATAAGGAACTTCCAGATACAGATTGGAGACATTCAGCGCGTCCTTGCTGGCCTCGTCCGTGGGGAATCCCTCCAGGCCGGTAATCAGATTCATAACCTCGTCCGTCATGATGGCAGGGAAGTTTCCGCTGGAAGCCATAACCGCCGCGCCTTCCTCGCCGCTCACCCATTTTACAAACTCCCATGCCGCATCGGGAGTATCGGATACGGTGGTAACGGAGAGTCCGGTAATGGTGCCCAGGGTGGAACCGGCTTCCACGCCCTCGGCATGAGGATATTTCACAATGCCCCAGTTGCCGCAGAGTTCGGAATCATACTCGCCGCTCTGCAGATTGCTGATCATGGTTGCGATAAACCAGGAACCCATATTCAGCATAGCCACGTCTCCGCCGGAGAACGCCGCGGAATAATGCAGACCCTCGGTCTTCAGATCGCTGTACTTTCTTACAACGCCGTCCTTCTCCTGATTCAGAACCATCTCGTAATAAGGCTTCATGAACTCGTAATTGCCGTCCAGGATGGTATGCTCGCCATCCAGAACGCCCATCAGACCGATGGTGCTTCTCCAGGTATGGTAATGTCCGCCGTAAACCTGGGAGCCGAAGGTGGTATCGGTCAGCTCTCTGGCCAGCTTGTCGTAATCCTCCCAGGTCATATCGTTGGTGGGATACGCAATTTCCTTTGCGTCAAACAGATCCTTGTTATAGAACAGCACCCAGAAATCGTTTCTGAAGGGCAGCTCATACAGTTTGCCGTCAACGGTTACCTGGTCGGTAGCGCCCGCATACTTTGTAAGATCCACATTGTCTGCCTTGATGTAATCATCCAGGGGAAGGATGGCATTCTTCTGTACCAGGGTGGCATATCCGGGCACATCCTTGATGGTGACAACGTCAAAATCGGAACCGGAACCGGAAAGCTCCGTAGCCAGAACGGTCATGTAATCCGTAGAGCCCAGGTCAACCATTTCAATGGTAACGCCCGGATGGCTGTCCTCATATGCTTTCTTGATGTCCCCCCAATACTGTGTGGTGGACTCGTCCCAGATAGCCCATTTCAGCGTGACTTCCTCGCCGCCTGCGTTTGCGTCCTCGGAGCTGTCTGTGCTCTCCTCCGTACTCTCCTGGGAACTGCCCTCATCGGAGCTGCTCTCCTGAGAGCTGCTCTCCTGAGAATCGCTTCCCTGAGAGCTTTCCCCATCCGCTTCACCGCAGCCTGTGAACATGGCAGTAACCATTGCCGCAGTAAGTAAGATACTGATCGCTTTCTTTTTCATTTTAAATCCTCCTCGTCTAAATTCCATCCGCTTCGGAACGGATACTCCCGCTTCCAGGATATGCTCCTGCAAACCGGACATTCGCAAAGCGGACACTATTTATTACAATGCTATTGTACGATAACGGGAAAGATTTTTACATGGAATAAATTAAAAAATGATTCAAAATATCATTCATTCTTTCTTCCCGTTTGATCTGCAGCATCCGGCAGCCTTTTGAAGCATGTAAAATCTTACACTGGACATGTAAAATTTTTAGATTGTTAAAAGCTCCCTGAATCCAGACAGGCAAAATCAGGACTCTGGTAAACCATGAAGCAGGAAAAAGAGGAATCGGTGAAAAGGGGTTCCGGAAAGCTCTCCGGAAGGCCTCTGCGGAAAGCGGAAGGGAGATTCCGAGAGACTATTGTTATAAATGGGGAGGGTGTGGTATAATGTTGACACATATGACCACGGTTCGAATCCGCAGGATGCAGAACAGAAAGGGGCAGAAGCGCTTTCATGAACAATCCCCGCCGTCTCGGCAGTATACAGAAGAGAATACTGGTAATCACCACCTCCTGTCTGCTGGGGATGTGCATTATCATCAGCTATGTGAGCTATTATATTTTCCAGAACTATCTCCGGCAGCGCCTGGTCTATGCCTCGGAGGTGAATCTGCGGCTGCTCTCCGACAGCATCAATGCCAGCCTTACGGACATTGATCAGATGGTCCGCTTTTGTCAGACCAATGCGAACATCGCTTCCTACATAGCAAACACTCCGGATCCCGGTTCTGTGCTCTCCGTTTCCACCTATAACAGGATTTCGGAGGAATTCAACAGCAATCCCTCCGGCAGCTATATGGTCCGTCTGGCCGTCATTACGGATGCCCACTTTCTCCAGATCGTGAACGTGGCCTATTCCTCCACTGCGGATCTGGCCGCCGAAACCCCAAAGCTGCCCTTTTTCAACACTCTGCTGGCGGATAAGGGTTATAATCTCTCCACAGGCTTTATCAAGGATCCTTTTTATAAAAACGGCGCCGACGTATTGCCGATCATACGTTCCATCAATTATAAACCGGAGAGCGGCCGGGGCGGCTATCTGCTGATTGAAGTGGCGCAGGAGCTGTTCATCCATGCCTTTGAGCGTTACTCCACGGCGGAGGACAGTCATGTGTACCTCACCCTGGGGGAGCACTGCTATCTCTATGAAGGCGATCGGCTTACGCAAATATGGCCTTCCAACGAGGCCGTCCGGGAACTGGCTTCCTCCTCCACGGTATCGGAAGCGCGGGTGGATGAAATCAGAAGCCGGGAGGGCGTAACCGATATCATGGTATCCGTCCCCCTGAAAATGCCGGGAAGCTATATCAGCCAGAATATTTCCCATATGGAGCTGAACAGCCAGAAGCGTCTTCTGTGGAGCATCCTGGGCAGCACACTGATAGGCATTCTGGGAATGGGCCTGCTCCTGGTATTTACCCTGAACCGGATGATCAATATTCCCGTGTCCAGAATCCGGGCCAAAATGCTGCGTGTGGAGGAGGGGAATTTTGAACGGGATCCTTCCATTGAATGGAATCACGAAATCGGCGATATCGGCCGGGGCGTCAACGATCTGTGTGAATCTGTCTTTCTGCTGCTGCAGACAAGGCTGGAGGATGAAAAGCAGAAAAAGGATCTGGAGTACAAAATGCTTCAGAGCCAGATCAATCCTCATTTTCTGTACAATACCTTAAATTCCATCAAATGGATGGCCGACATCCAGGGCGCCTCCGGCATTTCCGAGATGACGGCTTCCTTGGCAAAGCTTCTGCGGAGCATTTCCAAGGGAACCCGCCTGCTGATTCCCATCCGGGAGGAGCTTTCCCTGGCACAGGATTATTTTACCATACAGAGCTATCGTTATGGCGGTACCATCACCCTGGAGATACAGACGGAGGCGGAATCGCTGCTGAATTGTCTGATTTTGAAATTTACCCTGCAGCCGCTTCTGGAGAATGCCATCTTTCACGGGATTGAGCCTAAGGGGGCGGGGCGGATCACCATCCGGGTGGCGGCGGAAGGGGAGCAGGGCATCCGCATTGACGTAACTGACGACGGCGTGGGAATGTCCCGGGAGAAAATCCGGCAGATTCTGCAGTCCGATGCACAGGAGAGCCGGGATCTTTTTCGGGAAATCGGCGTCTACAATGTGCACAGGCGTCTGCAGTATGAATTCGGGGAGGATTGCGGAATTACTATAGAAAGTGCGGAACACGAATATACTACCATGTCCATACATATTCCTGCGGCGCCCTCCGCAGATACAAGGAGCGATCATGTATAAATTGCTGATTGTGGACGATGAACCTCTGATTCAGGTGGGTATCAAGTCCATGGTAAACTGGGAAAAACTGAATATCGAGCTTGTGGGGACGGCCATGAACGGGCAGATTGCCCTGAATATGATCGAGGAGTCTTCCCCGGATATCGTTATCACGGATCTGAAGATGCCCGTTATGGACGGTATGGAGCTGATCAGGCTCTGCCGGGAGCGGTACGGAGGCGAGCGTCCCTGGTTTATCATCCTCACCAGCTATGAGGATTTCCACCTGGTGAAGGAAGCCATCACTTATCAGGTGACGGATTATCTGGTGAAGCTGGAGCTGACCCCCGACAGCCTGACCGAGGCCATCATCCGCGTGACAGAGCACATCCGCCGGTCCGAAAGCCGGCTTGCTTCCTCCGAGAATCTTATTCACGGCTTTTACGATAAATTCTTTATCCGGCTTCTGAACAACTTGTTTGAATCGGAAGAGCAGTTTCTGCTTCAAAGCAGGGAATTGAATCTGGATCTGCATTATGGGGGGTATGTGTGCTGCTACGGCGAAATGCTGGGCAGCCGGTCGGAGGAGCTTTCCTCCCAGCCCATGGAGACGCAGCTGACCCGCTTTTCCGCCTCCATGCAGATGCTGAAGGAATTGTCCGGAAAATATTGCCCCACCTACAGCCTGTCCCTGGACACCCGGCATTTTGCGCTGATTTTCTGCTTTGAGGCCGCCGAAAAAGCGGATTCCTGGGTTCCCCTCACGAAAAAGGCGCTTCAGGGCATCAGCCAGGCTCTTACCAGGTATTATAATATATCCTTCCGGTGCGGCATCGGGAATCTGGTGAATCATCCTCTTGCCATCTGTGACTCCTACCAGTCCTCCCGGCAGGCCTGCCGCCATACCACCGCCGAAGAGCCCATTTACTGTCTTGAGAAGCATGCCAGGAAAAGCCCCCCCGACTACAGTTCCTTTAATATCAGTCTGTTCAAGGCGGATCTGACCAGAGCCTTTGAGGAATATGACAGCGAAGTACTGAAAAAGACGCTGGATTCTCTGTGTGAGCTTTTTCTCATGCATCCCGGGCATTATGTGCAGGTTCTGGACGGCGTATGCAATATTCTATATCTTTCCATTTCCCTGCTTCAGGACGGGGAGCAGATTGTATCGGAATTCTTTCGGGATAATCCGGACGGCTACCGGTCCGTTTACAAGCAGACCAGTGTGGAACAGCTTGTGAACTGGCTGGAATTCTTCGAAAAGCAGCTCTGCCGGCTTTTTGACAGCCGTCACGGGGATTATAAGAATCATATCGTCACCAATGTGAAGAAATACATCAATGAGCATCTGGGTAAGAGGCTCAGCCTGAATGAGGTGGCCGCAGTCTTCGGCATCAGCCCCAATTATCTCAGCCAGCTGTTCGGGAAATACAATGATCTGGGCTTTTCCGAATATATCAATACCTGCAAGGTGCGGGAGAGCAAGCGGCTCCTGGACGAGGGAACGCTGAAGATCTATGAGATTGCCGATAAGCTGGGCTTTGAGAGTTCGTTTTACTTTTCCAAGGTGTTCAAGAAGGTGGAAGGGGTTTCTCCGACGGAGTATTTAAACGGGAAGTTCTAATCCCTTTGGTTATCAGGGGCCAAAGAACGGAGAAACCCGGAAAACCGGAATCTATGAGGCCGATAGCCTGCCGGAATCCCCGCAGGCTGAATCTGCCTCTCGGAATCCCTGCAGGCTGAATCAGGCGGCGGGACGGAAATTTCAGAGGATTATTTTATTTGAGAAAGAATAGGACGAAAGATGCTGTATGCTATGACTGATCTGATCTGGCTTTTTTTCATTTATTCCTTTGCGGGCTGGTGCATGGAAGTGTGCTATGCCGCCCTGCGCAGGAAGAAATTTGTCAACCGGGGGTTCGTGAACAGTCCCGTCTGCCCCATCTATGGCTTCAGCGCCGTACTCTTCGCAGTGTTTCTGCCGGAACTGACGGAAAGGCCCTTTTTCCTCTTCCTGGGAGGAATGCTTCTGGCTTCCCTGACGGAATACGCCACCGGTATGCTGATGGAGAAAATCTTTCAGAGGAAGCTATGGGATTACTCTGAGATAAAGTACAATCTCAGCGGTTACATCTGCGCGCGGTACTGCCTGCTCTGGGGCCTCCTGGCTCTGACCGCCATGCTGTTTCTCAATCCGGCGCTCTGCGGTATTTTAAAGGAAATCCCGGGGCCGGTGACCCTGGCGGCGCAGTGGCTGGCGTCAGGCCTGCTGCTCCTGGATTTCATCACTACTTCCATGGCGGTTCTGGGAATGAAGCTGAAGGCCGGTCGGCTTACCCGGCTGTCCCGGAAGATGAAGCATACCTCCCGGCTGTTGGAAAACCGGCTTACCGCCGCCGTGCAGAGACGGATGCAGAAGGCCTTTCCTTCCATCGAGGCCGTGTCCGGGGAGGCGTGTGCCGGGAAGGGTGATTCCGGGAAAGGGATCGATGCAGGCGACGGCGGGGAGGTTCGTTCTGCGAAGGTTTGCGGAAAAGCGAAGGCTGACGAAGCTCCCGGCACAGAGTTGGCTGACGAGGGCTCCGGGAAAGAATCGAGGCTTTTTGCTCAGGGCTGCTGCTTTTATAAGTTGGTGGCGCTGTTTTTCATCGGCGCTTTTCTGGGGGATATTACGGAGACTATCTTCTGTCTTCTGACCATGGGTGTGCTCATGAGCCGCAGCAGTGTGGTGTATGGCCCCTTCAGCATCGTATGGGGACTGGGCTGTGCGCTGCTGACGCTGTTCCTTTATCGGTACAGGAATAAGAGCGACCGGCATATTTTTCTGGCGGGCACTCTGTTGGGCGGAGCTTATGAGTATGTGTGCAGCGTGTTCACGGAGTTGGTGTTCGGCACGGTGTTTTGGGATTACAGCGGGTTCGCCTTTAACCTGGGCGGACGTATCAATCTGCTGTATTGCTTTTTCTGGGGGATTGCAGCCGTGGTGTGGCTGAAGATGATCTATCCGAAGCTGTCTGATTTGATTGAGAGGCTTCCTGTGCGGGCGGGAAAGATATTGTGCAACTGCCTGATCGTATTCATGATTTTCAATATGGCCATCTCTTCCCTGGCGCTGGCACGATATACGGAGCGGCATGCAGCCGCGGACCAGCCCCTGGTGTCTGAAGGCTCTGCATCGCAAGTCCCTGCCGGCTCCGGATCCGATACTGCATCCGGCGACGCTTTCGCGGGAGATTCAGGCACGGACATACCGGGTGATTCCGAGGCCGGTACTGCGGCCGGCGACGCTTCCGATGCCGAGACGGATGCGGCAGACGCCCTGAATGACTTCCTGGACAAGCATTTCCCGGACGAGAGGATGGAGCGGATTTACCCCAATGCGAAGATAGTAGATTAGACACTTAACAACGAAATCTTTCACATTCCGGCAAAATCAGGATTCCGGCTTATGCTGGTCAGACATGCTAAACGCAGCTTATAAAGCAATCACCGAGCTCGAAGAAGCAAATTATCGGTTATTGTTTCCTCATCCTCTTCTAACCGGATATATTTTAAAACACCAGGTAACGGCAGGGATTTGTGGAGCAGTTCCATATAATACTCTGCCTTGTTATCGTCCGCTGTCAGAGCAGATTTTATAATGGCTACAATTTCTTCTATCTCATCCCGGGTTAAATCCTGTACAAACGGCGGTTCCGGAAAGAGAGCCTTTTCCGCTAAAGTATTCAGGTCCGTCCAGCCCCAATATTCAGCGAACTCTATTCCCGTATAGCTTTTGCCGGTAATACGATTTAATTCGTTTAATTCAGGGCTGTCCTTTTGACCGGGATTATTTGCAATACAATCTATTAAACTTTTAATGGAATCCATCATTTCTTTATTCAGCCGCGGATATTTCAGGATTGTTCTCATAATCATCCTCCCCGTCTTTCCTTATCTATTGTACCCAAACATCCTGACATCACTGTCTGAAGTAAGGCTAATGCATCCCGCATCTTACGCTGCTTCACTCAACAGTGCCCGCATGGTTGACATCTGAATTTACAATGCAAATATCGCTTTCTGCAGGCATATCTTCCGTCTCCTGCCCAACTGCGCATTCCCGCAAAGGCTTCACCCTGGAAGCAGTTTGGAGAGCTATACTCGTGAGCGCATTTAATGGCCGCTTTCAGCTCTGGATTGCCGATGCGTTCACTCGTTATACTGTGCAGACGGCAATTGATTACATTTGTGGGTATAAATCATCGACCGGTGATCTCCCCGTACATCTCCGGCCGTCTATCGCGGAACAGCCCCCAGCTGAAACGCATCTCTTCTATTGCATCCAAGTCATAGGTGTGGAGAAGGATTTTTTCCTCCGTCCTGCCTGCCGACATGAGGATTTCTCCCGTCTCGTCCGTGAGGAAGGAAGAGCCGTAGAAATTCAGGGCGGAGGATTGATTGTTATTGTCTTTGGAGGGCGCTACCTCCTCCTGCCCGATGCGGTTGGCCGCAATCACAGGCACCACATTGGCCGCCGCGTGGCCCTGCATGCAGCGCCGCCAGTGGGGCATGCTGTCGCATTCGATAATGGGCTCGGAGCCGATAGCCGTGGGATAGAGCAGAAGCTGCGCCCCCATCAGGGCCATGCATCTGGCGGCCTCCGGGAACCACTGATCCCAGCAGATGCCCACGCCGATTTTGCCGAAGGCGGTATCCCATACCCGAAAACCCGTATTCCCCGGAGTGAAATAAAATTTTTCCTGATAGAAATGGTCGTCCGGAATGTGAGTCTTGCGGTATACGCCCAGGACGCTTCCGTCCGCGTCGATCATGGCTGCGGAATTATAGGCCGCATTGCCGTCCCTTTCAAAAAAGCTTACGGGCAAGACTATTCTCAGCTCCTGCGCCACCCTGCGGAATCGGCATACCGCCGGGTTCTCTTCCAAAGAAAGGGCAAGCTTATAGAAGTTATAATTCCTCTCCTGGCAGAAATACCGGTTTTCAAACAGTTCCGGCAGAAGAATCACCTGGGCCCCGGAGGCTGCGGCCTCCCTTACCATCCTTTCCGCCGTCTCCAGGTTCTCCCAAGTAGCGCGGCTGCAGTTCATTTGTATTGCTGCTGCGGTTATCTGCTTCATTTATTATACTTCCTGTTCTTTTTATTCTACAGCGGTATCTGCTGGGTAATGCAGTGGATATTGCCTCCGCCGATGAGAATATCCCTCGTGTAGATCTGCACTATTTTCCTGTCCGGAAAAAGCTTCTGCAGAATCTCCCTTGCCTCCCTGTCCGCCGGGTCCCCAAAACCCGGCATGACCACACTTTTGTTGGCGATGTAATAATTCACATAGGAAGCCGCCAGCCGCTCTCCGGGAACGCGGGCGGGCTGGTCCCCGCAGGCATCCAGGCCCCCGCATTCCTCTTTTGTAACTGTCACGGGTTTCGGAAGAGGAAGCTTATGGATTCGGAGCCGCCTTCCCCTTGCGTCCACCGCCTGCTCCAGATAATCCAGACATGCCTTGGACATGGCGTACTGGGTGTCTTCTTTGTCCTCCGTCCACGCCAGCACCACTTCCCCCGGCGCCGTAAAGGCACAGATATTGTCCACATGTCCGTTGGTCTCATCGTTGTAAATGCCCCAGGGAAGCCAGAGAATGACAGAGACATTCAGGTAATTCCGCAGAATCTCTTCAATTTCCTGCTTAGACAGCTCCGGGTTCCTGCCTCTGCTCAGCAGGCAGCTCTCGGTCACCATACAGGTGCCCTCCCCGTCCACATGGATGGAGCCGCCCTCCAGAATAAAATCACGCCTGTCATAAACATCCTTTTCCAGCAGGTCGCAGAGCTTCCTGGCCATCTGATTATCCTTATCCCATGGAAAATACAGACCGTCGTACAGGCCGCCCCAGGCGTTAAATCCCCAGTCGATCCCCCGTATGACGCCAGTGTCGTTTTTTACAAAAGTAGGGGCATAGTCCCTGGCCCAGGCATCATTGCCCGACATCTCCACCACCCGGATATGGGCGGGCAGCATGGCCCTGGCATTGTCATACTGGGCCGCGCCGGCACATACCGTCACGCGCTCCGACTCCCCGATTGCCTCCGCAACCTGCACAAAGGCCTTTCTGGCGGCATAGCCGCCGTACTGCCAGGAATCCGCGCGCTCCGGAAATATCATGATGCAGCCCTCATGGGGTTCATATTCCGCCGGCATGCGGAATCCGTCCCCGAAGGGCGTGGTATTTCTGATGATTCTCAAGATGCTTTTCCTTTCTCCCGATTTATATTCCCATTCGGAATCCTGCAAGTTTAGTTCTTAACAGCGCCTTATGCCTTCTGAACTCCTGGAGCGTGTTTGAAAATTGCATTCTGCCATATATGCGCCACAATTTGCGGGAGATCTGGGTCAAATGGCAAAATAATGATTCCCGTTTATCTGGTTCTGGTTACTGCAATTTTCAACGGTGCGCGGCATCATTGCAGGCAATCGGAATACGCCCGCGGGAATTATACTACCGCCTGTAATACGCCGTCACCTTCTTCACCGCCCGTATGACATCCTCCACATCCTCATCCGTAAGGGAATAGTAGAGGGGAATGCTCATAACTTCCTCGTAAAACTTCTCCGCATTGGGGCAGATCCCTTTTTGATATCCCAGCTTCTCATAATAGGAATGGTAGTACACGGGCAGGTAGTGCACCTGGGGGCAGGTATTTTCCGCATACAGAGCGTCAAAGAACTGCCTTCTGTCGCAGGTAAGCTTCTCCAGGTCCAGGCGCAGGATGTAGAGATGCCTGGTGGTGTCCGACTCCGGAATCTCTTTCTGCACGATGATCTCCGGCATCTCCGCGAAGGCCTCATTATAGCGCTGCACTATCTCTTTTCTGCGGGCGGAAAAAGCGGGAAGCTTCCGAAGCTGGCTCACCAGCAGCGCCGCCTGGAAATCCGTCATCCGGTAGTTGTATCCCAGCTCCACCTGCTCGTTGTACCAGGCCGCATCCGTGGGATGCACCATCTCCTCCTGATTGCGGGTGATGCCATGGGTGCGCAGGCGCATAAGCCTGCGGTAAAACCCTTCGTCATTGGTGGTAATGGCTCCGCCCTCTCCGCCCGTCACCGTCTTCACCGGGTGGAAGCTGAAACAGGTCATATCCGCAATGCTGCCCACCGGCTGCCCCCTGTATTTCGTGCCGATGGCATGGGCGGCGTCCTCTATCAAAATCAGGTTATGTTCCCGGCAGATTGCCCGGATCTCGTCCAGTTCCGCCGCCTGTCCGGTAAAGTCCACTGCCACAATTCCCTTTGTGCGGGGTGTAATCAACCTGCGGATGGATGCGGGGGAGATATTATAGGTCTCGGGATCGATGTCCGCGAACACCGGCTTCGCGCCGCAGTACAGAACGCAGTTGGATGAGGCGGCAAAGGTGATGGAACTGACGATCACCTCGTCCCCTTCCCCGAAGCCTGCGGTCAAGGCCGCAAGGTGCAGCGCCGCAGTGCCGTTGCTCACCACCACGGCGTGCTTTGCCCCGGTGATCTGGCAGAGCTTCCCCTCCAGCTCCTCCACCTTTGGGCCGCAGGTGATCAGGTCGCTGGTCAGTGTGGCGATTACCGCCTCTATGTCGTCCTGCTCTATGCATTGTCTGCCGTAGAATATTTTCGTTTTCCGGACGGGAGTCCCGCCGAATATTGCTAATTGTTCTGTCATGATAACTGTTCCTTTCATATTATTCAGGCACTTAACAGTGAAATTCAGTACCTTGAGGCAAATATCACTTCGAGCTTGCCTGAATCAGATGCATAAACGCGAAACAAGCTCCTGCGGTGAGATAGAATTTCCGTTTCCGCCCGGCAGACTCATCTGCTCTCCGGCAGTCACTTCTTTCTCTGACTTCATACCCCTTCGAACCTGCCTGTAGTATAATATAACACATTGTACTCCAAAAGTGTAGCTGTCGCCGTGCAGTTTTTCTAAAATTAATCGTACAGACCAAGTCAAAAGGAGTATAATATAAACAATATCTTGAATGCATATATACCAATTTCAGCCGGATGCCACGCGGTACACGCGGTATTGGAAAGGTATTTGACCCTCGCGGCATTCGCCAACTGGCCGTGCAGGCATGGCCGCTTGGCTCATTGCTCGCGGGAATAGAGAGTTCATGGAGGAATTTGAGACAGCCCATGAGCATAAGCAGCTGGGAGGAGATGATGCGCATTCTGAAGGCCTCGTAGAAGCTCTTTGGTAAGCGCGAAGTAATAGGGTGTGCCCACTAATCCGCCTTTGATCGGTTCGCACAACACTCTTGAACCCGATCGCTCCAGGGAGCAAAACTTTCAAGCTCTGCATCAGACATATCCGCCCTGAGTCTG
>CAJUSI010000006.1 GCA_910589035.1 uncultured Acetatifactor sp. | reverse complement strand
GCCAGAGTGCATCCACCAGCGCCAGTACGAGTGCGAGCCAGAGTATGAGCGCCAGCCAGAGCGCATCTACCAGCGCCAGCACGAGTGCCAGCCAGAGTGAATCTACCAGCGCCAGCACGAGTGCCAGCCAGAGTGAATCTACCAGCGCCAGCACGAGCGCCAGCCAGAGTGCATCCACCAGCGCCAGTACGA
The DNA here is from genome assembly GCA_910589035.1 of uncultured Acetatifactor sp. Lineage (GTDB taxonomy): Bacteria > Bacillota > Clostridia > Lachnospirales > Lachnospiraceae > Acetatifactor. The sequence goes on along the minus strand of CAJUSI010000006.1, from coordinate 87,115 downwards.
GTGCGAGCCAGAGTGAATCTACCAGCGCCAGCACGAGTGCGAGCCAGAGTGCATCCACGAGTGCCAGCCAGAGTATGAGCGCCAGCCAGAGTGCATCCACCAGCGCCAGTACGAGTGCCAGCCAGAGTATGAGCGCAAGCCAGAGTGAATCTACGAGCGCCAGTACGAGTGAGAGCCAGAGTGCATCCACCAGCGCCAGCACGAGTGCGAGCCAGAGTGCATCCACGAGTGCCAGCCAGAGTATGAGCGCCAGCCAGAGCGCATCTACCAGCGCCAGCACGAGTGCCAGCCAGAGTGAATCTACCAGCGCCAGCACGAGCGCGAGCCAGAGTGCATCCACCAGCGCCAGCACGAGCGCAAGCCAGAGTGAATCTACCAGCGCCAGTACGAGTGCCAGCCAGAGTGAATCTACGAGCGCCAGTACGAGTGAGAGCCAGAGTGAATCTACCAGCGCCAGCACGAGTGCGAGCCAGAGTGCATCCACGAGTGCCAGCCAGAGTGCATCCACAAGCGCCAGCCAGAGTGCATCCACAAGCGCCAGTACGAGTGCCAGCCAGAGTATGAGCGCCAGCCAGAGTGAATCTACGAGCGCCAGTACGAGTGAGAGCCAGAGTGCATCCATGAGTGCCAGCCAGAGTATGAGCGCCAGCCAGAGCGCATCTACCAGCGCCAGTACGAGTGAGAGCCAGAGTGCATCCACGAGTGCCAGCCAGAGTATGAGCGCCAGCCAGAGCGCATCTACCAGCGCCAGTACGAGTGAGAGCCAGAGTGCATCCACGAGTGCCAGCCAGAGTATGAGCGCCAGCCAGAGTGAATCTACGAGCGCCAGTACGAGTGAGAGCCAGAGTGCATCCACGAGTGCAAGCCAGAGTATGAGTGCAAGCCAGAGTGAATCTACCAGCGCCAGCACGAGTGAGAGCCAGAGCACATCCACCAGCGCCAGCACGAGTGAGAGCCAGAGCACATCCACCAGTGAAAGCGACAGCGCAAGTGAGAGTGCATCCACCAGCGGCAGCGAGAATGAGAGCCTTTCCGCAAGCACAAGCGCTTCCAGCAGCGAAAGCGACAGCGCAAGTGAGAGTGCATCCATCAGCGGCAGCGAGAGTGAGAGTCTTTCCGCAAGCACAAGCGTTTCCAGCAGCGAAAGTGACAGCGCAAGTGTGAGCGCCTCCGCAAGCACGAGCACATCAAACAGTGCAAGTGATGCTGTCGGCGGTGATGGTGGAGCCGGCGGGGATGACATTGTCATTGACGAAGGCGAAGGAGACGCTCCTGAAGCCGAAGCCGCTCCGATAGTTACTCCTGCAGCTGTAGTGCAGCCGGTTGAGGAAGAAGAGGTTCCGGATGAGCCGATAGACATTGAAGAGGAAGATATCCCTCTTACAGTAGTTGACGACGAAGAAGAGGACGATGACAACACCGGTGAAGAGGAAGAGCCTACGGGAACGGAAATGGAAATCGAAGAGGAAGAACTGCCCCTTGTTGCGCCGGTTGCGGAGGCAGCGGGAAGAGTTTGGTGGTCATGGCTTCCTGTAATAGGAGCGGTTGCCAGCGTTGTCGAGACTTATCGTCAGACTAAGAAGGAGAAAAAAGAATCCGGCGATAGCAAGAAAGAAGAATAAACGAGAAGCTCTGCAGTAAGATAATTAATTGCGATGAATATGTGTCTCTCCGGCAGCTTTGCCGGAGAGATATATATGAAGGGACATTATTTGAAAAAAGTTAAAACTCATGAATTAAGGAATAGATTTCTGTTCACCCTGTTGATTCTTGCAGTCTACCTGGCTGGAAGAAGTATTTTGCTTTATAACGTAGATCCGGCTGCTCATCAGCTGGAAGAATTGAATTCACAGAATATAATGATTTCGATGATCAGCGGAGACAGGTATCAATATACTCTGTTTGCGCTGGGGATTATGCCATATATTACATCGACTCTGATTGTGTGGCTTTTTATGGCTATAAGAGGCTCTGAGTTCAGATCCCGTTTTTCGCCGCGGAAGACAAAGCGGCTTACACTGATATTGATGATATCGATAGCGCTTGCGTATGCAATGTCCAGGGCGGATGGGCTGATATTTAAAACGACTGATATCCCGGAGGAAGCCCTGAGAGCAATTGCAATTCTGGAAATGACCATAGGCGCTGTTATTATACATATAATGGCGAATTCGAATAAGGAGCATGGAATCGGCGGACAGACACCGGTAATATTCGTCAACATTTTGGACAATCTGGTTTCTACCATACAGAAATTCAGCTGGGAAGAGCTTACCAGGCCGTTGATTTTATGTCTGATAATGGTTGTGGTGATCCTGGTTATGGAGAACAGAATTATTCGAGTTCCGGTGCAGAGAGTGTCCATTCATAATGAGTACGCGGACAAAAGCTATATAGCGTTTAAGCCGGATCCGATTGGCGTGATGCCCGTTATGTTTGCAGTGACCTTTTTTATGTTACCCCAATTGGTGCTGCAATTTCTTATATTTCTGTTTGAGAAAAACGACGCACTGCAATATATTTATGAAAGGCTTAAAATGACGGATATTGTGGGAGCCGCTGTTTATTTGGGGATTATTTTTACATTAAATATTCTCTTTTCCTTTATTATGCTTTCGCCGGGAGAAATGGCGGAGCAGCTGCAGAAAGGCGGGGACAGTATTGTCGGAATCTATGCCGGAAGGAAAACGAAGAAATATTTACGGAGTAAGGTTTTGAAACTGAGTATTTTCAGCGGCTGCATTATGTGCTTTTTGATGGGAATATCGCTGGGACTGTCATTAAACGGAGAAATATCTTCGGAGCTGGCATTGTTTCCTGCGACCGGCATGATTTTAACGGGTGTATCGTGTACAATATGCCGGGAAGTGAAGACTTATTGGATATTTGATTCCTACTCATTTTTTGTCTGATTATTTGAAAGGATGTAATAACATTTCATGCTGTATTTCATACCGGCCTGGTATTTAAAAGATGAATGGAAAGAAGACGAGCAGCTCTGGTATAAGCGGCGTATGAAGACGGAGACAGATGATACCGTCAAGCAGATTCAGATGTTCCAGAGGAATGATATCTGTGAATACGAGATTCTGCTACTGTCTTATGCGCCGAATTTCAGACATTTTCTTCATAGACAGAGCGTATTCAGAGCTCCCTATTGGTCGGTATTTGACGCAATACAGGGAGTGCGCAGGAAGAAACAGGCTGTTCTTTCCTTTCACAATCTGAACTGGCCTGGAGACATTGAATTTATTTATACTCCGTTTTCGATTATTGCGATGCTGCACCATGAAAGATACGCCCAGATCGAGTTTGGGGAATATGGAAACCTCATACAGGTGGATTTGTACCGAAACGGACAAATCATAAGGAAAAATATATATGACGACAGAGGATTTGTGTCGTGTACCGCCGTGTATGAAAATGGCAGAAAGGCATATGAACAGTATTTGACGGATAAGGGAGTGTGGAAATTATGCCATTTTGCGGATGGGCATGTGGCAGTGAATCAGCGCAGCAGCCAGTACCTGATTCATACGGCGAGATTTGAAAATGAAGTCTCCTTTTTAAAACGCAGCTATGCATCCATGGAAGAGGTGATAGAAGAAGTTTTTTCTGCTTATCTTAAGAGCGTGTGGAGTACGGATATTTTCTGCGTGGCTGCGCACGAACAGCATCTGGGCCTGCTTGACAGAAATCTGGCCGGGAGGAGAACGGTTTTTTCTGTCTTTGGAAACAGGCTGTCTCTGGAGGATAACAGGACGCTGGAGATCTTTTCCCATGGAAATTGTATTGTGGCGGATTCCGAGGACAATCTGGATCTGCTGTTAAAGCAAAACAGCCTTGGAAATATAGCGAAAGTCAATATTCCTCCCTATGACACGCGTATGGACCCGGGAATCAGCGCACAGCTGTCCGTACAGAAAATATTATTTCCTGTTGATCACCTGACCCCGGAGACCTTTGAGACAGCGGTGAAATATCTGGCGGCTTATCTGGAAGAGAATCAGGATGCAAGGATTCATCTGTTTACCAGAAATGCGGATTTTAACAGAGAAGAGGTATTGTTAAAGCGGGTCAGCGGGATACTGGAACAGAATTCCTATCCGCCGGAATGGGCCAGGAAGGAAAATAAGAATAAATTTGAATTCCTGCTGGACAAAGAAGACCAGATTCCTGTTTTGTTCAAGGTAGAACAATGCGTGGATGAGTTGTCGGTTAATAAATGTGTGCGGGAACAGAGGGTTCTGGTGGATCTGGCGGAACCGCCGGATTTGTTCTTGCAGATATCCTGTGTGAGCATGGGGATTCCTCAGATTTTAAAGGTGGGCACTCAATATATGCGTCCCGGGAGAAACGGACGAATCAATTGGGAACTGTCCAAATTAGGGGATGACTTAAGGTACTATCTGGAAAGCTTAAGTAACTGGAACAACGCGATGGTTCAATCATATGAACTGGGAAAGTCGCATACGTCACAGTATTTGATTGAACAATGGAAAGAGGTTATTGCCAATATTGAAAACGGTACGAGTATTGCAGCTGGGAACAGAAGATTTTAGGGAATCCTTACAGATTTCGGATTGTGCGGAGTGGTATTTTGAACCGGATTTCCCGGAACTGCCGGAAAGGGATTTTGACGTTGTGATTCTGGACCGCGAGGTTACCAGAGAGGAATTCAATTATCTGATACGTTTTTCAAAGGCATATTGTCTGTTTATTACAGAAAGAGTCCCGATAAAAAAGGGCGATGATACAAGAAGGCTTTTTATCAGAAAAAGAGGGAGACTGCTCTCGGCGAAAGAATTAGAGAAATTGTTAAAAGAAGAGCTGGAAGATTACTTTCCGGATTCCTATGGTGAGAAGTATCATCCTAAAGATCTGTCTGTGGCCCAGGGATTTAAAGGAAAAGTCCGTTGGAGAGGATATGAGGGAGTTGACCTGACAGGAGATTATGGAAATGAACTGAAGCAGATAGTTTTCTGGCTGATTTATATTCCGATTGAGGGAAAGCAGAGTATCGAATTCTGGCTGGAATATGATAAGGATGAAACGGTTGAGATAGCATTGGAGTTATCAATGTTTCACTTTGGATATGGAACGGATCCGGAATTTGAAAAGGTGATGACATTCTCGGAGAATGAATTGAAGGATGTAATATCCGTCACAAATCAGAATAAAAGGGTGGAATATATATTTGCTTCTTTAAAAGCAAGGGGGATGGGGCGCCTGACCGTTACAGCGCTGCATGACCGTCATTCGAGAAGAGGAAAAGGGAATTTCATACCCGGCGGAGGGCGGGCGGTAACGTCAGATCGGGAAGAAGTCTTTTATTACTTTGATCCCGGTAACTTAAGGCCACCATTAAATGTGTATTTCTCCGGTTATAAGACTCAGGAAGGCTTTGAAGGATATTATATGATGCGGGGGATGGGGCATCCCTTCCTGTTGATTACGGAAGCCCGCCTGGAAGGGGGAGGGTTTTATCTTGGGTCGGAAGAGTATGAAAATACCATTGAGCGCATTATCCGAAAATATATGAAGAAGCTTGGATTTCAAAATTCGGAAGTGATCTTATCCGGGCTTTCCATGGGAACCTTTGGTGCTCTGTACTATGGCTGCAGAATTCGTCCTCATACTATACTGCTGGGAAAGCCGCTGGCCAGTCTTGGAGATGTGGCGGAAAATGAGAGGATTAATCGTCCGGGAGGCTTTCCCATTTCGTTGGATGTTCTTCACAAGGTTTGCGGGAGCTTGGACCAGGATGCGGTCAGACGGATGAACGAGCGGTTCTGGAACGCCTTTGACTATACGGACTGGAGCGGTACCGGATTTGCCGTGGCATATATGATAGAGGACGATTATGACAGAACAGCATACGGGCAGCTGCAATCTCATTTAAGAGGGGGCGATGTAAAAATATATGGAAAGGGTCTCCATGGCCGGCATAATGATAATACATCCGGTATTGTGAGCTGGTTTACAGATCAATACCGGGAAATTATACGAAATGATTTTGACGGTATATGAGGCAGGACAGGTGAGCTGAGACGATGACGGGCGAAACATGGAAGATTTACTGGAATGAATATGCGAAGGATGTCTATTTATATGGGTCTGAAGTATTGTTTCATTCAAGGGATGACGTAGAATTTAAAAATGAACTGATGCCTCCGGGTACTGTGATAAAGCGTTGGTTTTCCAAAGTGAATTATCAGTCAATGCGAATTGAACCTGCGCTTCCGATGATAGATGGGGAGGGGCGTTATCATATCAGCTTGGATATTTCTGCGGAAGTATCGGACGGTCTGATACTGAAAATGATCTTTTATGACCGTTATGATTCAGAAGCGGGGAGTCAGATTATCAGGTATGGAGAGGCCGATTTTCAGTGCCCATTGAAAACCTTCAGCTATGAGGTGCAGCTTATCAACGCCGGGATAACACAATTCCACTTTCACTCTATCATTATAACGGAAATAACAGATGGCGAATAAAACATTATATCATATATTGAAAAAAGTAAAAAAGGAACAGTATGCCGTAAGGGAATTAAGCGACGAAGCTCTGAGAGAGAAGACGGATGAGTTTCGAAGACGGATTGCGAAAGGGGTATCCACAAATCGCATTCTTCCGGAAGCGTATGCCGTCGTGTGCGAGGCGGACAGAAGAATTCTGGGCAAGGAACCTTATGACTGTCAGATCCTGGGGGCAATTGCGCTGCATTATTGCTATCTCGCCGAGATGAATACCGGTGAAGGCAAGACATTGACGGCAACCCTGCCGTTATATCTGAATGCGCTGACAGGGAAAAGTACCATACTGGTCACGGCCAATAGTTATTTGGCGGATCGTGATGCGGAGGAGATGGGACCGGTATATGAGTTCCTGGGCATGACAGTGCGGTCCGGAGTGAATGCTTCTCAGGAAGGGAAACAAAAAAACGATACAAAACGAATGATTTACCATTCGGACATTGTATATACAACACATTCAGTATTGGGGTTTGATTATCTGCTTAATAATCTGGTTACCAGAGCAGAAGATCGGTTTATGAGAGAGTTTTATTATGTCATCATCGATGAGGCGGATATGGTTCTTATGGATGCGGCTACCATGCCCCTTGTGATAGCGGGCTCTCCCCGTGTTCAGTCAAATCTGTATGAGATGACAGACTTTTTTGTAACCACTTTACAGCCGGAAAGGGACTACATAGAGGAAGACGGAGCGGTGTGGCTTACGGATGAAGGCGTGGCCTATGCGGAACGGTATTTTGGGATAGAAGGGTTTTATGAGGCGGCAAATTTTGAGCTGAACAGACATGTGACGCTGGCGCTTAAGGCGCATATTATCATGGAAAGGGATAAGGATTACGTAATTACGGAGAAAGGGGAAATATCGCTGCTGGACAGCGGGACAGGACGCGTCCTCCCCGGAATGAAGCTCAGGGGCGGCATTCACCAGGCCATCGAAGCAAAGGAGAAAATGAAGATTACGCAGGAGACCAGATCCATTGCTTCCGTGACATATCAGAATCTTTTTCTCCTGTTTCCGCGCCTGTCCGGTATGAGCGGTACCATTGCCGACGCAAAAAAGGAACTGCGTAAGGTGTATAGGAAAAGGGTTGCAGTTATCCCGCCCAACAGGCCGCTCCGGAGAGAGGACAGGAAGGATATATTTTTTAAGAATGCGGAGACACAGTATGAGGAGGCGATTAAGGAAATTCTCAGATGTCATTCCGTGGGACAGCCGGTGCTGGTGGTAAATACCACCATCGCTGATACAGAACTTGTATCACGCTTATTGCTTGAGAGACAGGTGGCACACAGCGTGCTGAACGCAAATAATGCCTATTGGGAAGCACAGATTATCAAAGAAGCCGGACAAAAGGGGGCGGTTACGGTATCCAGTGGAATAGCGGGCCGGGGCACGGATATCCGCCTGAGCGAAGAAGTAAAGGAGCTGGGCGGGCTTGCCGTCATCGGAATCGGACGTATGGCCAATGTCCGTCTGGAGCGCCAGGCCAGAGGACGGGCAGGGCGCCAGGGGGATCCGGGAAGCAGCCAGTTCTTTGTATCCCTGGAAGATGACATAGCCTCCGGGGTAGGAGAGAAAGCTCTGGAAAAGTATGTGGATAAGGATCACCGGATTTCCGGGAGAAAATTAAGGAAGCTGATTAATGGGGCACAGAAGCTGAAGGAGGAACAAGCCGTTTCACAGAGACAGAAGTCAGTGGACTACGACAAGGTCTTAAAACGCCAGAGAACAATCATGTATGATGTCAGGAACAGGCTGCTGGACGGCGGAAGTCTGGATCAGGAGATGATACGGCATCTGGCATATGAAAATATCCAGGGATTCTTGAAAGAAAATTCTCGTTTTTCCAGAGGGGATATTAACAGATATATCTTGAATAATATAAGCTATCATCTGGATAACAGATTCGTACAGATAGACCAGATAAAGAAAAGAGCGCTCAAAAGGGTTTTAAAAAGGTCGCTGTTATCTTATGTAACCACCATATGGAGAAATAAAATGAGGTCGTTTTCCTCAGAAGAGGAGAGGAAGGAATATATTCGTTTATGCTGTCTGCGGGCAATCGATGATGCCTGGGTGGAGCAGGTGGATTATCTGCAGCAGCTGCAGTATGTTGTCAGCGGCCGGGCCAGTGCACAGAGAAATCCTGTCTTTGAATATCATAAAGAGGCGTATACGGCGTTCATGCGCATGGAAAATACAATTAAGAAGGATATTGTGAGGAATATCTTCCTTGGGAAAAAGGCTTATACCGAGACAGGTGAGATGTATGTCCTTTTTCCCTGATACAGGATGGGGATTAAGAAAGGACATCAGGAGGAAAGGGTATTAATTTAAGAAGGAAAGGATATGAGGGACAGAAATGGTTTATAATTTCAATCTTGGAATAGGCTGGGCATCCAGCGGAGTGGAGTATGCCCAGAGCTACCGGGCAGTGATGCTCAGGAACATTGGAGCCGATGCGAAGTTCGTGTTTACGGATATGATTTCATCGGAGAATATCCAGCACCTGACCCAAAACATTGGATTTCTGGACTCGGAGATCATCTGGCTGTACACCTTTTTCACGGATTACAGGATTGCGCCGGTATCCTATACCCTGGACGATCTGAAGAAGACACTCCCCACAGAGGAATATACCTATTCCAGGAACGGTAAAACGGGAAGGCTGGTTTTGCCGGGACAGAATAATTATTACGCCGTCTATTTTGCGGACGAGCAGTCGGAACGGATCCACAGGGTGGAGATCGTCTCGGGAGGCTATCTGATCCGCAAGGATTTCTTTACCTACGGCAGAGTCTTCTCGGAATACTACGCTCCCCTGGACAATAAGGCCCATATGTATCTGCGCAGGTTTTTCAATGAGGACGGCAGGGTTGCCTATGAGGAAATTAACGACGATGGAAAGGTGATGTACCAGTTCCCGGACAGAATTCTGTGCTCCAAGGAAGAATTTGTGGGATATATGGTATCCTGCCTGCATTTGACAGCGGAGGATACTGTGATCATCGACCGCACCACGGGTGTGGGACAGTCCATTCTTCAGAATGCGGGGGAGGCCAGGGTGGGGATTATCATCCATGCGGATCATTTCAGCGAGGGAAGCACGGACGATACGAATATCCTCTGGAATAATTATTATGAATATGCTTTTGCCATGTATAAGCATATTGATTTCTACATCACCGCCACGGAGGAACAGAATAAACTGCTCCGGGAGCAGTTCCTGAAGTACAAGGGGGTGGAACCCGCAGTCCATACCATTCCGGTGGGCAGCCTGGATGAATTGAAATACCCCACAGTGAACCGGAATCCCTATTCCATTCTGACGGCCTCCAGGCTGGCCATGGAGAAGCATATCGACTGGATCATCGAGGCTGTGGTAAAGGCCCGGGAGACGGTTCCCCAGCTGACTTTGGACATCTATGGAAAAGGCGGCGAGGAGCAGAAGCTGAAGGAGCTGATCAGGAAGCTGGGAGCGGAAAACTATATTATTCTCCGGGGCCAGCAGAATCTGAAAGAGGTTTATCAGGATTACGAATTATATCTGTCCGGCTCCATGAGCGAGGGATTTGGCCTGACTCTTATGGAAGCCGTCGGAGGCGGGCTTCCTATTATCGGCTTCGACGTGCGGTACGGGAATCCCACTTTTATCGATGATGGGGAAAACGGATACCTGATTCCGGTGGATGAGAATACCACACAGAAACAGAAGATCCAAGCATTGACGGACCGGCTGATACGCCTTTTTATGGAGGCTGATCTGGACAGCTTTCATGCACATTCATATGAGAAGGCAAAAGGATTCCTTACGAAGGAGGTGGAGCTGAAATGGAAAAACATAGTGGGATGACGGATATGGTTCTTCTGCTGGACAACTACGGGGAAGAAAGCGAAATGCTCCACCGATCCTTCCGGAGCGCCGGCTTTACGGGGCCTGTGGTCGTAATCGGGGACGACGGGTTTTTCCCGGAGGATGTGGTTTCGGTATATCAGTATTTCTGCGGTGATTTCGGGGAAAGCGGTAAGGCGCCGGGGAAGCCGAGATATTTTAACCAGATCAATGTGCCGGATTACTGGGAGATCAGTGCAAATAATTCCGACGGGAAGGTGCATGACCTGCACCGGGAACGGGGGCGGATTTTTTATGCGGAGCCGAAGCACAAAAGGCTGGTGCGGGTAGTGGACTGGATGGATGAGAAGGGAACCGTCCGCTCCAGCGATCATTACAACAGGTACGGGGCGCTGTACGCCAGAACCTTTTTCAGCAAGGATGGAAAGCGTTTCTGCAGGGCATATTTCGACGGGGAAGGCAGGGAGACGCTGCTGGAGAATTTCGTGACAAATGATATCGTCCTGAACCGGGGCGGCAGGGTCTACGTATATAAGAATAAAATAGAACTGATCTTAAAGCTCCTGGAAGATCTGGGCGCCATGGAGAGCAGGCTGTTCTTTAATTCCCTGTCCACGCCGCTGTTCGTGTCGGAACGGATGCCGGAGGGCAGGAAGGAAGATATACTGTTCTGGCAGGAGAGCGCAAGGAACGATATACCGGGCAATATGCAGATGATTCTTGAGGGGCGATCGAAGCGGGTGAAATCCATCTATGCGCAGAAGAAGGACAGTTATGAGAAGCTGATTGCGCTTGGAGCACCCGTGGAGGTGCTGAAGCCCCTTGGATTTGCCTATGCGTACAGCAGACAGAATACCTGTCAAAATCATGCGCTGATCTGTACGAATTCCGACAGGATTGAAAAAGGTGAGGAGCTGATTAAGGCTCTTCCCCGGATGCATATTCATATTGCAGCCATCACGGAGATGTCGTCTAAGCTGATGAGCCTGTCCCGATACGAGAATGTAACGCTCTACCCGGGAGCGAAGACAAAAAAGATAGAGGAGTTGTTTGATAGCTGCGATTACTATCTGGATATTAATCATGAATCGGAAATCCTGTCGGCGGTGAAGCAGGCGTTCTTACACAGCCAGCTGATTCTCGGATTCCGACAGACGCTGCACAACAGGGCGTTCATTGCTCCGGAGCATGTGTTTGATAATGACCGGGCCATGGCGGCTTTCCTGCATGAAGTGATGGGACAGGAGGACAGGTTGAACCGGCAAATTGATTTGCAGAAAAAAGCGGCCATGTCGGAGGAGGCGGCTGCATATGCAGATCTTTTGAAATAAAAAATGAAAACCAGGAGGGCAAAACGATGTTTGGAACAGGATTGGATGCAGTTACGGTGGTAATTATTCTGGAGTTTATACTGGCGGTGTACAGTGCGGCTCTGGTGGTGTGTACGAAGAATAAGATCTTGAAGATCGTACATATTGTGCTGGCAGTGGTTTGGGTGGTTCTGGCGTTCTTGAATATTTTCTTTTAGCTGAGGCGGGGCTGTTTCACGCAAGCGGGACAGCCCCGTAGATTTATAATTTATATTTGATCTAGAAAAACATTTATTATAGCAGCGCGATAGGGCAACTTGATTATTCAAATTTAAGTAGGTATTGAAAATGATAATTGCGCATGGAAACTAATTGTGTGGAGGATATAGGTTTGAGAGTTCACATTACGAATCTGTATGGATTATATGGGACAGCAGGGCAGGTACAAAATATGGTAGCAGATATCGCTAAAAAATATCTTCAATATAATGAATTGGATATATATTGCTATCGTGGAGGTGATTCTCCAGAGATGCTCCGTGCCAGGATAGATGGGATACTTGCTTCAGTAGGCCATGAAGATATTGTGATTCTCCAGCATCCTGTATGGAACGGGATTGATTTTGAGGAGACGTTGCTCAGGCACTTAAGCGCTTATAGAGGATTAAAGAAAATAATTTTTATTCATGATGTGGAACCATTAATGTTCAATGCAGATGATGGAATGTTTAACAGATATATAAATTTTTATAATCAATCGGATCTGATTATTTTACCGTCGCAAAATATGGCTGATTTCTTATGCTCTAAGGGGCTGTCTGTAAACAAAATTATTATACAGAGAATGTGGGACTCTCCAATTTTGATTGACTCGGCAATTGTTCCGCGATTTAATAAGGTGATTCAGTTTGCAGGAGACATCAATATGCCGAAATTTTCCTTTGCCAGGGACTGGGCGTATGATATGGTAAAATTAATAGTGACGGAAAAGGAAAATGCATGGGCAGAAGGCAAAAACATCGATTGCATTGGGTGGTTTAGCAACGAAAACATTATGGCTGATGTCTTTAGAAGGAATGGAGGGTTTGGGCTGCTATGGACAGAGGACGTTATTTGGAAAGAATACATGAAGCACAATGCCTGTTGTAAGCTGAGTACCTATCTTGCCGCAGGTCTGCCGGTAATAGTTCCTAACAGCATTCCTGAGGCGAATACTATTCTTGAAAAAAATTTGGGACTTGCTGTTGATTCTTTGGATGAGGCAGTACGGAAAATAGAATGTATGACCGAAGGGCAATATAATCAGATGGTAACTCGGGTAGCATCTTTTGGCAAACTGCTCAGAGAGGGATATTTTACAAAAAAATTATTGATAGACGCAGTGTTCCAGGTGCTTTATGATTAATCTGAATTATTTATAGGATACATAAGCATGCCGAGCTGCTTGGCATATAAAACCGAATAAAAGTGATAGATAAAGAGAAGGAGATTGCTGTCGATTCGATATATATCAATACATATAGTAATCCTGAATTAAGAATCAACAGAGTATGAATGTCCTTTTACTTATTTCTGCCATACCTTTGACAGATCCCTCCGTACTCTGTTCTATAAGCTTAAGCCCATAGGAAGCCGTCTGAGAGCGCGGAATACTGGCAGAATGACGGCATCCAAAACTATTTTTCTCTTGCCATTTCCCTGAAACCATGATAGCCTGAACACAGGCAAATGCTGGAAGAATTGTCTTCCATTATTCCGATCTATGACCTGATACGAAATCATCCGAACCGGAATGACGAGAGAATCAGCGGCCAGTTGGCGGTATCAGAGAACCCTCTTCCGGCATCGGCAGCTTTGGATGGAGAATCAGCTGTCAGATGCTTCGCGGCGTAATTCTGCACAGAGGGGCAGAACTTCGAATTCGCCTTATATGTGATAGTGTAAGCTAAAGGACGGGGACAGGGCGCTTCGCCTGATCAGGTGCCAGCTGCACCTGGCGGAAGGCAATGCATCGGGAACCTGCCCTAATTTCTTCGGAAGTCACCCGCCCTTCCAGATAGACGGGAACTTCGGCGTGGCTTCCGGCATTGCCGAAATGCTGCTGCAGAGCAGGGACGGCGAGATTTTCCTGCTGCCCGCCCTTCTCGCGGAATGGAGCGAGGGCAGCGTGTCCGGGCTCCGGGCCAAAGGCGGCGCTGAGGTGGATATGTCCTGGAAGGAGGGGCGGCTGGAGACAATGAAACTGCAGTTTACCAGGGACAATGCCGTGGTTTTGCACTACAGGGACATTACAGAAGAACTGGGGGACGAAGCCAGCCACTGGAGCACAAATACTCGGACAAGCTTGTAATCCCCGGGAAAGCGGCACGTATGGAATTTGAATACATCCGCCATGGGACGACCAGCCTGATCGGTTTTTTTGGCGTTGCCACGGGGCGTATGGAATCCCCATACCTGAACCCTGCACGTACAGAGGAGGATTTCGTGGACGCAATTTGGTTTACGATATTCTCATGAAGTCGGACAAGGTTATGTCGGTGGATTTTCTGTGAGATAGGGGAGAGCTTATTTCCACCTGTGCGGTTGGACGCTCTCCAAGGAGCATCCAACCCGACTTCCACATTCGCAAAGCCCGCGCATATGCGCTCCTGCTTCGGACGATCTGTTTCCCGACAGCCATTTCTTTATGGCTAAGGAACTGTTCAGAAATAAATCTTCACATTTGGCTTGGCTGAATTCGCATCTGCACCAAATGCAAAGTTATTTCTTAACAGTTTCTAAATGTTTAGCAGATCCGCAATCTCGGAGAAATTGATTTGCAAATCATCATAGATATTGACCTTGATAATGGAATCAAAAGGATACTGAACGCTTATGATATTGTTCTCAAAATAATTGACAGTCACAGTCTTTCGGCGGGGATCTACGATCCAATACTCACGGACTCCGGCATTTTTGTAGTAGTATGCCTTTCGAATATAATCATCTGACGGATTACCGGGGGAGACAATCTCGATGATAAAATCAGGCGCACCATTGCAGCGTTTTCCGTCCAATTTGCTCTTGTCGCATATAATCATAAGATCAGGCTGAACTATGGTAAGGGGGGCGTCACCAAGCTTTACATCAAATGGGGCATGGAATACCTTGCAGGAGCCTTTCTTGCTTTTGATATAGGTGTTGAGGATAGTAGTCAGCTCGGTGGAAATTGTCTGATGGATTTCTGATGGGCTGGCCATGTAATAGATTTGCCCATCAAATACTTCTGCCCTGACATCCTCTGGGAGAGACTCATATTCCTCCAGAGTGGTAAGAACTGACGGCGGTTGTAATGCTGGCATTGTAACACTTCCTTTCTGCTTGATTGCTGTATATAGTTTGGTATGGTATATTCTCTAATGCTACCAGTAGAGCACACTAAGATTAATAGATATCCACGGCGTTCTTCTTACTCTTCGGTATTTGCAGAAGCTGGTCTGACAGAGAAACCAATTAATAAATCACAATTTATGCAGTCTAGAGCGTGTTTGAAAATTGCTTTCTGCCAGATGTGCGTCACAACTGCTTTTTGTTAAGGAGATTTTGGAGTGCCTGGGGTGATATGCCCATTTGTTTGGCAATGTCTCGCTGACTGTATCTTGTATCGAGAAGCATTTTTTTAGTTCAGTCACTAATTGTTCATTGTTGTTATAGATCATAACGACAGTCTCCTTTTAAAACAATTAACTAAACAATAAACTGAAACCATGAAAAAGTCAATCATTATTAACTCAACTTTCCCAGCAGATATTTTTAAACAGAGCCTGTATAAATGCCGCCTGAGAGTTTATCCATTCGGTCACTTTACTTTTGATACAGGCTGTGATATCTGCCGCAAAAGCAGAAAACTGCTCCACAAACAGGGCCATAAGGATCTGGAGTGCATTGGCTAAATCCATATCCTGGATGTCATCACAGAACATGAAGAATAGCTCGCCATAGGTTTTCTCATCATTTTCCTTAAGGTGTGTCCATTCCAGTATGGTGTACCTGGTGAATACAATTGTTGTATGGCTGACTACTACAGCAACATTGGAACGCTGCAAAATCCGGATAAAGAGCAAAGGATTTACGGAGCCGACAGGAGCGTATAAGAGTGAAATTGTAGTTGACAACATAGATTATTCTATGAACAAAACCGGAATGAATATAGTTGTAATAGATAAAGAAACAGGAGGTGTTGTGGATTCAATAAATATTAATACATATAATAATCCGGAATTAAAAATTAACAGAGTTTAAGTATCCTCTGCATTTGCTTCATACAAATCCAGCCAATCCTTCTTAACTCACTGCGGCAAATACCCGCCCTGGAGAAGCCGCGCGCAGATTCCGGCCATTTCCTCCGGAGAGCGGGAATCGGAGCGGCCCAGCCATAGTTCGATGATGCCGATGCATCCGGATACGATGAAGGCGCAGCCGTATCCGGACTCCGGGGAGGGCAGTTCCGGCTCCAGGAGATGCCAGAGGCGCTCTTCCACCAGGGCCTTCAGGCGGTTGACGAAGGCCAGGTCCCCATGGGGGCCGATCATGACCTTCGCCAGCTCCCGATGCCTTTCCAGAAAGGTGAAAATATCAAGCAGAGTGGACTGGGGAGAATGCAGGGGGCTCCCTTCCTTCAGATTGCGGTCCAAAATGCTGTTGAACTCCGCGAAGAGCTGCTCCTCCAGCTTTTCCACCATATCGAAAATATCATTATAATGCAGGTAGAAGGTGCCCCGGTTGATGTCCGCCAGGTCCGACAGCTCCTTCACGGAGATATCCTTGATATCCTTTTCCTTCATCAGGCCAATCAGCCCCTCCAGGAGAAGAGCCCTGGTTCTGCGTACCCTGCGGTCTGTTTTGTCCGTTGCCATGGTAACTCACCTTATCTCTGAATTTTTTATGAATAATCATCATTTAAATGGATTTTGTCTATTAATGCACAATGGGCGGTAAAATGTGTATTGTGTTTTCCATGACTCTCATTATAATATCATTTCAGAAGAAATTCAACACTTGTCCATTAAAAAAAAAATGTCCATTAAAAAACATTGTCCGGGTAAGCCTGTTAAACCGGATAGATTCGGTTAGCCGGGTAAGCCTGTTAAGCCGGATAGATTCGATTCGCCGGGTAAGTCTATGTACAAGACAGATAAAGCCGGGCCGGTAAAATCATTCCGGAAACCGGGCGGAAATAACTTATCCGCGGATATCTATGCAATAAGGATGTCGGGTTTCTTCCGAAGCAGCAAGGAAACAAGGAGCGAGGATCTTATGGAAAAAGAGAAGAAAGACAGTTCATTCATGGTGAAGTTGGCCACCCTGATCGTGGATAAGAGGAAGGGATTCTACCTGATCTTTATCATGCTGATCATATTCAGCATTCTGTCCATGGATAAGGTGAAGGTCAATAATGACTTAACCACCTACCTGCCGGACACCACCGAGACCAGGCAGGGGATCGATCTGATGGACGCCCAGTTTATCACCTACGGAACGGCCAGGGTCATGGTCTGCAATGTGACCTTTGAGGAGGCCGAAGAGCTGGCCGGCCGCCTGGAGGGGATGGACGGGGTGATTATGCTGGACTTCGATGACAGCGAAAAGCATTACCACAATATGGAAGCCATGTATTCCATCACCTTCGATGGGGAGGCGGGAGACGAAGCCGCGCTGGAATATTTAAACGGGGTGCTGGATTCCCTGAAGGGGTACGATGTGTATTATTCCTCCGATATCGGGCAGGAGGAGCGGGACGCCGACGATCTGGACAGCGATATGATCTTGATCCTGGTGCTGGCGGGTGTCGTGATTGTGGCGGTGCTGCTCTTTACCTCCACCACCTATGCGGAGATTCCCGTGTATCTGGCTACCTTTATTGTGGCGGCCATCCTCAACAAGGGCACGAACTACTGGTTCGGCACCATCAGCTTTGTCACCAATTCCATCGCGGTGGTGCTGCAGCTGGCCCTGGCGCTGGATTACGCCATTATCCTGGCCCACCGCTTCATGGAGGAGCATGAGGACAAGGACGCCAGGGAGGCGGTGATTGTGGCGCTGAGCAAGGCCATACCGGAGATTTCCTCCAGCTCCCTGACCACCGTCTCCGGTATGGTGGCCATGATGTTCATGCAGTTTAGGATCGGCTACGACATGGGAATCATTCTGGCTAAGGCCATCGTGCTGAGCCTGTTCTCCGTGTTCTTCCTGATGCCCGGCCTGCTTTTGACCTTTTCCAAAGCCATAGACGCCACCCATCACAAGAGCTTTGTGCCGAAGATTACGGTGGTGGGAAAATTCTGTGTACATACCCGCTACATCATGCCTCCGCTTCTGGTGGCCGCGGTGATCATAGCCTTTGTGCTTTCGGGCAAGGCCGATTATGTATATGATGTCAATTCTCTGGAATCCAAAACCATGAGCGACAATAAATTTTCCGTGAGCATGGTGAACCGGGAATTCGGCGAGGTGAACCAGCTGGCGGTGCTGGTTCCGGGTGGGGATTACGAGAGGGAAGCCCAGGCGCTGAAGGTGCTGGAGAGGATGCCGGAGGTGGATTCCTGCATGGGGCTTGCTAATATAGAGGCCATGGACGGCTATCTGCTGACCCAGACGCTTAGTCCCAGGGAGTTTGCGGAGCTCATCGATCTGGATGTGGAGGTGGCGGACCTTTTTTACATGACCTACGCGGTGGACCGGAGCGATTACGGCGCTCTGATCGACGGGGTGGGGGATTACAGGGTTCCTCTGATCGATATGTTCCTCTTCCTCTATGACCAGAAGGAAAGCGGCAATATCACGTTGGAGGAGGAGCTGGAGGAGACCATGACGGACGCCTATTCCCAGATCAGCATTGCCAGGAATCAACTCCTGGGGGAGGAATACTCCCGCTTTGTGCTGGAGCTGAACGTGCCGGCGGAAGGGGAGGAAACCTATGCCGTGCTGGATAAAATACGGAATGCCGTTGCGCATTATTATGATATAGAAGAGATCTATCTGGTGGGCAATTCCACCAGCGACAGGGATCTGAGCGCGGCCTTTGCCATGGACAATACCATTATCACGGTGCTGACGGCGCTGTTCGTCATGATTATCCTCTTATTCACCTTCCAGTCGGCGGGGCTTCCCGTACTCCTGGTGGTGACCATACAGGGGAGCATCTGGATGAATTTCTCGCTGCCCTATCTTCTGAAGGAACCTGTGTATTTTCTGGGATACCTGGTGGTCTCGGCTATTCAGATGGGAGCCACCATCGATTATGCCATCGTGATCACCAGCCGGTATATGGAGCTGAAAACCTATATGCCCATCAAGGAGGCAATCGTGGAGACTTTAAACCAGGCCTTTCCCACCATTGTCACCAGCGGCCTGGTGCTGGTGGCGGCGGGTTTTATCATCAGCAATGTATCCACCAACGCGGTGGTGGCGGCCATCGGCCTGGCTCTGGGGCGGGGGACTCTGACCTCCATCGCCCTGGTGCTGCTGGTGCTGCCCCAGACACTGCTCATAGGGGATATCATCATTGAGAAGACGGCCTTTACCTTAAAGCGCGACCTGGCGAAGCCCCTGCCCGCCAGCGGGCGGATCCGCATGAACGGGCATATCAGAGGATATGTGAACGGTATCATCGAGGGGGATTTCTCCGGCGTCATCGAGGGAGAAATGGGAGCCGTGCTGAGGGCGAAGGATGCCATGGAGGTGCTGAGGAAGCCGGAAGAGGACGAATACGGGCCGGCAGGGTTCTTAACCGGTCAGGTGCAGGAATGCGCGCCGGAGGATTCCGGGGAAGAGGACATCGGAAACGAAGGCAATGGGAAAAAAAGAGATGGAAACGAAAGCATCGGAAACGAAGAGCAGGAGCCCGGGGAGGTAAAATCCGCAGGGAAAGAATTCCAGGAGGAAAAAGTCCGTGGAAGAGAGTGTAGAGAGAAGGAAACGGGAGAGGAATCCGGAGAGGAATGCCCAGAGGAGGGCGCTGCCGGTAAAAGAGGTCCCCGAAGGAAGCGGCCCGAAAGCGGCAGTGCGAAGAAGCACAGCCGAAGGAAAAGAGGCAGAGAGGCTGCGGAGCCGGAAGAGAACGGGACAAAGATGCAGGGAAAGCGGGGCGGAAACAGATGAGCGGAAAAAGAAATATCAGAAAAGCAGCCGCATTTATGACGGCAGCTCTCCTTCTGGCAGGGGGATACACAGAAGCTCCGGAAGCTCTGGCGGCGGGGGACGCGGTCTATGAGAATTATCTTGCCGGTACGGCAGGAGCGCAGGAGGCAGGGGAGCGGGAGTACACGGTGATTGAGATCTCCTCGGAGGCGGACCTGGCGGAGCTGGCGGCAGCCTGTACGCTGGACGTCTGGTCCCGGGACAAATATGTAAAGCTGACGGAGGATATTTTCCTGCAGGAGAACAGGGGGCTGTGCATCCCCAGCTTCGGAGGAATCTTTGACGGGGCAGGACACAGCATATCGAACCTGGAGCTGGAGGATAAAGGCTCCGCCGTGGGTTTGTTCCGCTATATCCAGGAGGGCGGTACGGTGCAGAACCTTTCCGTGGAGGGAAGAGTGGCGCCCGGGGGGAGCCAGAATCAGGCGGGAGGAATCGCCGGAGTGAATTACGGCAGAATCCAAAACTGCAGCTTTGCGGGAAATGTGTCGGGCAACGACGAAGTGGGCGGAATCGCGGGAGTGAACGAAGACGGGGGCGAGATCCGGAAATGCACCTTCGCCGGGACGGTCATTGGAAATCATTCCACGGGCGGCATTGCGGGAAGCAGCCACGGGATTATCAGCCACTGCGCCAACGCCGGGGAGATCAACACCCATGGGGAGGAGGTTTCCTACGACCTGGAGGATATCACTATGGAAAGCCTGGAGGACTGGAACAGCACCTCCAATGTGACGGCTCATGTGGACAGCGGAGGAATCGCCGGAATCTGCGACGGCAAGATCTATTACTGCATCAACACGGGGTCCGTGGGCTATCCCCATGTGGGATACAATGTGGGAGGTATCGTGGGCAGGCTGCATCAGGGCTATCTGCAGAACTGTACCAATTCGGGGCATATTCAGGGGCGCAAGGATGTGGGCGGAATCGCGGGGCAGATGGAGCCCTTCCTGGAGGTCCGGTATCTGAACGACAAGCTTCAGGAGCTGGACCGGGAGACGGACCGGTTCCTGGATCTGCTGGAGAATTATCAGCAGAATCTGGACAGTGTCGGAAACCGGGCCTCGGGCCTTTCGGAGAATCTGACCGCCAGTCTGAAGAACGCCAATGCGGCTGGAGGAAATCTCCTGGCAACGGCGGGGGAGCTGTGGTATGTGTACAATCAGGAGCTCACCGGCATCAGCGGAGCGCTCAAGGACCTGGGAAAGGACCTGGGAGAACAGGGCACGGAGGGAGACAGGGAAAGCTACAGGGCGGCGCTGCGCAGGTTTGGTGACAGCATGGGAATTCATCTTGACAATATGACCTCTGCCACGGGCGACCGTTCCGGGGGAATCAATGACAATCTGAGCGTATTCAACGCGGAAATGGAGGCGGCGGGGAATTCTCTGGAGGAGCTGGCGCGGGTTCTGGGGGACGGCGCGGAGGGCGCGGATGCCGATGCGGATGCGCTGGCGGCCCAGGCCAGGGTGCTGCGGAGGCTCATCAGTGAGATCAGGGACGATCTCTTCCGCTATGAGGGCTTTACCGTGGAAGACATTTCGGACGAGAGCGCTGCCGGGGAGGCGAAGGAGCCAGGAACCGGAGCCTCAGAATCGGGGACCGAAGCCCCGGGAACAGGAGCCGGGAATCCGGAATCGGGAACGGAAGGTTCGGGAGCAGGGAGCGGAAATCCGAAATCCGGAGCCGGAACCCCGGGAGCAGATGCCGAAAATCCGGCAGTCTACGGAGAGGAGGACATGGCCCAATATGACACCACCTCCTTTCAGCAGGGCAAGGTGACCGGCTGCGTCAACGGGGGAACGGTGGAGGCGGATACCAATGTGGGCGGTATCGTGGGCCAGATTGCCATAGAATACGATCTGGATCCGGAGGACGATATCACGCTCACCGGAGCGGAGAGCTTCGACGTGGAGCGGACCATCAAGGCGGTGGTCCGGGACAGCCGCAACCAGGGAACGGTAAACGCGAAAAAGGACTATGCCGGGGGCATTGTGGGAAAGGCGGATTATGGGGCGGTCATCTCCTGCGAGTCCTACGGGGACGTGTCCAGCAGCAGCGGAAGCTATGTGGGCGGTATTGCGGGAGGCTCCGCTTATGCCATCAGGAGCTGTTACGCCATGGGAAACTGCTCCGGGAAAAACGCCGTGGGCGGCATCGCGGGAAAGGGCTGCGATATCTTCTGCAGCTATGCCTATTCTCAGCTGGAGGTCACGGGAGAAGGGTGCGGAGCCATCGCCGGGAGACTGGAAAAGGAGGGCGTTCTGGCAGGCAATTACTATGTGGAGGGAGGTCCGGACGGAGTGGACGGCATCGGCTATCAGGGAGGCGCCGCGCCCCTTTCCTACGAGGAGCTATGCCGGATGGACGGCGTGCCGGATGCTTTTTCGCGGTTCACCATCATTTTCCTGGCGGACGGAAGAGAGCTGGCTTCCCTGGAATGCGGTTACGGGGACCGGATCGGGCCGGAGCGGATACCTGCGATACCCGAAAAGGAAGGATACTACGGCGTATGGCCGGAATTTGATTTTGACCGCGTCACCGGGAACAGAATTCTGGAGGCCCGGTACGAGAAATGGGTGGGAGCCCTGGAGAGCGGCGAGAAGGATGAAAACGGCCGCCCGAAGCTGCTGGTGGAGGGAGAATTTCTGCCCGGAACACGGCTTGTCCTGGAGCCGTACACGGATGATATTCGCGGTTTCTCCATCCTCTGCCCCGAAGGCGGAGAGGCCGTGTCGGAATGGATAAGGGACGGCTCCTATGCGGGGGCGGTACAGGTGCGCCTGCTGTGCGAGGACGCGGAGGATATCCATATAGAGGTGGAGAAGGAGGGCGTCTATACGGAAGTCCCTGCCGAAACGATGGGGAGCTATCTGGTATTTTCCATGGAACAGCCGGGGAGCTTCCGGGTGGTGAGAGACACGGAACCGAAGGCCGCGCTTATCTGGACTGCAGCCGGCTGCGGGGCCGCGGTTCTGCTCCTGTCCCTGCTCCTGATTCTGTTTCTGCGGCGGAGAGCCAGAAGGTAGGATGTAAATTGTTTTGTGATGAGCCGGAGTCAAACGGTTTCTGAGATTGCAGCGGTCCCATGAGACATGACCGCCTGCCAGGCCTGAAAATTTTAGTATATTATTTTATTTCGGTATTTGTAAAACCTCCTCAGTTATGGTAAAATGAGATAACTTGAACAGGAGGTTACAACATGCCACAGAGAACTGATATCAAAAAGGTACTGATCATAGGCTCCGGCCCCATCATCATAGGCCAGGCCTGTGAGTTTGACTATTCCGGCACCCAGGCCTGCAAGGCGCTGAAGAAGCTGGGTTACGAAATTGTGCTGGTAAATTCCAACCCGGCCACCATCATGACGGATCCGGAGATGGCGGATGTCACCTATATCGAACCGTTGAACAGGGAGCGCCTGGAGCAGATTATTGCAAAGGAACGTCCGGACGCCCTGCTGCCCAACCTGGGAGGGCAGTCGGGCCTGAATCTCTGCGCGGAGCTGGCCGGCGCGGGTATTTTGGAGAAATACAATGTGAAGGTCATCGGCGTGCAGGTGGACGCCATCGAGCGCGGAGAGGACCGCATCGAATTCAAGAACGCCATGAACGCCCTGGGGATAGAGATGGCCAGAAGCCAGGTGGCCTACACCGTGGAGGAAGCCCTGCAGATTGCGGACGGGCTGGGCTATCCCGTGGTGCTGCGGCCCGCTTACACTATGGGAGGTGCAGGCGGCGGCCTGGTATACAATAAGGACGAGCTGCGCACCGTCTGCGCCAGGGGCCTCCAGGCCTCCCTGGTGGGCCAGGTCCTGGTGGAGGAGTCCATCCTGGGCTGGGAAGAGCTGGAGCTGGAAGTAGTCCGGGATGCGGACGGCAATATGATCACGGTCTGCTTCATTGAGAATATCGATCCCATGGGCGTGCACACGGGGGATTCCTTCTGCGCGGCCCCCATGCTCACGATATCCGAAGAAGTACAGAAGAGGCTTCAGGAACAGGCTTACCGCATCGTGGAGTCCGTGCAGGTCATCGGAGGCACCAATGTCCAGTTCGCCCATGACCCGGTCAGCGACCGGATCATCGTCATAGAGATCAATCCCAGAACCTCCCGTTCCTCCGCCCTGGCGTCCAAAGCCACGGGTTTCCCCATCGCCATGGTCAGTGCCATGCTGGCGGCCGGACTTACCCTGAAGGACATTCCCTGCGGAAAATACGGCACACTGGATAAATATGTGCCCGACGGGGATTATGTGGTGATCAAGTTCGCCCGCTGGGCCTTCGAGAAATTCAAGGGCGTGGAGGACAGGCTGGGCACCCAGATGCGGGCCGTGGGCGAGGTCATGAGCATCGGCAAGAATTATAAGGAAGCCTTCCAGAAGGCCATCCGTTCTCTGGAGACCGGGCGCTACGGCCTGGGGCAGATTTCGCAGATGGAGGAAAGGTCAAAGGAACAGCTGCTGCGTATGCTGGCGAATCCCTCCAGCGAACGGCATTTTGCCATGTATGAAGCCCTGAAGAAGGGTGCGTCCGTGGAGGAGATCCATGAGGCCACCCATGTGAAGAAATGGTTCATCCAACAGATGCAGGAGCTGGCGGATGAGGAGAAGGCTCTTTTATCCTGCAGGGGCAGTCTCCCTGCTGATGATATACTTATTCGTGCAAAAAAAGACGGATTTTCGGATAAATATTTAAGCATCCTTCTGCAGATTCTGGAGCAGGAGGTCAGGGAGCGGCGCATTGCCCTGGGGCTGGAGGAAAACTGGGAGGGCGTCCATGTCAGCGGTACTCCCGACAGCGCCTATTATTATTCCACCTACAACGGACAGGACAAAAATCCCGTCCGCAGCGACAGACCCAAGGTGATGATCCTGGGAGGGGGACCCAACCGCATCGGCCAGGGAATCGAGTTCGACTACTGCTGCGTCCATGCTTCTCTGGCATTGAAGAAGCTGGGCTTTGAGACAATCATCGTCAACTGCAATCCCGAGACCGTGTCCACGGATTACGACACCTCGGACAAGCTTTACTTTGAGCCGCTTACGCTGGAGGATGTGCTGAGCATTTATAAAAAGGAGAAGCCCGTGGGCGTGATTGCCCAGTTCGGCGGACAGACTCCCCTGAACCTGGCGGCGGATCTGGAGAAAAACGGGGTGCGGATCCTGGGCACCGCGCCGGACGTCATCGATCTGGCGGAGGACAGGGACCAGTTCCGGGCCATGATGGACAGGCTGGAGATTCCCATGCCGGAGTCGGGTATGGCCACCACCGTGGAGGAGGCATTGGAGATCGCCCGCCGGATCGGCTACCCCGTGATGGTACGCCCCTCCTATGTACTGGGAGGCCGGGGTATGGAGGTGGTGTACCATGACGCCAGCCTCACCGATTATATGAAGGCGGCGGTGGGCGTGACACCGGATCGTCCGATTCTGATCGACCGTTTCCTGAACCATGCCGTCGAGTGCGAGGCGGACGCTATCAGCGACGGAACCCATGCCTTTGTGCCCGCCGTCATGGAGCATATCGAGCTGGCCGGCATTCATTCCGGGGATTCCGCCTGCATCATTCCTTCCCGGCATATCTCGGAGGAGAATGTGGCCACCATCAAGGAATACACCCGTAAAATCGCGGAGGAGATGCATGTGCGGGGTCTGATGAACATGCAGTACGCCATTGAGAACGACAGAGTGTATGTGTTGGAGGCCAATCCGAGAGCATCCCGCACCGTGCCCCTGGTCTCCAAGGTCTGCAATATCCGCATGGTGCCCCTGGCCACGGAGATTATCACCGCGGATATCACGGGAAGACCCTCCCCCGTGCCGGAGCTGAAGGAGCAGGATATCCCCTACTACGGCGTGAAGGAGGCGGTGTTCCCCTTCAACATGTTCCCGGAGGTGGACCCCATTCTGGGACCGGAGATGCGCTCCACCGGCGAGGTGCTGGGACTCTCCGCCTCTGTGGGCGAAGCCTTCTTCAAATCCCAGGAGGCTACCCAGACCAGGCTCCCCTTAAGCGGCACGGTGCTGATCAGCGTGAACCGCAGGGATAAGGCAGAGGTGGTGGAAGTAGGGCGGGCCTTCAAGGAGGCCGGTTTTAAGATCCTTGCCACCGGAAACACCTGCGCCCTGCTGAACGAGGCGGGCATAGAGGCGAAGCTGGTGAAGAAGCTCTATGAGGGCAGGCCCAATGTGCTGGACTTCATCACCAACGGAGAGATCGACCTGATCATCAATTCTCCTGTGGGGGACGACAGCGCGCATGACGACAGCTACCTGCGGAAGGCCGCCATCAAGAAGAAGATCCCATACATGACCACCATCGCGGCCGCCAGGGCTACGGTGGAGGGAATTCTCTATGTGCAGAAGGCAGGCAACGGGGAGGTGCACTCCCTGCAGACACTCCACGGACTGATCCGGAGCAGGTGATCTGAAAAACAGGTTTTTTATCGGACTGCGGACATAGTCTGCGGTATGTTATTCCCGCGAGCAATGAGCCAAGCGGCCGTGCTTGCACGGACAGTAAAGCCAATTCAATTGGCTTTGCGAATGTCGCGAGGGTCAAATACCAATGTGTCCAAAGGACGCATTCCTCTTGGGGCGTTTCAAGCTTGATGCCCCGTTGCCTGCGGCGGGGTATTTGACTGCAGAAGCGGCAGATCGAAGCGGCAAGACCAGGAGGCGCGACAATACCATGTCCTGTAAGATACTGATTGTGGAGGACGATGCACATATTGCAAAGTATATTCAGACCTGCCTGGCCGTGGGAAACTATGAAAGCGAGATCTGCAGCGACGGCCTGTCCGCGGCGGAGAGAGCGGGCAGGGGAGATCTGGACCTGATGCTGCTGGATATCATGCTCCCCGGCCTGAACGGTTTTGAGGTAATGGAACGTATAAAATCATACGGCATACCGGTGATCTATCTCACCGCTGTCTGTGACGTGGAAGATAAGGTGCGGGGACTGAAATCAGGGGCGGAGGATTATATTGTAAAGCCCTTTGAAGCACTGGAGCTGCTGGCGCGGATTGAACTGGTGCTGAAGCGGCATCGCAAGGCAGAAACCCTGTACACCTATGGGGATATCACGATGGACACGGAGAGGCATACCGTGGAAAAGGCGGGAGAAGAGATTGCCCTCTCCCCCAAGGAATTTGATGTGCTGGCCTTTTTCTTACAGCATCAGGAAATCGTTATTTCCAGGGAGCGCCTGCTTGCGGCGGTGTGGAATTGTGATTTTGCAGGAGAAACCAGAACCGTGGACACCCATGTGCAGCAGGTGCGCAGGAAGTTGCAGCTGCAGGGACGGCTGGTCACGGTCCCCACCTATGGCTATAAGCTGCTGAAGAGGGAGTGATGCTATGCGGCTCTGGCAGAAAATTTTCCTGATGACGCTGTGCCTGACCGCACTGGCGGCCAATTTGATCTGCCTGGTTCTGCTGACCCGGAATCAGGCAGACAGCCTGTCCCTGGCCAGGGAGAAGATACGTACAATCTGCGACGGAGCCGTTCTGGAGCTGGGACATCTGATTCAGGAGGAAAAGGAAGCGAAGGGCGCTCTGATGCTGACAGAATCGGAGACGGAAGAAATCATATCGAAAGTTCGTCTCAATGAAAACGGACAGCTGTTCATGGCCGATTCGGCCCGGGACGCGGGAGTACAGTATTCCATGCGGGAAAATGAAATCCGCATAGAGCCCCTGGCCGGAGTCTTTGCCGGAAACCCGGATGGACCGGGATCCTTTCCTTTTTCTGTAGAACAGCTTCCTCCGGAGGCGGGAAGCACCGAAACCCGGCTTGTAAGGGAGGACGGAACCGCCCGGATCCGCATGGACACCACGGCCTTCTGGGAGGGGCGTTTCTATCGGGTGGAGGTATCTTCCGATCTGACGGAACTGTTTGACCGGTTTCGGGAGGATCTGGTATTCTGCCAGTGGATGTGCGGAGGCGTCTCCCTTCTGACGGCAGGAATCCTGCTGTGTACCATTTTATACCTGACCAGACCGCTGAAGCGACTGGAGGCTGCCACCGGGCAGATTGCCGGCGGAGAATACGGATACTGCATCCAGGTAAAGGGAAATGACGAAATGGCGGAATTATCCCGCCATATGAATGAGATGGCGGCAGAAATCGAGGCCAGCATCCGGCGGACGGAGGAGCTTGCCAGGGGAAGGGAGATTTTTATCGCCAATATGGCCCATGAATTGAAGACGCCCCTGACGTCTATTCTGGGCTTTGCGGATATTATGACCATTAAGAGCGATATGGAGGAAGCGGAACGCCGGGAATACGCGGCTGTCATTGCGGCGGAGGCAAAGCGTCTCAAGCTCCTTTCCTCCAGGCTGATGGAGCTGATTACCATCCGGGAGACGGAACTGGCCCTGCACCCGGTAAATTTCGGAGAGCTGACGGAGAGGGCGCTGGAAGTATTTGCACCTGTCTGCGCAAAGCGGCAATGCTCCGTCCGCAGACGGCTGCAGCAGCTCTGGGTGGAGGCGGATGAAGCGCTGCTCACATCCCTTGTGCTGAATCTGCTGGATAATGCGCTGAAGGCTTCCGCACCGGGACAGGAGATTCTGGTTACGCTGGAGGAAAGAGAGGGCAATGCGGTCCTTGCGGTGCGGGACTACGGAACAGGCATACCGGAGGCGGAACTGGAGCGCGTGACGGAGGCATTTTATATGGTGGATAAGGCCCGTTCCCGCAGCCAGGGAGGCTCCGGCGTCGGGCTTGCCCTGTGCAGGGCCGTGGCGGAAGCCCACCACGGCAGCCTGCATATCGAAAGCCGGGAGGGACGGGGCACCAGAGTCTGTGCGGTGCTGCCGCTTGAGGCCAATTAAAGCTTTCTTTTTTACTCTGCTTAATATGACTTTGCCGAAACAGATGCCGGACAGGGAAGGCTCATTCCTAATATTATAGTGAACGCCATAACTATTCCTATTTTGCCCGAAAGCCATCACAGCAACGACAATCGGCATAGCATGTCAAAGTAAAGATTTTAAAGTCGTTTACTATAGCAGTTGAGTCCAATGCATAGTCATTTATGGGAATTTACAGGAAACAATCTGCAGTTGCAATTAAAGCGACAGAACAAAAGAATTATCCTAAGCCCAAATGTATGTTCGGCAAGCTGATTCGCTGCAAAACAGGAAGGAAACGGGCTTAAGCAGGATATAGCCAATTTAAAAAGTGAATTGATATGGAAAGAATCAGCTGGAAACGGAACCGGAAGATGGAAAGAAGATAAAAAGATGAAAAAAAGATGGATGATTGTGACGGCGGCGCTTGCAGCGGTGATTCTGGCGGCAGGGGTGCTGTTGCTGCCGGTTGTATATGTCGGTATTTTTGATGCGGAGAAAACAGTATATGAAGAGGAGGCGCCGGCGGAGGAGCTGTTGACTGCGCCGGCGCTTTTCATGGACAGATTTCGGTATCCCATGGGGGAGGAAGCGGAGAGCATATCGGAGGAGACAAGGGAAGTCCATGTGGATTATTTCCGATCTTTCCAGGGGCCGGAGCTTTATGGGAAGGCCTTCGGGCTGGCAGGCCTGGAAGAGGAGGAGCACTATTGGGATAATCTTGCGGCAGCGAAAGGAGAAGAGTTCTTCCTGCTTCAGACCCGGGCGGAAAAGGGGGGAGAGCCTTGCTTCCTGTCCGCCGCCATGAACCAGGAGCTGATTCCCTTCCTGATCTGCTGTAAAAGCAGCAGGGAGCCTTCGGAGGGGGAGGTGCTGGAGGCTGCGGCAGCCCTTCAGGAGCTTTGCACCACGGAGACTGACAGCCTGCGTTTCTATGTGGAAGAAATCGACGGAATCTATGAAAACTGCGGGGAATACCGAAACGGTGTAAGGGAGCTGTACCTCTCCCTTCTGCAGGAAAAGGGGACGGGAAAGGAAGAGGAGTCGATGGAAGAAGGGACGGCGCCGACGAAAGAAGAGGAGCCGGTACAGGAGATTGGGGAAAGGGTGCCGCTATGGGACTGCTGCGTTCGGGGGGAATGGCAGGTGTGCGCGGACGAAGGAGAAGCGGTACTTGTATGCGTTATGGGGCAGGGGGACCTGGTTTTATACTATGACGCCGCGGCGGGAGAACTCTGCGGGTACAGGATCCGGTTTGCGGCTTTGCCTTGGACCTAAACACGCCCCCTGCCTTTCTACCAATACTGCTTCCCTGGATTCACTCTCAGATAAATGAAATTTTTCTGCAATCCGCTTTATTGTGTCTGCCAGTGCTGTCAGTAATGGAATACATTTCCTTCAGGGAGAGTGGTGCGTCCCAGCTGTCTGATCCAAAATATATTACAAGGGTGACCACAGGGATAAGGCGGTCTGCCTTCCAGAAACCGCTTAAAAGGGTTTTTCTCAATAGTCTTTTTGAAATCGTTTATAGTTTAATTTCAAGTGTGTTGAATTAGAGGAGGAAAATGCAAAGACAGTCCATGGAGACGGTCTTTGCAATTTTTTTGCATTTTCTGGGGGATTTCTTATGAAGCAGGGGCTTATGATACAGCAAGAAACAGCCTCCCGGCATCTGATTCCGTTTTCCGCCAGCAAAACTGGTATCTCAGAAAGTCCGAAAAATGCAGTGAAGAGATTTTGGGAGGATATGATAAGAAAAAAGAGGAGGTTCTATACCATGAGAAAAAAATTTGTAAAGATGCTTTCCAGTGCAGTTTCCACAGCTTTATTGATAGCAGCGCTGTCCGGCTGCGCGGGGCAGGTTCCGCCCCAAGCGGACGGCGGGTTGGTGCAGAATCAGAGCTCCGGGGACGGCGTGACGGCGCAGGATCAGCCCCAGGGCGGCGACGGCGGGGCGCAGGGGCAGAACACAGGAGAAAACGGTACCGGGAATGGGGCAGCTTCCGGCGATACCGCCGCGGATCCCGATACATCGGGAAAAGGCGGAAAAGACTCTTCCGGCCAGGCACAGAAAGGAAGCGAACCAGAGGTATATTATATGGACGATCTCTATACGAAGGAGGAAAATATCCTGCCGGTTACCCAGACGGCAACCGTACACGGTATTTCCTATCAAATCGGAAATGTGGAGTACACGGGAAGCCTGGGAGACAGGGACCGGAAGAGGCTGAGTATCTTTACGTCGGGAGCGGATGCGGATAATCAGGGAAACCTTCCGGAAGGATTTAAATTTCTGTTTCTTACCATCACATTTACCAACACGACGGACAAAACCCAGGAGATTTACCGCACTTCCAATGTAATCTCATTCATCGGAGCTTCCCTGGTTACCATCGGCATAACAGCCGACGCCTGTTATTACGATACGGACTGGGAGAAGGGGACGGAGAGCGAAAAACATCATTGGGTGCTGGAGCCGGGGGAATCCGTCACAAGCGAAATCGGATGGGTGATAGAGAGCAGCGACCGTTTCCTGGAGGCGGATCCTGAATTGGAGTCCCGCATGGGTTCCGCAGGGCCTTATTCGCTCTATTATCATGTACAGGATAACAATGGGAACAATGAGGGCAGTTATTTTATTGATCTGGGCGTAAAGGCGGAATAGGGCGGGGAAGTGTGCAGTGAAAAGGAGCAGGAGAGCTGTGCGCCAAACCGCAGGTACATAGCGGGAGAACCAGGGATTATGTAGTTCTGTTTCCAGAAATACGGGCAAATGGCAATATTACCATATTGTATTTCTTTTCATAGTATGGTACACTGAAAATGCTATCATTTGGCGTTCTGGAACAAAAGTGCATAACGGCAGCGAGAGGAGATTAAGTTGATTTATCCCGACGGACAGCCCACGAAACAATATAAAGATGAATGGCTGAAGGAGAATCCCATCTATCAGAATACCGTTCCGTGCGATAAAGTGTTTCAGCCGGATTTTGCCCTGTCCCATCTGCATTTTCATGACTTTGTGGAAATCAGCATTGTGGCGGAAGGATGCGGTATGGTCTGCGTCTGGAATAAGGTCTTCGAATGTAAGAGGGGCGATGTCTATATCATCAACGCCAATGTACCCCATGGACGCTTCAGGAAGAAGGAAGAGGAACCCTTTACCGTGCGCAATTTGATTTTTGACGTGGGGGATTGGTTTACGGGGGAACCTGCGGATCCTGACAGTCCCCGCTATTGTTACGGCGTTTTCGATGAAGATATCCTGGCGGCCCTGGTGCCGGCCAGAAACCGTTCCCTGGAGACGGTGGAAAGGCTCTGGCAGATGCTGGAACAGGAGGCCGCCGAAAAGTCCCCGGAATGGATGGAGGCGGTGAGGGCGCATTTGACCGTCCTGCTGATTACGCTGGGGCGGTATGCGGAGGAATCCCGCACTGCCAGCGCTCTGCGGCCAAAGGACAGGAGGATCGTCTCCTATGTCATGCGCACGGTGAGAGAGCGTTACTCGGACAGGGATTTGACGCTGGAGGAGATTGCGGAGTCTCTCTTCCTGAGCAAATCCTATCTCAGCAAGCTCTTTTACAGGGATACCGGAGGATATTTTCATGAGTATCTGCGCAGCGTGCGTCTGACGAGGGCCTGCAGTCTGCTGAAGGAGACGGAGATGACCAACGAGCAGATCGTATACAGCTGCGGTCTGAAGGATGTGCCTTCCTTCTACCGGCTGTTTAAATCACAGTTTTCCATGACACCCAATCAATATCGGATACAAACCCAGAAAAAGTTCAGAAATAACGAATATAAAGGAGGAGAGAGACAGATGAGTATTCTTGCGGAAATCTCAGAAAATCTTCAGAAAGGAAAGGCAAAGGTAGTAAAGGAGCTGGTGCAGCAGGCGGTGGACCAGGGCATTCCCGTGGATCAGATTTTAAACGAGGGCCTGTTGGGCGGAATGAGCGTCATCGGCGAAAAGTTCAAGAATAATGAGGTGTATGTGCCCGAGGTGCTGGTGGCGGCCAGGGCCATGAACATGGGCGCCCAGGTGTTAAAGCCCCTCATCGAGGAAGCGGGCATCAAGGCCACGGGCAAGGTGTGCATCGGCACCGTGAAGGGGGATCTGCATGATATCGGCAAGAACCTGGTGAAGATGATGATGGAAGGAAAGGGCCTGGAGGTGATCGATCTGGGAACGGATGTGGAGCCGGAGACCTATATCAATACGGCAATCGAACAGAACTGCCAGGTGATATGCTGTTCCGCTCTGCTGACCACCACCATGGGAGTCATGGAAGAGGTGGTGAAGAAGGCTGAGGAAGCGGGTATCCGCGATAAAGTGAAGATCATGATCGGCGGCGCGCCGGTGACGGATGATTTCTGCAAGAAGATCGGCGCGGACAAGTACACCCCAGACGCGGCCAGCGCCGCGGAGGCTGCGGTGGCACTGTGCGCCGCCTGTTAGCATGACATCACATTCGTTCCTGCGTAAAAGGTATCTGAATTTAGGTATTTCGGCGTATTCATTCAGGGGTAATCGGCGCCTGACGTCCGGGCGGGATGTATGAGAAAAATCCTGTGCGAAAAGACGAAACCTGCGTCCTGGCATGTCCGGGGCATGCGTCCGGCAGCGATAGCCCGTACGTAGAGGCAAAAAGAAGGGAGTGTTATCAGAGACCATGGAGAGAAATATGAAAAAATGGCTGGAGGAGCTTCGTCTGTCTCCGGTGAAAAAGGCATTGCCGGTTCTTTCCTTTCCCGCGGTACAGCTTCTGGGAATCAGCGTGAAAGAGCTGATCTCCGACAGTGACCGGCAGGCAAAGGGAATGCAGCTGATTGCGGAGCAGACGGACAGCGCAGCGGCGGTGAGCCTGATGGATTTATCCGTGGAGGCAGAATGCTTCGGATCACGGATCCGGGTTACGGACAAGGAGGTTCCCACGGTGGTGGGCAGGATTGTCCATGACGAGGAAGAGGCGGATGCCCTGGAGGTTCCGAAGGTGGGGAGCGCCAGAAGCGGCCTGTATGTGGAAACCATAGAGAAGGCGGTGAAGCTCATCACCGACCGGCCGGTCTTCGCCGGCGCCATCGGCCCCTTCTCCCTTGCCGCCAGGCTGCTGGACGTAGCGGAGATCATGATGGACTGCTATGACGAGCCGGAGATGGTGGAGAAGGTGCTGGAGAAATCTGCGGCTTTTATTATAGAGTATTGCAGAGCCTTCAAGGAGGCGGGAGCCAACGGCGTGGTTCTGGCGGAGCCTGTGACGGGACTTCTCTCCCCGGCCCTGGCGGAGGAATTCTCCACACCCTATGTAAAGAAGATTGTGGATGCGGTGCAGGACGATACATTCCTCGTGATCTATCACAACTGCGGGAACAATACCGTCCAGATGATGGACTCCATCCTGGAGACGGGATCGGCCGCCTATCATTTCGGCAACGCCGTGGATATGAAAAAAATCCTGGAGAAGGTTCCGGAGCACACCGTTGTCATGGGAAATGTGGATCCCGCAGGGGAGTTCTGCAACGGAACGCCTGAATCCATCCGCAGCGCCACCATGGAGCTGCTGGGCAGATGCGGGGAGTATCCGAATTTTGTCATCTCCTCCGGATGCGATATTCCGCCCCTTTCCAAATGGGAGAATATCAATGCCTTCTATGCCGCTGTCAGCGAATATTATAAAGGAAAGAAATAAAAGGGGGAAGATATGACAAACAGAGAGCGCGCCATGAATATTCTGCATTTCCGGCCCGTTGACCGATTCCCGGCAGTCCATTTCGGGTACTGGAGCAGCCTTCTGGAGGAATGGGCACAGCAGGGAAAGATTCCGAAGGAGCTTGCCGAACAGGGGAATCGTGACGGCAGCGAAGCGGACAGGGAGCTGGACCGCCTGATCGGATGGGATTTCAACTGGAACCAGGTGAGAGGAACGGATAACGGCCTGCGGCCCCGTTTTGAATACAGGGAGCTGGAGGTTCTTCCCGACGGCTCCAGGCGTGTGCAGAACGAGGTGGGGCTGATTGAAAGGATCAAGCCGGGCGTCGTCTCCATTCCCTCGGAGGATGACTATATTCTGAAGGACAGAGAGGCCTTTGAGACGCTGTACCGGCCGAAGATGCAGTATGCGCCGGAACGGGTGGATCTGGAGTATTACAGGCATTTTAATGAGACCAGGCCTTCGGACATCCCGGTGGGCCTGCATCTGGGCAGTGTTTTGGGGGATATCCGGAATATGGCTTCGGTCATCGGCATGAGCTATCTGATCTACGACGAGGATGAGGAGCTTTTTGCGGATATTGTGGATGCCTATGCGGAAATGCAGTACCAGTGCGTCAAAGCCGTGCTGGAGACGGGGGCAAAATTTGATTTTGCCCACTACTGGGAGGACATCTGCTTTAAGAACGGTCCCCTGATCTCCCCGGAGCTTTTTGAGGAGGTCTGTGCAAAGCATTATAAGAAGAGGAATGATCTCTGTCATGAGTACGGGATCGATATCATTTCCCTGGACTGCGACGGCGTGACGGAGAAGCTGCTGCCCACCTGGTTTGAAAACGGCGTGAATACCATGTTCCCCATCGAAGTGGGAGTGTGGGGAGACCAGTTTGAGCCGGCCCGCAGGAAATTCGGAAGAGGGATGCTGGGAGTGGGCGGCATGGATAAGACGGCCTTCCGCAAGGATAAGGCGGCGGTGGATGCGGAAATCGAGAGGATGAAGCGCCTTGCTGCCCTTGGGGGATTTATTCCCTGTCCCGACCACAGGATTATGCCGGGGTCGAAATTTGAGCTGGTGCAGTATTACGCGGAAGAGATCAAGAAGCTGAAGTGACCGGCGGACGCTGGGCGTCCGGAAATTCATGCCGGGGCGCCGGGAACACAGGGATGAACGCGGCTGGGCGCCTGGATTCCATTGCGCCGGGGAAAAAGGAGAACGGATGGAAGCTTCCGCATTGAAAATAAAAACGGCAGGGGAATATGCCCCCGGGGATAAAGGAGAGGACTTGTGAAAAGAATGTCGGATGAGGAATTGTCCCGGAGATTGACGGAACAGGCGGTTACGGAGGGGGCGGACAGGGCGGAGGTCCTCCCCGTCTCCGGCATCGAACTGGACGCGGGATTTCGCAGCCTGTGCGAGTCCAATGCCTGCGGAAACTACGGCAGGTGCTGGATGTGCCCGCCGGATGCGGGGGATATCGAAGAACTGATGGAGGAGATCCGCACATACAGGTATGCCCTGGTGTACCAGACCATAGGACTTCTGGAGGACAGCTACGATATCGAGGGCATGGCGGCAGCGGCGGAGAAGCATAACAGGCTTTCGCAGAGACTGAGAAGCCTTTTTGAGGAGGACGGCTTTACGAGGGTATTGCATCTGGGTGCGGGGGGCTGCCGCCTCTGTCCGGTATGCGCCAGGGTGGACGGGCTTCCCTGCCGTCATCCCAAGGAGGCCATCTCTTCGCTGGAGACTTACGGAATCAATGTATCGAAGTTGGCCGCCGCGTGCGGAATGAAATATATTAACGGACAGAACACGGTTACCTATTTCGGAGCGGCGTTTTATTCCCGCGGGTAAAGAGGGCAGGCAATCGGCAGAGCCTGTGCCTGCAGACCCGCAGCCCTGCCGGTCTGAACGGCACAGGACGAGGATTGTCCGGAAGAATGGAGTGTTGAAATGGCGATAGTCACGGTAAACGGAACCGCATATACGGCCGCGGAGGGAACGCGGCTGGGAAAGCTGCTCGCAGAGGAGCAGCTTATGGGCATGCCCTGCGGAGGGCATGGACGCTGCGGGAAATGTAAGGTGATGGTTCAGGGAGATGTAAGCGCGCTGTCGGATACGGAGAGGCGCATTCTCTCCAAAGAAGAGATCGAAGAGGGAGTCCGGCTTGCCTGCTGCACGGAGGTGACGGGAGACTGTCAGGTGCATCTGGCCGGGGAGAGCGCCGGTCAGATCAGGGTACTGGGGGATATGCCCGATATTTCCCTGAATCCCGCTTTTCGGGAATACGGTTTCGTATTGGACATCGGTACTACCACCCTGGCTGCCTGCCTGTATGATGTGAATGGAAAGCTTCTTGCCGGCAGCAGCCGGCTGAATCCCCAGAGCAGCTGGGGCGCGGATGTGATCTCCAGGATTGAAGCCGCCCTGGGGGGCGCGGATGCGGGACTTGCGCAGGCGGTCTGCCGGGCCGCGGACGCCATGCTGTCCGAGCTTGCGGCCGGAGCGGGAATCGGGACTGAGCAGATAGACGGGGCGGTGATTACGGGGAATACGGTGATGCTTCATCTGCTCACGGGTACTTCCGCGGAACCTCTGTCCCATGCGCCCTTTGCGGCAAAGCGTCTCTTCGGGGAGACAGTGTCCGCAGGAGAGCTTGGATTGAAAGGCCTGCGGCCGGATACGGAAGTGTATCTGGCGCCCTGTGCCGCCGCGTTTGTGGGGGCTGATCTGATGACGGCTGCGCTGGCCGGCGGTATCTGCCGGTCTTCCCGCACGCAGCTGCTGGTGGATGTGGGTACCAACGGAGAGATGGCACTGTGGCATGGGGGAGAGCTTTACTGCTGCTCCACCGCGGCAGGTCCGGCCTTTGAGGGAGCGGGAATCTCCATGGGAATGGGGGGCAGTCCGGGAGCCGTGGATAAAGTATGGGTGGAGGACGGAAGACTCAGCGCCCATGTGCTGGACGGCTGTTCGCCGAAGGGAATCTGCGGCAGCGGCATTGTGGATGCGGTTGCCTGCCTGCTGGAAATCGGCCGGATAGACGAAACGGGATATATGGAGGAAGAGCCTGCGGTGATTATGCCTCCTGTCAGCCTTACCCGGAAGGATGTCCGCATGGTGCAGCTGGCAAAAGGGGCCATCCATGCCGGCATCCGCACTTTGCTTTTCCGCGCAGGCCTGGAGCCGGAGGACGTATCGCAGCTGCTGATCGCGGGAGGCTTCGGAAGCTATCTGAATGCGGAAAATGCAGGGCGGATCGGCCTGCTTCCGGCGGAGCTGGTTCCCCGCATCCGCGTGATTGGAAACGGCGCCCTGAGCGGTGCGGCAATGCTTCTGCTGAACAGGGAGAGCCGCGCTTCCTGCGAGAGCAGTGCCGGGCGGGCCAAAGTGCTGGAATTGTCCACGGATCCCGTGTTTGCGGAAGAGTACATGGAACGAATGATGTTTTAAATGAAAGAGCTTTCAGGGCAGATATGCCATGGGTTCCGGCCGGACCCGGATAAGCCGGAACCGGAATTATGCCGGAATGCGCCGGATTGCTTAAGTGCCTGAAAGCCTCGGAGCTGCGTCCGTGCGGCGTCCGCAGTCCCGGGAATCATTTTATAAGCCGTGCAGAAATGAGGTGGAGAATGAACAGTATAGAGAGATTTTACGCAACGGTAAACAGGGAGAGCGTGGATCGCCCGGCCGCATGGCTGGGAATGCCGGATATTCACGCTCAGCCGGCATTGTTTGATTATTATAAAGTAAAAAACATGCATGAACTGAAGCTTTCCATAGGGGATGATTTCTACGCCGTGGATGTGCCCTACCGCTCGGAAAAAGCCAGCGCCATCTATGCGGCTTTCGACTGGTATATGAACGGGAGCGATGTGGACGCGGAGGACAGAACGCTCACCACGCCGGGATGCTTCTGCGATGCGGAGGAGATAGAGGATCTTGATTTCTTTGAATGGCCGGATCCCGAAAAGTATATCGACAGGGAAGAATGCCGGCGCATCGTGGAGATGGCACCGGAGGATAAGGTGAAGCTGGGGATGTGCTGGTCGGCACATTTTCAGGATACCTGCGCCTCCTTCGGCATGGAGACGGCGCTGATGAACATGCTGGCGAATCCGGAGATCTATGAGGCCGTGGACGAGAAGGTGATGAATTTCTATCTGAGGGCAAACGAGATTTTTTACGAAGCCACGAAGGGAAAGCTTCATGCGGTTCTTATCGGCAACGATATGGGAAGCCAGAGAGGGCTGATGCTTTCGCCCCAGTGCGTGCGGGATTTCATCATTCCGGGATGCAGAAAGCTGGTGGAACAGGCCCATGCGTACGGATTGAAGGTGATCTATCATTCCTGCGGTTCCATTGTGGACGTGATACCGGATCTGATCGAGGCTGGGGTGGACGTGATTCATCCCATACAGGCGCTGGCGGCAGGGATGGAGCCTCAGAATCTGAAGGATAAATTCGGCGGAAAGGTGTCCTTCTGCGGCGGCGTGGATACGCAGGACCTGCTGGTGAACGGCACGCCGGATCAGGTACGGGCCAAGGTGGAGGAGCTGAGGGCCATATTCCCTACGGGCCTGATTATTTCACCCAGCCATGAGGCGATTCTGCCGGATGTTCCGCCTGCGAATATTCATGCTCTGTTTGAAGCGGTTAACAGGCTGAATTGAAACGATAACGGATCTTGCTTCAGGCGCTGGCAGCGGACCAGGATAAAACAAATGCAGAGATGAGG
This sequence comes from uncultured Acetatifactor sp., assembly GCA_910589035.1. GTDB lineage: Bacteria > Bacillota > Clostridia > Lachnospirales > Lachnospiraceae > Acetatifactor. The sequence goes on along the minus strand of CAJUSI010000006.1, from coordinate 47,932 downwards.
AGAGAGATGGACGGAATTTATAATATCCTGGATTACCGGGACAGATCGAAAAACAATACGGACTGGACGGAGGCGTTCAGGGCCGCAGTGTCGGACGCAGGAAAGGCGGGGGGAGGCATTGTCTATGTGCCTGCCGGGAAATATGCGACTTATTCCATACGGCTGGAGAGCAATATCACCCTGTACGTGGCGGCGGGGGCACAGCTGGATTTCATGGAGGATATCGAGGGCTATGAAACTGTGGAGACAGAATTCGAAGGGATTGCCGGTGAGGCGTACATGCCCTGCATCTATGCCCTGGGAGCCCATCATGTGGCGGTAAAGGGGGACGGGGTGATCAATGGCAGCGGGGCGGTCTGGTGGAAGCAGGTGAGGGAGCATACCCTGAAAAGACCCAGGCCGTATCTGATCTGTTTCCAGGAATGTGAGCATGTGAGGATCGAGGGAGTGACCCTGTGCAATTCCCCTGCCTGGACAGTGCATCCTCTGTACTGCAGGGACGTGCTCATCCAGGGGATTTCCATCAAAAATCCTCCGGACTCCCCCAATACGGACGGAATCAATCCCGACGGCTGCAGGGATGTGCGCATTATAAACTGCAGGGTGGACGTGGGGGACGATTGCATTACCCTGAAATCAGGGACGGAGAAGACGCCGGTAAAGCGGCCCTGTGAGAATATCATGATCGCAAACTGCGCGCTGCTTCACGGGCATGGGGGGATTGTGATCGGCAGCGAGATGAGCGGAGGCGTAAGGAATGTGACGGTCAGCAACTGTATTTTCCAGGACACGGACCGGGGACTTCGGGTCAAAACCAGGAGGCGCCGGGGTGGTATCGTGGAAAATATTCATTTCAGCAACTGCATCATGGACAGGGTCATGTGTCCATTTGTCTTCAATATGTATTATTTCTGCGGAGAAGACGGGAAGGCGGATTATGTCCGGGACAGGGAGGCTTATCCCGTGGACGACGGAACTCCCGGAATCAGGGGAATCCATATCAGCAATGTGACGGTCACGAATGCTTCTGCAGCCGCCGGATTTGTCTACGGGCTGAAGGAGATGCCCGTAAGCGGGGTGACCCTGTCCAATGTCAGGATTACCATGGATCCGGCAGGCGCTCCGGGGACGCCCGCCATGATGGACGGCCTCTCCCCCGTGTCCGCCCAGGGATTCTTCCTGAGGAACGCCAGGGAACTGGTATTTGACAATGTATTTATCACCAATGCCCGGGGCGGGGAAATCCTTTCGGATGATTCCGTGGAATGGAGCTCATAGAAGAGCCGTGCAACTGTGTTTGATTTTTGCCAGGTTCCCGAACGGCTCTGGAAATTTGTCCGGCCGGTGAAAAGGGTATGAGCGGCAGAGCTGCCTGGAAGCGGAAGAAACCGCCGTGTACCGTACATACTTAAGAACCGTGAAAAGCGGAAAATGTCCGAGAGGGCTGTCCCGTATGCAGAAGAGCGTAGGGGGCGGCCTTCTTCTTATTAAAGCAGGACGATTTAAATGCAGGACAATCTAAAAGCAGGACAATTTAAATGCAGGACAATGAAATCCTGCGCTTTAATCTCTCTTATTCTCCAATACAAAAAAATAAAAAAACATATTGACAAAGGCATCAATAACGCATATACTGTACTTATCGAATAAGTACACATATTACAAACGGTACGCGCTCTGCGGGAGATATGTACATTATGGCTGGTACGTATATTATGACTGATACGCACATTGCGGGCGGTACGTACATTAGGGCTGGTATGTACATTACGGCTGGTACGCACATTGCGGGCGATACGCATAGAGAGGAGTGAATAAATGGAGATAATCATAAGCAACAGCAGTGATAAGCCTATTTATGAGCAAATATGTATGCAGGTCAAAAATCTGATTATGAACGGAACTTTATCTGCGGGTGAAGCGTTACCGTCCATGCGGGTATTGGCGAAAGACTTGCACATCAGCGTTATTACTGTCCAGAGAGCTTATGAAGACTTGACCCGTGACGGATTTATAGAAACTGTATCTGGAAAAGGGAGCTTTGTTGCAGCCCAAAACAAGGAGTTTATCCAGGAAGAACAGTTGCGTGTGGCAGAGGAACTGTTGCAAAAGGTTGCGGAGATCGGCAGAGCACATGGAATCAGTTATGAACAAATGACAAATATTCTAAAGTTGTTTTACGAAGAATAATCAGGAGGCGAGAACAATGAAGAAGAGTATTCAGGAAAAAACAATATTTTAGTACGGGATTTATGCAAACAGTTTGACGGATTTTTGTTGGATCATGTTTCCTTTCAGGTCCCGAAAGGCAGAATTGTCGGCTTCATTGGCGAAAACGGGGCCGGTAAGAGTACGACCATTAACCTGATACTTGATGAATTAAAAAAGGATAACGGGCAGATACAGATTTTTGGTATGGAAAATACAATTTCCTCTGTCAGAGAAGATATTGGTGTTGTCTTTGACGAATGTAATTTCCATGACGTATTTAATGTGCGGGATATTGAAAAAATACTGTCCGGCGTATATAAATCATGGGACAGCAGCCTTTACAGACAGTACCTGAAAAAATTCAAAATCCCGGAAAAAAAGAAAATAGGCTCTTTTTCAAAGGGCATGAAGATGAAACTATCCATTATCTGCGCTATGGCGCATAAACCGAAGCTGTTGATTTTAGACGAAGCGACTACGGGGCTTGACCCGGTTGTACGTGATGAAATGCTAGATTTGTTTTTAGAATTTATACAGGACGAGGAATGTTCCATTTTCTTCTCCTCTCACATCACATCGGACATACAAAAGATAGCAGATTATGTAATCCTGATTCACCAGGGCAGGATTATTTTTGAGGAACAAAAAGACGACCTTGTTTATAATTATGGGATAGTCAAGTGCGGGAGGGAAAAGTTTGCTTCCATTTCCCCGGACGATTATATTATCCACAGGATTACAAATGTGAGTGCGGAGTGCCTTGTCCGTGACAAGGAAGCGATAAGGCGCAAATACAAAGATATTGTAGTTGATAATGCAACATTGGAAGATATTATGCTTTTTTATATCAAAGGAGGCGCAGCATGAAAGGGTTGATTTACAAAGATATTACACTCTTCTTTAAGTGTATTGACAAAAAGCTGGTTCTGATAGTGGTTGGCGCAATTATACTGCTCATGGCCAATACAGGCGTTTATGCGGGGCTGCTTGCTTCGGTAATGCTTGCCATGACAATAGGCATGCAGAATATAATGAGTTTTGCAAGCGATGAAAAGGCAAGCTGGAAAAAATATCAGTTGGCAATGCCTGCAAATGCAGTTTCAGTAGTAGCAGGCAAATATATTTCCGTTATTTGTACCCTGGCAGTCAGCATTGGGGGCAGCATTCTGTTTAATCTTTTATCCAGTATTGCCTTTCGTAAGTTTGATGTTACTGTTTGGGGAGTGTCTGTCACTGCATCTCTGATCGTTCCGTTGCTATGGACCGGAATCTGCCTGCCGTTAACCTATTGGTTTGGTTTCCGTTCTGCGCAGACAATGGGGCTTATTGCAGTAATTCCCATGTCCTATTTTGTCAAATATTTTGAAGACGGGGTTGGATTTTCTGCTATGACAAGTTCCATACTCTCCTATGCTGCTGTGGCAGGGATTGCAGTAATTGTCTTTTTTATAATTTCTATGATAATAAGCATGGCAGGTTATAACAGGAAAAAATAGAAGCTGCAAACCATACACCACCGAACGACAAATCAGAAGCTGCATGGAGGAATGCTGATGTCCGAATTAAAAGAATTATATGGTTCTCCTTGCATTAGAGGAATATGAAACCGGGAACATTATGTCAATAATGCAGGAAGATGCTGTAGAATTTGCAGAATATATGTTAAAACACATCAGCGGTGAATAGTTGCCGCACGAGGACGAGCTTTCCGGGGAATCCAACTCCGTAAGCAACCAGGAGCGCATTTTTCATACCCGCATATAGAAGCATATGCTCCTGTAAAAAGGGGGAGGGTGCGGATATTGTGGGATGAGACCAAGGAGGAACATATGGAGAAAGCGATTGCAATGGACACCTGTTTAGGCGTTTTGAATGGGCGGGAGATAAAATGAGAATTAAACTGTACATGAGGAAGCAGAACTACAATTATACTGTGGGATCGCATTGGGAAAGGAGCTGTCATGAAAAAGAGAGAGTTTGCTTTGGAAATGGAAAAGGCATGCGGGAGATTTGAGACGGAATACAGCATAGAAGTGCAGGAATTGCTGGTACTGACGGGAGAGTTTGTGGGCGGTGGAATCCGCTATGAACGGGATGTCTGGGAGCATGGCGTGGGATTCCTTGCCAGCGTGGATCTGGCAACGGGCGCTTTCCGGAAGGAAAAAGGCTTTCTCGGATGGCTTGGGGAAAGAGGGCAGGATAAGTTTCATGGACGGAAAATCAAACCGCTGAAGATTTATCATGTGCGGTGCAGGAAGAAAGCGGAGGCGGAAGCAGAGGGACAGGAAAGCAGGCGGAATGCCTGGATGCTGGTTGAAATTGTGGGAAGAAGCGGGAGGCATCCGGAGCTGAAACGGGTCAAAGAGGAATATAAGCGGGGGGCAGTATTTCAGGAAACATTCTGCGGAAAGTTTGAGCTGGAGCGAAAATATGACTGCTTTAGCGGGGAAGTGGACTGGCTGGGAGAGAAATGCAGCGTGTCTCTGGACTGTGATGAGCAAGAACCGGAAAAGATGGAGGGTGCGCTTTCTTTCTTCAAGCGCCTCTATGACAATCAGCAGAAGTGGGATGAGGAATTCCGGGCATATGCGGCGGAGGAGCTTGCCGACACGGCAGTGGAGTGGCAGGGGGATTCGGAGGAAGGCAGGGAGCCCGTTACAAAAGAGAGCTTTGCAAAGAGGATTCGTATCAGCGCAATCTTCATGAAATCCGATGGGGAGTATAAGGTATGCTTTGAGGATGACGATATGTTTTATGGACATACGATTGAGATTGAGGGAAGTATGGAGAAAGGGATGGAGGGTGCGGATATTGTGGGATGAGACCAAGGAGGAACATATGGAGAAAGCGATTGCAATAGACACCTGTTTAGGCGTTTTGAATGGGCGGACGCGTGTTAGCCTTTTTTGCCTGCGAACTCGACACCTATGAAAATATGGCTGAGCTGGGGCATTTGGACCACAGTTCCTTCGATCTGGTTGAGAACAGTTCCTGGTTAGAGTCCTTGCCAGTGCGAGAGGACTTTGACAAAGATATCTATCAGCATTATCGGCTGTTTACATACGATGATGTTTACAACATTATTGCAGTTTCTTATAAATTCGAAGCTGATGTATAGACGGGGTTCCCTTTATCAAATCGAAGGGGGCAGATGATATGCCCCCCTGTCACTCAATCATGATTTCCTTAATAGAAATCTTCTTGATTTTTTCGGAATACACATACATGAGAATTTCATAAATTGTGATAAAGCAAACAAGTGAAACAAGCATCATGGGAACATCAAATTCATATGCCGGTACGCTTCCCATATCCTTAAATACGATGTCCACCATAAGCCGCAGCAATCCGTACTGATATCCTGTTCCCAGTATAAAACCAAGATAAGACAGCGGCCTGTATCCGCCTAAAATCGCCCTGCAGCATTCTTTCTGCGAATAGCCGAACACCCGCATCATGGCAATGGTTTTTGTGTTCCCGTTGATGACGGTAGTGATGGCGAGGAACAGCGTTGTAAAGGCCAATATAAGCCCGATGGCCAGCATCATCACGCCCATCATTTCACTTGCCAAATCTTTCATACTGAACGACATCTGTGTCATAGATGAAAAACAAAATGAAGCAAAAATGATGAAGAATACAAGGGCCTTTTTCGATTTCAGGGTATTCCTTTTCAAGTCCGCCACGAAGGATACTTCTTTGTTTTTTTCGGTTCTGTGATTCGGCGTTTTGGAAGCAGTCTGCAGGTTGTCTTTCAAAAGCAGCAGCACAGGCTTTTTTAATTTGTGCCAGGCGTAATAAACCGAAAGCGCCGAAAAACACACCGTGGGCAATGCCACGAAACAGAATAAAATGCCCGGATAAAAATGGATAGTCAGCTCGGGAAGCATTTTATCTTCATTCTGCAGGGCGTAAAACCAGGGCATGATGACAAACGCGCCAGCATATCCGATTGCGGTTCCGATGAAAGTGCTGGTTCCGAATACCCAGAAGCTTTTTGCAATTTTGAGATTTGAATATCCCAATGCCTTCAATATCCCAAGCTCCTTCCTGTGGGTGTCGATATAGTGTTTGATATAAAACAGCAGCATGACAACCGCAGTTAAAAGCAGGCATCCGCCGCTTACCAGGCAGACGACTTTTGCGGTAGAAACCTGGGCATTATAAAAAATCATTGCAGGTTCGGATGTTATCTCGCTCTCGATCAGGCGGACATCACAATAAAAATTCACGAACATGGTACATATAAGCACGGCGCAGCAGGCGATAATGGAAAGGCCGATGAGTTTTGAAGCATTTTTTATTCCAATGAGCATATCGTCACCATCCAATCTCGTAAGCGGTCTTTTTCGTTGTATTTGTATAGATTTCAGATATTTTTCCGCTGTTCATTTTTATGACCGTGTCAGCCATTTCCGCGATATTCAGGTTGTGTGTCACCATTATGATCGTGAAATCATATTCCTTTTGAAGTCTACAGATATAGTCGAGAATCTGCCGCCCGGTCTGTTCGTCCAATGCGCCTGTGGGTTCGTCGAGAAATAGGACTTTCGGTCTCTTTGCCAAGGCTCTTGCAATGGATACTCTCTGCTGTTCGCCGCCTGAAAGTTCGCTGGGATATTTCTGCCTTTTTTCTCCCAATCCCACTGCCTCAATGACGGTTTTATAGTCTTTGTTGCCTGCTAAGTCGGCGCCCATTTTCACGTTTTTATCCACGTTCATGTTGGGCAGCAGATAATATTGCTGGAAAATAAATCCCACATTTTCCTTGCGAAATGCAGTTATTTCCTTATCAGAAAGGGCTGTAATCTCCTTCCCGTCATAGGACACTTTCCCGTTGTCGGGGCGTTCAAGACCTGAGATTACATTCAGAAAAGTGGACTTGCCTGAACCTGACGCGCCGAGGATGACTACAAAGTCGTTATCCTCAATATCAAGGCTGATGCCCTTTAACACTTGAAACCGGCTTTCTCCGTTTCCGTAGGATTTTATGATGTCTTTCGCTTTAATCATTCTTTTCATCTTCCTTTACTTGTTTTAAAATGCTTATAAAAATCTCAGTCATCATGGTACTGATTTCCTGGTCTGTGAAGCGGCACATTTTTGTGGCGCAGAGGGATGCGATTCCGTGGGTATATATCCATAGATGGTGATAGAGTTTTTGCGCAGATGGCCTGCTGATTTTGTAATCATCCTGGATGGACAGCAGGATCTGCTCATAGCTTTCATCTATCAGCGGAAGCACCCCGGATAAGTCGGGAATCTGTTTCTGCTCCGTCATAAAGAGGAGCTGGAAAAGTTTGGGCTCCTTGACAGAGAAAAGAATATATTGGGTGCCCACGCCTTTGAAAGGGTGTTCCTCTGCCAAGCCTTTCTCCACGTATTCTTTATACAAAGTTTTGGCAGCCTGGGTCATAGCCTGCTGGACTTCTTCCATATTTTTGAATACCGTAAAAATCGGCCTTGTCGAGCTGGCCAGGTATGCTCCCAAGGCTCTGGAAGTCAGGGCTTCATATCCGTCTGTCCGGACAATATTTAATGCGGCTTCAATAATCTCTGCTTTTGTAAACTTTGCTTTCGGCGGCAAACTCTGATTCTCCTTTCTATAGTCGCAAAGAGTTTTTCTTATAAACACTCCACATTTCTTAGCTGGACTTTTTAAATCCTGCGTTTTAAATCAGCTGTTTTAGATCACTTGATTTAATTATAATCAAAGATGCACTAAAAGTCAAGAAGGAAAAAGAGATTATTGCCGGCCGCCCTGCTGTCTGTGAGAGGCGTTGCGTATGTAGTTTTGCGGTATTTTTTAAATATATTTAAATATCGCAAGAACATACTTGTCCATTAAAAAATCTTCCATTATAATATATTCTCACATGTGGCAGTTTTCCGATTGTTACACTCCGTTATATCCTTTGATCAGATTTTCTTGTCATTGGGTTTGTCCTTATGAGTAGTTGGGGAAAGAGTAAACTTGTGTGAAATCATATAAAGGAATAAGGGGAACACATTGCGGCAAATCCATTGTTTTCAAGGTTTTTGGAGGATTTTATTCCCGCGGGCAATTGATAACCTGTGCAGAGAAATAATCGCTCATAATTTTATGGTTTTCAATTTCCGGTTATAAGAATTGCCAGATGAGTGTAAATTCAGCAATTATACGTAAATATATATTATACTTAAAATATCAAGCAGTAGAGATAATTTTTTTAAAAGGGAGAAATTCTTTTTATTTTATGAATGGATTTTCCAGGTTCAATCGTATTAACAGTGAAGTCGGAAACGGCTATCATTCCATTGACGGAGGAATCATTATGAAGAAAACAGGGATCTGCATATTGACAGCAGCGGCAGTATGGGTAGGCGCAGCCGTGAGCGTATTGGCTGCAGGACTGGGAAACGGACGTAATTATGCTGACAGGGACGGAGATGGCATATGCGATAATTTGGGGACGGCAGGCCGTTATATTGATGGTGAATCAGGGGCGGCAAGCTGTTATACTGATGGTGAATCAGGGACGGCAAGCTGTTATATCGACGATAATTACGCGGGAAACGTCGGCGAAGACGGGATGCCCGGAACCGGCGGAAATTATGTGGATGAGGACGGAGACGGAGTCTGCGATAATTATGCAGGAAACGTCGTAGGAGACGGAACGCTCGGAACCGGTGGCGGAAATTATGTGGATGAAGACGGAGACGGAGTCTGCGACAATTACGCGGGAAACGTCGGAGGAGGAACGCCCGGAACCGGCGGCGGAGGAATGCACGGAAACGGCCACGGCGGAAATTATGTAGATGAGGACGGAGACGGAGTCTGCGACAATTACGCAGGAACCGGCGGTGGAGGAATGCACGGAAACGGCCACGGCGGAAATTATGTGGATGAGGACGGAGACGGAGTCTGCGATAATTACGCCGGCCAATCAGGAGGACGTGGAAACGGTTTTGGCCGCGGACGCAGGAGATAATAAAGGGATGGATTATGCGAAGCGAGCAGGAGGCAAACAGAGCCATTGAAAGATATTCCGATACCGTTCGGAGGCTCTGTATGGTACATCTGAAGAATTATGCCGATACGGAGGACATATTTCAAACAGTATTTTTGAAGTATGTCCTTAGTTCCGTTTCTTTTGAAAGTGAGGAGCATGAGAAGGCATGGTTCATTCGTGTGACCATCAATGCCTGCAAGGATTTGCTGAAAAGCTTTTTCCGCAGTCGTACCGTATCGCTGGAAGAAGTGCTGGAACAGCCATCGAAGCTGGGGCCGGACCACAGAGAGGTCTTAGAGGCGGTGTTATCGCTTCCTCAGAAATACAGGGACGTGGTTTATCTTCACTATTTTGAAGACTATACCGCTCCGCAGATCAGCCGTATTTTAGACAGGAACGAAAACACCGTGTATACGCTTCTGACTCGTTCCAGGAAGATGCTCAGAGAAAAGCTTGGGGGTGACGAATATGAAGAATAAGCTGAAAGGCGCCCTCAGCCAAGTCAGGGCGGAGGAACAGTTAAAGGATAGCACCAGAGCGTTTCTTGCAAGGAAAACGCAGGGGTATGCCGGAACAAAAGCAGTAAAAGTGAGATGGTACCTTTATGCGTGCGCATGCCTGTTTTTGTGCCTGCTGGGAGGACATTGGCTTTATTTTACACCCACGGCGGAGATCGGCATTGATATAAATCCTTCCATAGAATTGGGCGTCAATCGGTTTGACAGGGTGATTTCCGTGAAGGGACTGAATGAGGACGGGCAGGATCTTACAAAAGAGCTTGATATAAAATACAGGAGCTGCGAAGACGCTCTGGAACGGATATTGGACCATGACAAAATCATGGTACTGCTTGCCGGGAATGAAATCATGACGATTACCGTCACAGGACCGGAGGGAACCCAGTCCTTCAGAATACTTTCGGAAATCGAAGCCTGTACAGCAGAACAGGGAAATATGTATTGCTATTTCGCGCCGCCGGAGGAGGTCGCCGCGGCACGCGAAATGGGGCTTTCCTATGGAAAATACAGGGCGTTTCTGGAAGTGCGCAGCCTGGATCCGGAGATAACGCCCGAAATGGTGCAGGGTATGACCATGAGAGAAATCCGGGATCTGATCGCGATTCTGTCAACCGGAAATAAGGAGGACATTTCCGGAAGCGGAAACGGAGGGACAGGCCAGGGAAACGGAGGAAACGGGTCCCAGGGCTCCGGAAGCGGTAACAGAGGAAACAGAGGCAATGGGTCTCAGGGCTTCGGAAGCGGTAACGGAGGTAACGGGATCCAATGCCCCGGAAGCGGCGGAGGGACAGGCCAGGGAAACGGAGGAAACGGGTCCCAGGGCTCCGGAAGCGGTAACAGAGGAAACGGAGGCAATGGGATCCAATGCCCCGGAAGCGGCGGAGAGACAGGCCAGGGAAACAGAGGAAACGGGTCCCAAGGATCCGGAAGCGGTAACAGAGGAAACGGGCGGAGAAACGGACAGTGACCCGCCCGGTGATCCTATGGAACCTAACCTGGATAAGCCTGAACTAAAATTTTGCCATTTTGCGCAAGATTTCATTGTTAAGTGCCTAAGCATAGTCAATGATGCCTCTGCCCGGAAATATCGGAAGAAAAGGGGAGCCTCATTTTACCCAATTATCCCTTCTGACCATCCAATTAATCCATTGGTCTTTACATATCTTTATTGAATCCTTATACTAAATTTATCTTATAGGAAAGGGGTGTGAAAAAAGTCACAGTTTTCTGTATTGGACAACGAAATGTGGTCCAAAACCGTTGTCTTTGGAATCGCAGGACGGACTTTTTTCACAGCCCCTTTTATATACCGTTGGATAAGACGTCATGATGGAAGACTTTATGGTCTGTCCATCCATATAGGATAATATTTTTCTGCAAAGCGTCAATCCTATGGCTGAAAACGGCTTTCACAGGAAGCGCTGAAACGGAGCTTTTACGCAAAGCGCCTGGACGAAAGCTGTCACGGGAAGGAGGTCTTCCACAATGCTTGTAATCGGTATCTGCGACTCGGAGACGGCGGTGCGAAGTCTCCTGACAGAGTTTGCGGAGCGGTATCACCTGGAGACCGGGAACGGAGTGCAGCTTCTGTGCTACAGCACCGGCGAAAAGCTTTTGAGAAATTATATGCTGGAGCTGGACCTGATTTTCCTGGAGATTCCTTTTCGGAAAATGAACGGTCTGGCGGTGGCGGAGCGGATCAGGCAGCAGGATGCGGGGGTGCGCATTGTCTTTCTGACAACCGTTTTGAATTATGTATTGGAGGCTTATGAGGCAGGAGTGAATAATTATCTTCTGAAGCCTTTGAGCTATGCCAAATTCTGCAGAGAGATCAGTCATGTGCTGGAGAAGAAAAGCAGTGTGGAGGCGCGCTGGTTTCTGGAGGAAAATAAAACCGGCGTCTATAAGATATATCTGCACCATATTCTTTACATCGAGACAGATAAAAAGCATACCCTGATCCACACCCGGGAGGAGAATATTACAAGCTACCGCCAGATGAAGCAGCACGAGGCGCTTTTTGCAGGGACTTCCCTGGTGCGATGCCATGCTGCCTATCTGGTCAATCTACGCTATTTCCGGAAGCTGGAGGGCATGACGCTGACCATGACGGACGGCACAAGGCTTCCTGTGAGCCGTTCCCGGCGGAGCTATGTCCTGGAGCAGATTAAAAAATACGGTTTTTCGTTTCAGGCAAATCCATTCCGGATGAATGAGAGACAGGAGGAGAAAAAAGCGGAAGAAATGGAAGGAACGAAAGAACTCAAAGATGTAAAAGAACCCAAAGATGCAAAAGAACCCAAAGATGCAAAAGAACCCAAAGGCGCAAAAGAGTAAATCACAAAACCGAAAGAAATAGTTAAATGAAAAGAACAAAAGATTTTGAGACTGAGAAGAACGAAAAGAACCAAAGAAATGAAGAGGGCCAAAGAAACCAGGAGAACCAACAAAACCGGGAGGAGGGGGACAACACATGAAAAAACAGAAAGAGAATATGGCCGTGCTGCTCTGGGCTGTCCGGCTGGCCTATCACATCAGCCAGAAGTTTTTCCTGTTCTGGATTTTCTTCGGGATTCTGCTGGCGCTGCTTCCTTCGGCGTCCCTGGCCTGCAATCGGCGCGCCGTGGCGGTGCTGTCGGATTATCTGGCTGTGGGACAGGGCAGCTTTGGGGATATAGTGCCGGTATTGCTGGCGTTGGGAATTCTGCTGGTTCTTATCGGCTTATCCCGGCGGATTAACGGAGAATTCCTCTATGTGCAGATGTATGACAATTATTATTTCGGCATGCAGGAGTATATGGCTGACCGCATTCAGAAGACGGACATCAAGACTCTGATGGATAAGAAATTTTATGAGGATTACCGTTATTGCCTTTACCGCAGCGGCGGACTGACGGATTTGATGAGCTATGGCTGTATTACGGTGATGAAATGTATTACGGCGCTGTCTTTGATCGGGGTGGCCTTATCGGTTTCTCTTCCGGTGGGGCTGACTGCGGCCGGATGCTTCCTTTTGACCGTGACCCTGAATCGCAGGCTTTCTTCCCGTTTTGTGTTGGACACGCTGAAGCACACAGCTCTGCGTGCCCAATCGGATTATTACAGCGCGGAAGCGAGGAATCCCGGAGCTGCCAGGGAAATGCGTATTTATCACACACAGCCGCAGCTCTTGAGAAAGTGGAAGGAAGCTTATCAGGAAGTTATGCAGTTTGACAGGAAATACGATATGAGACGGCATTTCCTGTCGGTCTTTGTGGCGGCATGCATTTACCTGTCCATATTGGGCATGGCTGCTTTTGCCGTACCCAGGGTGGCGGCTGGGAGCCTGTCGGCGGATGTGTTTCTCATGCTCTATCTGCTGGGGGAAAGTCTGGCCGATGTGAACAAAGCTTTTTCTGCCGCTTACTTTGAAGCGCTGCGGGGACTGGATGCGCTGAGGCAGCAGCGCCGATTCCTCATCGGGGCGCCCCTGCAGGAGGACAGGCGGCTGGACCGGGAGGCCATTGCGGAGACCATTTCCCGCCAGCGCCGGTGCTCGGATGTGGTGTTTGAAGCCAGGGATCTTCATTTCTCCTACGACGGAAGGAGGGAGGTCCTGCACGGGCTGAATTTTCAGATCAGAAAAGGGGAGACTATTGCCCTGGTGGGCGCAAACGGCAGCGGCAAATCCACACTGGTAAAGCTGCTGATCGACCTGTACCGTCCGGATCGGGGAGAACTGCGTTTCTACGGGAAAAATTATGAGGAATACCCGGAGGGGAGCATTAACCATGAGATCGGTATGTTTTTCCAGAATTTTTATCTCTATCACCTGTCCCTCCGGGAGAATGTGGGCTTCGGCAATCTGAAATATCTGAAGGAGGACGGGCGGATTCTGAAAGCGCTGGATATGGGAGGGGCGGCCGCCCTTCTGAGAAAATGTCCGGACGGGCTGGAGCAGTTTCTGAAAAAGGACGTGAAAAAGACGGGGGTGAACATGTCCGGGGGAGAGCAGCAGAAAATCGCCATTTCCCGCACGCATATGAGCGAGAAGGATATCCTTATCTTCGACGAGCCGGCGGCCGCCCTGGATCCCATCGCCGAGTTGGAACAGTTCCAGAATATCCGGGAGAAGACCAGGGGACGGACCTCCATTCTGATCAGCCACCGCATTGGTTTTGCGCGCATGGCAGACCGGATTTTCGTACTGGAAGAGGGATGCCTTGCGGAGGTGGGCACCCATGAGGAACTGCTGCGAAAAGACGGAATTTACGCCGATTTCTTCCGTCGGCAGGCCGAATGGTATGAGGAGGGATGACGAGTGGAAAACAGTGCAGGAAAATACGAAAAAACATTGACCGGGGGACGGATCCTGTGGAAGTCCATGAGGCTTTTTCTGCAGATTAAGGGACCTCTTTCCCTGGCAGCAGGCGTCATCGGCCTGCCCATGGCCGTCCTGCCGCTGCTTCTCTCCAGGCAGCTTCAGAGGCTTACGGACGCGCTGTTTATGCTGATGCCGGGGCAGGGGGGCGAAATGCGGACGGTGATGACGGCGCTGCTTTTCCTGGGGGCAGTGTTTCTGCTGCAGCTTTTCTGGCAGCTTCTGGAGGGGTATGTGCGGATTCAGGATATGTACCGCACCCAGGAAGCGATCAAGGAAACGGTGCTTGGGCATGTGTGCACGGTGCATTATTCCTATCTGGAAAACAGGGATGATTTTCACAGCAAGATCGCCTTTGCGGACGCATTCGCCTGCCAGGAGGTGGCTATGAGCATCGGGGGCATGTTCGATGTGTGGTATCAGCTTATCACCTTTGCCACGGTGGGTTTTGCCCTCTGGGCGATACATCCTGCCTTTGTGCTCATCCTTGTGATTACGGGGGTTCCCGCCGCCGTTCTCTCCTTTCTGCAGGCGGACGAAACCTTCAGGCATCGGACGAAATGGTCGGAGGAAGGGCATATGGCGATTCATCTCTATCATCTGTGCACCTCCACGGACCACGGCATTCAGGAGCTGCGCCATTATGAGCTTTATGACTATCTAAAGGCCAAGTGGAGGGCGGTAGCGGACAGCTATCTATATAAGAAAAATAAGCTGGTGGCAAAGCATGTGAAGGCAAATATGGCCGCTGATTTCCTGCGCAGCGCAGTGTATCTGATCCTGCTTCTGATGACGGCCCGGATGATTTACCGGAATCCGGCATTGGGGCTGGGCATCTTTACGCTGGTTTATACTCTTTCCGACAGGCTGCAGCAGACCATCGGCAATATTCTGACGGAAATCATGCAGTTTTCAACCTGTCTTTCCTATATGAAGGAATTTTTTTCGCTGGAGAATCTGGAGCGTGACGAGGCGGACGGCGGAGAAGAATTACTTCGAGGAAGCGAAGGGAGCGGAATGGCAAAGCTGCCGGGTGCAGGTATGGAATCGGAGAAAGCGCCGGCGGATGGAGACGGAGCAGCCGGGCTGTCCGCAGAGAACGTATGTTCAGCAGAAAGGTGTGAGGTAAGCGCAGGAGACATCAAATTCGATCATGTGAGCTTCGCCTACCCGGGAACGGAGAGGGAAGCCCTTTCGGACATTCATCTGACCATCCGCGCCGGGGAAAAGATTGCCATCGTGGGAGACAATGGCTCCGGCAAGTCCACCTTTATCAGCCTGCTGACCGGGATTTTCTCGCCGAACAGCGGCGGCGTATCCATCGGCGGACTTTCCATGGAGACGCATAAGCATATGCTTCGAGAGAGAATTTCCGTAATTTTTCAGGATTTTGCCCATTATGAGGCTAGCATCCGGGAGAATATTACGGTGTCCGACCCGGGCAGGGTGCTTTCCGATGAAGAAATTCTCGCTCTGGCACGCAGGATCCAGGTGGAGGACGTGATTGCGGAGCAGCCGGAGGGACTGGACGGCATGCTGGGACATATGAGCGAGAAGGGAAATACCCTGTCCGGCGGACAATGGCAGAAGATCGCGCTGCTGCGCGCCGTCTATCGCAGCCGGGCGGATATTATGATTCTGGACGAACCCACCGCCGCCCTGGACCCCATCGCTGAAGCGCAGCTGTACCGGAATTTTTCACAGCTCACGGGGAACCGTACGGCGCTGCTGATTTCCCACCGCCTGGGAATCACCGGGCTGGTGGACCGGATTCTGGTGTTCCGGGAGGGACGCATTGTGGAGGACGGCAGCCATAAGGAACTGATGGCCAGGCAGGGGCATTATTATGCCATGTATCAGGCACAGGCGAAATGGTATCAGTAATTGATATTCTGTTAAGGAAAAAAGGAGAGGATAATTTTATTTAAACGATTGACAGGAACGGCATTATACTGTATTATGAAATTACAAAATTACGCAATTCCGGAATTGCGAAAAGTGAAATTGTATAATACAGAAAGGAGCTGTTATAGGTATGGAGCGAAATTATGATAAGGAGATTGATGATCTCAGAGAGCAGATGGATAGACTTCAGAATATGGTGTCTCCTCAGCTTGACGAGCTGAGGGATATGATGATGGAGCTGCTTCCCCACAAGCCGTCGGCGGAGAAACTGGAAAGAGTATACGCTATGCACGGAATGCATCCGGATGGCCACCTTAGTGAGTTGATGGAGGAGCTGTGCTATAAAACGGAGGAAAAAGAGAGAAGCGGATTTGTAACCTATCTTGGCGTGTACAATTCCGGCGGACGGCAGTCTAACTGGATACGAAACAGTGTCCCTGCCGACGAGCTGCTTTCTCTCATCGAAAGCGGTCTTGCAAGTAAGGTGCTGGCCTGTATCGGAAATTCTAACCGCCTTGCGATATTATTGGAGATACTCCGCGGGCCTAAGACCGTGGCGTCATTGGTAGAGAACTGCGGCTTCGGTTCTACAGGACAGGTATATCATCACATGAAGCCGCTGCTCGCCGCCGATATCGTGGCGGAAGACGAGCAGCAGAAAGGGGTATACGTGATCCGGCCCCACAAAGTGCAGGGCATCATTATGCTGCTGGCGGGGATCAGCGATATGGTGGACGAAACCTACACCCAGGGGACATGGGAAGCGGAAGAGGGAGAATGAGAGGCTTTCAGGAGGGCTGCGGCGAGACAGCCCTCCTGAAAGTGTGCGCAGGATGGAGGATGCTGGTTTTCGGCATTTTACAATATCCAGGGAAAAGGTGGGCTTTGAAATGAAAGGGAAAATGATAGATTTTTTATTGGAAAACGCAAATCCTTCGATTCGGCTGCGGGTAAAAAAGGAGATCCTGAACAATCTCGCCCAAGAGGAGGAAGCACGCCTGCAGGAGCAGATCCTGGAGGAAAAAATCATCCGGTTTCTCGGTGAGAAGCAGCAGGCAAACGGGTGGATAGGATTGGGATTTCACGGAAGCAGCAAAAACGCCGGTCAATATGACAACCAGGAAGTGGGCACAAAATATCTGGGGGAGAAGGGATTAAAGGGAACGGCGCTATTGGACAGGGCCATGGACGCTTATGCCACCACGGAACTGACGGATCCGTGCTATGGAACCAGAGGACAGTACTGGAGCGAATTTGAGGTTCCGGCACAGGGGCAAAACCTTGTACGCTGTGCCTGTATTGCACGGGCTCATTATGATGATAGAATAGATATCTCCCCGCAGACCGCCCTCTCCCTGGAATCCTTTCAGCGGGTGACACAGGTGGATTCCATATGGGATGTCTCCCGCCCTGTAAAGAAGGGCAGGCTGTTTCATAAAAACGAAAGATGGCCCTGCAGGTATCACCTTGAAATACTTACATTTACGGCAGAACAATGGAAAACGGAAGAGAATGCCGCCATGCTTGCGGAGGCTTTCCGGAGGCTGATGAGGACAGACAGGGCGGAAATCATCAATACCCCTGTGGCTTGCTGGGTGGGCAATCATGCCGTAGGGCCTGGATGGCTGCTGAATGAAGGCTACTCTATTTCAGGAGACGGGCTGAACGGCCATACAAATGACGGGGTACGCAGGACCAATCTGGAAAAAGCCGAATGGCTGTGCCGCTGCGGCTTGTATCCGCACTTGCCGGAACTCAGGGAAGAGGTGGAATTCATTGCCGGCAATATCAATTCGGACGGCATTTGCTCTGTCCCGATGTACGAGGGGGAATTCAGAGGATGGTCCCCGTACTTTGGTGCGCAGCTTGAGACGGACTGGAGAGCGAAGATCCGCAGGCAATGTGACGTCACGTTCAGGGCACTGCTGATTCTTCACTATGCGGGGGTCTTGCCGGATGCCATAAGAAAATAGGGTCATGGATCAGAGGGAACAAAGGGAGGAAAGCGCGGCAGCAGCTGGCATTGGTGGCCAGGCCGCACCCGTTGAGCCGCAGCCAACTATTGCGTTATTGAATTATCAATAATTCACGTTAAAATAGATAATAGAATCGATTCTGCTATGGGATGCTGTTATGGGATGGCACTATAACGCGATGCATCTGAAAAATTCAAACCAAAAGGAGGCTGCTATGCTGTATTTATCCGAAAACCTGAAAAAATATCGTATTTTAAAAAATCTTACGCAGGAGGAGGTTGCAGGATGTCTGGGAATTACTCCCCAGAGCGTTTCAAAATGGGAACGGGGCGAGTCCTACCCGGATATTACGCTTCTGCCGGCTCTGGCAAACATATTTGAAACAAGCATCGATCTGCTGGTGGGGATGGATACCATCCGTGCAGAGACAACCCGGTATAATATTCATAAAAAAGCGGTTGAGTATCAACGAAAAGGAGAGTATGACTGCGCGGAAAAAACTTATCGGGATGCATTGCTGATTTATCCCAATAAGCCCGGGATGATTCTGGGGCTGGCAAGTACGCTGGCCTTAAAAGGCGCTGTGGAGGAAGCCATCGAGTTGATGGAAAGAGGATTGGCCGTCTCTGAAAACGAGAAACAGAAGGGTACCGTACGCGCCGCCCTGTGCTTCTTATATTTGAAAGCGGGCCGTGAGGACAGGGCAGTCCGGCTTGCCGCCGAGCTTCCCCATACCAGGGAAAGCCGGGAAGTGATTATGCCGCTCATCAGACAGGGACTGACGGAGAGCGAAATAAATGAAAACATAAAAAATATTATACTCGGCGACGGAAGCGATCTTTGGTAAAGTATTACCGTGGTCGTTTTGCGCCTCAGCATCACTTTATCTGCGGGATATCCTCATAAATCGCCCTCAGCCCTTCGTCCGTTATCCCCCCCAATCATCTCCTCCGCCTTCGCCGGATGAGCGGTTATTGTCATTCGGCTGAGAATAGTGAGGAAAAAAGTCCAATGTTACAGGAAATAAATGAAAGCGCGATAAGAAAATATGTGATATGCTTTACATATGATACCAGGGTTAAAAGGTTATGCCCATCATGTCTGCATGAAATGCGAAGCAACCCTTGTATCATATGGGAATCTGAATAAAGGAAGCAGGGGGGAGAGGGATGGAGATTCAATTAAAGGAGAGAATGCTGCCGGTACCGTTACATGGGGGATTCCACATGGAAGGTTTCTGGGTATGGTGCGGGAGTGTAAGCTTCGGGTGATTTCTGCAGACTGCTGTCGGAGAAGCTTTCCCTGAAAACGGGACATACCCTGACGGCGCAGCCGCAGAGAGACGGATTATTCAGATGTGCTGCTGGATATGGCAAATAAGTATCTGGAGGAAAATTACGCCCAGGATATTGCCCTGGCCGACCTTGCGTCCAAGACAGGCTTCAGCACAAATTACTTCAGCAGTATATTATTCTGTTCCGCAACGGGACAGGTGGGACGACAATACGGCTGGTACTGCCAAATATGTGACAGAAAAACCCAAAAGGGGCTGCGAAAAAAGGAGTTAAAAACTCCTGCTTTCACAGCCCCTTTGATTGATGATGAAATTGTTACGGACAATTCTCTGTTCTTTTCGGTTCTGTGATTTGGCGTTTTGGAAGCAGTCTGCAGGTTATCTTTCAAAATAAATTCCACATTTTCCTTGCGAAATGCAGTTGCTTCCTTATCAGAAAGCGCTGTAATATCCTTCCTGTCATAAGACACATTCCCGCTGTCGGGGCGTTCAAGGCCTGAGATTACATTCAGAAAAGTGGACTTGCCAGAACCCCACGCTCCGAGGATGACTATAAAATCATTATCCTCAAACCTCCTGCCCGATCAAATTAGTGTAAACGCAATGTAAACATAATGTAAATATACAAATGCATGCAAATCTCCTGATAACTGAGAGAGCTACGAGTTTCAAAAGAAATAGCAGAAGCGTGCAGAAGCAAAGGTTCTGCGAATATGGGAGGCAGGATGGATGCATTCTGGGGCATTCATCCGCGAGTGTGTATATTTTTTAGAAAAAAGTAACAAAATTTACATTTATATTTTAGTATAAGTTTACTAAAAACATATAAATGTAAATTTACATATTGAAATATATCGTGCAAATGATATAATTGTAAATGCAAAAAGACATATACTAATTTGGAGGATTACACTATATGGAAAGGAATCAGAAGAGAACACTTGTATTAAGCGGATGTGTGGCAGCAATACTGATTGTTTTAGTCGTTTTGTCTCTGCTGGCGCCTCACGGAGAGGATTTCCAGAGAGGAAATGCATCCGTGATTCCGGAAGGACGTCTGCAGACGGAAAGTTCCGGTATCTATCTGCAGGCGGACGGAAATGATGAGTCTGTATTTTTGGGCAGAGACGCAGAACCCGCCGAATGGACATTCACCGTGGATCAAAGCGGCGACTATTACCTTGGTGCCGGCTATATGGCGCTGGAGGGCAATGGACAGGAGCTGGAATTCAATATCCTGCTGGACGGCAGCCGGGCGGCGGATTCCGCAATTACGCTGACCCGGATTTGGACAGACAGCGGATTATTCCGCCGTACCGCTTCAGGGGATGAAATCCGCCCCACCCAGTCTGAAGCCAGCCTGTGGACAGAGGAGCCTTTCCGGGTGGCGAAAAAGGAGAGGGTAAAGCTCCGTCTGGAAGCAGGAGAGCATACCCTGACCATACAGGGGACCAGCCAGTCCGGTCTGTTCCGTTATCTGCGGCTATATCAGGAGGAAATTCCTTCCTATGAAGAGTATCTTGCGGCGCACTCGGAAGCAGGTAAAGCAGGAAAGGATTTCTACAGGCAGATAGAAGCGGAGAGTCCCTATATGAAATCCTCCTCCCAGCTGTATGCGGCATACGATCGTTCCAGTCCCTTTACGGTGCCCTATCATTCCACCTGCCTGCGGTACAACACCATCGGCGGATCCAACTGGTCCGACAGCGGACAGTGGATAGAGTGGCAGATTGAGGTGCCGGAGGATGGATTGTATCAGCTGGGACTTCGGTACAGGCAGGATGAGAATAAGGGACAGAGCAGTCTGCGCAGGCTGGAGATAGACGGGCAGGTTCCCTTTGAAGAGGTAAGCGGACTGTCCTTTGACTACGGCGTAAAGTGGCAGAGCGAATTTCTGGGAGAAGAGGATTCCCCCTATCTGTTTTACCTGACAGCCGGAACCCATAGTGTCCGCATGGAAGTGGTTCTGGGTGAAATGGAACAGATGATTGAGCGGATGAGGGGGACGCTTCAGGAAGTAAACGCATTGTACCGGGAAATCATTATGGTAACCGGAACGGATCCGGATACATATCGGGATTATGGACTGGAAACTGCCATCCCCGGACTGGAGGATAAACTGGCTTCCATTCTGACGGATCTGAACAGCTATGTGGATTACCTGGAATCGCTGTATGGAGAGGGCTGTTATTCTTCCAGAATACTGACGCAGATGACAACCCAGATTACTTCGTTCTGTGAAAAGCCCTATACCATAGCAAAAAGGCTTTCCGTATTCAAGACAAATATTGAGGCATTGGCGGAGTGGGTACTGGAATTTGAGCAGCAGCCGCTGCAGATTGACTATCTGTATGCGGCAGGCGCGGATGCCCAGGCGCCTGCCGCAGAGGGGAATTTCCTGAGCAGGATGGGGCACGAGCTAAGATCCTTTGCAGGTTCGTTCTCTCATTCCTATGATGAGGTGGCGTCGGAGGGAGATGTGGAATCCGATGTGAAACTGACCGTATGGATGGGGAAGGGCCGCGATCAGGCGAATGTGATGAAGCGCCTGATAGACTCCTATTTTACTCCCGAGACGGGAATCGCCGTGAATATCAGCCTGGTGGAGGGTGCTCTGGTAAAGGCCACACTGGCAGGCCAGGGCCCGGATGTCAATATCTTTACTACCAGGGGTGAGGCCATGAACCTGGCGTTCCGAGGGGCGGTTGCCGAACTGAGTTCCATGGGGGATTTCGCAAAACTGCAGGAGCAGTATGCAAAGAGTGCGTTTATACCCTATGAATACAAGGGAAAAATCTACGGTATTCCCGAGACCCAGGAATTCTATGTCATGTATGTGAGAACGGATATCTTCGAGGAGCTGGATCTTGAGATTCCCGACACATGGCAGGAGCTGATGGCCCTGCTGCCGATCCTCCAGGCAAACAGTCTGTCCATAGGTCTTCCCTACGCGGACGGCTATGCGACCATGAACAACGGAATCGGAACCATCAATCTGTTCCCGACGCTTTTGGCTCAGCACGGAATCGATGTGTATCGGGAATCAGACGGGATGACCGTATCCAATCTGATGATACCGGAGGCCTATGATGCTTTTAAGCAATGGATTGATTTCTATGTCCAGTATGATTTCAGCCTTTATAAGGATGATTTTAACCGTTTCAGAACAGGTGAAATGCCCATTGTGATTTCCACCTACGGTTTATACAACAATCTGGACGAAGCGGCGCCGGAAATCGCCGGGCAGTGGATCATGACGGCAATTCCGGGAACGCCTCAGGGAGAGGAGATCAACCGGGCTACAAGCGCCAGCGGAACCTGCAGCATTGTGTTAAGCGACTGCGAGAACAAAAACGAGGCATGGCAGTTCCTGGAATGGTGGAACAGCGCGGAGATTCAGGAACTGTATTCCAGGGAGATTGAAGCCGAGCTGAGTACTCTGGGGAGACATACCCCCGCCAATCTGGAAGCGTTCCGGGGAAGCCTGTGGAAGGATGAGGAAAAGGAAATGCTTCTGGAGCAATGGGAGAATGTAGTAGAAGTGCCGGAGATTCCCGGAGGATACTATGTAACCAGAAACATTGACAATGCATTCAGACAGGTATATTACAATGGCGAGAATGCCAGAGATACTCTGAATTACTGGATGAACGCCGTGAATGAAGAGCTGATCCGCAAACAGTCTCAGCTCAATGTCAGGGAGGGAGACTAACTTATGGAGACAAAAAAGAAAAAGAAAAGCAAGAATAAGATCATAAGCTATTTCATCACCTATAAGACCAGCTGGCTGATGATGCTTCCCTATCTTCTGTTCTTTATGGTGTTTACGATTCTGCCTGTGGTGGCGTCAGTGGTCTTAAGCTTTACGGATTACGATATGGTCCAGAAGCCGGTGTTTGTAGGATTGGAGAATTATTTTCAGATTTTCCTGAATGATGAATATTTCATTGTGGCATTGAAGAACACACTGGTATTTGCCATAATTATTGGCCCCTTAAGCTATGTGGTATGCTTTCTGATCGCCTGGATGATCAATGAGCTGAAACCGCTGGCGAGAGCACTGGTGACGGCATTGTTTTATATTCCCACCATCGTAGGCGCGGCGGGATGGAGTGTATGGCGGCTGATCTTCAGCTCCGACCAGTATGGCCTGATCAACGGATTCCTGATGAAGTGGGGACTGGTGAACGAACCCATAGGATGGCTGACGGACGAAGCGCGGATCATGCCGGTGCTGATTATCGTGCAGCTGTGGATGAGCATGGGAATCAGTTTCCTGACTTTCATCGCCGGCTTCCAGAATGTAGATAAGACGCTGTATGAGGCCGGAATGATGGATGGTGTCAAAAACCGTTTTCAGGAGCTGTGGTACATCACGATTCCCGCCATGGCGAATCAGATGATTTTCGCAATTGTCATGCAGATCGTAAACTGCTTTGCAGTGGGCGAGGTATCTTCCGTCCTGGCCGGCCTGCCGAGCACCGGGTATGCGGGCGAGACCATCGTAACACATATTATGGATTACGGTAACTTAAGATATGAGTTCGGTTACGCCTGCGCAATGGGCGTGGTGCTTGTGGTAATGATGCAGTATTCCAAGAAATTTGCCACATGGTTGATTGGCAGGATGGGGCATTAGGAGGTGCTGAAATGAAAGAAAAAAAGCAGAGAAAGAAGTTTGCTCCGGGAAAAAAGAAATTGGGAATGAACAACAGACGTTCCAGGATCGGAAACGGTTTCGTGATTTTCCTTCTGCTTCTGCTGGGTGCATTTATGGCGTTTCCTCTATATTATACGCTGATCCAGTCCCTGAAGCCTTCAGAGGAATTGTTCCAGTTCCCGCCCAGGCTCTATGTGATTAGGCCTACTATGGAACATTATACGGAGCTGTCACAGCTGATGTCCAATATGTGGGTGCCTTTTACCAGATATCTGTTCAATACATTGCTGGTGACGCTGGCGGGAACCATCTTCCATGTGCTTTTCGCGGGAATGGCGGCTTATCCCCTTGCCAAGCATAAGTTCCCGGGACGGGACGCGCTGTTTGCAATTATTCTCCTGGGCCTTATGTTTGTGGGGCAGGTGACATTTCTGCCCAGCTTTATCATCATAGCAAAGCTGAATATGCTGAATACTTATTGGGCCTACATATGTCCCAGCATAGGCGCTTCCCTGGGACTGTTCCTGATAAAGCAGTTTATCGAGCAGATTCCGGATGCCCTGATAGAGGCGGCCCGGATAGACGGAACCAGGGAGTGGAGGGTATATTTCCAGATTGTAATGCCCAATATAAAGCCTGCGATTCTGACGGTGTTCATCTTCCAGTTTGTGAATATCTGGAACGGCCTTTCCAAGGAACTGGTCTATGACGAACAGCTGAAGGTGGTAAAGGTTGCGCTGGAGCAGGTAAGCGCATCCAACGCTTATGCCAGGATGGGCTCCGGCATGGCAGGATCGGTACTCCTTATGATTCCGCCGATTGTGGTGTTTATCCTGATGCAGAGAAATGTGGTGGAGACCATGACCTTTGCGGGAATGAAGGATTGAGCCGGCATGAAATGGTAAAGGATTGGTTTGCTAGAACAAGGTACTAAAATTAGGAGGCGAAAATGCGTAGAATAAAGAATTACGGGATGGCGTTCTGTCTGGCTGCGTCGATGCTGGCAAACACGGAGCTGAAGGTTGAGGCCCAATCGAACTTCAACAGTTATTCCTATGACGAATGGGATGAGTCCGTTGCAGCTCCGGCAAGCTATCAGCCGGTGATTGCCAGAAACGGACTGGAAATAGGCTCCGGCCCCCTGAATACTCCCCAGGACTTCTTTATGGACAGGGACGGGCATTTATATGTGGCGGACACCGGAAATAATCGGATTTTGATTCTGGATAAGGATCTGGAGCTTTTGGATACGCTGGAAACGGTCCGTATGAACGGGGAGGAAATTCCGCTGACAGATGTGGAAGGACTGTATGTGACGGAGGACCGGGTGATGTATGTTACACAGACGTCAGAGGGCCGTGTCCTGATCATTGAGGACGGAGAAGTGAAAGGAACCATCGAAAGGCCGGTCAGCAATCTGGTGACGGAGGATTTTGTGTTTTCCCCCACAAAGATAGGGCTGGATATCTACGGAAGAAGCTATGTGCTGTCCAAGGGCTGTTACAGCGGACTTCTGCAGTTTGACGTGGACGGCAGCTTTATGGGATTTTTCGGGGCCAACAAGGTGGAAGTGACCGCCCAGGTGGCGTTCAATTATATGTGGAAGAGCATACTTTCCGATGAGCAGAGAGCGGCCATGACCAGTATACTGCCCATAGAATATTCCAATGTTGACTGCTGCGAGGACGGGTTTGTATATACATCCACGGTGGGAACCCAGCTTCCCAGGAGCCAGATTAAAAAGCTGAATCCCCTGGGGAATAATATTTACTATGCCCTGGGCAATGAGGAGTTTAATTTCGGCGACGAGGAGTTTTCTTACAATAAAGGAAAGGCAAATTATCCTTCCTTTATCGATGTGAAGACCAATGAGAGGGGATTCATCTTTGCCGTTGATCTGACCAGCGGAAGGATTTTTGAGAGAGATCAGGAAGCCAATCTGGTGGCGGTGTTCGGAGGAATGGGAAGTCAGCTGGGAACCTTTACCACGCCGGTGGCGGTGGAGACTTACGGCGACAGAGTCTATGTGCTGGACAGACTGAAGAACAATATTACCATATTTGAACCTACGGAATACGGCGCGCTGGTGGAGGAAGCAATCTGCAGGTACAATGACGGATTGTATGAGGAGGCTTCCGCACTCTGGATGGAGGTGCTTGCCCGGAATGCAAATTCCAGGCTTGCCTATAACGGAATAGGAAAAGCATACACACAGGCGGAGGAATATACAGACGCTCTGCAGTATCTGCGCTACAGCGGCGATAAATACAGCTACTCCAGAGCCTTTGGCAAAAACAGGCTGGTGGTGGTCAGGAAATACGGCCCCTATTTCATTGCGCTGGCGGTTTGCGCGGCAGCGGCGCTGTCGGTGAGAAGACGGATCGTAAGGAGGAAAAAGAAATGAAAGAGAAAAGATCAGCTACTAATCCTTTCTATACAATCATGCATCCTTTTAACTGCTCCTATGATATTCGTTTTAAGGAAAAAGGAAATGCAGTACTTACGATTATTATTCTGACCGCGTTTTTCCTGACCTCCATATATCAGCGCCAGAACACGGGATACATCTTTAACAACAACAAGCTGAGCGATCTGAATGTATTCCTGCAGTTTATCAGTGTGATACTGCCCTTTGTGCTCTTTGCGGTATCTAACTGGATCGTGGCGATTCTGATGAACGGTACAGGGAGGTTCAGGGATATCTGGATTTACGGAGCATATTGCTGTGTCCCTTTTATTCTTGGAAACATTGTGTCCGTATGGCTCAGCAATATATTGGTAAGAGAAGAACCCTTCGGAGGATATGTACAGGTGGCCGGCGCCGCATGGAGCCTGGTGATTCTGTTTATCGGACTTATGACCATGCATGAATACGGTTTTACCCAGAATGTGTTCAGCTGTATCTGCACCATATTTGTTATGTTCATCCTGTTATTCCTTATCATGCTGGTAGGGAACCTGGCCTCGGATCTGTATGGTTTTGTGATGACGATAACAAAAGAAATGATATTCCGGATGAGTTAGGGGGTGATAAGCGTGAAAATAAACAATATCAAAATCGGAAAGCTCCTGATAAAGGGATTGGTTTATCTGGCGATGTTCGGTCTGTTTATCGGTTTTGTGGTGTTCCTGAATGAGACGGCCAATGAAGAAACCAATGAGGAGATGACATGGAAGCCGGAAGCGGTACAGGGAATTCCGGAAGGCTGGGAACTGGCGGCCGAGAATCAGAGTCTGGAGCTGTATTTTGAGCCGTCCCTTGTGCAGTTCAGAGTAAAGGATAAGGCGACCGGGACAGAGTGGAGAAGCAATCCGGAGAATGCCGCGGAGGATCCGGTGGCATTCGGCCAGAACAAAACCCGGGTACAATCCCTGCTGGAGCTGTCCTATGTGGATAATCAGAGCAATTTCTTTACGGCTAACAGTTTTGCCGAATCGGTTCAGGCAGATACCTATACCTACGAATATCGGGATAACGGGGTATATGTCAACCTGCAGTTTGCAAAGCAGGGATTTGAAATTCCATGTTTTTTCGGAATACAGGATGATCGTTTTGTCGCACGGATATTCAGTGAACAGATACAGCAGCATGGAAGCCTGCAGGTTGCCGGCATAGTATTTCTGCCTTATTTCGGGTCCGGTTCTATGGAGGAAGAAGGATATATGCTGGTACCGGACGGATCCGGAGCCCTGATTCATTATAACAATCAGAAGCAGACCTATCAGCCCTATTCCCAGAAGGTGTACGGAAGAAACCTGGCGCTGAATATGCAGAGCAATCTCCTGATTACCCAGAACGCAACAATGCCGGTGTTTGGCATACAGAAGGGAAGAGGCACGTTGCTGGCGGTGATTACGGAAGGGGAGTATCAGGCTGAGATCAAGGCCGAGATTGCCGGAAGGACTACCAGCCATAACACGGTATACACCAATGCATTGTTTATACAAAGCGAGAACAATACGCTTTTATCCGGCAGTGATAACGAAGAGTCGGTGGTCATGCTGTCGCAGCAGCATAAGCAGTTCCCTTACTATGAAGTATCTTATTTCTTCCTGGCGGAGAATTCAGGATACAACGGAATGGCTTCACGTTATCGCCGGTATCTGATCGAAGAGAAGGGAATGCAGCAGACCGCAGAGGAACAGAAGAATATGAATCTCACATTCCTGGGCGGGGTTGAGGTAAACAAAACCTTTCTGGGAATTCCCTATCGTGCCGTCAAGAAGCTGACCTCTTTTGAGGAATTAAAGGACACCGTATTGGAGCTGCAGCAGGAAGCGGGGAATTCCTTCCAGGTCAATATGCGTTATCTGGAAAAGGGCGGCTCCATGAGCAAGATGCCCACAAAGCTTACCTATGATGGGGCATTGGGAGGAGAAAAAGGGTATAACAGAATGGCGGAGGCCCTGAAGGAAGCAGGAATAGCATTCTATCCCATATATGATACGGTAACAATCCGGAAGTCGGGAAACGGATATCGGGATTATCAGGGAGTCAGAAATGTGTCAAAGTCGGCCTCGGCCCAGTATGACTATATGCTTACCTCAGGAAGCAGAGATTCGGGAATGAAGCCCTATTATCTGGTTTCCCCCAGGTACGAGGAAAAAATCATTGCTTCCCTTCTGGAAAGCGCAGAAAAGAAGCATGTGGAAAGCCTGGGGCTGACCGGGATTTCCGGTATGATGTATGCCGATTACAGGTCGGAGAGCATTTCCGATAATGAGACAGGAGCCTGCTGGGAGAGGTCTCTGGAGATGGCGGCCGGTTCCACGGAAAGCCTGCTGCTTCAGGGAGCCTATGCCTATGCGTTCCCCTATGCGGATGTGATTACGGATGTTCCCGTATTTTCCAGCCAGTTTGATGTGGAGGATGAAACGGTTCCGTTCTATGAGATGGTAGTAGGAGGATCCGCGGCTCTGTACAGTATCCCCATAAACGAAAGCGGTAATATGAGAGAAATGCTTTTAAAAACCGTGGAGTACGGCGTCAGTCCTACCTTCCGGCTCATGACGGCACAGAGAGATGCCCTACAGGATACGGATTACCAGAAATATTTTTCTCTCTGCTGGGCGGATTGGGAACAGGAGATAAAAGATGTCCTTACAGAGCTGAAGTCTCTTGATGATGTGCTCGGACAGAGGATTGTCAGCCATGAAAGGCTGAGTGCGGAGGTTTATGCCACTACCTTTGAAAACGGTGAGACTGTCTATGTGAACTATGGACAGGAGGATGCCGCTGTGGATCAGGTTACGGTTCCGGCCTGTGGATTCGTTCGGAAAGGAGATAAGTAAATATGAAAAAGATGATTCCTTATTATCAGAAAAAGAAGATTTACGGTTTCCTGTTCATAACGCCCTGGCTGGTGGGATTCCTTCTCTTTTTTGCAGTCCCCTTTGTACAATCCTGTCTCTATGCGTTTAAGGATTTGTCGCCCGCGCCGGAAGGTATGGCAGGGGAATGGATAGGCACATATAATTTCTCCTATGCGTTGTTTCGGGATACGGAATTCCTGATCCAGTGCGTCGGTTCCCTGAAGGATCTGGTGACCGTGCCCCTGATTCTGGTGTACAGTATCTGTTTTGCCCTGCTGCTGAAGAAAGAATATGTGGGACGGACCACAATGCGTGCAATCGCTTTTCTGCCTGTTATCATCGGCTCGGGAGTGCTGATGGATATTCTGAAAACGGATGTATTCTCCACCGGAGTGAAGGGCGCCGAGACTGCGTATCTGTTCTCGGGAGGCGGACTTAACAGTCTGTTTGCAGCGATGGGATTATCCCAGGATATCATTGGATTCATTAACAATGTCATCAGCAGGATATTCGATCTGACATGGCGTTCCGGTGTACAGATATTGCTTTTCCTGGCAGGACTTCATAATATTCCGTCTTATGTTTATGAGGCCGCGGATATAGAGGGCGCAAATGCCCTGGAGCAGTTTTTCAAGATTACGCTGCCCATGCTGACACCCATGATCCTGCTGAATATTGTGTACAGCGTCATTGACATATTCTCGGACTTCGGGAATACCATCATCAAGATGATTTACAATATGGCATTTAACAATATGCGCTTCGGTTATTCCAGCGCCCTGTCCATTTTGTATTTCCTTATGATAGGAGTGGTTCTGGTCATTGTATATCTGGTCATGAAACGCTTTATCGTACAGTCGGATGATTAAATAGGGAGGTAGAAAGATGAACAAAATGCAGCATATAAAAGAAAGCTTCATTTACCGCTTTAAGACAGGGAAGTGGATCGGGCCGATCGCGCGGTACGCCATTTTGATTCTGCTGTCGTACCAGCTGCTTTATCCGGTTCTCTACATGATAAGCGCTTCCATCAAAGCTCCCATAGATTCCTATGACCCCAGCGTCATATGGATACCGAAGCATTTTTCCGCCACAGGCTTTACGGACGCATTCAAGACCATGAAATACATGGATGCCCTGCTGAGGAGCCTTGGCATCGGGTTAGGCTGTGCGCTGCTGGACGTGGCTTCCTGCGCGTTGGCAGGATATGGGTTTGCGAGATTTAAATTTCCCCTGAAGAACGTATTCTTTGTCTGCGTGATTCTGACACTGATCGTGCCTACCCAGACGATTATTCTGCCATATTACATGAATATGAGATATTTCGATCCGCTGGGAATCATGACGCTGTTTTCCGGGATCACGGGCAGTGAGACAATGATCAATCTGATTGGAAACAATCTGGCGTTCTTCATTCCCTCGGCCCTGGGCGCAGGGATTCGATCCGGGCTGTATATCTATATATTCAGGCAGTTTTTTGAGGGCATGTCAGCTGCGCTGGAAGAATCCGCTTATGTGGACGGCAGCGGTCCCCTGAGAACTTTTACACACATTATGCTGCCCAATGCCAAGAATGCGATTGTAACAGTGTTTCTGTTCTCGTTTGTATGGCATTTCAATGATTATTATTTGTCCAAGCAGCTCCTGGGAACTGACAAGAGAACGTTGATCGTAGCTCTGTCTTCCCTGAGAATGGATCTGGCTGCGGTGATAGGCGGACAGACGGAATTCGATCCCATTAGGGTACAGACAAGGATCCAGGCGGGATGTCTGCTGGTAATACTTCCGATGTTTTTGCTGTACATAGTGACCCAGAGGAAGCTTGCTGACAGCATAGAACATATAGGCATTAAATAAAAAAAGAGGAGAGGTAAAAATGAAAAAGAAGATTTTAGCAACAGTAATGGCAATCGTATGCACATTGTCCCTGGCGGCCTGCGGCGGGGACGGGGATAAGGATCCCGGAAGCAATAACAGTACCCCTTCAGGGAATGAGGGAGAAGGGGCTCAGAGCAGCAGCGAAGGCTCGGAAGCGGGGGACGATGCCCAGGGAACAGCAAGCACACTGCCGGAGACTCTGGAGAACGCCGATCTCGTCATCGTGTGGGATATGACGGAGGAAGCATGGAACAAGGAAAAGGAGGACAGAAAGGCGGAGGGAAAGGAAGCCTTTAACCTGGTATGGTCCACCAAGGAAGCCTTTGAAGAAAAGTACGGCGGAACCGTAGAGATCATCGGCGTAGGCTGGGGCGAGCAGCAGTCCACGGTGATCGGCAAGGTCAATGCCGGCGAGACGTGCGACCTGGCGCAGGCTCATGACCAGAATTATCCTACCTACGGCGCCAAGAAAGTAATGCAGGATATTTCGCAGTACGTGGACATCAACGATGATTTCTGGTATGACAGCATTACACAGGCGTTTACCTTCGGCGGAGTGCCTTATGCTGTAGGAGCAAGCGCTTCTCCCGTGGTTATCAGCTACAACAAGACGTTGTTTGGCCAGATGGGCATAAAGACGCCCATGGAATATTTCGAAGAAGGGAATTGGACCTGGGATACCTTCCGTGACATTGGCCTGCAGATGACTGGAGATACGGACGGAGACGGCGTTAACGACATCTACGGCTTTGGCTGGTGGGACGGCATTTATACACAGATGCTGGCGACAAACGGTATTCCGAGCATCAACTATACTTCCGGCGACGGGGGGGGTTGCAAGCAATTACCTGACTTCTCAGGCAACGGAAACGTTTACCTTCCTGCAGAACGCTTATACCACGGATAAATTCATAATGATTCCCGATGGGGACAAATTCGTCAGCGATTTCAAGAGCGGCAAGCTGGCAATGACCTGCGAATATGGTTTTGCGGCACTGACCGCATATGAATGCGACTATGAGATTGGCTGGGCCCCCATGCCTACAGGTCCTTCCGGACAGAAATATGACTGCGGAGGCGCTCTCACAGGCTTCTCCATCCCCGTGACCAGCAAGAACCCCGAAGGCGCGGCTGTATTCATCAGAATGGCATATGAGCTGCAGCATGAGTTTGATAGCAAGGATCAGGTTGAGAAATACGGACAGGATCAGGTTGATCTGATGAATACGCTGAAGGAGCATATCAAGTTTTCGCCCATCGGTATTGAGAAATACTGGGATGCAAACTGGACCATTCACAGCGGCCTGATTGAAGGAACACCTGTCAGCACATTTGCCACAAATGCTGACGAGCAGATTAAAGAGGGCGCTGCCATCACTCTTGGACAATAAGCTGCGAAAGGCGGATATTCGGCTGAAAACAGTTTGCGATAAAGGGAAAGCCCGCGATTGACGGGCGGAGAGGTGTCCTATGAAAAAGAGAATCTTTTTCTTGGTTATGGCTTCCTTCCTTGCCGTGGCTACGGCCTGTGCAAGGCAGGAGGCTTCTCCTGAAACCGGGGGGCAGGATGTATCCTCCGGTCAGGAACAGAATCGTTCCGACACACAGGAAACGGATCCTGAGGGGAGTACCCGAGAGTCGGCCGAAGAAAGCGGGGCAGGAAATGTGGAGAATTATGAAAGCGTACCCTATCGCCTGTATCCTACTTCCGAAGATGCGTGGGTGGGCGATGTCATGCCGATGACGGACGGGGATGAGCTGCAGCTGTACTATCTGTATGACACTGATCATAATGGGGCGGGATATCATCCTATTTATAAATTTTCTACGTCAAATTTCTATGAGTATCAGGATGACGGACTGGTAATTCCTTACGGCGCTTCCAGCGATGAGCCTGATATTGCAGTAGGGACGGGCAGCGTATTGAGGGCAGAGGACGGCAGATACCATTGCTTCTATACAGGACATAACGACTCCTTTCCGGAAAAGGGTCTTGACAGGGAATGTGTGATGCACGCCGTCAGCGATGATAATGTGAATTGGACGAAGATTCCGGAGGATACCTTTTATGCGGCGGAGAATTATTCCGGCGACGATTTCAGGGATCCGTTTGTGTTCTGGAATGAGGAGGAGCAGTGTTACTGGCTGTTGATCGCTGCCCGGGAGGAAAAGCTTGGAGGCGTTGTGGCAAGATATACTTCCGCGGATCTGTCAAAATGGACTCTGTGCGAACCCCTGTATGCCCCCGAAAAGCAGTATATGCTGGAATGTCCGGATCTGTTCCGGATGGGGGATCATTATTACCTTTTCTACAGCTGGGATATGGTAACCTATTATGCCATGGCGGATTCCATGTACGGCCCCTTTGAGGAGCCGGAGGATAATGTGCTGGACGGCACGGGATTTTGCTTCTATGCCGCAAAGACCGCGGAGTTCCGGGGAAGCAGGTACCTGTGCGGATGGGTGGGCCGGAAACCGGAACCCAAGGATTCGGGAAATTACAACTGGGCCGGAAGCCTGCTGATCCATGAACTTGTGCAGAAGGAGGACGGAACGCTGGGAGTGAAGGAGCCTTCCGGTTTGAAGGACTATTTTACCATAGAAGAGAAGCCTGCAGTATCGGGTACTCAGGGGAATGCGGCAGAGGAAGAAGACGGTTACAGGCTTTCCGCCGAAGGGGAAGAAGTCGCTTTAGCGGATTTTGGAGTGCGGAAACCTGTCATGATGCTGGAGTGCACGGTTTCTCTGGGAGAGGACGGATATGCCGGCATAGCCTTTGGCCAGGGAGAGGATTACGGTAAGTATATCGGATTGGTGTTCGATGCGAAAAACAATTCCATACATTATGAGGGCTGTGTCCTTTCCAGGATCGCCTATGTGGAACCGCTGATTTCCACCCATTTTGTTTTTGAACCGGGTAAGGAATACCATGTAAAGCTGATCATGGAAAACGAAATTGCTGTCCTTTATATGGATGATACGAAGGCATTGAGCAATCGCATCTACAAATCGGTGGAGGGTGATGTGCACTGGGGTATTTTTGCAAATAATACGGAAGCGGTATTCAGGAATGTTGTTGTGAAAAGTCCGGCTGCCAGATAGGGCAGCCGGACAATCCTGCGAATAAAGAGTTTTGGATCACTGGGCAGATTCGGAAGGGCAGGGGGCGGATTCACGGAAATGAACCCTTGTGTTCAGATATACGGCTCCGGAAATGCCGCCGGGATATTGTATCCTGTGGAACAGGAACTGAGCGGCGCAAGTTCCCAGTTCTCTGCAGGGAATATGAACGGTAGTCAGGCTGTTCATAACCGTATTCATGGAAGGGATGCCGTCAAAGCCGCATACCATGATATCTTCCGGAATCTGAAGATCCAGCTCAGTCAGCGACTGGATGAGGATCTGGGCCAGTACGTCATTGGCGCAGAAAAAAAGCTGGGGCAGGCAGTTCATTTTCTTCAGTTGTTCCCTCACCCAGCCATCCTGACTGTAAAAGCTGTCATCGGCGATAATGCTGTAGGGATTGGTCTCCGCTCCGTACTCCCGGGCCGTCAGGAGAAAAGAATCGTACCTTTCGTGGAAACTGAGACAATGCGTGAAGTCGCCAACAAAGCCCATGGAGGTCAGGCCATGCTCACGGCAGAGGGCGGAAAGCATGCGGCGGGTGCTGTTGCGGTTCTCCATCATGAGCAGGCTGCATTCCAGGTTCAGGGAATAAAAGTCAATGCAGGCGTCGATAAACAGGACAGGGATTCCCAAAGTACACAGCAGCCTGCTGTATTCCGGATGGAATAGCTCCAGACAGACGATTGCCGCAGTCTGATTCCTGTTAAGATTAGGCGGAAGCATCAGGGAAGCGATGTCATCATCCGTAATGGAATGAAGGGTAAGAGAATACCCCATGGTGCGGATTTCCTGTTCCAGCTGGGTGATGATTCCCGAGCCGATATGGAAAGCATCAGGGGTTAAATGCATTACGAATGCGAAATTTTTAGCCTGCAGGCCGGATTTCCCGTTGGAATAAGTTCCGGAATTTATATTTTTATAATTCATCTCCTGAGCCTTTTTCAATACCAGGTTTCTGGTTTCGGCTGAGACATTGGGAGAATGATTCAATACTTTGGATACGGTGATACGGGATAATTGCAGAGCATCGGCAATATCCTGAATAGTAACTTTTGATTTCATACAAACTCCTTTTAGGGGAACAAACTGATACTATAGTAGCCGATTTTTAAAAAGAAAGCAAGTGATTTAGGAGGATTTATATGGTAAGCCAGACTTTACGGGAAGCAAGAAAGTATGAAGAGGCGATGGGAGCGGGCATAAGCGGGATACAGCGCCCGGCGTTTCATCTGTGCCCCAGAGTGGGATGGATGAACGATCCCAACGGATTTTCTTATTACAAGGGAGAATACCATTTGTTTTATCAATATTATCCATATGATTCGGTTTGGGGCCCCATGCACTGGGGGCATGCGGTGAGCCGTGATCTTCTGCATTGGAGCTATCTTCCGGCAGCGCTTGCTCCGGATACCGTTTATGATAAGGACGGATGTTTTTCCGGAAGCGCAGCGGTAATGCCGGACGGCAGGCATCTCCTGATGTACACGGGGGTGGTTAAGGAACCCAGGGCAGAAGGCGGTTTCCGTGAGTTCCAGACCCAGTGTATTGCTGTCGGCGACGGCAGGGACTATGAAAAGTATCCGCAGAATCCCGTTCTGGATGCGGGAGCTCTGCCGGAGGGCGGGAGCAGGAATGATTTCCGGGATCCTAAAATATGGGAGGAAGAAGACGGAACCTATCGATGCGTGGTGGGAAACTGTACCGGGGAAAAGGACGGAAGAATCCTGCTTTACGGGAGCAAAGATGGCTTTCAATGGAATTTCCTGAGTATTCTGGCCGAAAATAAGGGACGGTTCGGAAGAATGTGGGAATGCCCTGATTTTTTCAGATTGGACGGGAAATATGTATTGCTGACCAGTCCGCAGGATATGATGCCCAAAGGATTTGAGTATCATAATGGGAACGGAACTTTGTGCCTGATCGGAGAGTATGATGAGACCACACATACTTTTCGGGAAGAGCATGATCAGGCAATCGATTATGGAATCGATTTCTATGCCTCTCAGACGATTCTCTCTCCGGACGGCAGGCGGATCATGATCGGCTGGATGCAGAACTGGGATACCTGTAATCAGAGAGATTCGGAGCACGCATGGTTCGGCCAGATGAGTCTTCCGCGGGAATTATCTATAGAACATGGGCGTCTATACCAGAGGCCGATCAGGGAGCTGGAAAAGCTCCGCTGCCGGAAAGTGCAATATGAGAATGTGGTGTTTGAGGGAATTACCAGGCTGGAAGGAATCAGGGGAAGAAGAATCGATATGGAGCTGCTGCTGCATGTTGATTCAGAGAAGAGAGAGCTGCGTAAGTTTGCCGTTCGTTTTGCCCAGGATGATATATGCCATACGGCCATCAGCTTCCGGCCTCATGAATCTCTGCTGAAAGTTGACAGAAAGTTTTCCGGCTCCAGGAGAGCTTATATACACCAGAGAAGGAGCCTGGTCAATATAAGGGAGGGAAATCTGAAGCTGAGGATCATCCTGGATCGCTTCAGTGCGGAGGTATTTGTAAATGACGGGGAGCAGGTACTTACCATAACCTTTTACACGGATCAGTCTGCGGACGGTATTTCTTTTTTCGCGGACGGAGAGGCCGTCATTGACGTATTGAAGTATGATCTGGAATAAGCCGTGGAAGTGCAGAGGTTATTGCCGGGTGCTGCGGGTAAGGCATGATATGGCAGGAATGAAGGACTTTAATATAAACAGACAATGCAGGAGCTGAAAATATTATGGCTGAAAGAGTTACAATACAGGATATTGCAGATGCATTGGGGGTCTCCAGGAATACTGTTTCCAAAGCAATTAACAATACGGGGATTCTGGCAGATTCCACAAGAGAAAAGGTTTTGATTAAAGCCAGGGAAATGGGATATAAGCAGTTTTCTTATTTGGATATGACAAAGTTTGGCAAGGAGGAGAGATTTTTTGCCAGAGCGAGTATGAGGGAGATTGTTTTGTTTACCACGGGCTTTATTGGCGACCTGCATTTTTCTTCCACAATGCTGGATAAGTTTCAGAATGAAATTGCACAGCTTGGGTATAGCTTTACCATGCACCGAATCCGCGAGGACGAGATAGCGAACAGACAATTGCCCGGCTCTTATAATAACGAGAGAACCATAGGAATTCTGTGTATTGAGATGTTTGATAAAGCATATTGTGAGATGTTATGCGGGCTTGGCATCCCGGTACTGTTTGTCGATTCGCCGGTTTTCGGTTGTGACGAGCCATTCAAGGCAGATTATCTATATATGGATAATCAGTCCGGAATCCGCAGTTTCATGGCGGAAATGGTAAGGAGAGGGAAAAAGAAGATTGGATTTATTGGGGAATATATGCATTGTCAATCGTTTTATGAGCGCTATTTAGGTTATCGGGATGCCATATATTTACTGAAACTGCCCTTTCGGGAGAAATACTGTATTTTGGGCAATAACGAAGCGGACAGAAAGTCTGGGTCCGAAGAATATCAGGATTATCTTATGCTGCGTATCAGGGAAATGGAGGATCTGCCGGAGGTTTTTATTTGCGCCAATGACTTTGTGGCGTTGGATGTATTGCAGGTACTGAAGAAAATGGGGAAACAAGTGCCTCAGGATATTTGGCTCTGCGGATTTGACGATTCTCCGGAATCTAAAATTATTTCGCCGTCATTGACGACTATACAGATCCACAGTCAAATTATGGGACTTTCTGCCGTGCAGCTGTTGGGCTCCAGGATTAAAGAGCCGTCATTGAATACGCGGATGGTTCATACGGAGACAAGCCTGGTATACAGAGAATCAACAATGGACATATAGGGATAATCCGCTGAACCGGGGAAAGGCTGTCATGCTTTCCCCGGTTTTGAATATATTTCTTTTTGATATGCAGACATTTTTTCAAAAATAAAGAGTAAATACTATTGACTGCTCTAATTGACCCGGATATACTGATTATAATGGAAACGGCCGGAAAAAGGGGGAGAGGGAGGATTAAGGCATACTTACGGCGGAGATCCTGCGGCAGGGTGCGGAACCGGGAATGCAGGAGCGGATGCGCGCCTATACCAACCACTGGAGGAGCGGGGGCTTTGGCTTGAAAAAGAGAAAAAGAAGAGGACAAAGTCATGAATGCGGAAATCGATATCAGCAATGTGATACTTCGGACAGAAAGGATGACCCTCCGTCCCTGGAGAGAGACGGATCTGGATGATTTCTATGAGTATGCGTCCGTGGACGGCGTGGGGCAGATGGCAGGGTGGAAGCCTCACGCAGATAAGAATGAATCCGGGGAAATCCTGAAACGGTTTATCGAACACAGGAAAATCTTTGCATTGGAATATCAGGGAAAAGTAATAGGTTCTCTGGGAATTAAAAAATACCATGAGGAGCGGTACCCGGAATTTGAGGAGAAGAAATGCCGGGAGATCAGCTATGTCCTGTCAAAGGATTACTGGGGGCGGGGACTGATGCCCGAAGCGGTGCGGGAGGTAATCCGCTATCTTTTCCGGGAGGTGGGTCTGGACGTGATTTTCTGCGGACATTTCCTGCGCAACGGCCGCTCTGCCCGGGTGCAGGAGAAATGCGGGTTCCGGCATTATGCATACTGCCAGTTTGAGACCAAAATGGGAACCGTGGAGGAGGATGAGGTCAATATTCTGACGAAGGAGGAATGGGAAGCCATATCGCATAGCGTATCACATGACGATTCGCTATGCGGTATGCTATGCGATGCGCATGGACGGGATGTCTGCCGACTGCTTTTGTTCGACCTGGACGGGACTTTACTGCGCAATGACAAAACCATTTCCCCGGCTGTTCTGAAAGCGGTGCGGGACTGCCGGGAAAAGGGCGTCCTGATCGGCGTGGCTACGTCCAGAGGGGAGCAAAATGCCCTGTCTTTCATTGAGGAGCTGGAGCCGGATGTGCTGATCGCCAGCGGCGGGGCCGTGGTGAAGTATCAGGACAGGTATGTGTACAAAGCCGAATTTTCCGGGGAAGAGACCAGGCGGATGATTGGGCTTGCCAGGCAGGTGTGCGGCCCGGACTGTGAGATCACCATCGACACCATGGACTCCCATTATTGGAATTATAAGGTGGATCCGAAGAAGCAGGATCACAGCTGGGGCGACAGTATTTATTCGGACTTTACGGATTTTGAGATGCCTTCCCTGAAAATGTGCGTGGAGATCTTCGGGGAAGCGCAGGCGGAGCGGCTTTCGGGACTGCTGCCGGAGTGCGACTGTGTCCGCTTTTCCGACGGATATTGGTACAAATTTACGAAAAAGGCGGCCACAAAGGAGCGGGCGATTCTGGAAGTCTGCTCCGCCTGCGGGATCCGTACAGAGGAGATTACCGCCTTTGGGGACGACTATGCAGATATGGGGATGCTGGCCCTGTGCGGAAGGGGTATCGCCATGGGAAATGCGGTGGAGGCGGTGAAGGAGAAGGCGGACCTTGTTATCGGCAGCAATGAGGAGGACGGGATTGCGGAGTATCTGCGGGGGAAAATCTGATTCCGGCGGAAGATGTTTGCTGTAGTGGAGGATGGCGGCTCCCGCGCAAAGGAGGCGGCTGACCGGCATTGGATACCAAAGGTTCCCACTTATGCTGCATTTCAGTCATTTAGCGGAAAGAACCATATCCGGGCAGACATACAGGCCAAGGCAGACTGGCGTTGCTTTGGCCTGGTAAAAAACAGATAATGCCGGACGTAAAATAAATTTAATTTCCGAGGGCGGCCGCTCCGACTTCCACATCAGGCTTAATTTCCTTTGCCCGCTCATGCCATTTGCCGAGATGGCGGCCATCCCATGACCAGTAGTCATAGTCGATGCAGGTCCGCACCGCTGCCGTGGCTTTGAGGATCTCTTCCGAGGTCATGGCGGAATTTACGAATTTCTCATCCTTGAGCGTATTCCGGATACGGCAGAGGAGGACGACTTCATCCGGTTTACCCGTTACAATCTCTTTCTCTACTTCAAGCTCAAAACTGAGAGGGCTGCTGCTGAGGATGGGAACGGGGAGCGCCGCGCCCTTTTCCCATTCCACGGCCACATCCATCTTGCCCTTGTCCCTGCCATCCGCCGTCCCGAAATAATCCGCCAGAGGCAGGTTGTCTTCCACCACAAGATTTGCGGAAAAAACGCCGTTCCTTCGAATGTTCTCCAAGGTTCTCTTGCTTCCGCCGATGGCGCATATCACCCCCAGCCGGTCAAACCAGCAATAGCTGAACCAGCAGAACAGGCCGAAATCCGGCGTGCCGTCCTCGTTCATGCTGCCATAGACAAAAAGCGTCTGGGGACATAGATCATTTGTTGCTGATACCGATACTTTTTTCATAGTGTCACTGCTCCTTTTCCAGATTGTTGAGTACACGCTGCAGATAGGACTCAAACTGCCTTATTTCTTCTTCTGTGAAACCGGTGTAATAGATTTCATTCATTCGCTCTGAGATTTTCGTGTAATCGTCCTGCAGGGATTTCGCCTTTTCGGTAAGCGCGATCAGCCTGTTACGGCGATCCTTTGGGTCCGGTTTTCGGACAATCAGCCCCATATTTTCCATACGGTCAAGCATAGCGGTAAGGGTGGTATTCGCCAGGCTTGTCTGTGCGGACAGGCTGCTGATGCTGACGTCGTCATTTTGCCAAAGTACATACAGAATCCTTCCCTGGGCCCCATTGAAGGAATCAACTCCGGATTCTGTCAACATACGGTCGAATATCCGCGTCCCCATTTGCTTGATACGGGAAATTAAAAAACCCCCTTTGGTTTCCAATGCATTCCCTCCTTTCTATATAGGATATTGCTATATAGTAATATATTTGTCAAGGGCTGTTTTAAAATAGTTCAATCAGTTTACCGTCCTAAATCAAATTGTTGTTGAGTGCAGATAGGTGAGATGATATAATTTTTTTGAGAAGGCAAATTGCGGCTTCAGAAAAAATAAACTGAGGATAGAATTTCAATATCGGATATGCAGATGCAGGGAAAGGGGTTAAATATGGTACGATTGGCAGTCGTTGGATGCACTGGGAAGCTGGGCAGTGTTATTGTGAAGAACGCTTTCCATAGAAAAGACGTTGAAATCAGTTATGCCATTGCCAGAAAAGGGAACCGGTGGGTGGGGCATACCGTATCGGAGCTTGTGGGAGGCCAGTCTGATCTGCCTGTCATCGATGAGATTGAGGCTGCCAGGGACTGTGATGTCTTTGTGGACTGCACCAATGCCGAAACCTTTATGAGAGACAGTTATTCCAGATATGAGAGAATGGGAAAGCCGCTTGTGATAGCCACCACGGCATTTTCCGGGGAAGCGGTAGAAGAGATCCGCAGGCTGGCGGCGCACATTCCTGTCTTTATGTCGGGAAATTTCAGCGTCGCGCTGCATGATTTTATTTTGGCTTTGAAATTCTACGCAAGGAGGATCAGCCCGGATACGGACATCCAGATCATAGAGTACCATCACAACCAGAAGAAGGATGCGCCCAGCGGGACGGCGCTTATGATAAAAGAGGCTCTTTCGGGTTCCAATAAGAAGATAGACAGGGAAAAGGTAAAGGTTGCAAGTATACGGGGCGGAAACATATTCGGAGAGCATGAGGTGGTTTTTGCAAACAGCAGGGATGAAGTGGTGACCTTCCGGCATCGGGTATCCTCCCGGGAAGCTTTTGCCGACGGCGCCCTGGAAGTGGCGGCATGGACGGCAAGGCAGGGGAAGGGACTATACAATATGGATGATTTCTGCGGTGGTAAGACGTTTACGTGATCCAGTCCCACAAAGTGCAGGGCGTCATTATGCTGCCGGCAGAGATCAGCGATATGGTGGACGAAACCTACACAAGGGGAACTTGCGGGAATGGAGGGAGTATGATAAAAGACAGGAACATTTTTATAGAGGGGATACAGGGGATGGGCAAATCCACGCTGCTGCAGGCCATTGCCCGAAAGGCTCCGGAACTCCAGGTATGTCGGGAGGGGGAATATTCCCCGGTGGAATTGGCCTGGTGTACCTGGATGGATGCGGATGACTATAGGGCAGTGCTGGCGCGTTACGGAAGCCTTCGCAGGGAAATGGAGGCCCATACTTTTCAGGAAGGGAGCCATTATATCATTACTTATACGACTATCCTGACAGATATCCCCGGCTTTCACAAGGATCTGGAGCAGTACGAAATCTACAACGGGCGCAAAAGCCCAGAGGAACTGGAACGGATTATCCGGACAAGATACAGGAATTTTTATGGGAAGGGCTATCTGTTTGAATGCGCTTTCTTACAAAATATCGTAGAAGATCTGATTCTGTACCATCAGCTGGGGGATGACGAAATTGTGGCGTTTTATCACAGGCTGTTCGCGGATGTTCCACAGGAGGGATTTTTACTATTGTACTTATATGATGAGCATCTGGAGGAAAGCACGCGGATAATCTGTGAGGAACGTGCGGACGATCAGGGGAATCCCTTTTGGTATCCTCTGATGCTGGACTACCTGAAATCCTCGCCCTATGGGAAAGCCCATGGATATCAGGGCTTCGACGATCTTATCCGGCATTTTCGCCATAGACAGCAATTGGAACTGCGCATTCTGCGGGAGGTGGTGGGGCATCGGGCTGTCATCCTCCCGGCGAAGCGTTGGGACATAGAGAAAGTGTTGGATATTATAGAGGGGTAGGGCATTGCGACTTTATGGAATTACGTAATTGCAAAATATTTTACTGTAATTCATTGACAGAAGTGAGATTATGGAGTATTATGGAATTACGCGATTCCGGAATTACAAATAACGAAAGGAGCAATGACAGGATGATGGAGCGAAACTACGATAAGGAGATTGATGACCTCAGGGAGCAGATGGAAAAACTTCAGAATATGGTATCCCCGCAGCTGGAAGAGCTGCGAACCATGGTGTTGGAGCTGCTTCCTAACAAGCCGACCACAGAGAAGCTGGAAAGAGTACATGTCATGCATGGAATGCATCCGGACAGCCGCCTCAGTGAGCTGATGGAGGAGCTGTGCTATAAGACGGAGGAAAAAGGGATGAGCGGCCTTGTAACCTACCTGGGAGTGTATAATTCCGGCGGACGGCAGTCCAACTGGATACAAAACAGCGTCTCTGCGGATGATCTGCTTTCCCACATCGAAAGCGGCCTTGCAGGCAAGGTGCTGGCCTGCATCGGGAATGTAAACCGCCTTGCCATGCTGCTGGAGATTCTCCGCGGGCCCAAGA
This sequence comes from uncultured Acetatifactor sp., assembly GCA_910589035.1. Classification (GTDB taxonomy): domain Bacteria; phylum Bacillota; class Clostridia; order Lachnospirales; family Lachnospiraceae; genus Acetatifactor. Next base: position 4,488 of record CAJUSI010000006.1, on the reverse strand, counting down.
CCGTGGCGACACTGGTTGAAAAATGCGGCTTCGGTTCCACTGGACAGGTTTATCATCATTTGAAGCCGCTGCTGGCCGCCGATATCGTCGTGGAAGACGAGCGCCAGAAAGGCGTTTATGTGATCCGGCCTCATAAAGTGCAGGGCATCATTATGCTGCTGGCAGGGATCAGCGATATGGTGGACGAAACCTACACCAAGGGGACATGGGAAGATAGCGGGGATGATGTGAATGTCGTCTCCGATAGAAAATAAGGTTAGGACTCCGCAGGAAAACAGGAGCGCAATGCAGAGCAACCCTATGCGGGAAGACGGGAGGAGACTATATGCTGAAATATGGAGACCGAATCGGAATCGTCTGTTGTTCAAACGGGCAGAAACGCTCCTGTGCAGGAGAACTGAAACGCCTGGAAACCATCCTGCTGAAAATGGGACTTCATGCATCCTTCAGCGACTGCATTTATGAGAAAGAAAATGGTTTCAGCGGGACTGCCCGGGAACGCGCCCGGGAGCTGATGAAATTTTACAGGGATGACGGGATAAAGGGAATCTTTGACATTTCGGGCGGGGATATTGCCAACGGGATTCTGCCCTACCTGGATTACGATGTCATCGCGGACAGCGGGAAGCTTTTCTGGGGATACAGCGATTTGACCACTGTGATCAATGCCATCTATGCAAAGACGGGCAAGGCTTCCGTGCTGTATCAGATTCGGAATCTGCTCTATCATAATGCGGCAGGAGAGTATTCCTGCAATGACCTGTTCAAAATCAAATACCGCTTCCTACAACAGAAGGAAATGAAGGGAACCGTAATCGGAGGAAATATCCGATGCTTCCTGAAACTGGCAGGCACGGAGTACATGCCCGATTTGGAAGGAAAGATATTGCTGCTGGAAGCTTACCATGGGACGCCGCCCCAGATAGAAACCTATCTGCGCCAGTTACAGCAGTTGGGAGCCTTTGAAAAAGTTGCGGGCATCCTGCTTGGAACCTTTACCCAGATGGAGGACGAGAGATGTACTCCCACAGTGGAAACCCTCATACGCGAAATCGCGGGGAAAGAACTGCCCATTGCGGTAACGGCGGACATTGGCCACGGAACCGACGCAAAGGCGATTCTCATCGGACAGAAGCTGCTTTGAGACGCCATTAATACTTACAGCAATTCCATCGGCGGGGAGCATGCCGCCTGTGTGAACGGTAAGGGACGGAATCCCGGCAGATAGGATGGATGCAGAGCAGGATGATAATCTGTCTGTGATATTCCGGCATTATACCATGAATGATGTCGAAAAAGCCGCGTTTCCGTATTACAGGAGAATTGTCGACCTGTTTCAGTATCCCGATGTTTGCCTGATGGTGAAATGGCTGAAGGAGGAGAAGCGCAGGGACAAGTGCCTTGAACTGATCAGGGCGCTGGTAAGTAAAGCTTTGTAGTCTTTATGGGTGTCCCTGGGCAGTCCCGTGACCTCTACAAAGGAGCAGTTGCTGACAAGAGTACGGGAACTCACAAAAAGAGTTTTCTCTAAAAAGAAACCGATGATTCCGGCTAAAACAGCCTGACCCATCGGTTCCTCTTAAGCATAACGCATCCGATTGATATCATCAGCTATAAAGCCTGCTCCACGTTTAATACCTTCATGAGTGCTTCCTGCAGCAACCTGGAGACATTAATTCCCGCATGTTCAGCTTCATAATTCAGCCAACTTGGGAGTGTAACATTTCTTCTGACAGTCTTTGTATCAATCTTTCTTCTATATTCTCCCGAATCAATATCAACGAAGGATATTACGGTATCGCCTTCTTCCGCAAATGTCCCGCTATTTACATCTAAAGCATGCAGCCCGGATGGTAAGGGAATTTCTATTCCGTCATCTTCCAGCGACACACATTTCAGCTCAATGGCGTCTCTTGCCATCTCTATAGCGTCAGACATATCCTTCCCTTCTGTTAATATTTCCAAGTCAGGAACTTCTACCAGTATAACGGTATCTGCTTTCGTAAAAAACACAGGATACACATTTTTCATTTTAAATTCTCCGTATCTTAATTTACAAATCAGCATTAGCCAAATAAATATGGCTTATCTACAGTATATCAAAGGTTTCTTCTCTTGATAATTGCTTTTGCTAATCTTTCGTCAATTTCTTTATGCCTTGGAATCTCCTCCTTCTCGTCTCCTTTGGCATATATGTCGTGGTTACTTCCATGCCTCTCAAAGATAAAACCGGCATTTTCAAGCTTTTTTACAGGCTCCCTCTGTTTCATACATACTCTTCCTCCGTATGAAATTTTATTTCTTTCAAAGTTTCCTCCTTTCCATTTTTATTATACACACTCAATACACATATGTCAACTATATGCTTATCATTGAAGAACTTATAGCAAATTCAAAATAGATATGATATGATAGAATCCAAAGACAGGATTCCACGTACCTATAAGTCCGTTTAAAAAAGGAAGTCTGACCAATGAAACTTAACCACAAGTCAGGCTGCGCCCTCCCCTCCGGCCCGGTTTCCATCGAGCTTCGGGATGTCTGGTACCGCTATGATGGCATTTTCGCCATAGACAGCAATTGGAACTGCGCATTCTGCGGGAGGTGGTGGGGCATCGGGCTGTCATCCTCCCGGCGAAGCGTTGGGACATAGAGAAAGTGTTGGATATTATAACGGGGCAGGCCATTTGTCCCGGAGCGGAAGGTTTCGGGATTTATCGTAGTTTTGACGCCAGGGATTCATGCGACAGGAATTATTATGTCATGAATTAAGATTGCGATTTTATGGAATTACGTAATTGCAAAAAGGTGACATGGGAAGATAGCGGACATGGGACACGGAACCGATGCAAAGGCGATTCTCATCGGGCGGAAGCAGAGAATGGAGGCGCCGGATTGCGAAATTTAGTTACTTTATCAAAACTCAGTAAACGGGACATTTTTGAAATTTTTCGGATGACTGATGAAATCAGGGGAGGGAAATTTAAGGATTTTCTGAGAGGAAAGAGCATTGTGATGTTTTTCCCCAATACCAGCATAAGAACCCGTGTCACATTTGAAAAAGGAATCTATCTGCTTGGCGGGCAGTCCATATTATTTCCCGCAGAAACCCTGGATAAAAAGGAAAAGCCGGAGGATGTCTGCGGGTATTTGAGCCATTGGGCAGACGAAATCATTATCAGGCACGGCAATTTAGATGTGATCAGGAAAATTGCGCAATATGCCACAGTTCCTGTCATTAATGCCATGACAGACAGGAACCATCCCTGCGAGATTATTTCTGACCTGTACGCATTGTCTAAAACCAGAGCGGATTTTACAAAGGACAAATACCTTTTCTGCGGCAGATCCGGTAATATTGGCCTTTCATGGAAGGAGGCGGCGGATGTTTTGGGATTTGAGCTCTCCCAGTGCTGTCCCAGGGGATATGAAATGGAAGGAGTGCGGGTATTCAGAGATATAAAGGAAGCTGTGAGAGGCAGAGATATTATTTGTACAGATTCGCTGCCGGCAGATATACTTAAGGATTTTGAGGGCCATCAGATTACGAAGGAAATAATGGATATGGCAAATGAAAATGCTGTGCTGAATCCTTGTCCGCCATTCTACCGCGGAGAGGAAGTGTCGGAAGAGGTAATTGATTCCGGGTACTTTGTGGGATATCAGTTTAAGCGGTATTTGTTGGAGGTACAGCAGGCTGTTATGATTTTCTGCTTAACGGATAAGGAAGGTTGAAGGAGGGAGGAGCCGGATTATGAAAGTATTGTTTATCGGAAACAGTCATACCTATTTTAACGACATGCCCCGGATGTTTGCGGATATCTGCCGGGAAAATGGGGCGGAGGTGGAAGTGACCATGCTGGCCCACGGCGGCAGGGGGTGGGATTTCCACCTGGGAGAACCGGAGGTGCGCTTCAATATCCGGTATGGGGGCTATGATGCCGTGGTTCTTCAGCATACCGCCCATCCTATGGGAGACCTGGACGTGATGGCCCGGTGCGGCAGGGCGCTGATCGGGTGGGTGCGGGAGGCGGGGGCCAGACCCATTCTCTATATGACCTGGACGACCAAAGCAGACGGGGAGGCTGCTAAGGAGGGTATGAGCAACGCCTATCTGGCCCTTCAGCGGGAGACCGGATGCGAAATTGCTCCTGTAGGGGAAAACTGGTGGAAATACCACAGGGAGCACCCGGAGACAGAGCTCTACGCGGAGGACGGACAGCATGCCTCCAAAGCCGGTTCCCGGCTGGCCGCTGCCACCATTGCGGAGGTGTATCTGGGGCGGAAGCTGCTTTGAGATGCTGTGTCGGGTCTTTTGCCTCTTTGTATGGATCTTTCCAGAATAGCGCTTACTATGAAAGTTCAGCGCTCCGGCGCTGAACTGTGCGAAAACGGGGTCACGAAGTGACATCTTCCTTTCCCGTTTTCTGCACATCCGCCGGAGGCTCACAGTAAACCCCTTTCATTCATAGTGGTGCCGACAAAGCG
>CAJUSI010000005.1 GCA_910589035.1 uncultured Acetatifactor sp. | reverse complement strand
GACTGCCTGAGCGTGCTGGATCACTTCGCAACAGAAAATGAAGCCAACCTCTACCGGTCTGTAAAATGCATCTTCAAGAGGCAGAAGCCAGCCAGGCCAAAGCCGGAAAAGTCAGAGTCTGCCGGCACGGGAGCCGCTTAAGCAGACGACAGAATGTGGGGCTCAAAAGAGCCCCTTATTTTCGTACCCTATTTCCCCACTCCGTGAAAAGTAACCGAAATTGCAGGCCTGCCTGCAATTTCAGCATGAGATTACAGGGCTCCCACAATATCAACGGGTTTAATACGAGAATATTCACGGACTATATAAAAGCACCCACACAGGTCAGAACTGCTTCATTCCACAAAATCCGAGAGCGGCCTGAAGGTATATCCCATCTCCTCCCATTTTGTCAGCAGTTCATCCATAATCTCGCCGTTTGTCTTCGAGGTGCTGTGCAGCAGCACAATGGCGCCGGGATGAATACGCCCTGTAAGCTTTTCAAAGGCATGCTCATGACTGGGCTGGTCATCCTGGTTCCAATCCACATAGGCCAGGCTCCAGAAGAAAGTAGAATAGCCCATTTCCTTTGCCATCTGCAGGTTCGCCGTGCTGTATTTCCCCTGAGGAGGTCTGTAGTACATGGAAAGGCCGGTTCCCGTTATCTCCTGAAAAAGAGAGGCCACATCCTCCATTTCCTTTTGGAAGGAAGCCTTGTCGGATATCTTTGACATATCCGGGTGATGGTATGTATGGTTTCCCACAGTATGTCCGTCGGCCACCATTCGTTTTACGATATCCGGAGCAGATTCCAGGAAATGTCCCACCACGAAAAAGGTTGCCTGGGCATTGTGCTTCTTCAGAGCGTCAAGGATGGGCTCCGTATTCCCGTTTTCATATCCGCAGTCAAAGGTCAGATAGAGCACCTTTTCCTCCCCTTCCGCGCAGTAATACGCATTGTATTTCTTCAGCTCCTCCATCGTGGCATTTCCTGTGGGCTTCTGTCCTTCCCTTCCAAACCCCAGGCCCCAGTTTTCACTCTCCAGCACCGGGGTTGCCGCAGTCTCCCTCATGCCCTGTGTAATCTCCGCCGCGGCTCCCCCCAGGAAGAACATGGCGCAGAGAAAACAGGCTGTCAAAACCGTCTTCCTCCAGTTGCGCTGTCCTGTCTGCACGATTTTCCGCGCGACTTCTTTCAGATAAATTGTTTTCATTTCCCCTCTCCGTTTCCATTCTTTCGGCCCAGGCACCGTATTTTGAGACGGTCAGCCAGCCGAAATACATCCTTTGTTAAAATATATGAGCCGGGGGCTTATTCAAATTCCCTCTGAGGACTCAAGGTTCAGCCGACTCTCTCCGGATCACCCCGCCCGGCATATCAGCATGAAAAAAGCCATATAACTATATATCAAGCTCAGCCCGATGTCCTGCCAAACACTGATAAATAATCTGACAAGCTCTTTAACTGCACTGATGCACATTCCAAAGCAGGCTGAAGGGAACTGGCTGAGTATTGTATAGAATCATTTTTTCCGAATAAAAAACGGACCGGTTCCCGGGGCAGACACCCACAAAAACCAATCCGAATTCTTCAAGGCAAAACGCAGATACAGAAAGGAAACTGCCGTTATACCGCCTGCAGCACGGCGCACACGGGATAATGGTCCGAGAGGAAAACGTCTCCCTGTCTGTCCTCCCACTTTTCAATACCTTCACAGACGAATCCCTTCGCAAAAATGTAATCGATGCAGCAGGGGGATTCCGACCGAAGATAGCCGTGATAGGTAATGCCGATCCCCTCCGTTATGTTGACATAGGAAGGGAATTCCCTCATCACTCCCATCTCCGGGCTGTCCGGCTCTGCATTCATATCCCCTGTAATGATGACGGGAGCATCGGCAAACAGCACTGCAGCCCCCAGCTTTTCCATGATCTGGCGCAGGCCCAGTTCCCTGGCGCCGGGACCCTCGTGATCCAGGTGGGTATTTACCACCCGGAATACCTTCTTCGTGCGGAATTCTTCGAAGACAGCCTCCGTGCAGACCCTTGGACAGATACTCTGATCCGAATAGCGGGACGCCGGAACATAAGGCGTCTCCGAGAGCCAATAGGTCTCCATCTGTATCAGGTTGATCCTGTCCCTGCGGTAAGCGATCGCCGCCTGCTCATCCTCCAGGTTTTCGCTCCTTCCGCATCCCACCACGTAATACTCCGAAAGCTCCTCCTTCAGCCAGACGGCCACATGGGGCAGCACCTCCTGAAAGCAGATAAGGTCCGGCTTCTCCCGGTTGATTTTGTCCAGGATCAGTTCTTTGCGATAGCAGAAATTATTATCCCTGTCCTGCTGATAATCACATCTTATATTAAAGGTCACTATTTTCATATACGTATTTCCTCCAGCTTCGGCTCTCCTTACTTTTATATCCTTTATACCATTCCTTTATAATCGTTTTTATGGGCATTTCTTGTGTGGTTTATTTATACAAGCCTTTGGAACCGGCCGATTTTATACATCCTGCCTGCCCTACATACCGAAGTCCATCCTGCAGATTTCTCCGGTCTCCCCTATCTTTTCTTCTGAAGGGGCCACCGCATACTCGATCACCGTAGGTTCACATGCCCTGATAAAGAGGAATTCTTCCCTCCTGGGTTCTACCGTGACCTCCCTGTAGGGGATGTTGTCGATCATGGGCGGTTCTTCCCTGACATCCGCAGTGGGATTGGTGGTATAATAAATACGAAGCGTCTGCTTTGCAGCTCCCTGGAACCGAATCCACTGACCGTATTCCGTCTCCGCAGGGGACAGTCTGCAATCGAAATGCCGCTTCCTCTCCCGCCCAAGATAATATTTAAAGCGAGTCTGCTCCTGCGCATCCGTCTCAAAGTTCTTCTCCACCTTGATAGAGCTTCCCTCTCTGCTCTTAATCAGGCCGTAAGCCACACTTGTCTTTGCATTGGGCACATATTCATACCCCCGGCTGTCCTCCGGGTTCAGAGGCTCCATCAGCTTAAAGCAGGCCCCCTCCAGCTTACAGGAATAGTCCTGAATTGTTTTCTCAAATAATTCTTTTACAAACACGGATTTGCTGGAATTTCCCGCAAGGAAAATATACATCGTCCCGTCCTGTCCCGCATCCGCATCCTCTCTTCGGAAGGCCTTGGTCATACACTTGAAGAAAGCGTCAATTCCTTTTTGTATTCTGGCCTTGATCAGGGCTGTCAGCTCCTCCGTATCGATGATAAATCTGCAGTCCGGCTGTTTATTCCCGTCGATATCATACATGGATATCTCTATATATTCCTCATATTCCCCGCCCTGAACGCCTTCTCCCGGCTCATGGCGGTATCTGCGCTCCCAGTTCTCCTCCTGATGCCAAAGGGGTCTGAGTTCTTCCCTCAGAATGGACATATTTCTCTGCGCGATCTGGGAATTGGAAATCAGCGCCTCGCTCCCCGGAAATGCCTGCTCTCCGAAGGGCATGGAACAGGTGATTCTCTTCCTCCTGGCAAGCTCCCTGTTCTTTTTAAACACGGCATAGGCCAGCAGTTCCAGAATCTTCTCGCCTCCCAGGGTTACATCGGAATCCGCTCCAAAGCACTCCAGCACATAGTCGTATCCCTCAACCTCGTACTCTTCCTCGCTTGCTCCTCTCCATACTCCGAAGCCGAAATCCGCAGTTCCTCCGCCGAAATCAAAAATGCCGTAGCGGTATTTATCCTCTTCATCCTCCGGATCCAGGTCGCTCATCTCCAATGCCGTCACCGCATATGCCGCCGGCTCGCTGATTCCCAGACAGACACTGAATTCCTTCATGCATTCTTCGTCCTCCAGCACACAGACAGGCAGGGATTTCCGGATCCCTTTTTCAAAGCTTTTCACAATCAGCTGCCTTGTCTCCTTCGAATATCCCACCGGGAAGGACATCAGATATTTCATGTAAATGCCGTTTCGCATGTTGTTGATATACATACCGATGTAATAAGCGTAAAGCTCGATGGGATTGATAATTCTCTCCCGCGCGGATCCGTCTGCCCCGAACCGGTATTCCTGCTTCTGCTTATCCAGAACCACCACATTTTCCTTTTCATGGTTCGCCCACTGCTTTAAATCCGCGTAATATGCATAGAATTCACTGGGCAGGCAGGTGCGGTAGTCATTGCCGGCATCATAGGAGACAAAAAAGTCTTCGCAGCTGGTCTCCGGTCTTCCCTCCTGTTCCTCATATTTTTTCATAAACTCATCCAGGTTGATACACTCGATGATAGTGGGGTTCTCGTAGTCGCTCTCCCTCAGGCAGGCGGACAGCACCTCCGCTCCGATGCGGATAGGCAAGATGGCGCTGGTATCATCCTGGCGCACTACCACCGTGCTCTTGGTTCCGAAATCAATTCCCACAACCCCTGTCCTGATATCCTTTCTCGGATCTCTGGCTACCAGCTTCTCCCTGGCCGGTTCCTCCGGCGTCTCCGCACAGTCATACAGATCCCAATGCCCGCGCTTAATGTCATAGAGCATATTCTCTTCATAGGCTTCCAGACGGCATCTTCTTTTATCGCATTCCAATAATCCCCTGATATCATTGATTACCGTTTTTGCCTTTTTTTCTCTCTTCTGCACAGCGGCATCGGCCGGCTGCTGCGGTATCTGCGCGGCTTCCGCAGCAGGCGTCGGGGACGATGCCTGTGCCGAAGCAGAATCTGTATCAGTATCTGATTCTTCGGACAGCGTGGAGCTTACGGAAACCGTTCTGCAGGGCGCGGAGTCAGTTTCCGGCTCTCCGGCGCCGGAGGCTGCAAAGCCGGCTTCCGGCACACCCGCTCCGGAGGGTACAGCGCCCGCTCCAGGCATTCCGGCTACAGAGGGCACAGCGCCGGTTTCGGACATGCCCGCTACGGAGGGCACGGAACCTGCTCCAGGCACACCCGCCACGGAGGATACAGCGCCCGATCCAGGCATTCCTGCTGCGGAGGACACGGAACCTGCAGCCGCAGGCTCTGATATGGCAGGATTTACGGATGCCGTGTCATTTGCCGAGAGATATTTCCAATCCGCAAAGCTGGAGAAATTTCTCCTCTTGGTCTTCCTGTCGCTTACATAAGCGCATCTTAACAGGGTTACCCTGTCCATATACTGTTCCGGTCTCACCATTCTGGCCGGCGCATCGTACAGTCTGGATACATCACTCAGAATTTTCCACAGGCGCTTTTCAACCTTCCACCCGGTGCAGGCCTCAATCCTGCTTAAACCAATGAAGAAATCCCTTGCAAATTCCTCCGCCGGATAACTGCATTCACATTCATCCTTTCCGATCTTCATCCTGCTGATTTTCGGAAGCATATCTCTTCTTCCGTATGTCCGTTCAAGATACTCCTGCTGTTCAGGAATAAGCATTCCTCCCTTTTTATACAAATACCATATTCTGCCCTCCACATCCTGCAGTATGATAAATCCTGTCTTTAAATAAATGGAATCTCTCTCCAGTAATTTTTTGACAGCACTGTCATTTCTGTAAATAATGTCATACACATCATAACCATCATACTTCATAAATCCGCTCTCTCCTTTTTCTCTTTGTAGCTCCGATTCGGCAGGCTTCTCCTCCTTACGGCCCCGCCCCGGAAGGCTTCTCTTCTTTTCCTCTCCAGCCTGCGGGCCCTGTCAAGATATCAGAATACTCCATGCCCCAATCTTATCATTTTTGCACTGTAAATACAAGCATCTTCATGTCTTTCTTATCTCCATTATCCACTTGTCCGTCCATTCAGTTGTCAAAGCACAATCTCACATTTTTATTATTCTTAATGCGGTATAATGAGCAAAGGTGCCGTTCCTTCTCCAATTTCCTGAATGTTTTTCCGAGGTTTCCTGTCGCGCAACTTTTTTAATAAAAGTAAAACAGGATTCCATTGTATTTTTACCTTTCCGGGGGTATGATATTGTCATGAGGTAAATCAATATGAAAGAACTCCGTATCGGAAATATCCTGATCGAACATCGTCATAAAAGGGGGATTACCCAGGATGAACTGGCCGGGTATATGGGAGTGTCCAAGGCTTCTGTCTCGAAGTGGGAAACAGGAACCACCTATCCCGACATCACCCTTTTGCCCCGCCTGGCATCCTTTTTCAACATCAGCATCGATCAGCTGATGGGCTATGATCCGCAGATGAACAGGAAAGAAATCCGCAGCCTGTACCGGCAGCTCTGCTCGGCATTTTCCACCCTTCCTTTTGACCAGGTCATGGAACAGTGCCGGGAAATTGCAAAAAAGTATTATTCCTGTCCGCCCCTGCTGTTCCAGATAGGCTCCCTGTATGTAAACCATTCCATGCTGCCCGGGAGTCCGGAAAAATCCGCCGAAACGCTGGAAGAAGCGAAAGCGCTCTTTCTTCGTGTCAGAAAGGAATGCGATAACCCTGAGCTTGCAAAACAGGCCCAGAATATGGAAGCATTCTGTCTTCTGCAGCTGGGCAGGGCAGAGGAAGCGATCCTGTTATTGGAACCCCTGGAAATGTCCATGACCTCCTCTGAGCCTGTACTGGCCATGGCCTATCAGTCAGTGGGAAATATCAATAATGCACAGAAGATCCTGCAAACCGGCATATATTCATCCGTCCTCCATCTGCTGAATCACCTGTGCACCTATTTGACGCTGTGCGGGAAGGATGTAAATGCTTTTGAGATAACCTGCGAGAGACTATTCAGCATCGCCGACACCTTCCGGATCAGGACGCTTCATCCCGGTCTCCTGCTCACGCTGTATCTCCATGCGGCCCAGGGTTTCATGGCATTCGGCAATACGGAAAAGGTCCTGGATCTGTTGGAAAAGTACACAGAGCTTGCAGCCGGAGAAATCTATCCGCTGAAGCTCCATGGGGATTCCTATTTTAACCGGCTGGATGACTGGTTTGAAACCATTCTTCCTCTGGGGAGCGATTTGCCAAGAGATGAAAGGATCATCCGAAAAAGCATGACGGAGGCTGTGGCAGATAATCCTGTCTTCCGGCCCCTTGCGGACAATCTCCGTTTTCGCAGTATTGTACGGCAGCTGAGGGAAATGGGGTTGAACGCTTAACGACAAAATCTGCACAGGGTATCAGAATCTGATTCCGGCTTGTCCGGGGTTAACAGGAGGTATAAAAACAAATGAATGCTGTCAGACTGGAACAATTATCGAAAACCTATGCCGATGGGAAAAAGGCGGTTGATCATATCAGCATCCGCTTAGACCAGGGGGAAATCTTCGGATTCCTGGGGCCCAACGGCGCAGGAAAAACCACTACGGTAAAGCTGCTCAACGGTATGCTTACTCCCACGGAAGGAAGCTGCAGGGTATTTGATATGGAACCTGTCCGAACCCCAGAGCAGGTTCATGCCATATCCGGTGTGGTGACGGAACATGCACAAATGTACGACCATTTGACCGGCCTGCAGAATCTGGTGTTCTATGGTTCCCTCTTCGGTCTGGGGCCGACGGAAAGCAGAAAGCGTGCCGGGGCTATGCTGGAGCAGCTGGAATTATCCGAGGCAGCCGATAAAAAGCTGGCAGCCTATTCCACGGGTATGCGCCAGCGTCTCTCTCTGGCAAGAGCGCTGATCCACGAACCCAGGATCTTATTTCTGGACGAACCCACCTCCGGATTAGATCCCAAAAGCGCCCAGAATGTCCACACCATGATCCGCAGCCTGGCAAAGGAAAAGGGAATTACCGTCTTTCTCTGCACCCATCAGCTTCGCTACGCACAGGAGGTCTGTACACGTTACGGGCTCATGGAGCAGGGGCATCTGCTGGCGGAGGGTACCCTGGAAGAACTGCGCGCCAGAATTTCCTCTGAGCTGAAAGTCATCATAAAGGCAAAAGCTCTGCCTCCGGATTTTCCCCATCCCGTTACAGAGGACGATACCCTGGAAATTCCCGTCAGGGCAGAAGAAGAAATTCCCCTGCTTGTCCGCCGGATCGTGGAGGCGGGCGGGAAAATTTACAATGTTCATGCGCAGCAGCCATCCCTGGAGGATATTTATTTCAGCCTGACCGCCGGAAAGATATGTACGGAGAAAGAAAAAATGATTGCAGACTGACGGGCGGCTGCACACACAGAAGGTAAAAAATCTTGAAACGAAGGAGGTTAATACCATAATAGAGCCGCGGAGAGGTTTCTATAATAAAATCAAAAAAATGATTCTATTATCCAGGTTCCATAATAGAATCAAAAAGATGATTCTATTATCCAGGCTCTATAATAGAATCAAAAAGATGATTCTATTATCCAGGCTCTATAATAGAATCAAAAAGATGATTCTATTATCCAGGTTCTATTATAAAAAATTCATTATGAGAAAAGAAATGCTTGCCATTATTAATAAAGATCTGCGACAGGTTGCCACCAATAAAAGGATGTTCCTTCCTTTGCTTTTGGTTCCCATTGTCCTTACAGTCCTCATGCCCAGCATTTTCGTGTTTGCTATTCATTTTATTCCGGACAAAACCTCGGAATTTGAGCGCCTGATAGAGCTCCTTCCCGCTGCGGAGTATTCTGAGAGCCTGGAGCAGACCGTGGCCAATCTCCTGCTGAACTATCTTCTGCCGGTATTCTTTCTCATCATTCCCATTATGGCAGCTTCCATCATGGCAGCCAGTTCCTTTGTGGGAGAGAAGGAAAAGCGTACACTGGAGACACTGCTCTATTGCCCGCTTTCCCTGAAGCAGATTTTCCGTTCCAAAGTGCTGGCTTCCTTTTTGCTGAGTATGATGGTTTCTCTGCTATCCTTTTGCATAATGCTACTGGTACTGGAAAGTGAAATCTTCGCTCTCTCAGGAAGGCTTACGGCTCCCAGTCTTAACTGGCTGCTTGTGCTTCTATTGGTCTCGCCCGCCATCTCCATGATTGCAATTACCCTGATCGTGCGCCTGTCCGCAAAAGCCCAGAGCATGGAAGATGCACAGCAGGCCGCCGTTTTCCTGATTCTTCCCCTCCTTCTTCTGGTCGCGGGGCAATTTACGGGAATCCTCCTGATCAGCTTCTGGATTCTTCTGGGAATCGGAATCCTGTGCGGACTTCTGGCCTGGCTTCTCATGAAAAAGGCCATGGGTAATTTCAATTACGAATTGCTTTTATAATTCGTACCTGCATGTCCGATTCCATGGGGACGTCGTTTTCAGAACAATTTCCAACCGGCGCGGCATAAGTTACGCCGGTTGTGTTGTGTCAAAAGACAATTCTGGTTTATGCAGCAGAATTCGTATCTTTCCCACATAGATGAACTAAATCCTGATCGTGACATGTTTCCGTCCGCCTATTTTCCCCGCGTTGTGTATCACAATCTTTTCAATAAGCTCATTGATGGTGGTTGCATCAAGCTCCTGTATCTCGGAATATTGTTCCGCACGCTACAGGTAACCCTTGAGCCATTCTTCTATTACCTCTTTTGTCGTTCCGGCCTCAAATCTCTTTCCATCTTTCCATTCTGTAGAATCCGAACATAAGGCGTGTAAATGATCCGCGCTGGAACCAATACCGCTGCTGTGGGAGGTGCAGAAAGGAACGATTGTTTTTCCTGAAAAATCATAGCTTTCTAAAAAGGTACTGATAATCCGGGGAGCCTGCCCATGCCAGATAGGATAGCCGAGGATGATGGTATCATAATTCTCCATGTTTTCCACACTACCGGAAATGGCAGGACGTGCAGAAGAATCGTTTTGTTCCTGATCTGCCCGGCCATTTGTATAATATGCCAGATCCTCCTCTGTATAAAGGGTTTCCGGTACTATCTCATAAAGATCAGCGTTTAGGATTTCCGCTGCATACTCTGCCAGTAGCTTTGTCGTTCCGGTAGCAGAAAAATAAACTACTAATGTTTTTGTTTCCATATCAGGCTCCTCTTCCGGTTCTGAAACCACTTCTGAGGATTGCTGATTTTCTGTTTCAGAACCTCCCTGTGTATCATCTGATGATTGCTCTATCTGCCCATCCGTTTGTGGCAGAGTGCTTTCCGCTCCATTTCCAGCTCCTTCACTTCCACATCCGGCCATTATAAAAAGCAACAGAAATGAAAGCATTATACAAATTTTCTTTTTCATCTTATTGCCGCCTTTCTTCCAGAGCCTTCAAAAGATAAGCCATATTCCGGCCGAGATTGCTCATAGTAGCAAGACCTTCTTCATCCTTCTCTACATCCCCCGGCATCTGCCCATAGGCCATAGGCCAGTAAGAGGATCCTACAATAAACATGTTCTGCAGCAGAAAGAAATGGTTCATTGCGTCGAGTGCATTGAGTGCGCCACCTCTGCGTGCTGCCGTAATAGCCGCACCTGGCTTATGCCGAAACAATTTTTCTTTTCGGTTCATATCTGTCACTACGGAAGCGCGCTCCAACAGCGCCTGCATATTCGCAGAAATGTTTGCCGTATAAACCAGGTGAACCAAGAATAATCCCATCTGCCTGCGTCATTTTTTCAAAAATATCTTGAAACTGATCTTTTTTATGAACACAGTTTCTCTGTCCGTCGCATGCGAAGCATGCTTTGCATGGCTCGATTATTTTACCGGAAAGCTGAATCATTTCCGTTTCAATACCCTCTTTATGCAGAGCCTCAAACGCCTTTTCCATCAATATTGCAGTATTGCCGTCCTTTCTGGCGCTGCTGTTAATTCCTAAAATCTTCATTATTCTTACCTCCATTTTGGGAAATCAGGGAACCTTCTCAATTTGTATTCACAAATCGAGAAGTATCGAATCGTTTTATGGGAAGATAAAACGATTCTCAATACCAGTCATGTTTCTCTCCCCGGTCAAGGGAATTAATCCGTTCCATTTCCTCTACGGTCAATTCAAAATCAAACAGTTCCGTATTCTCCTTTATATGGTCAGGATTACTGGAACCGGGGATAACAACCACACCTTTTTGCAAATTCCACCGCAGGATAATCTGCGCAGAGGATTTTCCATGAGCTGCCGCAATTTCTGAAATTACCTTGTCGCCAAGCAGCTCTGCCGTATGGCCCCTGCCTCCCAGCGGATACCAGCCCTGCACGACAATACCGTGGCTTTGAATGTAGGGGATTACATCATTTTCCTGATAATATGGATGTATCTCATTCTGAACCATCGCAGGTGTGATATTTACCTGCGGTAAAAATTCTTCCAGTTCCTCAATGTACCAGTTCGACAATCCGATAGAACGGATTTTTCCATCGGCGACTGCATTCTCCATAGCAAGATACGCCTCAACGTCACCTGTTCCCGGATGATGGAGTAACATCATATCAATGTAATCAATATCCAGCTTGTTAAGAGCCTCCTCAATCGCTTCTTCAGGATTTGAAAACTGATTCGGGTACAGTTTCGTAATAACAAAAATTTCTTCCCTCGGTATGCCGGAATTTCTGACAGCCTCGCCCACGCTGTGGCAACCTGTGCCGGGTTGGCATCAAAGCGGGTTCCAACAATTTCCATTTCATGAATCAATGCCGACAGTTTTTTCAGGTGGGGATTATAAGAATCGCCGCGTCCCGTACCTGCCGGAAAAGGATTTTCCTCTGTATACCGCCCGGTAAGCGCTCCCTGTTCCAAGACCATATAAGAATAAAATGTTATGCCGTTTTCCTTACAATAATCAAGGATACCGGCCCGCTCTGAGGAGCGGTGTAAAAGGCTGTAATGGTTTTGTACTGCCGATATCTTCAAGCCTTCCGCTGCAAGGATTTCATTCGCCCGCCTGATTTCAGCAAGGTTATGATTAGAAACACCGATTGCCTTAATCTGTCCGCTCTTTGCCAGCGGAATGACATCCGGAGTCCATTTTTCAACATCTAAGGAATTGTGAATCCAGTAAATGTCGATGATATCTGTATGCAGACGTTCCTTGCTTCCGTCAATCATTTTCTGCATTGCGTCCGGCGAGGCACTGGCAATCTGTGGGGTAAATTTTGTGGATAGGATAACGTCCTTTCGTGATACTTCTTTCACAAAATTTCCCAGGATACGTTCAGAGCTGCCTTCTCCATATACAGCAGCCGTATCCCACAGGCACAGCCCATACTCCATTGCCTTCTTAAATACGGGTTTCAAATCCTCCTCAAAGAGATGGTTTCCAAATACCTGATCTCCGCCGGCCGCTCCCGCGCCCCATGACCAGGCTCCTAATGCAGTTTTAGGCATTCTTATACTCATGTTCAGATTCTCCTTATATATGCTTCACATTATGTAAATCAGGCAGTTAAGATTTTTCATCTGCCTCATTCTAAAGTTATTATAAGTGCCGTCGCTATAAATATCAAATACATATGAAGAATGAGCTTGCATACTTGAAAGGTATTAAATTTGGCGTTATAATCAACCTTAATTAACTCGTTATCTGCAATGGTTGAATGCGACAGGAGGCTTTATTTATGGATATTCGGATTTTGCAGTATTTTCTCGCCGTTGTGAGGGAAGAAAGCATTACAAAAGCGGCAGAGCGCCTTAATATGACTCAGCCGCCTCTTTCAAGACAGTTAAAGGATCTGGAGGACGAACTGGGAAAACAACTCTTGATACGCGGAAGTAAAAAGGTTACATTGACAGAGGACGGAATGCTGCTGAAAAAACGGGCGGAAGAACTGGTTGACCTTATGGAAAAAACAAAGGCTGAATTGACTTCGTCAAATGAAAATATCAATGGAAAGGTTCATATTGGCTGTGGAGAAACGGAAGGCATTTCTTTTCTTGCCCAGGCAGCCTGGAATTTACAGCAGGAGCATCCGCTGGTTCATTATCATATTTACAGTGGTGATGCCGAGCGTGTTATGGAGCGGCTGGATAAAGGGCTGATTGATTTTGGGCTTTTGGTCGGGCCTGTGGATGTAAATAAATATGATTATATGAGACTTCCGTTTAAAGATACATGGGGTGTCCTGATGAGAGAGGACAGTCCTTTGGCAGAAAGGGAAACAATTATAGCAGAAGATCTGTGGGATAAGCCGCTTATTATATCCCATCAGACATCCATCAACAGCGAGATGTTTTCATGGCTGAAGGCGGACATATCGAAATTGAATATTGTCGCCACCTACGACCTGGTCTATAATGCCTCTTGGTTTGTCAGGAAAGGATTCGGTTATGTAATTGCTTTGGATAAAATAATAAATACTGCCGGTAATAGTTCTCTTTGTTTTCGTCCTCTTTATCCGGCGTTGGAAGCCGGACTCTGTATTGTATGGAAAAAATATCAGGTGTTTTCGAGAGCTTCTAATGCTTTTCTGAATCAGCTGAAAAAAGAACTGGAATCTCACAACCCCTTGTAAATATCAGAAAATATACGTTTTGCAGAAAACTGTTGTTCTGAATTCAGGATAATGCTGGTAACCAATGCCTTCCTATACAGAAGGCTCATTTACACAGATTTCCCGCACCCGGAAAACCTGCGTAAACGCTTGTTGGTGACACGTCCCCAAGCCCCTTAAGCTCGTTATCTGCGGTAACGGCTGCCTTTGCAGCGGGCTCTTTGATTGCGATGCAGGAGGGCTGCTGGATTTGCGGCGAACGGGTAGAAAAAATTTTTAACAACGGTCTCTTGCGCTTTTTGGCAAAATTTGGGTTGCAGCCTGTCCGGCCGGAACGATATCGGAAAGAACGAAAAAACTCGGGAATACCCGGAAGTGCCCGGGGAAAGTTTTCAAATCACGGTTGAAATCCTGTATGTATAAGAGTATAATTTCATACAGCAACGCAGAAGGAGACGCCCTGGGAAAAGTAAGCTCTCAGCCCATGTACCTGAAAATGAAGAGAAAAAAGAGAAGACTTATCAAATACATTTTCTGCCTGACAACTGCATTGACTTTTTTCACCCTTTGCTGTATTACCATTCTTCCGGCAATTATTGTCTTCCCCGACGGCTCTCCGGAAACATCACAAGGTTCGGATGCCATGTTTTCATCTGATGCCAGTGCAGGTACAGGCCGGCCGCCGGCTGGTGCAACAGAAGACTCTCCTTCCATGGAACAGGAGCTTCCCCCCGCAGAGACGCCTGATCTGTTGGCCTATATAGAAATAGAGGCCGGTGCCTTGGAGATAACAGCCGCAGATCTATTTGAAGATTACCGGGGAGAAGAGGTGGTCTTTGATACCATTCTGTCAGCCAAAGAGCTTGGCATGGCCGGTACAGTCCATGAACTCCATGTAAAATGCCGGGAAATTCCCTTTACCGTCACCGTCAGAATTATCGACACGACGCCTCCTGTCATCGAGGGAGTCAATGCCCTATCCATGCCCGTCGGAGGGAATATATCCTACAAGAAAAGCATTACGCTTTCCGACAATGCGGAGGGAGACATTCTCCTTACAGTGGACAGCAGCTCTGTCAATACAAATATCCCCGGAACCTATCCCCTGTACTATACTGCTGTGGATTCGTCCGGTAATGAAACCGTGGCGGAGACAACCGTTACCGTGACCAGGGACTACATCCCCACGGAGGAAGATACAAATGCACTGGCAGATGCGGTCATCGAAGAAGTCATTACTTCCGATATGAGCGCCTATGAGACTGCATATACTCTGTGGCTTTGGTGCGGCGACAATATACGTTATGCGGCAACCTCGACTGCCCGTGAGAACTTCTGGGAGTATGCTTATGACGGTCTGACCCGGAAAAGCGGAGACTGCTACATATACTGCGCCACCTATGCCCTGCTTCTCACCCGGTGCGGCATCGATAATCTATATGTGTCAAGAGTCGGCGGAACTACCGATCACATGTGGAATCTGGTAAATACAGGAGATGGCTGGTATCACTGTGATGCAAGCCCCCGCCAGAGGAATTATCCTTATCAGTGCTTCATGCAGACGGATGCGCAGGTACAGGCCTACACAAAGCTCTATACAGGGCGACCCAATTATTACACCTTTGACGCAAGCCTGTATCCAGAGCGGGAAACCACCGTTATATTCGGGCCGGATCCCGGCCAGGGTCCTTAGACGCCTGGCCCCTTGCCCCGGCTGTGCTGTTCTTCTGATTCCTGATATCAAAAAACAGAAGTATTGTCTTCCAACACTTCTGTATCATATACTGCAGACCATGCGTTCAGCTTGATGAAAAGCCGCTATTTCTGTGTGATCACTGTAAATCGTATCATATAACTGGCAGAGGAAACGGAGAAAGAGGGATTTGAACCCTCGCGCCGGTTGCCCGACCTACACCCTTAGCAGGGGCGCCTCTTCGGCCTCTTGAGTATTTCTCCTTAATCCGAACTGCTGCTCTGCCAATATATGACAATAAAAAATGCTTTTCATTGTCCTGATTTTCAAACCGCCTCTTGCGGCACAACTATTATTATACAGAAAATGCCTTCTCTTGTCAATTCTTTTTTTGCAGAATTTTAATCATTTTAATTTACTCATTTTAATCTGCCATTTTGATCTGCTCATATAAATCATTTCCGGCAGCGTCCATTACCACAATCACAGGAAAATCCTTTACTTCCAGCCTTCGGATCGCCTCCGTGCCAAGGTCATCATAGGCAATTACCTCGGACGCGGTGATGGAGCGTGACAGCAGGGCTCCCGCTCCCCCCACAGCTGCAAAATAAACAGCACCATTACGAATGATACTCTCCCGAACCGCCTGACTCCGCTTTCCCTTCCCTATCATTCCTCTCAGGCCCAAATCCAGCAATGCCGGCGTATATTTATCCATACGGCTCGCCGTGGTGGGACCTGCAGAGCCGATGACTCTTCCGGGCCTGGCGGGTGACGGACCCATGTAATAGATGATATTATCTTCCAGACTCACAGGCAGGGCTTCTCCTCGCTCCAAGGTCTCCTGCATTCTCTTATGCGCGGCATCCCGGGCAGTATAAATCGTTCCCGTCAAATACACATAATCTCCCGCATGGAGCGAAACCGCTTCCTCCTCTTTCATCGGCACTGCAATATGTCTCTCCATTTCCGATCCCCCTGCTTTCTTCGCCTTGCCGGCGGCTTTTTCCTTGTTTTCTTTGCCGTTTCCAGCAGCTTTCCCTGCCTTCTTCGCCCTGCCGGCGGCTTTCCCTGCCTTCTTCGCCCTGTCGGCGGCTTTTTCCTTGCTTTCTTTGCCGTTGCCGGCAGCTTTCCCCTGCCTTCTTTGCCCTGCCGGCGGCTTTTTCCTTGTTTTCTTTGCCGTTGCCGGCAGCTTTCCCCTGCCTTCTTTGCACTGCCAACGGCTTTTTCTCTGCAGCCTTTACGGACAGCTGTGATGCCCTCTCTTGCTTTTCCTGGCTGCCGGATTTTATAATATCCTGACAGCATGGCGGTTCACATGGCAGCAGATATTCACAGCCACGGGAAGTCCCGCAATATGTGTAGGATAGGTATTGATATTGACCGCCAAAGCAGTAATTCGTCCACCCAGTCCTCCGGGGCCAATGCCGGAAGCGTTAATCCTATCCAGGAGTTCCTCCTCAAGTTCCCTCACATAGGGAATGGCGGAGTGCTCGTTTGCAGGGCGAAGCAATGCGCTTTTAGCCAGCAAGGCACATTTTTCAAAGGTTCCCCCGATTCCAACTCCCACCACCATAGGCGGACAGGCATTCGGTCCCGCATCCTTTACCGCTGTCAGCACCGCGTCTTTTACTCCCTCAATGCCGTCTGCAGGCTTAAGCATGAAGACACGGCTCATATTCTCACTGCCGAATCCCTTCGGCGCCACCGTAATCTTTACCTCTTCCCCCGGACAGATGGAATAATGTATCACTGCCGGTGTATTGTCCCCCGTATTCTCTCTCAGAATCGGGTCTTTAACCACGGACTTTCGCAGGAATCCCTCCGTATACCCCAGACGAACTCCCTCCTGAATGGCCTCCTCCAGGATTCCTCCCGTAAAATGTACCTCCTGTCCTATCTCCATGAAAATGACAGCCATGCCCGTATCCTGGCATATGGGAATCATGTCTTCACCGGCTATTTTCAGATTTTCCTGAAGCTGCTGCAGTATCTGCTTTCCTATAGTGCTCTCTTCAGTATCCGCCGCCTTCTCCATGGCACATTTCATATCCTCCGACAGGAAATGATTAGCCTCGGTGCACATATCCCTAACCGCTTCAGTGACCCTGCCCACATCCAATGTTCTCATTGTCACTCTCCTATTCCGTTATCTGCTTTCGCACAGCCTCCAGCTCTTCCTGTGTGGGTTTGCCGGGTACCCATCCTATTTTCTGCCCATCCTTCAGATACCTGGGAATCATATGAAGGTGAAAATGCGGCACGGTCTGTCCCGCGGCCTCTCCGTTGTTCTGGATCAGATTCAGGCCGTCGCAATGAAGCTTATCTGCCATACGGACAGCTATCTTTTTTGCCAGTACCAATACCTGGGATGCCGTCTCCTCCGGCAGTTCATAGAGATCCGAGGCGTGTTCTCTGGGTATCACCAGAGCATGTCCCCTGGCAGCAGGTCCAAGATCCAGAATCACGCGGAACCTTTCATCCTCATACAGCGTCTTTGACGGAATTTCTCCGTTTGCAATCTTACAGAAAATGCAATCATCCTTCCTCATTATTTCCTTCCCTCCTAGTTAAATCGCTGTGCGATAGCTCTAAAGGGTAAAGTCGCTTCGACGCACACTCAGGAGAGGTACTTTCATTCGAAAGTGCACTCATGAAAATACCTCTCGTGCGCCTTCGCGACTTTACCATCCGGCAAAAATATTTCTCAAAAACACTTGACATTTCTTAGCTGGACTATTATCTGACAGCTTATGGCAACAGTCTCTCGAAAGCTCTAATCCGTATTTCATGAAATCCGGAGAAATCACTCCTGATTTTTCTGCCGCGGGAAGAGCATCCTGCTTCCGTCAGGTTGTTTCACCCAAAAGGAAAAAGCTGATCCAGCGTCCTCAATACCTTGAAATCCCCCTTGGTCTTCATAGCGCCCGACATGAATGCCCTTTGAAAGGTCATCCTTCCGTTCACAATATCCTCCAATGTCTCCTTCGCAAGCTGCATTTCCACATCCGGCCGCTCGGAAATGCCGTAAAAGCACTCCATACTGGAACCGTCCACCGATAAGATCAGCCTTTTCTTCCTCTCATCTATCATTATGGAATATTCCGCCCGAAAACCGGCCTGTGGACTGAATATATTCCGAAAGAGGTTCAGGTATTCTTCCTCATTGTCCGGCCCTTCCTCGCTGAGTTTGTCGCGGAACAGGCTGGTAAGCTCCTGTATATCCTGTTTCTGCCTCTGCACATAGCTGTCATCCGACACATATTCGGAAAGCTGTTCCGTCTCCTGAGGTGTCAGATTATTGGTCTTGGGAACGGCTATTTTCTGCTTCACCGCCTGATTGCTGGCCGGGAAACAGGCAATATGCTGGTTGATGGTGCGATACATGTTTTCCGCCTTTTTTTCTATGAGCCTGATATACTGCTCATTCATTTCCAGCATAACCGTATTTTCTATATAGCCGCAGATTCCGCTGCAGGGCAGACCGCCCAGGATCTCCCAGGCTGTGGTCAGATTCAGCTTTGCTTCCCTCTCCCCATAGGTGGTTGACATAACCACCGGACACATATAGATTTCGGCAATTTTCTCCTTATCACCAAAAAGCCAGCAGGAATCCAGAAACTGCTGCATATAGCCGCCTACTCCATACCATTCTACCGTAGAAGCCAGAATGACACCGTCCGCATCCTTCAATGTCTGCGGGAGCATGGAAATGGTATTCTTACATTCATACAGATTATACCGGGTCACATTGACCCTTAATTCCTCCAGAATCTCCTGCATTTTATTGATAACAAATATCGTGGGATCATCAATGATTCCCCTGCCTCCGTAATAAATATTGATATTCAAGCCAACACCTCACATTCCCTCTCTTCTTTCACGCTTCCTGCGCTGCCAGATACATATGATACCCATAATCGCAAAGCCGGTGATCAGTCCTCCCATGTGTGCCGCATTGTCCACATTTTTGCTTGTAAAACCACTATACAGGGAATAGGCTATCATGATTCCTACTCTGAGCGGAGTTACAT
Source organism: uncultured Acetatifactor sp. (assembly GCA_910589035.1). Classification (GTDB taxonomy): domain Bacteria; phylum Bacillota; class Clostridia; order Lachnospirales; family Lachnospiraceae; genus Acetatifactor. Next base: position 48,928 of record CAJUSI010000005.1, on the reverse strand, counting down.
TTTCCATCTGCCTGCCGGAGAACAATACCAGCGCAAGAAGTACTCCATCCAGACCGAAAATCGCCCCGCTGGCCCCCAGGGACACGGCTATCTCATGGTTCTTCATTTTCGCCCAAAGTGACAGAAGATTTCCTCCAATCCCCGAAAGGAAATACAGCAGCCCATACCCCAGATGCCCCACTTCCTTTTCTATCATGGAGCCCATAAAAAACAAAATCAGCATATTATTAAAGAGATGATTCATTCCGCTGTGAAGAAAGGTCGACCAGATGATTCTCCCGTATTCCTTATCCACCATCACGGAGTATAGATCCAGCACTCCCAGATCATACAGCAGATCATCGGTAAAATGACAAATAATAAAAACTATTACATTTATAGCCACCAGCACCATGCTTACGAAGGGTTGGGATTTCAATGTTCTCAAGGACTGCATTCCTCCTGCGTATCTAAGCCATATATTCTGATTTTAACACAATGCTCCAGGCTTTTCAATCCATAATACCTCAGCGGAAAACAAAAAGTACCTTTCCGCATTTTATTTCATCCCCCTCATCCAGCCGCTTTTTTTCGTAGGGCTGCATCCGCTGGCCATTTCTACAGGTTCCGTTGGTGGAGTTCAGATCTTCCAGATAAACGCCCCCATCGTCTTTTGTAATGCGGGCATGGAGTCTGCTCACGGTATCATCCTTCAGTACAAGATCCACTCCGCCCTCCTTCTTTCCTATGGTGAGCACCGGCTGGTCTAAAGTTGCCAGCAATCTGCCCTCTGGTGTAAGCAGTCTGTGACTGCGCTCCCCGCTCTCCGCTCTGTCTTCAATATACAGGGTCCGGCCATATTGCTTTTCTTCGTAATGCGCAGGCTCTGCCACCGCATACCCCACCATGGCCTGCTGCATGGTCTGCCTGTAGTTTTGTCTGATTTCTCTATTATGCTGCCTTTTTCCCTCCAAAATACCTAAAATACCTTTTTTCCCCGCCTTTTTCGTTTTTTCCGGCACAGAAAGGCTTCTCTCCTGCGCATCTCCCAATGCCAGTGGCAATTCCTTTTCCTTCTCCCTTTCCGGTTCTGTAATCTTCTCCTCCACCACCGTACACACCAGCTCCGATGTTTTTGCCTCCTCCAGGCATTCGGCATCCGAAAAAAACTGAGACTGCAGGTAGATTTCTCCTCCCCGTTCCAGCTTCTCATACATGTGGTAGACACATTCCACCAGTTCTTCGTCCCCATAGTCCAGATGTTCCATCCAGAATTCCATCAATTTCATAAACCCCGGCTCCCCCTCATAGTAGGGCATATACAGAAAGGAGAATCTGTTGCTCTCCAGCTCCTGAAAAATATATTCAGGATACCAGAGAATATGGGATACATCCAGAAGAAAGCGGCCCAGTTCCAACCTGATCTGCTTCATGCCCCACACAAAATCCCGCATCCATTCCCTTGTAATGCATCTGCTGCCATATAAAAGCGCCACATTCTGTCTGGAGGATATATCATAATACAGATAGGCTGCGCCGTTTATATACCGCAGGCTGCAGGGAAGCAGCCCCTTAACCTGACATCTTTCCAGAATACAATATTGATATTTTTTCTCCCCGGGAATCTGATCCAGCCTTACTCTCCCGTAATTGCAGTTCAGGCTCCTTACATACTCCATATTCAGCATTATACTCACCTCTTTCCCACAGATCTCTTACGCCTTTCGGCGCTCTGCAGTGCTTCTTCCGTCGGATTAAATTATTCCGGCTCCTCCGTTCCGCCCATAAACTTATGGCACAGACGGATGAAGGTCACAGGGGACAATCGGGTATAGCCGTATTCTGCACGGACGCCCCATATATTTCCACCGCTCCAGATATTCCAGCCCGGCAGCGGAAAGGTAAGGCTGCCCGCCCCCTTTGCAGAAAAGCGGTTCTGTTCCAGGCCGGCTTCCAGCTCCGTAAAGCTCCAGGCCATATATTTCTCCCGATACATCTCCCTCATCCTGTTCCTGGTCTTTTCCTCCAGCTCCCCGGCATTATCCGCCTCCTCAAGGCTTCCCCACAGAGCCATTGCTCCCATATCCTGTTCCAGCAGACATCTGTCATACTGATAGAACAGCATGTATATAATAAACAGAAGAAGGCTGATTACCACCGGGAACACCAGCGCCGCTTCTACCGTAAAGTACGCATTCCGCTCTTTCATTCCTCTCCCTTCCGCCATGGCAGAGCCTTCGGCTCTGGTTTTCAATTTTCTGATTCAGACGGCCTTCTAAAGCCTGGCATACCTGACATGAAGTGCCGCCGTTTTACCGACAGTCAAAATCCCTCCGAAGACCTTCATTCCTTTGTTCGCGTTGTCAGATATTATGTTTGCCAGATCCTCAGCACCAGCCATGCGGCAGATAAAAAAGGCAGATAGGGAATTCCTGTATTTCTCCCAGCCTTTTTGAGCGCCAGCAGTACCATGGAACACACCGAGATCATAAAAAGACTCGCTCCAAAAAGCAGCATACTCTTTCCGCTTCCCAATGCCATTCCCAGAAACAGCAGCACAATGCCGTCCCCATACCCCGCCTTTCCGGTGGCAAATGCCGCCGCAAGGATCAATATTCCGGGCAGCGCCCCCAGAACCATATTGACGCCTCCCCCTTCCCTGTACCCTCCTGCCAGCAGAACCGGCAGCCCTCCCAGCAGCAGAAGCCAGACCGGTACCCTGCGGCTGCGGATATCCATAATGCTGACCGCCAACAGCCAGACTGCCGTCAGAATTGTAATCCACATATCTCTCTCCCCTTTCTGCAATATACTCCCGAAATCTCTATTTCGCTTTCCGCTGCGCTTTCCGGAATCCTTTTTCACCGGTTCTCCCTCTTTTCCTGCTTCACGGTTTATCAGATCCCTGATTCTGTCTGTCAGAATTCCGAGAACCTATTGCATCCTGCCCCGGTAAACCGCAACCGCAATCTTGCCGTCTTGCATACGTCCTCGCCGTTAAGCCCCTGCCCCGGACAGGCCGCAACCGCAATCTCGCTGCCTTGCATACGTCCTCGCCGTTAAGCCCCTGCCCCGGACAGGCCGCAACCGCAATCTCGCTGCCTTGCATACGTCCTCGCCGTTAAGCCCCTGGCCCGAACAGGCCACAACCGTATATTCATCCGCCGCACCGGCTGCAGGAACGATATCCCTCCTCCAGTGCCTCCTCCAATGTCATGGAAAAGACGGTTCTTTTCAGACCGGAACAGTTTTCATCATAATGATATCTATCCCCCTCCTTCGTAATATAGAGGGTTCCGGGCATCCCACCGCCCGCGCATCTCTCACAGGGCCCATACCTGCCTCCATGCTGGTTTCGCTCCCCATCAATTCCGGCCGCTCCCACCTGCCTTACCGACAGCTGCAGATGGGTGCATTCCCTCCTCAAATGGTAGACAGTGCCGTTTTCCGCAATATACACGGTGCGGACTTCCCCCTGGGTTTCCGACCCGCCTGACAGACGGTATCCGTTCCAGATATGGGCGTAATATCTGTTCGCCATCCGAAAGGAAGGAAAACCGATCAGGCTGCTCCAAGGAGATACCGAATAGGTGACCACGATATCAATCTCATCATCCTCTCCAAAAACACGGCTTTCCCACAGCTGTAATCCGTCTGCTCCATCGGTGAGAGGCGAATGGTCCAGATAAGCCTCTCCGGCCGAAGCCACTATCTTTCTTTTTACATAGACGGCCGAAGCCGCGTTCCCGGCCAGTTCCTTCCACCATTCTTCCCCGGAAGCATCCTCCTGCGGCAGCTCCCCGCTGTCCAGTGCATATCCGTATACGGAGAGCATACTGCCCACCTGCCAAAGCGCCAGCTGCATATTTCCGTGCAGCCGTATCATCTCAATAACACATCCCATATTCAGAAAGAAGAAGAGAAAGAGGGGCAGCACTATGGCAGCCTCGACAGTCATTCCGGCAGATACCTTTCTCGAAAAGAAGGCGGACAGTGATGTTCCCTCCATGAAACGGCATATTCTGGATAAAGGGTATTTTATTTTGTCTGGCTGACTATCCGAATTCCGGGCCGAATCCGAAGATATGCTTTGATTTGTCGGAGAAGGTTTCTTTTTACTTGTCAACTGTTTCTTTTTCTTTCCGCCATTCCATGAAAGGAACATCACCGTCCACCTCACTTTTCCATAATTTCTTCCGGCCCGCCTTCCTGCCGGCCGTTTCATTGATGTCTTTGCCTCTTGATGTCTTTGCCTCTTGATGTCTTCGCTTCATTGATGTCTTCGCTTCATTGATATCTTTTTTTCCTGGTTATCTCATAATGAAAGCCGTGGGAACTCCCGATCCGGATCCTCGCCTCCACCATTTCATAACAGCCGTCCAGCCTGAAAGCAGAATTACCGGGAGTCTTCCTGATATCCGCTTCCACCATATTCATGGCGCGGGCCGTGAGGATATCCGTATCCGTAAACATCATAAAAATTCTCAGATAATCCTGATAGCTTAAGCCCTGCCCGTCCTGTGAGGAATCGCCCAGATCCCCTTCCAGAGCCGCCGATAAACTGTAATGCCAGCTATTATCATCCTTCCACAGCGGAACCTTTCCTCCCGCCAGAAGAGATTTCACATCATATATGCTCTCCGCATACGCCCATCCCAGCAGAATTGCCCCCTCCAGAAGCGGCGTAAGCTCCGGCAGCATAATCAGGGTGCATACCAGCCCTGCCGCCACCTTGATCTCCGCCCGCTTTGCCTCATTGGACAGCAGATACATGGCATTTGCGGCCTCCCGGAGGGCGCAGAGCCGGTTTGCCACGTTTTTGAGATTATCCGCATCCGTATTTTTGCCTGCAATCAGATATTCAATCTGGTATTGAAGCGCATCCTCCGCCGAAACCTTTCCGTACCGCCCCATATAGCTCAGGAGATATTCCTGAAAAACAAACTTTTCCGCCAGCTTTTCCGCATCGCCGGGCTCCTCATACTCTGCATTGCCCCGGTTTATCTGCATTCCTTCCATTCGGGCGCCAATCAGATTCTCCGCATTGATCCGATTTGCGGAGAGAGCTGCCTCGTTCTCCAGCACCAGCTTCAGGATTCCCTGTTTTTTCTTCGCTTCCAGGCCGTCCGTGGGATTGTCAAGCTCCACGGTTTCCACCCCGCCCTCCTCCGTTTCAACCTCCGTATTGTCGTACTCCGTAATCCACTGACCGATCTGCTGGTCCAGCGCCTCCTTCTCCGCCTCTTCCTTTCCGTCCTCCAGCCCGTTTACCTCCACTTCCTGCATCCAGCCCTGAAGCTCCGCTAAAAGTCCAAGACCCACATCCGCCTTTATGGCATCCACGGCACGCCCTCTGAAAACTGCTCCCTCATAGTCCGTCAAAATCGACACCTTTGTCAGTTCTGCTTCCTCCAGGCTGAGCGCCAGCAGGTCTCCGTATATAAGATTGGAAAAAAGATCATCCCTGCCGTTCAGGTTTTCTGAAAGATATTTCCGCAGATGTGCTTCCGTATTGGCCTTGACACACAGATCGGTACCGTAGGAGGAATCGATGGCAAACAGATTGTACTGCCTCATTAATTCCCTGTGGTATTCGGCCATAATACTATGCATACCTATATCCGTGATGCATTCTATTTCCAGCCTTGCACCGTTCCTGCGCACTCCGTCTATCAGTGTCAGGCAGAGGGATAGAAGGACTGCAAGACAGAGGGACAATCCCACCGTCAGATATCCATTCTGTACCTTATCCGATTGCCTTTTGCCCTCCCGGACATCCATCCGTCCATGTCTATGCATTCCGCCTCCCATGTGTTCTTCCTCCCGCCCTATATCCCGCCTGTCTGGGAAGTAATCTTCTGGAATAAATTGTTTACCACCTGCGTAATCTGGTTTTTAAAGATAATCACCAGTCCCACAAGGACTACAATTATCAGGATGATTTCCACCGTCCCCATCCCGTCCTCTTCTTTCATAAATTCCTTCATTCCCTTTAAACACTTCATTTTTTCTTCCTTTCTGCCGCTTTCTGCGGCTCATAATCCTTTCCTGAACAGTTTCCTGAAATATCTTACTCCGAAAAACTCACATATTGGAAATCGCCGGTATCATAATCATTGCCATTACCACCGCCAGCATCAACACCATGGGGATCAGCAGCTTTGTTCCCGCCTCCTCTCCCAGCCTTCTGCTCTGCTGCAGCCTCTCCTGGGCCGCCTTATCCGCCTCCTCCCGCAGCCTGTCCATCAGAGTGCTGTTACCCCTTTTCAGATTCTGCGCCAGCAGGGTGGTGAACCTGATATATTCCTGTAACCCCGTTCTCTTCCCGAAATGTTCGTAGGCCAGCCCTTCCGACACTCCTGAATTCAGCTCTCTGCACAAATACATCACCTCCTCATAAGCCGCGGATTGTCCGTTCCGGCTCTGCTGCTTCTCCTCATATTCTCCTGCAATCCTCTGAAAAGCTCCTCTGATAGTCATTCCCGCACCAGCAAACAGCACCAGCTTATGCACGATCTCGGGATACTCCTTTCGCAGGTTTTTCTTCCTTTTCTCCACCTTCTCGTGCAAATCCCGATCCAGGAAATAAAACACCGCTCCTGCCGCTGCCAACGCAGCCATCCATAATGCCAGACTGTTGTCCTCCACCGCCTCCCTCCAGCCGATCTCTTCCCCCTGCCATTCCATGGGAAGCTTCCATTTCTCCTGTTCCCGGCTCTGGCTCTGAGACCGGGACAGCATGTCCTCGAACTCTCTGTATGAGGCTTCCTCCCGGGTAACCTGAGGCGGCGTGAGAGTTACTGACAATTCCTCCTCCCTCTCCCAATCCCCATATTGCAGATGAAGCAGAAGCGTTACGTTCTCCGCCTTTTCCACTTCGGATACCCGTCCTTCATCGCTGAGGATATCCGTTCTGCTGCTCTTCCACCTCACTGCCATGGGATAATCTCCGTATTTTTCCGTCAGGATCAAATCCCATGATACATTCTGCAGACTTTGGTTTTTTCCCAGAATAAATCCGGGAAGACCAGCAAGGAATTCCTCAAACATCGCCTCCGCATCCGCCTCCGGCATCCTTCTCGGCTCCACATCTATCCGGAAATCCAATCTCTGTTCCCCGTAATCCGCGGTCAGACTGATCTCCCTGGAGCCATCCCTGTACCCGCCCCTTTCCACGGTTCCGTCATTGCCCAGGAGCCTCCCCTCCAGGGCGCTGAATCTGGCGGCAGCGCCGAATGCCGTCCCTAAAAATATAATTATCAGTCCCAGCGCCGCCTTTTTCACATAATATTCCTCCTTCAGACCGCTCCCGGACCTGCCCGGCTGCAGGCACAGCAAGTCCTTCTCCACCTGGGACGCCGAGAAAAGCCTGGGGAAACGGCGGCAAAGCCTTTTATAAAGATACCTGCTCATCCTGTAAAAGGGTTTTAACAGAGAGGAAACCTCCCCTGCCGCCTCCTTCCGCGCCAAAATCGACAATATCACAAACAAAATCAGAATCCCTGCCGCAATCCAATACAAATTCTCACCTCCTGTTCCGTTACCGCTGCCTTCCCGACCCTGCTAGCTCATTTCCGCCATAATCCCTTTCATAATGCGTTCTCCCAGAAAATACGCCCCAAGATACACGCCCAGACACCCTGTCATAATCAGGATTCCCGTCAGATTATGGTATAGGGAATCAAAGTATCCGGGATTCCCCATATTGATGTATAGCAGAATCCCAAAGGGCATGATTTTCATAATTCCAAGCTCCATCTGCTTCCCTCCCAGAAGCGTCCTGATTTCCTGCCTCAGCTCAATCTGTTTGCCGATCTGCACTGCAGAGCTCTGAATGATCTCCGCCATATTTCCCCCGTTTCTCTTGGCCAGCGCAAATATCTGGGCAAACTGTGCGATCTCTTCGCAGCCGCTCCTCCCGGACAGATCCTCCAGCAGCTCCTCCAGAGGAATATTGATGTTTAAGCCCCTCTTGATATAATTCAATTCTCTGCAGATCAGGGCGCCCTCCCCATACATCATTCCCATATCCTGCCAACATCCCAGAAACGCATTTTCCACGGAATAGCCGGCCCGCATGGAGATAGCCACGGCCAGGATGCATTCCCGGAACTGTGCGGTCAGCTCCTCCCTTCTTTTTTCCGCTTTCTGCCTGCCGATTCCCCGGAAGAGGAAAATGCCGGCAGCCGAAAGAGGGATCATTGCCAAAGGACTCCGATAGAAAAAGTATGCCAGCAGCCCCGTCGCACCCGTGCAGAGGAGAACGGCTCCTGCGGCCTCCCCCTTTCTCCAGCAATAACTACGATAGTCCTGCGGCCTTAAGCTTGTCCTCATAATAAAGCTCTCCTTTCCTGCACAGTTTTCCGATCAGTTTTCCCTTTCCGTCCTCTCCCTCCTCCTCAAACCGGAACAGGGAATTTAACCGGAATTCATTCTTCTCACACTCCATCACCTCCGTGATTTCCAGCACCTTTCTGGATTTATCCCGCAGCCTGCCCAGATGTACGATAATATCGACTCCTGAGGCAATCTGCTGCCGGATGGCGGCCAGGGGTATATCCATTCCCATCAGCACCATATTTTCCAGCCTTGCCAGCATATCCCTGGCGCTGTTGGCATGCCCGGTGGACATGCTGCCGTCGTGCCCGGTGTTAAGGCACTGCAGCATATCGATGGCTTCCGCGCCACGCACCTCGCCCACGACGATTCGATTCGGCCGCATTCTCAGGGATGTCCGGATCAGTTCCCGGATGGTAATTTCACGGCAGCCCTCCACATTGCTGTTGCGGGTTTCCAGCTGTACCAGATTGGACAGTCCCTGCAGCTGAAGCTCCGCGCTGTCCTCAATGGTAATGATCCTCTCCTCTGAAGGGATATAATGGGAAAGCGCATTCAAAAAGGTCGTCTTCCCGCTTCCGGTACCCCCGCTGATGAAAATATTGTATCCTGATTTGACCAGCCTCTCCAGAAAGGAAGCTGCCTCCTGAGAAATGGAATTGATCTGTATCAGACGTTCCATGGTAATGGGTTTATCGGGGAAACGTCTTATGGTGACGATGGGGCCGTTCAGGGCTATTGGATTCATCACAATGTTTACCCTGGAACCGTTGTCCAGCCGTGCATCTACAATGGGCGACGCTTCGTTTACCACCCGGTTGCACCCGGCAACAATCTGCTGTATTACATCCTGCAGCTTCTCCTGCGATTCAAATCCTGCCTCCAGCTTTCTCAGCTTCCCGTCCTGTTCTACAAAAATGTGATCCTTCCCGTTGATCATAATCTCCGTGACCGAGCTGTCCTCCACGAACGCCTGCAGAATATCCAACCTTCGAAGGGAGTCAAATAATTCCTTCCTCAGCCGTCTCCTGATCCAAACGGGGCAGGCGGCAAGCCTTCCCTCTTCCAGGATCACCTCGTCTATAATATCCTCCACCTCTTCATCCGTAAAATCCTTTACGAAATTCATTCTTTCCTGCACCTTATTGCGCAGCTCCTTTTTCAGCTCCGTATACTCCACAATCCCTCCTTATCATGCCCCGCATAAGCTTCATATCCCGGCACTCCTGTCACGCCCCGCATTCGCTCCATATCCCGGCATTCCTGCCGCGCCGCTCCATATGCCCCATGCCCCGGCACTCCTGCCGCGCCCCTACGCCCTCCCATCCTCCTCTTTTAGCCTTTTGAGCAGGCCCTCCACCAGCTCCGCCAACTCCCCCTTGGTCAGAAGCTCCGGCTCCTCCGGCAGCTTCTGAATATGAGAAAGACTCAGCTTTTCCGTTTTCCCCAGCACATCCCCATATTCATACAGCGACAGTACATGCTCATATTGAAGCAGCTTGCTCCTGGCAATCCTGTCCTCCCTGGTCAAAGTATATACCTTCCTGCACAGCCGGAGAATCTCGTACAATCCCTGTATGCTTTCGCTCAGATCCAACACCACATACTCATATTCGCCCAGTTCCTCGATCCTCTGCAGCAATCCCAGCCACTCTTCCCTGGTAACCGTAAGAAGATTCTGCCCTGCCTTCATGGGAGGCACAAAGGCAAGCTCCCCCCTGTGCCTGAGCATGGCCTGCAGCCGCAGCCGGAATTTGTCCTTCTCCGCATGGAGAAAATAGAGCAGATCCGCCAGGTCCATGGTCTGCATGTCCGGCAGAAGCTCGGCAAGCCCCGCACAATGCTCAAAATTCAGATAGAGCGTGGGATGCTCCCTGGCCAGCATCAGGCTCATGGTCAGGGCAAAGGAAGTCTGCATGGCTCTTCTCACCGGGGAGTAATTCCCGATAAAGACCGTCTTGCAGCCTGCGTGAAGCATGGGCAGATGAATCTCCCCGCTCTCCAGATAAATTCCCAGCAGCTGCTTATACACCTCCTCGGCTTCCTGGTACTTGTCCACATAGGACACATCCTCCCATTTCATGATGCCGCTCTCGTTGAGCACCACCACCTTACGGGCGCTGAACTCCTGCATTCTGCTGCAGTAGGCGGATTCCGCTGTCACCAGCATTTCCACGCCTTCCTCTTCCCTGCTGAACAGCTCCGCCGCATCCGTGTAGGTATGCAGCTCCCAGGGAAGATTTCTATGCCTTTTCAGGAAATCCGTCATCATCTGCGCATACTCTTCCTCCCGATCGCACAATGCCAAAATTTTACTATTCCCTGTCTTCAATAGACACCTCCCAAATACAGAAGAACGCTGATAAATACCGGCCCGCTGAGGCAGATCCCCCTGGTGCGCCCCTCCCTTTCATTTTCCAGATACAGCTGCCAGCTCCCCCTTTTCACTGTCTCAGCCAGATATCCCCACAAATACCGCATACGATCACCGAAATCCTTTCCTCTCCACATTTTTGCCAGGGAAAGGATCGCCGCGGCCAGGAGAGCGCAGAAGAGAAAAGCCGGAATTTTGTCAGAAGGCAGATATCCTGCGGACGCTCCCAGGAGCTTTACATCCCCGGCTCCCAGACCTCCTATCTTGAAAAAAGGATAAAACAACAGCATAACCGCCGCTGCCTGAGCCGGATAAAAAAGCATGTCCCAGGATCCTCCGTCCCAAAACCGCCACACCGCTCCCAAAATCATCATCAGTCCGATGAGCGCGTTTGGAATTCTGTTTTTTCTGTAATCAAATCCGCAGGCCGCCGTCAAAAAAATGCACAAAGCCGCCAATCAATCATCTCCTTCCCGCTTTGGACGGAACATCCAGATTTAGATGGAGCATCCAAATTCGGACAAAACATCCAAATAAAATTATCATCCTGTCTGAACTTCGAGGCGAAGCATGCCTCATGAACGATACGAATCACCGAATTGCATTGAACTGCCTGACTCGTTGTAAATGCATTATAGCCAATCCCTCCCGCAATTTCAAGAGGGAAATCAAAAATAATCTTTTTTTGTAAAAAATCTACAAAATTTTATAAATCCCTATTGCGTAAAGTCCGAGAACCCCAGGAAATCCAAGGATTCCGGATGTCAAAACAGTAGCCGCATTAATGCCTATCCCAAGGGAAATCCCCATTTTGGCCAGTGCCCCATTGATAAAATATATGGCTATGGTTCCCAGAATACCTCTCAGTAGAAAATTTAAAATCCGCTCCATTCACAGACTCCCCATACGCAGCGCCGGTCTCCCGCATTCCTGGCCGGCTTTCTTATTCTATAAATATGTCCTTTGTCCGAAAATATTCCTTTACAGTATTTTTCCAGAAATGGAATATTTCGCCAAATCAGGGCTATACTTTTAACAGGAATCTGTGGCTCGCCTTTTTCACAGCGAACCCTGTGCCCATAAATCCGGAAAGGAATGGCCGCCATGAAAATGTATTTCAAGCAGAGAAACGAAATCAACTCTATGACGGAAGAAGATTATTCGCCTGTAACGCTGAGGGACTGTATCGAAAAAACCCGCCAGGCGCTGGATGACGCCTATGCGGGCTTTGATAATGCTCTGGATGTGGATCTGATAGACAGCTATATTTATGAAATCAATTCTCTCCAGAAAAGATATAAGCACCTGACCGATCTTGCAGCTGCAGAACCCCTGCCGGAGGAAGCTTTACGCAAGTATTCCCCGGTTCGTGCCCTGGTCAGCCATGTTTTCGGTTAAGGTATTCTTTCCATAGGTCAATCCGGCGTACACCGTCTGAGAATTGCGCATCACCGGACCGGCGTTGTTCGCCGCGGCTAACTTCTCATACGCGTCCCGCAGCGGCTTTATCACCCGCCTGATCTCGTCTATGGGCGAGCAATCCATGCGCTGTTCCGCCCGGGCCAGACGCCTGAAGCAGAACATGTAGAGCCGCTGCAGGGCCGGGGCCGGTTCATAATTCAGATTCAGAGAATTCATCAGTTCGTTCAGACAGCCCCTGGCGTTTCTGGCCGCCCCACGGAGAAGCTCCGCTTCCCCATGCTCTATTGCCTTTTCCCCGTCCTCCAGATAGCACAGCAGCATTTCGTACAGGATGACCACAAGCTCCGTGGAATTGGCCTGGGTGATTCTCCGTGTAAATTGTTGTTTGACCTCTTTTTTCATACTATCCTTCCGTTTTCCTTCCAAAACTCCCATGCAGCCAACTGCACCGTCAGGCCATAAGTCTGAGCAGATCAGGGCTTTTGGCCTGCAATCCGGCGCAGGGAAATTACTGCAGCAGCTGCAGCACCTGGGAAGGCCTTTCGTTGGCCTGGGCCAGCATGGAGGTGGCAGCCTGGGTCATTACCTGATAAGTGGTATAATTGGTCATTTCCTCCGCCATATCCACGTCCATAATACGGGAGTAGGCAGCTGTCATGTTCTCCGTGGTGACATTCAGACTGTTGATAGTGGATTCCAGTCTGTTCTGGTAAGCCCCCAGCTGGCCGCGGATTCCGGAGATAAAGCCTACCGCTCCGGAAATGCGGTCTATTCCTTCCCTGGCGCTGTCCTGCGTGGTCACGTTCAGGGTCCAGATCTCCTTGCCGTTTTCGTCCTTTACAAAGTAATTGTTAAGTCCCATTTCGCTTAAGGAAATCTTCGGAATTTCCACTTCAAGCACCTGCCCCTCGTTGGCCCCCACCTGAAGAACCATGCTGCCGAAGCCCTTGATATCTACGTTAAAGTCCGGAAGAGTAAGCGTATCATTCGGATCCGGGAATCCCTGCTTTTTCATGGCATCTGTCAAATCCAGGGTCATCTCAAATCCGTTTGTCCCCTTGATCGTCACCAGATTATCCTTCATACTTGCGGTGCACCCCTTGGGGAAGCCGCCCTTCTCCAAATCCGCCGGATCCACCGTTACCATATATCGGGGAACCAGATTCTCCTTTATCGTCAAACCGCTTAGCTTTTCTGCCTCCACCAGGCTCATGGTTCTTACCTCGGCTCCGGCCGCATCCTTTATCGTCACCAGATTATTGTTTATGCTGGCAGTACACCCAGGAGGGAAACCGTTCTTCTCCAGTTCGTCCTGATCCACCGTTATCGTATAACGGGGAGTCGGATTTTCCTTAACGACCATACCGCTTATGGCGTAAATCTTTGCCGTAACATCCTTGGAATAGGAACTCAGCTTCACGCCGTTAGTGGGCGTACCACTCACATATCCTTTCAGAGAGAATTCCCCGTTTAAGAGCTTCTGCCCGTTGAACTCCGTGGTCTCGGCAACCCTTTCGATCTCCTGGGTCAGCTGCTTGACCTCGTCCTGTATGATCTGTCTGTCGTTCTCGGATTCTATCCCGTTGGCTGCCTTGATGGCAAGCTCGTTCATGCGCTGAAGCATGTCGCTGATCTCGGCCAGCGCCCCGTCGGCCGTCTCGATGACAGAGACGCCGTCTCCGGCGCTCTGTGTCGCCACAGCCAGGCTTTCCAGCTGGGAATTCATCCTCTTTGCCATGGCCAGCCCCGCCGGGTTGTCCTTCGCCGCATTGATTTTCAGACCGGAAGAAAGCCTCTGCAGGGATTTGGCCAGCAGATTATCATTATTTGCAAGATTGTTGTTCGTCAGCATTGCCGATACATTGTAGTTAATTCTCATATTCCCGTTCTCCTTATTGGACTAATGATTGTAAAAATACCTTTGCGACGCGGTAAAGCTCTGCGTTTTCCGTCCGGGCATGTTCCCCCGTCCCCGGGCTTTCCGGCTGCTTTTTCCCGGCAGCCGCCGTTACAAGCTCACCCACCGTCCAGCTGCCTTCCGCTTCCTTTCTAAAGTTATCGGCTATCTGCCGCAATTTCATTACCTCAACTTTTCCCTCTCCCAAAACTGTGCCTCGCAAGGTTTTGTTTTCCACGTAGAGCCTGGCCTGTATATGCTCTTCTTCCGAGAGCGACACGCCGATGACCACGCTTCCCTTTTCGTTTCCCTCCCGGTTCAGTGTCAGGTGCACTCTGCCAAGCCGGTCCCCAACATACATGGGCAGGAAATATTCCTCCTTCTCTGCAAGGGCCGCCGCCACCGTAAGCTGCTTGTGGACAAGCTGCAGGCTCCGCACATCCACATTTGTATCCGCCTGTGCAAAGGTTTCCTCCTGCACCGTCTCAAGGGATTCCTGCGTAATCCGCCTGTATGCCTCCCGGAAATCCTCCCCCTCGTCCAGCCGCTCCCAGAGCCTGACGCCTTCCCCGGAGGGCTCCGCAAAAGCAGTATTCGCAGAAGCAGTATCCCCATTGACATTTTCTCCGGGGCCTTCCCCCTGCCTGCCGTCGTTCCCCTTACGTCTTCCTGCCGGTCCAAACAGGTTATCCACTCCCCGTTCCAGCGCCTGGGCCGCCATCAGATGATCGGCGTTGGCAGGCAGTTCTCCTCTCTGCAGCAGGGCGTAGCTCTCCTGATCCGCCTGGCTGACCGCCCGGCGCAGGGACTCCAGCTGCATCCTGTCATACTCCCTTTCCGCTCCCGCATCCGGGGAAACCTGTGCCAGAACCTCCTCCGCCGCCTCCAGGACAGCCTCCGGAGACAAAGCCATCCCATCCGATGCCGGAATGCCTCCCCCAGACAGGCCTGCTCCCTCCGGCGTCAGTCCGGTTTCCGGGGACGGATTCACGCCCTCCGCATTTCCGGTGAATCCGCTGGAAATCCTTTCCCTCAGATTCTCCCTTATGCGGACCGTCACGGCGATTCCCTGGGTCTCCTCCGCCAGGCGCACATCCATTCCCTTCGCCCTGGCGCTCTTCACGGCGGACAGGAGATTGGCAAAATGAATCTCCGCGCCGCTGTTCACCAGCGCGCCCACCGCCGCATCCTCCCGCTTTTCGATCTGATGCACCAGGCGGTATATTCCGATATAGCTCTCCCTCTCCTCCTGTGAAATCCGGTCATTCCGTTCCAGATTGTAGAGAAAACGGCTGTAGCTCTCGGCCTCCTCTTTATATTCCCCGGGAAGCGACTCAAAGTACTGCTCCAGCTCTCCAAAGCTCTTCTCCAGGGGGTTAAAGCCGTCCCTGATCATCTTCAGAGTGGCCGCGGGAGTCAGCCTGTCAATCACATTCTGCACCTGTCTGTCCGCATCCCTTACGGCCTCCAGATTGGAGACGGTGACCTCCATCCGGTTGTAACCCAGAATCCGTACGGCCCTGCGGTTCTCCTCCGTAAGCTCCAGTCCCAGATCCTTCAGAATATCGTCCACATTGCGGAAAGCCTTCCTGATATTGTCTCCCAGGTCGCTCCTGGGCGCGGTCATCAGCTTCTCATAGCTTTCCCGGGCCTTTTCGTAGCCCTCCTGCTTCTGCCTGCCCTCCCGGTAGACCGTCTCCAGGGACGCGCTCCCCTGGCCTTCCGCAAACATTCCCAGTACATCGGCCGGCAGTCCGGGCAGCTGCTCCGTCACGGTCTGTGCCAGATGGTAGCTCTGATATTTTTCCACGGCCGCTTCGTCCCCCGGGAAATACTGCCCGGCCAGCTGTTCCTCCGCCCGGCGCAGCGCCTCGATCAGCTCCTCCATGGGCGCGGAATCAATGGAAAATCCGCTTTTCAGCAGTCTGAGATTGACCTCCGCCGTCATGCGCAGCCGGATTTCCTCCAGCTGTCTCCTGGCTGCAAGATTCCCTGCGCTTGCTTCCCAGATTTCATTGCCGTGATAGTATTCCGAAAGGGCGGCTGCCTTTTCATATAAATTCTCCGCTTTCCCCGTCAGGGAAGCATGGACGGGACTTTTCCCCTCCGACACCGCCGCAGCTGCAGCTTTTGCAAATAGCTCCTCTGTCACGGGCAGCTCTATATTCCGCAGCTCCTCCAGGCGCTCCAGGTTCTCCGGGGTCAGCGGCAGTCCTTTCTCCAAAAGCCAGGACGCCGCCTCCCGGTTCTCCTCATTCACTTCCCTGCCGGACTGCTCAATGATCCTGTCTATCTGGCCCTGCAGCTCTTCCGCCGGTTCCGCTCCCGCGCTCCGGGTATAATACCCCTTCACATCCTCCTGGTAGAACCTGGGGGCGCCGCTGCCCCTGCCTGCCCCGCTGCTCTGGGCCAGGTAGAGATTCCAGATCTCCGCCTCCATCTCATTGTCGATCAGATAACGGCAGGAGCCGTCCTCCATGGGCTGGAGGCCGCTGCTCATGGCCCATGCCCCGGACAGCGCCGACAGGTTCTCCCGGGTCAGGGGCAGATCCGCCTCCCGGAAGCTGTCCGCCACGGCCTGTGCAAGCCCCTGGCTGCCCAATGCCGCCGCCAGCACCTCCATGTCCACATCGTCCGTGTAGCCCTGGATATCCTTCCCTGCCCGGGCCAGCTCCGCCTTGATCTTATCCACGATGGTCACCGCCTCTTCGGGCTCCATGCCGCCGAAGTCAAAGCCCTCCTCCTGCAGCTTCGCATAGTCCTCCTCGGACATGGTATGTGACATAACTGTCATATAATCTCTCTGCACGCCCACATCCACATAGGACGCCTCCTGCTGCAGCTCGATCAGACTCTTCTTCTCGCCGCTCATACCGGGCATGTCGGTCATTCCTCCCGGTGCGCCGAAAAACGCGGCGGCATTCTGCGCCGCGGCCGCCGGCTCATTTGCCTGGGAGGACCGGCTCCTCTCCATATGATATCTTTCCGATTCCCTGACTGTCTGTTCCGCAAATGTTATTTTCAAATTCTCTTCTCCTATATCCTCATAGTCAGCCACTTTGCTGCAAGCCGGATTCCTTTTTGCAATTCCGCCTTCCTTCCGCAGAAAATTCTGTCCCACGCGCTATCGAAATTCTTTCCGACCATGCAGAAAAGGCGCAGGCCCGCTCTCAGGCCTACACCTTTTATTTCGGTAAAAAGAAGAAAAACCTTTACCCTTGGAACAGATACACCAGCGCGCCGTAGGGCGGCAGATCCACGGAGATGGAATACTCATGCCCATTGCAGAAAATCTCCTCCGCCGCGGCCAGCTTCGCGGTCTCGTTCCCCCAGCCTCCGAAGCGTTCCTCATCGCTGTTCAACAGAAGCCTGTACTTTTTCCTGGCGGATACCGCGGGCACCGGCACTCTGTAGCCCTCCCTCTTTACGGGAGTCATATTCAGCACGAACAGTAAGCTGTTTGTCTTTTTGGATGACCTTCTCACAAAGGAATATACGCTGTTCTCCCCGTCGTTGGCGTTCATCCATTCAAATCCCGCCCAGTCGTCATCTATCTCATAGAACGCCGGGTACTTCCGGTACAGCTTCAAAAGCTCCCCGACCCAGGCCTGCATTCCCGCATTCTCTTTTTCCTTCAGAAGGAACCAATCCAGCTCCCTCTCCTCGCTCCATTCCCTCTCCTGACCGAATTCCTGCCCCATAAACAGCAGCTTCTTGCCGCAGTGGCCGAACATATAGGTATACCCCACGCGCAGATTGGCATATTTGTCCACCTTATATCCGGGCATCTTGTTTACCATGGAGCATTTCAGATGCACCACCTCGTCATGGGACAGCGGAAGGATATACTTCTCCGCGTGATTATAGCTCATGGCGAAGGTCATGGCGCTGTGATTGCCCTTCCTGTACAGGGGATCCAGCTTCATGTACTCACAGAAATCATGCATCCAGCCCATATTCCATTTGAAGGTAAAGCCCAGGTTGTCCTTCCCGATCTCCCCCGTCACATGGGGCCATGCCGTGGACTCCTCCGCCACGGTAATAAACCCGGGATAGGTCCCCCTGACCACGGAATTCAAATGCTTGAAAAATTCGATTGCCTCCAGATTCTCATTCCCGCCGTATTTATTGGGCAGCCACTGTCCATCCTTTTTCCCGTAATCCAGATACAGCATGGAAGCCACCGCATCCACGCGGATACCGTCCACATGGAACTCCCTCAGCCAGAACAGCACATTGGCAATCAGGAAATTCTTCACCTCCGGCTTTCCGTAGTTAAATATCTTGGTCCCCCAGTCGGGATGAGAGCCCCGGCGGGGATCCGGATCCTCAAAGATGCACTGTCCGTCAAACTCCGCAAGGCCATGGGCATCCGTGGCAAAATGAGCCGGAACCCAGTCCAGGATGACGCCCACGCCCATTCCGTGCAGCTTATTCACCAGATACATGAAGTCCTTCGGCTCCCCGTAACGGGCCGTGGGCGCATAATAGCCCGTCACCTGATATCCCCAGGAGCCGTCAAAGGGATGCTCCAGAATTCCCATCAGTTCCACATGGGTATATTTCATCTCCTTCAGATATTCCGCAATCCTGTCCGCAAATTCCCGGTAATTGTAAAAGCCCTCCGCGCCGTCCGGATGCTTCATGAAAGAACCGATATGGCACTCGTACACAGCCATGGGCTGCTTATAGACATCTTTTTTGTCCCGCTCCCCCATCCACTTATCATCCGTCCATTCAAATCCGCTTAAATCGGCGACCACGGATGCGGTGCCCGGCCTGTATTCCGCATGGTTGGCAAAGGGATCCGCTTTGTAAAGCTTTCTGCCGTCCTGGGCGGTGATCAGGAATTTATACATCTCGCCCTCTTTGATTCCCGGAATAAATACTCCCCAGATTCCCACCGGTCCCAGCTTCTCCATGGGATGGGCTTCCTCGCTCCATCCGTTAAAGCTTCCCGTCACATGTACCTGTCTGGCATTCGGCGCCCACACGCCGAAATAGACTCCCTTTTCCTTCCCCTCAACGGACATATGGGCGCCCAGCTTTTTATAAATATCATAATGGGTCGCCTGGGAAAAAAGATACTGATCAGCCTCCGAAATAAACACCTTTTCCACTTCACATACCTCCTCACGCAACAAAGTCTTTTTCTGTCAGAATGATCATATCCTCATCGTCATACCGCCTTGCCAGAAGTATATCGATGAAATGCCCCAGCGTCTTCCTGCCGGCATGACGAATCGCTTCATCCACCATCTGTTTCACTTCGATCACGGTCACCACATGATCGATGGTCTGGTTCTCCTCAATCCTGGTATGCAGCGCCAGTATTCCCAGATCGTCGATGGAATGTTCCTTCTCTCTTGCATATCTCCTGCCGAAGGACACCAGGGTATCATTGCTCAAAGCCTCCAGATTCACCCGGGCAGTAAAGTCTCCGTGCAGCTCCGGGGTTCCCAGAAGCAGCTTCTGAATCGCCTTTTTCGTGTCCTCCAGAACCACCACAATGCCCACCCGCTCCTGCTGCAGGGCCCTGTGAAGCCCCGCCGCGGTCTCACGGCTCATGCCCGAGGCCTTCTGGATAATCAGGGCACCGTTCTTCTGCTGTTCCAGGGTCTTCTCTATATCTCTCCCGTTAAGCCCCTTCCCGGTGATCCTGGCCACCTTGCCGGAGAAATTCCGGTCTGTAAAGCTTACCTCCCTGATGATGTTCTTCGCCAGCGTCATGGTATCCATTCCCTCTTCGCCGGTGACGATTACGTTCCCCGTATAGGCAGCCATGCTGATACTGTCAATGGCCTTCACCAGCTGTTCTCCGAAATGCCTGCTCTGAATGAAGGGGGCAAATAATTCTTTCTCCTCCCGCGTCAGTCCCCTGACCCTCGCCTTGTCGCGCTCTATCTGGGATCCATTCTGCGGTTCCTCTATGTACGCCGCTTCCCCTTTTGCGGTCTTCTTCGGATTTTTCTGCTTTCCGGAGCCTTCCGTTTTCCGGTCATCCCCGGCTGCCTCATAGTCCGCAGTCTCTTCCGGCTCTTCTCCGGTTCCGTCATACCCGGGCTCTTCATAGGCTTCGTCTTCTTCTATTCCTTCCAGGGCCTCCATGTATGCGGGATCCTCATAAGTCTCACTGTCCTCCGACTCTTCGGCGTACTCAGGTTCTCCATAAGCCCCGTCGGCTTCCGCCTCTTCCATGGTCCCGGCTCCGGCATATCCGGGATCCCCGTAGACCTCAGCGTCCTCCAGACCTTCGGCGTACTCTGCCTCTCCATACTCCGCGCCGGCTTCCGCCTCTTCCATGGTCCCGGCCTCGGCATATCCGGGATCCCCGTAGAACTCAGCGTCTTCCAGACCTTCGGCGTACTCTGCCTCACCATACTCCACGCCGGCTTCCGCCTCTTCCATGGCCCCGGCTCCGGCATACTCAGGTTCCCCGTAATTCATGCCGTCTGCCGGCTCCTCCGTTTCCCCTCCATACGCAGCATCTTCGAAAGCTGCCCCTGCCTGCTCTCCCCCGGCTTCGGCATACACGGCTTCCTCATAGGCTGTATCTTCTGCAGGCAAAACGGTTGCTCCGCCCCCGGCGGTCTCCTGCTCTCCTTCCGCAGCCGCCTCTTTTTCCTGCTCCGCCGCGGCAAAAGAGACGTCCTCTTCCACGGGCACACCGCTTTCCAGCTTCTCCAGCAGCCCGTCCCTGACCGCAGCCTCAAATTCCGTGAACATGGGGCCGGTCTCCCGGAGAACATATTTCCGTATCTCCTCCCGGTATTTCTCCTTATTCTCCTTCTTCATCCGCTCCCACTCGGCCAGAATATCTTCTATCTTCATCTGACCGGTGATCTGCTTCTCCACCACCGTCTTTTCAGGCAGCACCATACTGATCTGCCCGCTTGGCTCCAGCAAAAGCACATCCGCCAGTTCCCTGGGCAGCTGCGCTGTCGATTCCCGAAGGCTTTGCCCGCCGGCACTTTCGTGCCCGGCGGTATTCTCTGTCCCTGCGGCATTTTCGGTTCCTCCGGCTGTCTGCTCCTCTTCTGTGACCCCATCCGAAAGGGAGGACTCCTGCGAAGGGTTCTGCACTTCCTGTCCTGCTCCGGCTTCCTCCGGCACAGGATTTCGCGCCGCCTCCGCTTCGTTCCCTGTTACTGCCGAAATATCTGCTATTTCACCCGTTTCCCCAAAGAATACTTCTGTTCTCTCTATTTCCTCCCGGACATCGGCATCCCAGCTCTCTGCCTGCTGCGCATATCCGCCTGACACAGCTCCCGGCGCTGGCCGTCCCGTATATCCGTTTGATACAGCTCCCGGCCCCGTCTGCTCCGAATACCCTTTCGATCCGGCTCCCGGCCCAGTCCGCTCCCCATATCCGTCAGACACGGCTCCCGGCCCCGCCTGCTCCACGTACCCGTTCGATCCGGCTCCCGGCCCCGCCTGCTCCACGTACCCGTTCGATCCGGCTCCCGGCCTGGCCTGCTCCGCGTACCCGTTCGGTCCGGCTCCCGGCCCCGCCTGCTCCGCATACCTGTTCGATCCGGCTCCCCGTCCGGCCTGCTCCCCATATCCGCCTGATGCAGCTCCGCGCGCCGTCCTGCCCGCACGCTGGTCAGGCACAGCTCCCGGTTCGGCTCCCTCAGAGCCGTCCGCTCCCAGCACTTCCTGCAGACCCGCCGCAAGCTCTTCCTGGAGATTAATGGTATTGTACTGCCCCACATCCACGGTTTTTACCTGAATCTCAAATTCCTTCGTCCGCTCCGGAACGTCCTCCTCCCGGAACCCTTCCTCCCCGCCCTCCTCATTTCCGGGGATGACATACTCTCCTTCTTCGGCAGCCGGAGCTTCATAATACTCCTCCTGGCTGTACTCTTCCGCCGGCGCTGCATTTTCTTCCGGCTTCTCAAAACGGCGATCATATATCTCCTGCTGAGCGGAAGTCAGCGGATGATGAAGCATTTTCAGCTCCAGCGCCTTCACCACATATTTCCCCTCGCCGAACCACAGAACCAGTTCGTCACATTCCTCCACACAGCGGGTAGCGAGCCCCACCCTGTGGTAAAGATAAGCAAGCTCATAAGCCCATTTTTCCCTGTAATCCCGCTTTTTCAGCTCTTCCAGAACCCCTATGCGCTCCTCCAGCTGCACGTCCTGGGCCTCGTAGAGCTTATACTGCAGAATATATCTGCCCGGATCCCTGGGCGCCACCTGCGTAAATTCCTTATAAAACTTCAGGGCCTGCACATAGTCGCCCGTTTTAATACACAGCTCACAGAGAGAATAGCAGATTGTCCTTCCCCCCTGCCTCCTGTCATAGGCAAGCAGGAGCATATTTTTGGCATCCTCATACCTCCTGTTGATCTTGTACAGATCGCTGATGGTGCAGAGCATCATGACGCTTTTCACCCTCCGCCAGTCAATGGTGTCCGCGATCTCAGCCGCCTGGGCGAAATCCTTTTCCTCTATCAACGCCTTTATTTCTTCCGATTTTACTTTATATTCATACTTATCCAAGGTAACTCGCTCCCTACTCTGGTGCCGGCAATGGGCAGCATACCTTCCGTACGATACCCAATATCTTTTTTAGTTTAACATAGTCACCATGCATATGTCAAAAAGAAAATACACTTCCCCCATATTGTTTTTATTGACATATTTCCCGCAAAAAACGCCGTTCCCTCATCCAGGACAGATGATGGAACGACGTTTTTCAGGCTTCTTTTCATGCTTCCCTTCTTCCGGGTTCCCGCCCTCTGTTCCTGTGCGGCCCGTCAGGCGGAAAAGGAATTTACTGGAACAATCTCATTACCATGGTATTTTGGTTCATTTGCCTCTTCAGCGCCATATTCCGGTACTCGCTCAGAAGCTCCTCCTTTTTCTTATCGGAGATGGCCTTCGGCATATCCAGATCCTCAATCCGGCTTCTGGAGACAAGCTGCTGCAGGCTCGCGTTTTTGTTATAATTGTAGGTCCGCTCCAGGCGGTTGGTCGAAGCACCCAGGTAGCTTCTCCGGCTGGACACTTTATCCAGAGCCCTGCCGATATCGTCTAAATTGAAATTGCCCGTAGTCACATCGAAATTCGCAATCCCAAGAGATTTCAGTGTGGTGTTCGCCATACCGATCTTCATGCCGCTTCCGTCAGGATTGGTGGCCAAGTGCATGTCTGCCATGCTCCCATCCAACAGCTTATGCTCATTCAGGGATGTGTTTCTCGCCATAAACTGAATGTCGCCCTTCAATTGGTCGATCTCATTCTGGTAAATCGCCCTGTCCGAATCTGAGGCAAGGCCATTCATAGACCTTATGGCAAGTTCCCCCATTCTCTGCAGCGAATCCGTTATGCCGTTCATGGCGCCGTCCGCCACATTCATAACCCCAATGCCCGCCTGGGCATTCTCAGCACCCACGTCAAGGCCGTTCTGCTCTTTTAAGAGCTTTTGCGCGATAGAAAGCCCTGCGGCATCATCCGCCGCCCCATTTATCCTCTTGCCGCTGGCAATATGGGTATATGATTTATATATTCCGCCGGTCACAGCCATATTGCTCATAATAATATCTCCTCTCCTTATTATTTTGTATGACACTTTTATTATATCTCTGATTTCCCCACTTGTAAACTACTAATTGGTTATCTTTGCATACAGGAATGGCTTTGATATCAGCAATTTATGAAGCAAACCCGGACATGCCGGATACTTGAATAAGAACTGAATTTATGCTATACTCAAGAGCGCCTGGATTTACGAATCCGGTGTCCCGCCTTTTCCAGCGCGATAAATGTTTGCGTTCACGAATGTAACCTAAGGAGGAAAGACTTATGGCATTCCCTGCAAAAAAAATCCAATATACCTTCGCAGATGTCCTTTCCTGGGACGAAAGCGAACACATTGAAATCATTAACGGGGAAGCGTTTGCAATGGCAGCGCCGTCCAGAATGCATCAGAAAATCAGCATGGAACTTTCCCGTCAGCTTGCAAATTACCTTGAAGGGAAGAAATGCGAGGTTTATCCCGCTCCCTTCAGCGTCCGGTTATTCGAGCAGGACGGGGACGCGCCGGAAGATGTGGATACACTGGTGGAACCGGACATCTCCGTAATCTGTGACAGAAACAAGCTGGATCAGTATGGCTGTAAGGGAGCTCCGGATATGGTCATTGAAGTCCTCTCCCCCTCCTCGCACAGGCATGATCAGCTGGTGAAGCTGAACCTGTATCAGCAGGCGGGGGTTCGGGAATATTGGATTGTGGATCCGGAAAACCGGATAGTCCGCGTCATGCTCCTGTCCGACGCCGGATTTCTTCAGCCCCACGAGATCTATCAGCAAGGGGACATAGCAAGGGTAACCGTGCTTGAAGGTTGTTTTATTGAATTGGGAAAGGTGTTTTCTGAATAGGCGCTCCCCTGCATTAATGCCTTCTGCCTCAATGCAACACAGGTTGCAGCAGAAACCGGGCTTTCTGTATCTACTGTCAATCGAGTATATAAAAGCTTAAAAAGCAAAAGCTATATTGCCCGCGAAAGCCTGAGTCGCGGCAAATGGATCATTCTAAAATAGAGAAGGAGGGACAAAATGATCTTCTGTTCCGTGGAGCCCTAACATATTATTGGTATAGCGTCAACTGCTGGCGCTTGTATATTTTCGGATAATCACCTTGAATAATGTAACCGAAAGAACAGTAAATAAAAGAGATGCCAGTATACTGAGCAGCATACTCAATAAAGTTGCCTTATTAAGCAATACCTGCGCCGGCGTATTGGCCAGAGGAAGAATAGGAACAATCAATACTAACCCCAGCATAATCCATTTGTTAAAATACATCTCCCTGGACTTTTCGGCCAATCCCATCAAGCTGTAATAGATATTGCCGATTCCCGTTACATTTATAAAAATAAAAGCCAGGCTATATAATACAAGCATAAACGATGTGATAACCATAAGGCCATTAAGCAAAAGAATAGATATAGGAAAATACTAAAAAATCCTGTTTGCAGGTTTATCGAACTTATTTGTATACACAGGATCATAATCGGGGCAGCGAGGGAAAGAAATGCGGAAACATTCATGCGGCCGGTATTGACTTGGAATATCATACTCAACGGCCTGATAATGGATTTATCTAAATTCCCGTTCACTATGCTTGACGCTAACTGCCCATGGTTTGGACCGATAAACGCGCAATACAGTTGATTTATAATCTGTGCCGTACATATCAACACAATCATCTCTGGTTTCGACCATCCCGCTATGCTTTACAATCAAAAATGTATTAAGAATACTCTGAAAGAGCATAAGGAGAAAATTAGAGCGGTAAATAGCGACCGACATAAGCTTTGCACCATTTTTAATGTTTACTCCAAAAGACAGGTTTTATGTCCAACTGGATTTGCTGGCAAGAAAGGACATCAGCAGGATAACCGCCACAGTTTCTGCAATGACCCCAAAATCAAACAAAGACAACTGCCCCTCTATAAGCATAACGCCCTCCTCCTTTCACTGAATAGAACTGATTTCTTCCTGCACCATATTCTTCACCCGGTTCTGGACAATCGCGGCTGCCTCCTCATACGGCTTGTCGCTGGACAGGCAGAGGGACATCTCCTCCACAACAATATTGATGATCTCTTCCCGTATGCCATTCCGCGAGGTAAAATCGGCCTCGTCAATGATGGCATAAAACTTTTCTATTTCTTCTTCCGTTATGGCGCTGAAGTCTTCTCTCGATCCATCCGGTAAATAAACAGGTATTTTGCTTTCTGCCTTTTTCGCTATCTCCTCTTCCAACCTATCCTGACGGGCAGGCATAAAGATATAACGCCCATTTTCCCGGGAAAGGAAGGATTCGATGAACTGCCACGCCCCTTCCTTCTTATCAGAAGCAGCCACGATGCCCAACTGGTTGATCAGCGTCCCATGGTGCGAGACCTCCCCTCCAGCAGTAGGATATCCCACCGTCGTCACTTCCTCTCCAAAATATGTCTTATTCAGCATGTAGAAATCCGCACCAAAAACCGTTGCCATTATATCAAGCAGCCGCTCCTCCGGCATGGTACCAAGCAGCATCTCCACGGGCGTCTCTTCACTGTCCACCCCATCCGAATGCTCCGCCACCCATTTGATGAAAGCGACGAATTCCTCCCCGTCAAAGCTGCATTCTCCGCTTTTCCAATCTATATACTGCCCCAGGATATAATCCTGGAAAAAATATCTTATCATGGCAGAAAACTGTTGCCCTTGAACAGCCTTGCCTGGGGATGGCTTTCCGCAAGAGCCATCGCATCCTCCGCGCTCCAGCCTGGCTCACTCCCTACCTGGGATGCCCGCCCAACGACCGTAGTACAATCAATCTCCTCCGGAATATACACCAGCCTCCCTTTCACGGTGCAGGCGTCCAGAAGTGACTGGCGGAAATATGCACTGTATAAAACTCAAACAAATTCCCGCTCCATTCGCCGGAGCTTGACTGCAGCCTGTCTGTCCATCTTATCGTGGGATCCAGCAATTCCCTGTAATCCAAATATAATAGAATCAAAGAGATGATTCTATTATCAAAATTCTACTCCGGAAATTCCCAGACAATCCTGTATTCCTCACCAAACATCAACAGTCCCGCCGCTGTAGGATGCAGCTCCTTATCTTTCCCCATCTCTGCCGCGCCAATTTTCTGCAGATACTCGGCATCACCCAGGTTAATCCAGGGATGCCCCGGTCTGAATGACCTGTGGCGGTTCCGATAGCTCTGTATTGTCTCTTTATCCAACTGGTCAATCGTCATGCTCTCCACAATTCTCATGTCCATCGTACTTTCTGTCTGATCCCTGAGCATGGATTTGGCCTGCAGATTGGTGCAATGGTAATCTCCTTCATGATTTCTCTTAAATGTACCGCCAAACATGTTATTGTTAATAAATATCGGTTTTTGCTCCCGTCTTGCCATCGGAACATAAATCACAATAGCAATATCTTCCCCGATATCATATACTTCCACATCATCATCCAGCAAAATATTCGCACTGACTTTCTTATAATTGTTGATTGTGTCCCAAAATTCCTTTAAAAGTTTTTCTCTGTCCGTGCCCTTTAAGCCTGTCGTTTTCCAGCTTTTATCACTCTCCTCCTTCACTCCAAGGATTATGACACCTCCATAGCAGTTTGCAAAGGCGGAATAGGTATCCCACAATGAACCTGGCAGTCCTCCATTTCACGTTTTACTTCACGGCGGTTATCTTCCTTATAAGAATCGAATTTCGTTATATCAAATAGTGATTCCATTTTCATCACTTCACCTCCCAAATCACGTTCCAACGCTGTTTTCTATTTCTCCTCCGCAAACAGCTTTTCCAAATAAGCAGCTCTCCGGACTCCTTGCACAGGCCAGTTGGCACAATGCACTTATGTGTCAATATTAACGCACAAGGCGCCAGAAGGCGATAATGCCCTTCTGTGTCTGTATTATACCAGAAAATGCTCTTCAAAACCATAAAATTACGAACCTGCCAGATATTTATTAAGCATTTAACAAAGCCGGGGGCACAGATTATAGAATAAGACAAAAGTATACTGCTCATTGGTAACTTCCCGCCTGGGCATCCCACATCTCCCTGTAGAAACCGTTTCGGCCAAGCAGATCTTCATGCGTACCGTCTTCCACGATCCGGCCTCCGCTCATAACCAGGATGCGATCCGCCAGCCTGGCGGAACCTAATCTGTGGGAAATTATGACCGCTGTCTTACCCTTCGCCATTTTCAGAAAGTCCCGGTACACGGCATATTCCTCCACCGGATCTATCGCCGCTGTGGGTTCATCCAGGACAATGATTTCATGGCTGCGATACCGTCCTCTGGCAATGGCTGCCTGCTGCCACATACCGCCGGAAAGATCAATCCCGCCGAACTCCCTGGAAAGCATGACCGTATCGCAGTCATCCACCAGCCTCCTGTCCAGCGAGGTGCCCTCCAATACGGTCTTTGGATTTTTATCGCTTTCCCATTGGCTGATTCTTACATTATCGGATAAAGTCATCTGGTATCTGACAAAATTCTGAAAAACGGCAGACATGCATTTCCGGCAGCTTTCGGCCTGCGTATCCTCCGCCCTCACTCCTCCTATTTCTATCCTTCCCTCTCCCGCAGGATACAGGCCCAGGATCAATTTAGCCAGAGTGGATTTTCCCGCGCCGTTTTCACCCACAACAGCCACATACTGCCCCGGCTGGATCCGGACGCTGATATCCTTTACGGACGGGGCGGATGCGTTCGGATAAGTGAAGGATACGTGGTCCAGGACAATCCCTTTCCGTAGATCCGGCGCTTTCCCTTCCTTTTCCTCTTCGCCTTTCTCTTTCCCCCTCTCCCTTCTCCTTTCGAGAAATCCCACATAATTCTCTACTGCAGGCAGATTGCTGACGGTGCTGCCGATAAATCCGCACACCAGGGCAAACATCATGTCAAACAGATGGTTCAGCGAGTGATAGACCGCCGCAAAAGCCCCTGCCGATATGCTGCCCCGCAGCACGCTGGCTGCCAGGAGAACCAGCGCCGCAAGATATCCTGCAAGCCCCGCCGTATTGTCGATCGTATCCAACAGATTGGTCTGATTTTTTACTTTTCTTTCTTCCCTTCTCAGGCGCTCCCATTCTGCGGCCGCCCTGCCATAGAAATAACCGCCTGCTCCCAGAATCCGCGTCTCCTTTAAAAACTGCCTGCCTATGATGCAGTCCTTAAAAGCATGATACCGTCTTCTGACAGGAGCTGCCGTATCCTCAAGCTTCGTGTAAATGCCTCTCTGCAGATAGAAAGTAAACACAGCCGGAAGAAATGCGGCAATGATGCACAGCAGCAGCCAGAGATTCAAAGAAGACACATACATACACATAAATATCACATAAGGCGGAACCATGTCGATAATGCCGATGAAGTGAAATATAAATACATGTGCCACATTTCTTCCCGCTTCTGCCTTCTGTATTTCATCCAATGTCTCTTCGCGTTCAAATTCAATGGGAGTCAGGCCGGAGATAACCTTGTTATATTCATACCTGAATTTTTCGCTGCATTTTTCCTGATATTCGCCCAGGATGTAGTTGAACAGGGTGTTAAAAATCTGGTATCCGATAATCCCCGCCACATACAGCGATATCCATAAAATAAGCCTTTCTCCAACCGCTCCCTCAGACACGGAAGCAATCAGAGCGTCCACGAATCCGGCCAGCAATACCGTATTCACTGCCAGCACTGCCGATTGTGCCATTCCAAAGAGATTCACCAGGCAGAAACGGATGGGCGCTGCTTTGAACGCAATCGGAAGCATCACCCGAATCGTATGGGCTGTTGTTATTTTCTTCATATATACCACTCCCTCTGTTTATCGAACATCTCTCTGTAAATCCCGTTGCGCTCCATGAGGGATTCATGGCTTCCGGTTTCCTTTACACCGCCGTCCTCTATTACAAAAATACAGTCGCATGCTGCTGCCGCCCCAAGCCTGTGGGTGATCATAATGGTGGTTCTGTCCCGGTATGCATCGGAAAACTGCCGGTACACCTTCTGTTCCTGCACCGGATCCATGGCCGCGGTGGGCTCATCCAGAATCTTGACAGGCGATGCATTATAATGCATTCTCGCCATAGCTACCCTCTGCCACTCTCCTCCGGACAGATCCACAGATCCGTCCAGGACTTTTCCCAATGCCGTCTCCAGGCCTTCTGGCAGCTTCTCCACAACCTGCTCCAGGCCGGCCTGTGACACAGCCCGTTCTACTCTGGCCATACTTTTCCGACCCCCGCCTCCTCCCAATGCGATATTGTCCGCCAAAGAGACCGGATATCTCGCGTAATCCTGAAAAAGCACCGCAAAAATCTTCCAGATATGCCCGGCTTCATATTCCCTGATATTTCTATGATTCAGTAAAATCTCCCCTTTGTCCGGCTCGTACAGTCTCAGGATCAGTTTCACCACCGTAGACTTCCCACATCCGTTTTTCCCTGCAAAGGCATAATGCATCCCTTTCTTCACCTGAAAGGACATATTCTTCAGCACCTCTTTGTCCGTGCCTGGATAACGGAAGGTGACGTTTCTGAATTCCAGGGATTCAAATGTCAAGTCCCCGTCGGAGAGTTCTCCGCCAGAAGCCGTCCCGTCAAGCCTTCCCTCTGTCAGGGCTTTGCCCTTCTTTACGGCAAAATCCTGAAATGCATCGGCATAAAGCGGCATATCCATCACAACGTTAAAATCCTCAAGCATCATTTTGCTTTTGGACAGCTCCTTGATTCTGTCCGGAAACTGCCACGTAACCATCTGTATCATTGACATAAATGCCGTCACCAGGGAAACGAACAGCCCCACGGAGGTCTCCCTCCGCAGTACTGCAGGCAGCAGCAGCAAAAGTACGATAACGGAAATGCCGGCGGCTATATATCCGCCTATGTTCATCCCCAGAAACCAGCTAAAACGTGCTTTCTGTTCTTTCTTTCTCGCCCGGCGGCTTGCCGCCAGGAATTCTTTGTTTATTTTTTCACCGTAATCAAAAAGCGTCCTCTCGTTCACCGTGTCACGGTCTCCAAGGATTTTCTCATAATAGTCCGCTTTTCTCCGGCAGGCCGTCACTTCGGCGTGGGCATGGTACTGCCGCTGGCCGCTCTTCAAGGCATAGAATCCAAAAGCTGCCAGCACGGCGGTAATCACAAGGGACACCCATACCGGCATCTGAAAGATCAGAATCGATACCAGGCTTACGTTTGAAATGATGAAAACTGCCATCTCCAGATATCCTTCCATAATTCCCGATAAAATTCCCTCCGGGTCACCTGCTATGCGTGAAAGGATATCCTGCGCGGCATCGTCCTCAATGCAAGAATACTGCAGGCACGCTATCTTCTCTGTAATCATTCTATCAACTGCCGGATAAGTCCTTTCACGCTGGAGCATCCGGCAGAAGGAATACCCATTATTCCCCAGTCTCTGAACCAGCTGAACCAGCGCCACCAGAACTGCGCTGCAGATGGCAGGCCTCACTCCCAAAGCCGCCTCCAATGCCCTGTCCACAAACTGCGCCCCCAGCAGTACGGAGGCAAAGGGCAGCATGGCAAGCGTTCCCTTCAGCAGAAGCATGGCAAGCGTTGCCCAGGGCGCATGTTGAAAGAAAAAGAGAGCCGCTCTTCTTACTGTAAATTTCATGTCCCGTTCTCTCATCCCTGAATTCCTTTTCATTTACACATAATCATTTGTATATTCTATAGGAAACTTCAAATCTTCAGGAACCTGTCTGCTTTCATAATGCAAATTTCTCATTTGTAGCAAAAAGCTCTTTCCGAATTCCAAAAAGTACAGAATACCATTCTCAACATAAGAACAATTGGGCGATAGTGCAGACACAGGAGATTTGCTTAGATAAGAAAACTCATACCCTTTTGTCATCTGAAATCTCCTGTGGAAATTTACATAATCCATTAAATTATTTGCTTGTGCGCAAATTCCTGTGTAGAATTTCGATGATACATAATCTTTCTTTAGACCCGTTTCCACAGGCGCAAATTTAGCATTTTCTTTGGTTAATGCTGTCATATCTATTATATAATATTTTCCATTTAGTAAGATGTAATTTAGAACATGGCCGCTTCCATCAGGTCGGAGAAAATGTAGATACCCCCGCTCATGATATGTATATTCAACAATATAATTTAACCAGGCTGCAGATGTGGCGCAACAGCCTTCGTTGGTTTCATAGGCATATCTACCGGATTTGTGCAGCTGCCACTCTAATCTATCATAAGAAAAGGAAACAACATCATTGCATTCTCGAATTCCTGCTATTTTCCCCTTAATTTTCAAAACTTCCGCAATGATTTGACTTGCTTTGGTTCTTTGGGCTGATATCCCAAGAATGAACATGCGGTATTAGCTTCTACGCTTGCCGACCTTTTAGCAATTTGGGCAATTACCTGTTCCACTCTTTTTTTTACTCGCTCCATTTTCATTGCTATCATCCTCCTTTCCAAAAGCATGATAGCACAAAAAATCCCTTTGTGCTGTTTCCTGTCATAATTGGGTTATATTTGTGTGATAATTGGAAATTTTAGACTATTTCAATCTGAACCTTCTGATATATATAAGAGCAAAATAACACGAAATAAATCGTCCTCTGAGCATATTTCCATAGTTCCGTTATATTTGCGCACGATTTTTCTTACATTCTCCAGGCCGATACCATGATGGTCTTTTTTCGCTTTCGTTGTAAGTAGGCTTTCATGGCCTTTTTCCAATTTACCAGCATAGCTGTTTTCAATCTGTATTCTCAAAAAGCCCTGGTGCATTTCAATATTTATGTCCAGTCTTTTCTCTTCTGTCTGCCCTGCCGCCTCAATGCCGTTCTCTAGCAAATTTCCCAGGATTACGTTAATGTCAAAGGAATGTCTCACTGATTCCGGAAGCTGTACTTTCACATTTACATTGCACCCTTCTTCCTCTGCCCTGTAAAGCATATAGTTCATTACACTGTCTATTTCCAGATTCCCTGAGGAAACAATTTCGTAAGGATTGTTTATAAACTCCCGCATATCATCTATATATTCTTCAATCGCGCTGATCTCGCCTTTTGCAGCCAGTATTTTCAGTTCGTTCATATGGTGTTTCATATCATGACGCAATGCTTTTACTCTTTCTTCTCCCTGTAGCATTACATCCAATTGATTTGCGTACCCCTTAACCTCCTGCCGCAACACTTCGTTCTCATATTTATGGAATAAAGCATCCACCTGTGTATTATATAAATAAAAAGTAAAAAAATTAATCAGGACAAGTCCAATGCCTGCTATAACAATCCCTGCTCTTACGCTGCTTCTTGTATAAGTTATAACATAAAGCATCCCAATACTGCATAGTGGTACAAAAACAAAAGAGAGAGTCTGGATATTCGCCGTTTTCTGCCGGGTATCTACAATCTTTTCCGCAATCAACTCACAGATCAGTACCAAAAACATATCTAATGCCTCATAAATCTGATCGAATCCCATACCATCCTCATAATCTACAAATGGAAGAATCGCTGCCACGCTACATGCCATGTTAACTATATAGATAGATCCCGTCACAAATAAAATCATCTTCAGCGATCTTGTATATGTCAGGACAATCAGCCCAATTCCAAGCAAATTGCAGATAACGTTAACCCACATCATGTGAAAGGCCAAATAAGTTATCGTATTAATGGCGAAAAATGCTCCATATACTATACGCCTCACCCAATAGCAACAAGTCTCATTTTCCGCATCCCCTGCAAATATATGAACAAATCTGCTTATCAGGTAAATCCTGAACAAATTCGTCGTAACGCAAATTATGATATCCGCCATATTCATCCCCTTAATAACCTCTCCCTAACCTGTTTCCGATATGCTTTGCTAATGGAAAGTACAGTGCCGTTATCCATCTCCACCATTTCATAGGCATATCGCGCTACATGAGTTCTGTTTATCACAAATGACTGATGAATCGGAATAAATTCTTTGGGAAGTTTCTCTTCCAAATCCTTTAGTACCCCATAAAACTCTGCTTCCGCACCCACTATCACGATTTTTATTTTTCGCCCCTTACTCTCAAAATATATAATTTCTCCGTATGATATGTAGTGATAGTCCCTGCCGATTTGGAATTCAAATCTCTCCAAATTTCTCTCAATCAGCTTCACTGCCAGTTCAAGGGAATCTTCTATCTGCTGTACGGTAATCGGCTTGACCAAGAAATCCATTGGCTGAGTTTTGAACAATTTCTGTGCATATGCAGGATGCCCGGAAATGTAAATGATCTGCATCCTCCTGTCCTCCATCCTGTTCCGTATAAAGCCACCCACCTCTATCCCGGTCAGCCGGAACAACTCTATATCCAAGAACAGAATATCCAGGCAGCCCCCCTGTTCCAAATATCCGCACAATTCCTCGCCTGTATACCATACTTGGATATCCATCCTCAGCTTGCTCTTTTTTGCATACAGCAGCACCATTTCCTCAATTAACGCGCAGGTATTTTTTCCGTCGTCGCATATCCCTATATAATACATATTTCCCCCTTTATCTCTTTTGTATCATCATACATTAGTCATATCCATATTTCAATCCTTCCTTTGTACTTCTTCTGATGCAGAAAAAAACGCCTTATTTTCCAACAAGACGTTTTCCGCTGCTGCAGCGGGCAGAAATCCATTTACCACAGCAAATCAGACAGCGCCGCAAACTGCTCCAGGGAAAGCGCCTCTCCCCGGACCGCTGGCGGAAGCTGCAGCTCCTCCAGGGCGGACGCCGCCCGCTCCTTGGAGATGCCCAGATCGGGGGCGTTGCCCAGGCTGTTGGCCAGGGTTTTGCGCCTCTGGTTGAAGGCGGCGCGGATGATGCGAAACATCTTCTTCTCGTCCCGCACCTTCACCGGGGCGCTTTCATGCCGGAGAAGTCTTATCACAGCGCTTCCCACATTGGGCCTGGGGAGGAAGCAGTTGGGAGGCACATTGGCCGCGATTTCCGGCCAGGCATAGTACTGCACCGCCAGAGAGAGCGCGCCGTAATCCTTGCTTCCCGGGCCCGCCTGCATGCGGTCCGCCACCTCCTTCTGGACCATGACGGTGACGCTCTTCAAGGGCATATGGCTCTCGAACAATCCCATGACGATGGGCGTGGTTATGTAATAGGGAAGATTGGCCACCACCTTCACGGACCGGCCCTTGGCCTTCTCTTCCGCAAGCTCCTTCAAATCCATCTTCAGAATGTCCGCATTGATAATCGTCACATTGCTGTAAGCGGACAGGGTTTCTTCCAGAATGGGAATCAGGCACCGATCGATCTCCACCGCCGTCACCTCCCCGGCCTGCTCCGCCAGATACTGGGTCATGGTGCCGATGCCGGGGCCGATCTCCAGCACCCAGTCCTCCTCCGTGATATCCGCCGCCCGGATGATCTTCTCCAGCACCCTTGGATCGATCAGGAAGTTCTGTCCGAATTTTTTCTGAATGGTAAAGTTATGCCTCTGCAACACCTCTATGGTGTTGTGAGGAATTCCCAGATCTGCCATCTGTGTCTTCTCCTTGTCCTGTTCTTATACTGTTCTTATACTGTTCTGTGTCCTTGTTCTATTCCTTGTCCTGTTCCCTGTCCTTATCCTGTTCTCTGTCCTTGTCCTGTTCCTCGTCCTGTTCCTTCTCTTATCCTTAGTTCCCCATGATAAATCGTATCTGCACAATAACGACTGTATTTAAAAGCTTTCTGTGGACGCAGGTACAATTTTCCATGGGAAACTACGGCTTATTCCTTCTCCTTTTCCTGCCGCAGATACTCCAGCACTTCCATGAGATTCTTCCGGATCAGAAAGCTTAAGGCCCGCATCTCCTCGTCCGCCGGAATCATATCCGGCACCATGATGGGGCGCATTCCCGCCGCGTGGGCGGAGCGGATACCGTTGGGGGAATCTTCGATGGCGTAGGTCTCCCCGGGAGCAACCCCCAGCTCCCTGCAGGCCCGCAGGTAGATATCCGGCCTGGGCTTGGAATGCTCCACCATATCCCCCGTCACCACCGTCTCAAAGAAGCCGCCGATGCCCGCCTGCTTCAGGTGGCTGAACACGGATTCCCCCCGGGTGGAGGAGGCCAGCCCTATTTGATAGCCGTTTTCCTTCAGCCAGTCCAGGAGCCGGTGCATTCCCGGCTTGATGGGAAGGCCGTTTTCTTCTATATAATTCCGAAACCATTCCGCAGTCTCCTGTCGAAATACGGGGTAATCGAAATCCTCCCCGTACGCCTCCAGCACCACCTGCCTGCTGTCGTTGGCGTTGAGCCCGATGCATTTCGGGAACACTTCCTCCATCATAGGCAGACCCCTTCTGGCGGCAATGGCCGTCCAGCTTTTCATGCATACGACCTCCGTGTCAAATAAC
Organism: uncultured Acetatifactor sp.; assembly: GCA_910589035.1. Taxonomy (GTDB): domain Bacteria; phylum Bacillota; class Clostridia; order Lachnospirales; family Lachnospiraceae; genus Acetatifactor. The sequence goes on along the minus strand of CAJUSI010000005.1, from coordinate 13,013 downwards.
ACACCATCCATGTCAAACACAACCGCTCTCATCCTCTGTCTCCTGTTCCTTTTCGTACCTTCCGGCCATTTTCTTTGTCCTGCAGAATTTTTCCGGACGCATGCATCTGTAAAGACCTCCGGCGCTGCCGAAGCTCATGCTGTATTACATTTCTGCATCCCCCTGCCATTTTCTTTGTCCGGCAGAATCCTTCCTGATGTCCCCATCTGTAAAAGTTCCGGAAAATCGAAGCAATCCCGGCACATGCCGTTCTAAATAATCCGTCTCTGCTCTCCGTGTCCGCCCCGCTACTGCAGATAAGCAAATTCCTCCAGAAAGTGAATGCAATTATACAGCACCAGCACATCCATCCCCGTCTCCGGCTCGTATTTTTCCATGAACTGAAAAAGCCTGCCGTTAAAATACCTCAGATCCATCACATAGATCCGTTCATAATGGGCCGTCAGCAGCGGGATGAGGCAGTTGGCATAGGAATCCTTGATCACAAACAGGGTCTTTCCGTTCCGGCAGGTGGTCTCGATTTCTATAAAAGCATGGTTATCGTCCAGGAAAAAGCCGTATTTATTCTTGGTGTCCAGGTAGCTCTCCTCATAGCAGGTATCCCTGGTATCCTTCAGATCATAGGTCACCGCCATCACCTGGCCCGCCGTCTGGGGAAAATAATAAATGGCTTCCCCCTCCATGTCAAGATTCACCTTCGAATGCAGGGTTCCCAGGAAATCCTGCGTCACGGCCTCCATGGAATTCCTATCGTAGAGATCCTGTGCCTCCCCCTTCGCTTCCGCCCAGGCCTGGTAAGCGTACCAGGCGCCCAGGCTGGTCCAGTGATGATCCGTGCGGTAATAAATCTCCTCCCCGGCATGGCTTTTCAGGGCCGTGAACACATCCACGTAGTTCTCCGCTCCCACCAGGGCTTCCGCCTGCTCCAGCAGCCCCCGCTCATCATAGCAGGGCGCGAAATCCGGCAGCTTATCCGTGAGGATATTGTCGGCAGTGGGCGCCAGCATCACCATGGCGTCCCACCGGCGCACCAGTCCCTCCAGAAGGGCAAGCTTCTCGGCTTCCCTGGCCGCAGAATACTTTTCCGGCAGATGCTGCTCTATGAGATACCCGTCCTCTGCCAGATAGACCCCTTTGATCTCCTTCCTCTGCAGAGCGATATCCACCCAGGTATTGATGGTGATCCATTTGTCCCGGCCCACAAACTGATCGGTCAGATAGGTCTCATAGTCCTCCCCGTAGCTCCCGCCGGACAGGGCCTCCCATGTCAGCTTCGGCTTCGAGGCCAGCACCTTATTCTCCGTCTCCGAGAATACCCTGTCTCCCTGCACCAGGTCCGCAAAGCTGAATACCAGGATAATGGAAAACAGGAACCCAAATGTAAAAAAAGCTCGTCTCTTCTCGCTCATTCTAATACCCCTTGCATGTCGCAATCCGCTGCTCTGCATAAAAGTGCCTTCGACACCGGATTTTCCCTAAAGCGTACGCTTTCCCTGGGAAATATCTAAAACCGAAAATATAAAAACGGATTATAGGACGCCTCAATAATCCCCGCAATGGACAAAAGCAGCAGCGCCGCCGGAATCACCTTTTCCCCGAAACGGTACAACGCCATCCCCCATCCCGTCCCCGATTTCTCCAGCTTTGCCGTGAAATTATGAAGAAAAGGGGTGGAACATACCGCGGCTGTCAGAAGCAATGCCCAGTACTGCCCGCCCAGATAGAGAAAACGGGAATCCACAAAATCTTCCCCGGCTCCCGTCATCACTCCCAGGTATCCCAGAATCCTGGCCGGCGCATCCAGAGCGAAAAATACCCAGCCTGTCAGCACCACCAGGGCAGTATAGAGCATTCCGATCCCCTTCGGAAGCCAGGCCAGCAGGCGCCCCAGGAACAGCTTCTCCAGCATCAGGGCAACCGCAAACCAGAGCCCCCAGAAGAGGAAATTCCATCCGGCTCCATGCCAGATTCCGGTGAGCAGCCATACCACCAGAATATTGAAGAGCTGCCTGGGCAGTCCCTTTCTGTTCCCTCCCAGGGGAATATACACATACTCCCGGAACCAGCTTCCCAGGGAAATATGCCACCTACGCCAGAATTCCGTGACGGAGGCGGAAATATAAGGATAATTGAAATTTTCAGGGAATCGAAATCCCAGCATTTCGCCAAGTCCGATGGCCATATCGGAATACCCCGAAAAGTCAAAATAGATCTGGAAGGCAAAGGCCAGTACCCCCAGCCAGGCTGTCAGAACGCTCATGCCCGACAGCTCCATGGCGGAAACCGTCACCCAGAGCTCCCCCGCCTGGTTGGCGATCAGGACCTTTTTGGCAAGTCCGATACAGAACCGCTTCATCCCCGCGCTGGCTTCCGTGATGGAGAACCTGCGGTGGTGAAGCCTTTTCTCCACCTCGCGGTATTTCACAATAGGCCCTGCAATCAGCTGGGGGAACATGGTCACATACACTCCGAAATCCAGCAGATTCTTCTGAACCTCCACCTCGCCCCGGTACACATCGATGGTATAGGACATGGTCTGGAAGGTATAAAAGGAAATGCCTATGGGCAGAGGCAGCGAAAGAAGGGGCAGCGAAAGGCCAAACGCCTGATTCACAGCCCCTGTCAGGAAATCTGCGTATTTGAAAAAACACAGTATAAACAGATTGATCAGGACGGAGGAGAGCAGAATAAGCTTTGCCCCCTTCCGCCCCCGGAAGCGTCCCAGCAGCCGCCCGTGGGTATAATCCACCAGGGTGGAAAACAGCATCAGCACCACATACACCGGCTCTCCCCATGCATAAAAGAACAGGCTCCCCACAAAGAGAAGGAAATTTTTCATCCTCCCGGGGACCAGATAATATAGAAGAAAGAACAAGGGCAGAAACCGGAAAAGAAAAATTACACTGCTGAATACCATCTCTTTTCTCTCCTGATAATATGTTTTGCGCCATTATGGCAGGCAGCTGTCCTTCTGCTTCTTGCAGCGGCTCAGCTCTTCTGTCTGAACCGCTGCAATCAACCGCAGATAAAATAAGCCGGCTCAACCGAAACGGTTTTTAGTCAAAAACCTTTAGCTTCATTCTGCCTCAACAATTCCGCGGATGGCCTCAAGGGCCGCGCTGTTTGCCTCTTTGCACTTATTTATGCTCGCTTCCTCACTCTCATCCCCGCTTGTATCCGCTCCCAGCTGGACGAAGATCACATAATCGCCCATGCGCTCCACCTGAGAAGCCTGGATTTTGCCGATATTCATGGGATACTGCAAGGTATCGTTCACCTTCTCCTCGCGATAGGCCTTCAGGGCTTCTTCCACCGCCTCCGCCTGGCCTTCCTTCGCCCGGACGATCACAAGAGTATCCACATTCGCGCTGATCATGGGAGATTCCGCCACATAATCCTCATACATATCCGACGTGAGCTTGAAAGACATCTCCAGCATCTCGGAATCCATGGGCATATCCGGCCAATAGTTTTCCTGCCCGACGGCGGTGATCACCGCCTGCCGGAGCTTCTCCATCTCCTCGCTCCAGCCATTGGAGATATCCATCCCCGGATCTTCCTGGTCTCCCTCTGTTCCCTGGGAAGGGCTCTCCTCAGGCTGCTGTTCCGTCTCCTGGGAGCTGCTCTCCTCAGACTGCTGTTCCGTCTCCTGGGAACTGCTCTCCTGCTGCGAATCCGTCTGCTGCGAGCTGTCCTCCTGGTCCTTCTGGCCGCATGCCCCGAGGCTGAGCGCCAATACACCTGCACATAGATACAAACCTAACTTTTTCATAATGTCCTCCTTCATTTTGCATAAACTGATTTTATCATGAAAACTGCTTCGCAATTTCCGCGATCCTGATTCTTTCACTGAAATTGCTGCACAGTTTCTATGACCCTGATTTCTTCATGAAAGCCGCTTCACGGTTCCCATGACCCTGTTTTTGTCATACATGCCGCTTCGCGGTTCCCATGACCCTGTTTTTGTCATACATGCCGCTTCGCGGTTCCCATGCTTCAGAATTTATTATATAAGAATAGCTTACCCTTTCAGGGAAGTTCTTACACCGATTTATAGTAATATTTTCCCATTAATCCTGCTCCGCCTGCCGCAGCCCTTTCTTTTTCCAATGTCCGGCCCGGTATAAAATCGCCGTGAGAAGCGCCCCCAGCAGCCAGCTGCACAGCAGCGAATAGAACACGCACTCCTGCCGTCCGCCGGGATGTGTCTCGGATCGCGTCAGATACGCAATGCCGTACGCAACGGGAATCCGGACGATAATCGTTGTAAAAATAGAAATCCACATGGGCGTCATGGTATCTCCCGCCCCCCGCATCACGCCGGAGAGCGACTGGGTCACCCCCATGGCCAGATATCCCAGGGCGATGATGCACATCATATTCATGCTCAGGTCCACCAGCTCCCCGGTGGTGGTAAAAATCCCCATCAGATATTTGCCGAACAGCAAAATGATGCCGGTAATGACCGCCGAGGTCCCCACAGCCATGGCGGTCCCCTGACGGGCTCCCCGGAGTACCCTGTCGTATCGCTTCGCCCCCACATTCTGCCCCGCGTAAGTGGTCATGGCCGTTCCGAAGGAGAAATTAGGCATCATGGCAAAGCCGTCCACACGCATGACGATCACGTTGGCCGCGATAAACATTTCTCCGAAGCTGTTGGTAAGGGACTGCACCGCGATCATCGCCACGGAAAAAATAGCCTGCGTAATTCCGGAGGGAACCCCCAGGCGGAGAATGGTTCCCATATTCCCCTTATTCGGTTTAAAGTGCTCTCTCTTTAGTACATACAGGTCATTCATACGGAAAAGCTTCCACAGGCACAGCACTGCAGAAATCGCCTGCGCGATCACCGTTGCCAGCGCCACCCCCGCCACTTCCATCTCAAACTGCGTCACAAACAGAATATCCAGCGCGATGTTCAGCACGGTGGAAACCAGCAGATACAGCAGCGCGGAAAAAGAGTCTCCCAATCCCCGAAGGATTCCGCTCAGAATATTGTAATATACCATCCCTGCCATTCCGAAAATCATGATATTCAGATAAGAATGGCACCAATCGAAAATAGCTTCCGGCGTCCGCAGAAGGCGCAGAAGCGGGCCGCTTACAAAGGGACCTATGATCATAATCAGAACGGAGGCCGCACCGCTTGCCACAATGCAGTTTCCGATGGTCAGCGCCAGCTTCTCCCGATCTCTTGCGCCGAAGTACTGGGACACCATGATGCCGGCGCCGGCGGAAATACCGATGAACAGCACCAGCAGCAGATTCACAATAGGTCCGGCGCTGCCCACGGCCGCCAGGGCGTTGTCTCCCACATATCTCCCCACCACGATACTGTCCACCGTATTGTACAGCTGCTGCGCAATATTTCCGATCAGCATGGGCAGCGTAAAAAGCATAATCTGCTTCCAGGGAACTCCCTCCGTCATATCGGTTGCCTGGAACAGTCTTCGAAATTTGTCCATAATCTCCTCCCGTCTTATTACTCTACCATATCTTTCCTCAAGAATCAATTCTTACAGAAATCAATTCTCTTAAGAATATTTCAGTATTTGTTCCCTTGATATCCGCAGTTTTCCCATCCGGAAGTCCGGAAACCTGATTTTGGGGGCACAACTTTTTGTTTGACCTGCAGGTCTCTTTTCTATATAATGAAACAGAAGAGGAAGGCGGAGACCGCTTTTCCCGAAGCCGGGTCTGCAGAACGCAGAAAGGCGGCAGAGCAAAGCGGCAAAGCTTAACGGAAACAGCCAAAGGATGGAAATCAAAAGAGCGAAGACAATGGAACCTTAATAAAGGAATCTCATGGAAACGGAATCTCATAAAATATAAAAGCAAAGGATGAACGATGAAGAAGACAAAGCAGACTTTAAAAACATTTATCTGGATAATAATTGCAGCAGGAGGATTGACATTGCTGGCCGCGTCGGGTCTGCTGGACAAGGCCGACCTGTCCCTGTCGGATCTGTGGTATCAGAGCCGGAGCGCATCCGACGGCAAGATCGTGATAGTGGGGATCGACCAGCGGGCCCTGGAGGAGCTGGGACCCTACAACCAATGGGGCCGGGATGTTATAGCAAAAGCCATAAAAGCCCTGAACGAATCCCCTGACTGCCGTCCCGCGGTGATCGCCGTGGATATTCTCTATGCGGGGGAGACGGATCCGGAAAAGGATGAGATGCTGGCCCTGGCCGCGGGCGAGTACGGGAACGTGGTGTCCGCCTGCCTGGGAAGCTTCGGGAGCATGCTGGTGGAGGACGGGCTCGGAGAATACCGCCTGGATTCCTTCTCCATGACTGCCTTTGAGGAACCCTTCCCTCTGTTGAAGGCGGGCACCACACAGGGGCATATCAATGCCATGCTGGACCAGGACGGCATTCTGCGGCACCATATGCTGGAGCTCACTCTGCCCGACGGTACGAAGGTCCCTTCCATGGCCCTTGCGGCGGCGCAGATGTACCGGGAAGCCCGGGGAGAGGAGGCAGTCGCCCTGCCTCCCGTAGATGCCAGGGGATTCTGGTATGTCCCCTTCTGCGGAACTCCGGGCGATTTCTATGAATCCATCTCCGTGGCGGATCTGCTGTCCGGTAAGATGGGGGCGGACTATTTTGCGGGCAAAATCGTGCTGATCGGTCCCTATGCGGTAGGTCTGCAGGACAGCTATATCACCTCCGCCGATCATGCCAGAGCCATGTACGGCGTGGAATATCAGGCAAATGCCGTCCAGGCGCTGCTCTGGGAGGATTATAAGCTGGAGGCGGACCGGACGCTTCAGCTGGTGCTTCTGTTCTTCCTTCTCTTCCTGGGATGCCTTCTCTTTCTCCGGCTGCCCATACGCATCTCCCTTCCCCTCCTGGGCGTTTCCCTGGCAGGATACCTGCTTGTGACCCGCCTGCTTTACAAGGCGGGTTGGGTCTGCCATGTGCTGTGGATTCCTGCGGGACTCACGGTTCTCTATGTCGGCTGCATCGTGGTCCATTATCTGCGGGCGGCCATGGAAAAGCGGCGGATTACCGGCACCTTTAAGCGCTATGTGGCTCCGGAAATCGTCAACGAGATTCTGAAGGAAGGGACGGAGACCCTGGAGCTGGGCGGCAGGCTGACACAGATTGCCGTACTCTTCGTGGACGTGCGCGGTTTTACGCCCATGTCGGAGCTCCTCAAGCCCACCCAGGTGGTGGAGATTCTGAACCGCTATCTGTCCCTGATCTCCAACTGCATTCTGAAGAACAGGGGTACCCTGGATAAATTCGTGGGGGATGCAGCCATGGCTTTCTGGGGGGCACCCCTGCCTCAGGAGGACTATGTTATGCACGCGGTGCAGGCGGCCCGGGATATGGCGGAGGGCTCCCGGGCGCTTTCGAAGGAATTGATGGAGGCCTACGGCCGCACCGTTTCCTTCGGCATCGGCGTGCATGTGGGAGAGGCCGTGGTAGGAAATATCGGTTCTCCCCAGCGTATGGACTATACCGCCATCGGCGATACGGTCAATACGGCGGCCCGGCTGGAGGCCAACGCTCCCGGGGGAACCATCTATATTTCCCGTGCGGTTGCCGACGCCCTGGAAGGCCGCATCCGGACCACCTCCCTGGGAGACACCATTAAGCTCAAAGGAAAAAAGGAAGGCTTCGAGGTACTGATTCTGGATGAAATCCTGGACGCCTGAGCGGTTTTGAAGTATTCTTATTTCTGCTTTCCGATAGGGAGCCGCTTGAGCCGGTCGGCGTTGTGCAGTCTGGTTTCGCGGCAAGTAAAATCGTTAAACAGTATAAATTCTACTCTACTGAAAAGAGGAAGCACTCAATGGAACAATCATGGAAAGTAAAAGTCTGGGGTGTACGGGGCTCCTTCCCCACACCGTCGGCGGAATTCCTGCAATACGGGGGCAATACCTCCTGTATCTCGGTGCAGCGGGGAAAGCATCTGGTGGTTCTCGACGCCGGAAGCGGATTCATCGGCCTGGGGGACCATCTGCCCCCGGAAAATCCGAAGAGAATGGATCTTCTGTTCAGTCACCTGCATATGGACCATTGCCTGGGGCTCTTCGGCTGCCGGCTGATGCATGACCCGGAGATGGAAATCCACCTGTACGGCGCCGCGCAGGAGGGGAGAAGCTTTGAGCAGAATCTGAACGACCTGATCCGGCCTCCCTATTGGCCCATGGGTCTCAGGGATTTCCCCGCCTCCATCCGGATTCATGAAATAAGTCCCGGGGAATGCTTTGTCCTGAAAGGAGAAGCCGGGGATTCCGGAGACATAAAAGTGTATACCCTGCGGGGAAATCATCCGAACCAAAGCCTGCTCTACCGTCTGGAGGCCGGGGGCGAAAGCATCGTCTACGGGCTGGACTGTGAATTGACCGAAGAAATCCGCCCTTCCCTGAGAGATTTTTCCCGGAATTGCGGTCTTCTGATCTGGGATGCCTGCTTCACGGAGGAGGATCTGGCAAAGCACCGGGGCTGGGGGCATTCTTCCTGGAAGCAGGGCATTTCTCTCGGCCGCGAAGCAGGGGCCGGGACGGTACTGATGACCCATTATTTCTCCAAGTATACGGATACCCTCCTGCAGGCCCAGGAGAAGCTGGCCGTCCGCGCCGATTCCCTGTGCCGGTTCGCCCGGGAAGGGATGGAGCTTTGCCTTCCGCAGGCAGGGGACATCTGACCATACCCGTGAGCGCATACATTTGCCGGTTCCTCTCTTTGCATCATGGATACGCTCATTCGTTATCCTTTTAAGCGCTTAGCGACGAAATCCTGCGCAAAATGGCACAATTTCAGACTTTCCAGCACCTTAAAATATGCGGACTGCAAACGGGAAAAACAGCTTACCACCCCATATGCTGGCTAACACCTAAATTATATATAATAGAAAGAAACGGAGACAGAACATGACTCAGGAAAACATGAAAAAGATACTGGAAATCGGCGTGCAGCTTTCGGCCGAGCGTGACTTCAACCGGTTGATGGAGCGGATTCTCTCCTGTATGATGGAGCTCACCAACTGTGATGCGGGAACTCTGTACCTGCTGAAGGAGGACCGCCTGCATTTCAGGGTGATGCGGAACAATACCCTGAACACTTATGCGGGCGGAGACGGGAAGGAGCCCGATCTTCCGCCGGTACCGTTAAAGCGTGAAAATGTATGTGCTCTGGCGCTTCTGGAGGGGAAAACCATTCTGGTGGAGGATGTGAGGAACTGCCGGGAGTATGATTTCTCCGGCCCCATCCGCTATGACGCCATCACCAAGTACCATACCCAGTCCATGCTGGTGGTGCCCATGCGCAATCGGGAGGGGGAATCCATCGGCGTACTGCAGCTGATCAACGCTCTGGATGAGAGCGGTACCACCTGCGCTTTTGCGGAGGATATGGTGCTGATGGCGGAATCCGTAGCCTCCCAGGCCGCCATCACTATTCAGAATGCGCGCTACATTCAGGAAATCCGTGAGCTGTTCCAGTCCTTTGTCAAGACCATGTCCTCCGCCGTCAACGAGAGAACTCCCTACACCGCCAATCATGCCCGGCATATGGCAGCCTATGCCGACCGCTTCATAGACTATCTGAACACCTGCCCGGGGCAGAAGCACTTTACTCCCTCCCAGAAGGAAGAATTGCTGATGGCCATTTGGCTCCATGATATCGGAAAGCTGGTAACTCCCCTGGAGGTGATGGACAAGGCGAAGCGCCTTCTGCCGGATCAGCTTACCGCATTTACACATCGGATGGAGCTTGTCAGGCTGAACGCCGAGATCTCCTGCCTGCGGGGCGGCATTTCCGCGGAGGAAAGAGACGCCCTGATGCTGCAGACCCGGGAAGCCGCCCGGTTGGTAGATCAGGTCAATTCCGCCGGCTTTGTCACCGATGAAATGCTGGAGGCGATAAAGCTTCTGCAGGAAAAAACTTACTCCGGCGAGGACGGCGGGATACACCCCTGGCTCGCGGAAGACGAATACGCCATGCTCTCCATTCGCCGGGGAACGCTCTCCGCGGAGGAACGCAAAACCATGGAGGAACATGTGGTGGTCACCGATAAGCTGCTGTCCCAGATTCATTTCTCCGGGGATCTGTCCCATGTGAGGGAATGGGCTTCCTCCCACCACGAGCTGTTAAACGGAAAAGGCTATCCCCGCCGCCGGAAGGGAGATGAGATTCCCATAGAGGTACGCATTATCACTATTCTGGATATTTTCGACGCCCTGGTGGCCGATGACAGACCCTACAAGCCCGCCAAGCCGCTGCATGTGGCATTGGATATCCTGAGAGAAAACGCCGAAGTGAGGGGCGAACTGGACCCGGAGCTCACCAGGCTGTTCGCCGGGAGCAGATGCTGGGAGGAGGCAAAGGCGCCGGAAATCAGCGGCTCAGATTGCTGAACATGATCCTGCAGCCGGCACCTGGCACTGATATCCGGACACGCACACAAACGCCGCCTGGCTCACATGACTGCGTACGGCATCCGGCTCAGACGCGAAAGATAATCCGATTGCACGATATTCTGCCTAATGTGCAGATATTCTTATTGTATTAAGACAATAGTTGATGTATCCTATTCATAAATCAAGGTTGTCCCGCGGCAAATACTTCTGCGGAACGGCAGACAGGAGGTTTCCATATGAGAAATAATTCTTTTCGCAACTGGAGGAACGGGTTTGAAACCGTGAATGAAGGGCAGAGCAATGCTCCGAGGAAGAAATCTCCCGCCGGAAAAATTACCGGCATTGTCATTGCGGCGGTGGTGCTGCTCATTCTGATTTTCAATTCCACTTATGAGATCAAGGAGCAGGAGCAGGCCGTGCTGATTACTCTGGGCAGGGCCCAGGCGGTGACGGAACCCGGTCTCCATTTTAAAATTCCTTTCATCCAGCAGGTCAGAAAGGTGAATACCACCATTCAGGGCCTGGCCATCGGCTACAGCACGGACACCAATGCCGTAAACGAGGACGAATCCCTGATGATCACTTCGGATTTCAATTTCATCGATGTGGATTTCTACGTGGAATACCGCTACAGCGATCCGGTAAAAGCGCTGTACGCTTCCTCCAATCCTCTGGAGATCCTGCGGAATATCAGTCAGAGCTGCATCCGCACCGTGATCGGAAGTTATCCCGTGGATGATGTGCTTACCACAGGGAAAAACGAGATTCAGGCCTCCATCAAGGAAATGATCCTGAACCGCCTGGCGGAGCAGGATATCGGCATCCAGCTGGTAAATATCACCATTCAGGACTCGGAGCCACCCACCGTAGAAGTCATGGAAGCTTTCAAAGCTGTGGAGACGGCAAAGCAGGGCAAGGAAACGGCTCTGAACAATGCAAACAAATACCGCAACGAGCAGCTCCCCTCCGCTCAGGCCAGGGCAGACGGCATTATCAAGGACGCCGAGGCCCGGAAAACGGAGCGTATCAACGAAGCCACCGCTCAGGTAGCCCGCTTTAACGCCATGTATCAGGAATATGTGAAAAACAGCGTGGTTACAAAGCAGCGTATGTTCTTTGAAGCAATGGAAGAGGTTCTGCCGGATCTGAAGGTGATTATCGAAAGTCCCAACGGAAATACCCAGACCATCTATCCCCTGGAGTCCTTTACCGGCGGCACGGAAGGGAATTCGGGCAAAACCGCCGGCACAGACACGAACACATCGGGCAGCCAGGACGCTTCAGGCGGGAACTAAAGAGACCATAGGCTCTCGGAATCATATGGCGCAGGATCGGGCTTTTGACTGACAATAGAGTCGGAAGGGCGGAGGAATCAGCAAAAGAAGCTTCCGAAAATCCCGATGAAAAGCAGCCTGGAGATTTCGAGAATATATAGACAGGAATAGGAGGTATCTCTATGAAAACAGCTAAGAAAGTATTGTTGATCGTTGCTCTGTTTGTGCTCCTTATCGTGGGCGCATCCAGCATTGTCATCACACGTGAAAACGAATACAGCCTGATCCGTCAGTTCGGTAAGATCGATCATGTGGTATCCGAGGCGGGCATCAGCTTCAAAATTCCCTTTATTGAAACCGTGGATAAGCTGCCCAAACAGATTATGCTCTATGACCTGTCCTCCTCGGATGTGATTACCAGCGACAAGAAGACCATGATCTGCGACAGCTACATCCTGTGGCATATTGTGGATCCTCAGAAATTCGCTCAGACACTGAATTCCTCCATTGTGAACGCGGAGGGCAGACTGGACGCTATCGTGTACAACTCCACCAAAAACGTCATCAGCAGCACCACCCAGGACGATGTGATCTCCGGGCGGGACGGGGAATTGTCCGCCGCCATTATCGCTAACATCGGAAGCTCCCTGGATCAGTACGGCATCAAGCTCCTGGCCTTTGAGACCAAAATGCTGGACCTGCCCGGCGACAACAAGGCCGCCGTGTATGAGCGCATGATCTCCGAGCGGGACAATATCGCGGCCACCTACACCGCGGAGGGAAGCTCCGAGGCTCAGATCATCCGGAATACCACCGACAAGGAGGTAACGGTGCTTCTGTCCGAGGCGGAGAAGGAAGCCGCCATCCTCATCGCGGAGGGCGAAGCGGAGTACATGCGGATTCTGTCCGAGGCCTACAATGACGAGTCCAAGCAGGAATTCTATTCCTTCGTCAGAAGCCTGGACGCGCTGAAGATTTCCCTCCAGGGCGGCAACAAGACGGTGATCCTCTCGCCGGATTCGCCCATCGCGCATATCTTCTATGGATTGCAGTAGGCGCCAATAACTCAGTTATTTCAAAAAAGGAAAAACAGGTCAAGGCTTCCTGTTTTTCCTTTTTTAACAAATCAGTTTAATATATAATCATCTCCCGGATCATCAGCTTTCCCGGCATCATCTAAAAACCAGCATATTCTGACATTATATTTATATATATTTATTATATTACTATAAATGAGCAAATTTAAAAAATTGCACAATAAGCCTATGCCACTAAAGCTTTAACCTGCTCAAAGCCAATGTGCCTTGCCCCACACTGGTAGACAAAATGAATCCGTTCTTCCTGGATATGGCTGTAAATATAAG
>CAJUSI010000004.1 GCA_910589035.1 uncultured Acetatifactor sp. | reverse complement strand
TTTCTGGCGGAGAGTGTGGGATTCGAACCCACGTGCCCAGTAAAGGACAACTGCATTTCGAGTGCAGCTCGTTATGACCGCTTCGATAACTCTCCGTGTCATATCTGCAACATCAGCCCCAAAAAGACCTTTGGAAAAAGGAGAGAACTGATGGAGAGAACTAAAGTAAATTCAGTTGTAAATAATACCGCAAAAGCCCCGAAAAATCAAGGGTTTCTGGAGAAGTGGTTCCAAAGTGGTCACTCGTTTTCGAGTGCAGCTCGTTATGACCGCTTCGATAACTCTCCGTGTCATATCTGCAACATCAGCCCCAAAAAGATGTAGCAGCCATGCTGTATGGCACTCCCTTATTCTAAAGCATTATTTCGATTTTTTCAAGAGTCAGAAATGATTTTTTCCAGAAAGGTTGCAAATTTATCAGGAAAAGGGTAATATTTTAGATAGAACATACAGACCGGGCGCAGAGGCAACAGGCAATGGAATGCGCCGTGGGGGCGCACCGTTGCCCAAAATAAAAAATGACAGGAGGAAAGGGAAATGAAAAGAATCGGAATGCTGACCAGCGGAGGAGACTGCCAGGCCCTGAATGCGGCCATGAGGGGCGTGGTGAAGACGCTTCTGTACAACAGCAGCGAGCCGGTGGAGATCTACGGATTCCAGAACGGCTACAAGGGGTTGATCTACAGCAAGTTCCAGATGCTGACCGGAAAGGATTTCTCGGGAATTCTGACCAAGGGCGGCACCATCCTGGGAACGTCCAGAACGCCGTTTAAGACCATCCAGGATCCGGACGAGAATGGTCTGAACAAGGTGGAGGCCATGAAGCAGAATTACTATAAGCTGCAGCTGGACTGCCTGGTGGTGCTGGGCGGGAACGGCACCCACAAGACGGCGAACCTGCTGAGCAAGGAGGGGCTGAATGTGGTTACTCTCCCCAAGACCATCGATAATGATCTGTGGGGAACGGATATGACCTTCGGCTTCCAGAGCGCGGTGGATATTGCCACGGATGCCATCGATTACATTCATACCACGGCGGCTTCCCACAGCCGTGTATTCATCGTGGAGGTCATGGGACACAAGGTAGGGTGGCTGACCCTGAATGCCGGCATGGCCAGCGGAGCGGATATCATCCTGATTCCCGAGATCCCCTATGACCTGAAGAAGGTGATCGAGAAGATCGAGGACAGGAATAAGAAGGGAAGCGGCTTTACCATCATCGCGGTGGCCGAAGGCGCCATTTCCAAGGAGGATGCAAAGCTTTCCAAGAAGGAATATAAGAAAAAGCTGGAGAAGATGGTGCATCCCTCCGTATCCTACGAGCTGGCGGAGGCCATCCAGAAAAAGACCGGAACCGAGGTGCGGGTCACCGTTCCCGGACATATGCAGAGAGGCGGAAGTCCCTGCCCTTATGACCGTGTATTTGCCAGCCGCCTGGGGGCGGAAGCGGGCAAGCTGATCCTGGAGGGCCAGTACGGATTCATGGTGGGTTATAAGAACCGTGAAGTGGTGCGTGTTCCCCTGGAGGATGTGGCAGGCAAGCTTAAGGCAGTATCCCCGGATGCTACCATCGTGAAGGAAGCGAAGCTCCTGGGCATCAGCTTTGGCGACTGAATTTCCGCAGAGCAGTCTGCTATGTTAGAATAAGGCTTTGCAGGCGATATATGGGAATTTCGAAATGCTGCCCATGAATCTGCCTGCCCTGCCTGGCGCATTCTATAATCATGAACCGCACAATGCATGCGGTTTGGCGTACAGCCGGACATCGGAAGGGATGAAAAGGAGGCTGTGAACCGAAAAAGAAAGAAATCAGAAGGAGTGGATTATGTCATACACGGCGCTATACCGGAAATTTCGTCCGGATACCTTTGCGGATGTGAAGGGGCAGGACCACATAGTGACTACGCTGCAGAATCAGCTGAGGGCGAACAGGATCGGGCATGCCTATCTGTTCACCGGCACAAGGGGAACGGGCAAGACCACAGTGGCGAAGATTTTTGCCAGGACGGTCAACTGCGAGAATCCCGGTCCCCACGGCCCCTGCGGCGAATGCCGCATCTGCCGCGCCATCGCCGCGGGCGCCAGCATGAACGTCATAGAGATCGATGCGGCGTCCAACAACGGCGTCGACAATGTACGTGAGATTGTGGAGGAGGTTTCCTATTCCCCGGCGGAAGGAAAATACAAGGTTTATATCATAGACGAGGTGCATATGCTTTCCACAGGAGCCTTCAACGCATTGCTGAAGACTCTGGAAGAGCCGCCCTCCTATGTGATTTTTATTCTGGCCACCACGGAGGTCCACAGGCTTCCCATCACGATCCTGTCCCGGTGCCAGAGGTATGATTTCAAGCGCATCTCCATCGATACCATCGCCGGGAGACTCCGGCAGGTGGTGGGCGAGGAAAGCGTGCAGGTGGAGGAGAAAGCCCTGCGGTATATTGCCAAGGTGGCGGACGGCTCCATGCGGGATGCCCTGAGCCTGCTGGATCAATGCGTGGCATTTCATCTGGGACAGGAACTGACTTATGAAAAGGTCCTTGATGTGCTGGGAGCGGTGGATACGGAAGTGTTCAGCAGGCTTCTGCGCCATGTGCTTGACCGGAACGTACAGGGCTGCGTGCAGCTTCTGGAGGAGGTTGTGATGCAGGGGCGGGAGCTGACACAGTTTGTGACGGATTTCACCTGGTACCTGCGCAATTTGATGCTGGTACAGGCCTCCGACAACCTGGAGGACGTCATCGATATGTCGGCGGACAATCTGGAACGGCTGAGAGAGGAAGCCGGGCTGGCGGATATGGACAGAATTATCCGATATATCAGGATTTTTTCCGAGCTGTCAGGCCAGATCCGCCTGTCTGCCCAGAAGCGGATTCTGGTGGAGGTGGCGCTGATCAAGCTCTGCAGGCCGCAGATGGAAACGGAACAGGACGCTGTGCTGGATCGGCTCCGGCAGGTGGAGGAGCGTCTGGAGAACGGCCTGGTGGTGACTGCCGTGCAGGGGGATGGGCCTTCCGGCGTATCGGGAGGGGCAGGCGGCACAGGGACTGCCTCAGGGCACAGGCCGGAACTTCCAAAGGCGATTCCGGAGGATGTGAAGCAGATAGTGTCCAGATGGCCTGCCATTGTGGGAACTGCGGAGAATCCCATGAGGACCTATATGAAATCCGCACACCTGAGCCTGGGCGGCGATAATAAGCTGCTGATGGTGATGGAGGACGGAGTGGCATCGGATTATTTTATGCAGCACCCTGAGAATAAGACCCGGCTGGAGACGTTGTTATCCGATTTCTCCGGAAAGGAAATCGAAATAAGCATCCAGACAGTCAGGAACGGCAGTGATTTTGAAGAAAATTATGTGGACATCTCTAAAATAATACAAATGGAGATAGAAGAGGAAGAATAAAACGGCGGGGCAGACGCGGAACTATAATAGTCCAGCTAAGAAATGTCAAGTGTTTTCTTGCAATATTTTCTGCTGGACGGTAAAGTCACGAAGGCACACGAGAGGAACTCTCATGAGTGCCCTTTCGAATGAAAGTTTCTCTCATTAAATGTGCGCCGAAGTGACTTTACCCTTTAGTGCTGCCGCGCAGCGACTTTAAAATAGGAGGAGATATCATGGCAAAAAGAGGAGGCTTTCCGGGAGGGGCAATGCCCGGAAATATGGCGAATCTGATGAAGCAGGCACAGCGCATGCAGCGTCAGATGGAGGAAGGGCAGAAGGAGCTGGAAACAAAGGAATTTACCGCATCTTCCGGAGGCGGCGCCGTGGAAGCAAGCGTGAGCGGCAAAAAGGAAATTCTGAAGATAACGCTCTCTCAGGAGGTAGTGGATCCGGATGACATCGAGATGCTGCAGGATTTAATCGTTGCGGCTGTCAACGAGGCGCTGCGCAAGGCTGAGGAGGCAGGCTCCGAGCTCATGGGCAAGATGACGGGCGGACTGGGAGGTTTGCCTTTCTGATGGATTTATACAGCGGTCATATTAATAATCTGATAGAGGAACTGGGGGCACTCCCCGGTATAGGCAGCAAGTCCGCCCAGAGGTTGGCGTTCCACCTGATCAATATGCCCCGGGACAAGGTGCTGAGGCTGGCGGACGCCATCGTGAAGGCAAAGGAAAATGTCCGATACTGCAGGGAATGCTATACCCTGACCGATCGGGATGTCTGCCCTGTGTGCGCCAATCAGAAGCGCAGCCATAAGCTGATTATGGTGGTGGAGAACACCAGGGATCTGGCCGCCTATGAGAAGACCGGAAGGTATGAGGGAGTGTACCATGTGCTTCACGGCGCCATTTCCCCCATGCTGGGCATAGGACCCGGCGATATCAGGCTGAAGGAACTGATGGAGCGTCTGCAGGGGGATGTGGAAGAAGTCATTATCGCCACCAATTCCAGCCTGGAGGGAGAGACCACGGCAATGTATATTGCCAAGCTGATCAAACCCACGGGTATCCGGGTGACGCGGATCGCCAGCGGCGTGCCGGTGGGCGGCGATCTGGAATACATCGACGAGGTGACGTTGCTGCGCGCCCTGGAGGGAAGGGTGGAATTATAAATTATTGTAGGGAGGACGGCAGAAAAATGTCAATTACTGTAAGTTCCTTCGGAGAATATCCGGACGGAAGAGAGATTCAGTTATATACGATGGCAAATCAAAGCGGAATGCAGGTATCCGTGACCAATATCGGGGCCGCGCTGGTCAGGGTACTGGTTCCGGACAGGAACGGCAGGATGGCGGATGTGGTGCTTGGATTTGAGAAGGGGGAGGATTACCTGGACAATCCCAGCTTTTTCGGCGCTGTCATCGGCCCCAATGCCAACCGGATCGGGAAGGCCCGCTTTTCTCTGGATGGGGTGAATTATCGGCTGGATGCCAACGACGGAGAGAATAATCTCCACAGCCACAGGCAGAACGGCTGGCATAAGAGATACTGGGAGGCAGAATACAATGACAATAGTGTCACATTCAGCCTGGAGGACGGCGACGGCAGTCTGGGATTCCCGGGGGACAAGAAAGCAAGAATTACCTATTCCCTGGATGAGGAGAACGGCCTGACCCTCCATTACCATATTGCAAGCGACAGGAGGGGGCCTTTGAATCCCACCAACCATTCCTATTTTAACCTGGAAGGGCATGACGGCGGCAGCATTGAGGGGCATGAGCTCTGGCTTGGGGCTTCCCGTTACACCCCGGCGGATGCGGGCTCCATACCCACTGGAGAGATTGCGGCGGCGGCCGGCACTCCCATGGATTTTACACGGTCCAAAAGGGTGGGGCAGGAAATCGATACGGATTTTGAACAGCTGAAATTTGCAGGGGGATACGACCATAACTGGGTAATCGACGGATGGGACGGAACCCTGCGCCATTTTGCCGTATTGAAGGATCCCGGCAGCGGCAGGGTGATGGATGCCTATACCACATTGCCGGGAGTACAGTTTTATGCGGGCAATTTTATCGACGCGCAGAAGGGAAAGGACGGAGCAGAATACGGATTCCGAAGGGGGCTGTGCCTGGAGACACAGTATTTTCCCGATTCGGTCAACAAACCTCAATTCCCCGATGCGGTTTACGGCGGGGAGAGAGAATACGACTCTGTGACAGTGTATAAATTCAGGGCCGGGTAGCCTGCAAAGATTGTCGACAAGTTCTTTTTTAGACGCGACAAAGAATGCTAAAATACCTCGCATACCGATGTTATGATGATAGCAAACGGTATGGGAGGTATTTTTATATGGAATTACCAAAAAACATTACACAGATCGGAGAGGCGAATCCTCACTGCAAGATATATGTAGAGGATTATGTGGTTTCTTACATAAAACAAATGAATCAGTATGCCGGAGAGAAAGAACTGGCTGTGGCATTATACGGGATACGGAAAGAAGAAGGCGAAATTACGTATATTTTTTTATACGGAGCATGTAAACTGGTATTTCTCCAGAAGGAATGCCGGCATTTATCCCAGGCCGTCTGGCAGGAGGTCGAAAAGCAGCGGAAAAAATATTTTTCCCAGTATACATTTTTGGGATACCGGCTGCTGAACGGAGAAATGATAGAGGGATTCCATATCTGTGAGCAGAGCGTATGCAGATATGTGGAGGGATATGCCCGGTTTTACGAGAAAAACGACAGCATGCTGGCCTTTATGCTGGAAGAGCGGCGCGAGGAGGTTCAGCCGGAGAAGGTCGATCAGGAGAAATATGACATGGTTAGAAAACGCCAGGAGGAAAGGCGTTCCCAGGCGGACGAAAGCGGTGGACATGCTTTCCCGAGAAGGCGGAAAAATATTATCCGCGACACCCTTCTTCCGGAAGAAGGCGATGGACATGCCTTTCCGGGAAAGCAGAAGCCGTTTTTCGGAGAAAAGACGGTTCCGGGCGAAGCGGGCATAAGGCAGGGGAGAACCAGGCTTACAGCGGCAGCGGCATTTGTGCTTTTGTGCGGAATCGGGCTGGCGGCCGTGGGAGGCGAAGGCTTCGGGAATTTACGGCTGACGGTGGAGCAAATGATGGACAGCCTGACACAGAGGCAGCTTCCCGACGCCGTGGAGGCGGTAAATGGTAGCGCGCAGGTGGGCACCGTGGTTGCGGAGGAAAAGCTGACAGATGCGGTTTTAAAAGAAAATGCCGCGGCGGGCACGAAGGAAAACCAGGAGAACGGACAGGGATCCGGCCAGGAAGAATCATCCTCCGAAGCGGAAGAGACGGGGAATTCGGCTTCCGGCCAGGAGACGCCCCCGGAGACGCAGCAGGGCAGCGGAGGAAGCGGACAGGAGACACCCCCGGAATCACAGCAGGGCTCCGGAGGAAACGGACAGGAGACACCCCCGGAGACGCAGCAGGGTTCCGGAGAAAACGGCCAGGAGACGCCCCCGGAGACACAGCAGGGCAGCGGAGGAAGCGGCCAGGAGACACCCCCGGAGACGCAGTCGGGCTCCGACGGTTCCGGCCAGCAGGATCCGGCACAGCAGACGGACACAAAGCCTTCTGCGGAGCTTGTTTCCTATACCGTGCAAAAAGGCGATACGCTGATAGGAATCTGCATCAGACAATATGGCAGCGATGCAAGGGTGGCGGAAATCTGCTCGCTTAATAACATCACCAACCCGGATGATATTAAGGAAGGAGAAAAAATTTTTATACCACAGTAGGGAAAACTATGGTACAATATCCGCAACGGGCAGAGTCAGGCAGTCTCTGCCCGAGTGAACCGGAGGCACGATGGCAGATATAAAATATTACTTAAAAGAAAAAGAGAAAAGGGAACGTAAGCAAAGAGGCTATAAGAAGAAAATAGTGCGTCACAAGCTGACAGCCTGGTACCGAGTGTTGCTGATACTGTTCCTGCTGGCTGCCGTGATCGTGTTTATGGCAGTGCGGTATAAAAATCATATTTATATGGATTATGACACGCTTTCATCTATAAAAAGAGAGACCGTCACAGGCGCAAGGGATGTGAGGCTTGGAGATGCGGTTTTGACATACAGCAAGGACGGAGCACATTGCACGGATATCAAAGGAGAGGTAAGCTGGAACCAGACATTTGAAATCCAGAATGCGAAACTGGCTGTCTGCGGGAATACTGTGGCGATAGGGAATTATAATGGAAGAAATATATACATAGCCGATTCGGAGAAATTACTGGGGGAAATTAATACGACCATGCCGATTCGGGATATAGCAGTTGCCCTGGACGGAACCGTGACCGCGGTGCTTGCCGACACGGATGTCACATGGGTCAACACATATAACAGCCAGGGAAAGCAGCAGAGAGAGGGCAGAACACATATGGATGATTCCGGTTATCCCATGGCGCTCAGCCTGTCTCCCAACGGACAGATGCTTTGTGTTTCCTATGTATATGTGGATGCAGGTGTTTTGAGAACCAGGGTGGTTTTTTATGATTTCAGCCAGGTGGGCTCCAATGTAAGCGATTCCCTTGCAACGGTCTGGGATTATACGGATATGCTGATACCGGAGGTCCGCTTTGTGAGCAATGATAAAGCCTTTGCGGTGGGGGACAATATGCTGGTGATTTATTCCGGGAACCATAAGCCCAGTCCGGAAGCGGGACATCAGTACGACGGGGAAGTGCAGTCTGTCTTTTACAGCGACAGGTATATAGGACTGGTATTCCATTCGGATGATAATGAAAACCGGTACAGGATGGACGTCTATGATACTGCCAATGCCACATCCAAACCGAAAAAGTTTTATTTTAATTTTAATTATACTGACATTTTCTTTGAAAAAAACAGCTTTGTCATATACAATGAAACGGAATGTCAGATTATGACAATGGACGGCGTGGAAAAATTCCATGGCAATTTTACTAAAATGGTCCGTTTGATGCTTCCGGCCGGGGGCGGATATAAATACCTTCTGGTTACGGATACTTCGCTGGATACCATACAATTAAAATAGAAAAACATAAAGGAGGAAGACAGAGTGAGCGGAATAAGTATTAATCCCATGTTGATTATTGTTGTGATTGCTGCCCTGTTCAAGATCGTAGACGGGCGAAAGAAGGGAATGGTAAAGGAGGTCATTTCTCTGATTACCATGCTGGTGCTCAGCGTCTTTGCAGCATTGGCGGCATACGGATTAAGAAGCTATAATGACGGCAGGGTATTTAATGTGATAGCGGTGGTAATTCTGCTTTTCCTTCTGATGATAGTCCACCATGTGCTCAGCCTGTTTTTCTTTTCGGCCAAACTGATTTCCAAGCTTCCCATAGTGCACTTTGCAGACAAGCTTCTGGGAATCGTTTTCGGAGTATTTGAAGTGGTTCTGGTGCTCTGGACATTATATGCCTTTATCATGATGATGGATATAGGTCCCATTGGGCAGATCATCCTGACATATACCGAAGAGAGCTCTGTTTTGCGCTGGATTTATCAGCACAATTATCTGGCCCTGGGAATAGAACGCTTCCTGAAGGAATTTCAGTTTATCCCCATATCCATAAAATTTTAAAAATAGTCTCATTGGCATTGACAAATAAAATTCCGTGATGTTATAATGTAAATCCACCTCAAAATTCTCAATGGAAATTACAGGAATAAAAATTGGAAAAAATTGAGAAAAAAGTTGTTGACAGATCGGGAAAGATGTGATATTCTATCAAAGTTGCCGATGTGAACAACGGATGGCAGCGGGAGCTGCGGAAAGCAGAGAGCCCGGAATGAACCTTGACAAATAAACAGTAATGCAGCCCTGAAAATTCCAAACAGCCGAGCCGGGGAACCGGTGAGGGAAAGAGAATTTCAGAGGACGAGAAGTCTAAAAAGAGACAACCCAAAACATTAAACCAGAAAACAAAACTGGAAGAAGCCAGAGGGACTGGCGAAGGAAAGAACAATCAAAAACATGAGAGTTTGATCCTGGCTCAGGATGAACGCTGGCGGCGTG
>CAJUSI010000003.1 GCA_910589035.1 uncultured Acetatifactor sp. | reverse complement strand
TCCGGCATGAAACGGTAAAAGAGGGTCAGGAGGAGATTGGAAATATGCGCTCCGTCCACATCCGCATCCGCCATGATGATAATCTTGTCATAGCGCAGCTTGGAGATATCGAAATCATTGCCGTAGCCCTCCGAGAATCCGCAGCCGAAGGCGTTGATCATGGTCTTGATCTCCGCGTTTGCCAGCACCTTGTCTATGCTGGCCTTCTCCACGTTCAGGATTTTCCCCCGGATGGGAAGGATGGCCTGGAACATGCGGTTTCTGGCCATTTTCGCGCTGCCGCCGGCGGAATCTCCCTCCACGATAAAGATCTCGCATTTGGAGGCGTCCTTGGATTCGCAGTTTGCCAGCTTTCCGTTGGAGTCGAAGGAGAATTTCTGCCTGGTCAGCATATTGGTTCTGGCCCGCTCCTCCGTCTTGCGGATTTTCGCCGCCTTCTCCGCACAGGAGATAATATTTTTCAGAGTATCCAGATTGCGGTCGAAGAAATGAACGATCTCCTCCCCCGTCACCTTGGAAACCACCTTCGCCGCATCCTGGTTATCCAGCTTTGTCTTGGTCTGCCCCTCGAACCTGGGATCCGGATGCTTGATGGAAACTACGGCCGTCATGCCGTTGCGCACATCGGCGCCCGTGAAATTGGTGTCCTTCTCCTTTAAAATGCCAAGATCCCTGGCATAGGTATTGATCACATTGGTGAACATGGTCTTGAACCCTGTCAGATGAGTCCCGCCCTCCGAATTATAAATATTATTGCAGAAGCCCAGCACATTCTCATGAAATTCATTGATATACTGAAAAGCCACCTCAACG
Source organism: uncultured Acetatifactor sp. (assembly GCA_910589035.1). Lineage (GTDB taxonomy): Bacteria > Bacillota > Clostridia > Lachnospirales > Lachnospiraceae > Acetatifactor. The sequence continues at coordinate 39,157 of CAJUSI010000003.1, read as the reverse complement.
GAGATTCCCTCGCTCTCCCCGCTGAAGTAGATCACATCGTGCACCGGTTCCTGGGCCTTATTCATATCCTTGATAAAGCCGGTAATGCCGTCCGGCTCATGGAAGGTAATACTCTCCGTCTCAGCCTTGCGCCTGTCCTCGAAAATAATTGTCAGATTGGGATTCAGATAGGCCGTCTCATGAAGACGGCTCTTTACCTCATCCTCCTTGAAATGAGTCCTGTCAAATATGGTATCGTCCGGCAGGAAATTGATGGTGGTTCCGGTTTCCCTTGTCTTTCCGATGACGGGGAGCAATCCGTTCTCAAGGGGAACCACGGGATTTCCCCGTTCATATTTATCCTCATAGATGCAGCCGCCTGTCTTGACCGTTACAGTCAATCTGGTAGAAAGCGCATTTACCACGGAGGAGCCCACGCCGTGAAGGCCTCCGCTGGTCTTATAGACGGAATTGTCGAATTTTCCTCCCGCATGCAGGGTGGTGAATACCAGCCTTTCCGCGCTGATTCCCTTCTCATGCATCCCCACGGGAATGCCCCGCCCGTTATCCGTGACGGTAGCGGAGCCGTCAGCCTCCAGAACCACACGGATGGTATCGCAGAAGCCCGCCAGATGTTCATCCACGGAATTGTCCACGATCTCATAGATCAGATGGTTGAGTCCCTTTGTGGAAACGCTCCCGATATACATGCCGGGACGCTTGCGCACAGCCTCCAGCCCCTCCAGAACGGTGATGCTGGAAGCATCATAATTGCTTACATTTGCCATTTGATTCCATACTCCCTATATTACCTGTAAAAATATCTGTACCATTACCGCATCGCGAAGTGTTTCTTGCTTCCCCTGTCAGACTTCAATTTTCTTACAGCATGCAAAGGCCAGCGCTCCCGGGCCGATATGACATGCCACGCTTAAGGAAAGAGGATCGATATGAATGTCATAGCCGGGGAAATGTTCCAGAATTTCCCGGCTGAAGCTCTCCGCCGCCTCACGGTTTGCCGTATAGGCCACCTGAAGCCATATATGCTTATCCTCCGTCATACCGCCGAAGCGATTTGCAATGTCGTTTTTGATGGCGTTGATCATGATGCTCCTGCCCTGGTTGGCGGTTCTTGCCTTTGCAAAGGCATCCAGCTTATCCCCCTGGATCTGCAGTACCGGCTTTAAGCGCAGCATGGTGCCGATGGCCGCGGCCGCAGGAGTGATCCTTCCACCCTTCTTCAGGTAGTAAAGGGTATCCAGCATTATGTAAATACTGCTGTTGAATTTATCCGCCTCCAGGAATTCCCTGATCTCTTTTGCATTCATCCCTCTGGAGACCAGAAGCTTCGCGTCCAGACAGGACTGGCGCTGTGTGACGGAAACCCGCTGGTTGTTCACCACCTCCACCCTGCCCTGATAATCCCCGGCAAGGATCATGGCGCTCTGACAGGAACCGGACAGTCCGCTGCTCATGGGAATATGGACAATTTCGTCATAATCCGCCAGAATACTGTCCCACAGCTTCATGACTGATTCCGGGGAAGGCTGGCTTGTGCCGATGTTGGCCTGGGAAGCCAGCTTCTCATAAAATTCCTCCTGGGTCAGATCAATGTCCTCGAAGAAAGTCTCCTCATTGATCATAAAAGGCATGGGCAGTACAAAGATACCCATCTCCCTGGCCGCCGCCTGGGTGATCCCGCTGTTGCTGTCTGTTACAATTGCGACATTTGACATATTTTCCCTCATTTCTGTGTTCCGGACCTCTGAGAGCCATTCGCCGTGCGCTTGTCCTCTCTGAAAAGCCATCGCCGCACCGCTTGTCCCCTCCGAAGAACCATCGCCGCGCCGCTGTCTCATCTGGGGCGCCATAAACCGTGCAATAATGCCCTGAACACAATTCTATATTTTTATAATATAATATCCGATGCACATCTGTTCGGATATTCCCGTACTATTTTACTGTTATATGGAGCGAAAGTCAACACTGTTTGCGGCTGCATTTGACAGATGCCTCCGGAGAAGGGCATGCTCCTCCTTCTCCAGATCCGGATCTTCCCGCAGAATCGCATCCACTGTCCGGGAAGCCTGCTTCAATACGTCGGCATCCCCGTAGATATCTCCCATGCGGAAGGAAAATTCCCCGCTCTGTCTGATTCCGAACAGCTCACCCGGCCCTCTCAGCTTCAGATCCTCCGAGGCGATAAAGAAGCCGTCGTTGGATTTGTTCAGAATCTGCAGGCGCTCCATGGCTTCCTTCTTTTCATTGGCGCTGATGAAGATGCAGTAGCTCTGGTGCTCCCCCCGGCCCACGCGCCCCCGCAGCTGATGCAGCTGGGCAAGGCCGAAGCACTCGGCGTTCTCCACCATCATAACCGTGGCATTGGGTACATTGATCCCTACCTCGATCACCGTGGTGGATACCAGCACATCGATGGAATGGGAGGCAAATTCCTCCATCACCCTGTTCTTGTCCCCGGGCCGCATTTTCCCGTGGAGGTATGCCACCTGGATATCTGCCGGCAGGATATTCTTCAGCCTCTCCGTGTAATCCACCACATTTTCCATGGGAGCGCCGCCCTCTGCATCCTCTCCGGCGCCTTCCACCTGAGGACAGATGATATACACCTGCCGCCCCTTCTCCACTTCCCCGGCAATGAACTGATACGCCTTTGGCCGATAGGCGGTATTTACCACGCAGTTCTTTACGGGCAGCCGGTTTGCAGGAAGCTCGTCGATAACGGATATATGCAGGTCTCCGTACAGGATGATGGCCAGCGTCCTGGGAATGGGGGTGGCGCTCATCACCAGAATATGGGGCTGCGCTCCCTTCTGCGCCAGATGCTCCCTCTGTCTGACTCCGAAGCGGTGCTGTTCGTCGGTGACTACCAGCCCAAGGGAATGATACTGCACCTTTTCCTGAATCAGGGCGTGGGTGCCGATTACAAGGTTGGCCTCCCCGGACAGAATCCTTTCACGGGCTTCCTTCTTCTCCCGGGCAGTCATGGATCCCACCAGCAGCACCGGCCGGAATGCCAGAGCATAGCTGCGGACATATTCCGAAACGGTCTCGAAATGCTGCATGGCAAGCACTTCCGTGGGGGCCATCATGGCGCCCTGGTATCCGTTGGCCGCTGTCATCAGCAATGCCAGAACGGCCACAATCGTTTTGCCGGAGCCTACATCTCCCTGAACCAGACGGTTCATACAGGAAGGGCCGCCCATATCCTCCCGGATCTCCTGCCAGACCTTCGCCTGCGCTTTTGTCAAAGGAAAGGGAAGCTTCTCCAGGAAACGGACCGTGTCCGCAGTTTCCAGCATCCGGCAGGCATTCGGCAGCTGTTCGCTGAACTCCTTGTTCTTCCGCATCAGATACAGAAAGGAGAAGAACTCGTCAAAAACGAGACGTCTCCTGGCCTGCAGCAGAGTATCATAGTCCGCCGGAAAATGGATGGCTTCCGTTGCTTCCCGCTCCGACATCAGATGATTCTCCCCAAACACGGCACTGTCATAGCACTCGGGTTCAAATTCATAGCGGGAAAGGGCCTGGCGGACATATTTCTGCATTCCCTGGTTGGTAAGGCCCTTTGTCAGGCCATAGCGCGGAACCAGCCGGTTGGTAAGTCCGCGGTATTCCTCCAAAGAGAATATCTTCGGCTGCTCCATCAGCAGATGGTTTCCCCTTGACTGCACCATTCCCCGGAAAATATAGAATCCGCCCTGCTTCAAAGTCTTTTTCAGGAAGGGCATATTGTAGAAGGTAATGGCAAGACGGCCGGAGCTGTCGGCTATATTCATATTCAGGATATGGAGCCTGCGCACTCTCTTCTCGCCCGGAATCCCCGATACGGCCGCATGGAAGGCGCATACCTCCCCGGGCGCCGCCTGACTGATCTTAACAGGCTCGCCGAAGGTCTCGTAGTCTCTGGGGTAGGCCGAAAGCAGGCTGCCCACCGTCTGAATATTCAGCTTTGCAAACAACTGCCGGGTCTTTTCTCCAATGCCCTTCAGTTCTGTGATAGGGGTATCCTTGTCCATATAATAAACGCTCCTGAGAGGCAGATAAAAGGGACTGTCGGAAAATAGCCCTTCAGCACATTTCCCGGCAGTCCCCTTCCACAAGCAAATCCGTTTACAGGTCATTCCACGGAAATAATATAATAATAGATCGGCTGGCCGCCGTACTGCAGCTCCAGATCACAATCGGGATACTGCCCGGCAATCTGCGCACGGAATGCCTCCGCTTCTTCCTCTTTCACATCACTGCCGTAGTAGATGCTGATCAGCTCGGAATCCTCCTTTATCATCTGCGCCACGGTATCGCCGGCAACCTGGCTGATCTCGCCGCCCACGGCAAGGATTCCGCCATCTCCGATGCCCATGTAATCGCCCTTTTTGATCTCCTTGTCATCTATGACGGTATCGCGCACTGCGTATGTGATCTCACCGGTTCCCACATTTTTGATTTCCTGTATCATATTCTGTTCATTCTCGTCAGCCGACAGCTCCGGCACAAAATTGATGATAGCGGTGATTCCCTGTGGAAGCGTTTTCGTGGGAATGACCAGAAGATCCTTCTCGGCGCTCAGCTCCGCCGCCTGGTTTGCCGCCAGGATAATATTCTTGTTGTTGGGCAGGATGAAGATGGTCTTCGCATTTACCTTATCCACCGCATCCAGAATATCAGCCGTGCTCGGATTCATGGTCTGCCCGCCCTCAATGATATAATCCACGCCGAGACTTCTGAATATCCCGTTCATTCCCTCTCCCACGGAAACGACGATGAAGCCGAAATCCTTGGGGGGCTCCTTGGCTGCAGGCGTCCGGGGAGCCCCGGCCGTCCCGCTTTCAGTCCGGGGGGCTTCTGCCCCGGGAGCGCTCTTCCCGGACATTTTAAACAGCTTCTCCTGATGCTCCAAACGCATATTATCGATCTTCATATTGGACAGTGCGCCATACTTCAATGCCCTCTGGATAGCCAGACCGGGGTCATTGGTATGTACATGCACCTTGACGATGGTCTCGTCCGCCACACATACAATCGAATCTCCGATGGACTCCAGGTAAGCCTTGAAGTCTATCTCAGACTTAATATTAAAGGGCTTATCCAGCATAATAATAAATTCCGTACAATAGCCGAATTTAATCTCCATTTCCGCCTGCACTTCGGCAAAGCCCTGCTTTTCCCCGGAAGAGCCTCGTCCGGGTTCTGCGGAAGCGATGGAGAAATCAAGCTCCTTCCCGCAATATGCATCCAGCGCTCCGGACATTACCTCCACAAGTCCCTGTCCGCCGGAATCCACCACACCGGCCTGCTTGAGCACAGGAAGCATCTCCGGTGTCTGGCTCAGCACATATCTTGCATGGTCAAGGATGGCAGACAGAAAGGTTTCCATATCTGTCACCCCCTCCTCCGTCAATTCCTTCGCCTTATCGGCAACACCTCTGGCAACGGTGAGAATAGTTCCCTCCTTTGGCTTCATGACGGCCTTATAGGCAGTCTCCGCAGCCCTGTCAAAGCTTTCCGTGAGAACCGGAATTGTCAGGAGCTTTTCATCCTTGATCCTTCTGGTAAAGCCCCGGAACAGCTGTGACAGGATGACACCCGAATTCCCTCTGGCGCCCCGCAGCGAGCCGCCGGAAATTGCCTTGCAGAGTCCCTCCATATCAATGCCTTCCCCTATAGAAGCTACCTCTCTGGCTGCGGACATGATGGTCATGGTCATATTTGTTCCCGTGTCTCCGTCAGGAACCGGGAATACATTCAGTTCATTGATCCACTCTTTTTTATTCTCCAAATTCTTTGCGCCGGCCAAGAACATCTTGGAAAGCATCTTAGCATCGATTTGTTGTAAACTCACGATACAGTCCTCCTTAATCAATCACTCTGACACCATCTACATAGATGTTGATCTTTTCGATTTCAATACCGGTAAAGTCTTCCACTCTGTATTTTACACTGCTGATCAGATTATCGGCGACAGCCAGAATGCTGACGCCGTAAGCGACAATCACATGGAAGTCAAGAATCAGTTTATTATGATGCAGTGTTACGCTGATGCCTCTGGTAATGCTGTCCTTCCGCAGGAGCTTAACCAGACCGTCCTTCACGCTGATGCCGGCCATTCCCACGATGCCGAAACACTCCACAGCGACACTTCCTGCATATTGGGCGATTACTTCATTATGGACGACAATCTTTCCCATATGGGTATTCATAGAGGAACCCTTCATTTCAACCCTTCCTTTCACATTAATATAATTTTTGCATGTAAATATATTGATTATCATGCGATATGCTGACATATACCTCTTATTTTAACAGTTTTCCCTAAAAAAGGGAATAATAAATATAAAATTAAAAAAAGATTTTTTTTACTTGCTTTTTCCGTAAATTTCTGGTAATATAAAAAAAGTTGTGAACAAAAAACGAGCGTGAGATTACGCTGTGTCAAGGAGGTGTCAAAATGGCTAAGTGTGATGTTTGTGGCAAAGGCGTTCTTTTCGGTCATAATGTCAGCCATTCTAATAGAAAGACCAACACAATGTGGAAAGCGAATGTCAAGAGAGTAAAGTGTAAGGTTAACGGCGCGACTAAGAGAATGCATGTTTGTACCAGCTGCTTAAGATCCGGTAAAGTGGAAAGAGCATAACCTGATAAAAACCCCTGTCGAAATCGGTGTTCTGTCAACAATCGATTCTCGGCAGGGTTTTTTATGCGTTCTATCTGTCAATTTAATCGCTGCAAAAGCAATTATATCCCACAAATAATAGCAGAGCGATAAGAATCAGGCCGATCAGCTGATTGCGGGTGATCAGCATGATCAGCATCCCGATTGCTATGAAAAAGGCAATGAGTCCAATGAGTTTCTTCATAAGGCTTACGCATGATCCCAGGCTTTTCTATCACTCTATTATATGCGTTTTCCGGATAAAAATGCTATTCCATCTCCTCTTCCGGTCCCTCCGCCTCAGGGAATGCGATATCTACCGCTTCTGCGTCGGATAATCCGTCCTTTTCCTCTTTCTTTTTGGGTTTGGTAAATTTCTCGATAATATCAGGAACCATATCCAGCACCTTGGTCACCGCGTCCTGATTCTTGATATTGACCAGCTTGACGGCATCGTTTTTTACCACAAGAACAGCGCTGGGAGTCATCTTCCCGCCCATGCCGCCGGCTCCGGAGGCCGAATTCTTCTGACCGTTGCTGCCTGCTCCGGCCCCCACACCGAAACTGACATCCACAAGGGGCAGTATGATAGTGTCTCCGATTTTAGTCGCCTCTCCCACCACTGTCTTGGTAGACAGTACGGTGTCCATTCCTCTCAGCAATGATTCCACAACTCCCTGAATTTGATTTTCTTTCTCTGCCATTTACTCCTCCATTCCGAACCCCTCTGGGACAGGTTACTTTGTTATTTCTTTCCTTTTATTTTTCTTTATTTTACCGATAAAAATATGCAGTTTTTTATCCATAAGCAGCCGCAGACCGTTCAGGAGCAGGATTCCCATACATACATGCCCCGCCAGGTCAAATTCCCCCTGGAAAATCCTGCGCTCGAAATCCGGTGTCACCAGGAATTCCCTTTTCCTCATGGAAGCGGTCAGCATACAGTACACCCCGTAGAGATAGCCCGTAGTATCGGGCGCGCCGGTTCCGAACACAATATCCGCTTTTATACGCCGGGGACGAATGCTTTTGAGTGCTTTGCCGGACACATGCATGACGTGGGCAAAGAGCTCTTTCGTATCCTCATCCCGCAAAAGCGCCGTATAATAGGATATATTCTCCCAAATCCTTTTAATTTTATCATAGATACCCTGAATTGTGTACTTGATTTTCTTAATTTTTTCAAAAAATTTCCCGGCCTTCCCGGAATTGCTTTCTGTCCCGGAATCCCCGGCGGCCTCCTCTGTGCCGGCAGCTTCCTCCTGACCGGCAATGCCCTCCGTATCGGAAGCCTCTTCTGTGCCGGCTCTGCCCTCTTCCGTAGTCTCCCGGACCGCCCCGGTGCCGCCGGCAGCTTTATCCTCTGTGTTCGGTTCTGACTCATTCCTGGAGTGATCCGCAGTTCTCTCCTTACTGTCTTCCGCTTCTTCCGCTGTTTCCGTCTGCAGGAGCTTTTGAGCAGAATTCTTTCCCACCGCATTTGTTTCTTCGCCAGGGGAGGCTTTCTCTTTCCCCGCATCCGCCGCTTTATCAGGAGGAATTTTCATATCATATAGTGGGAAGCATAGAAGCTTTACCTTTATCCTTCCCGGCTCCGGATAGCGGTACCGGGCGCTCAGGAATCCCGCAAGCCATTTTATCTTAACCGACAGTTCCAGGCTCTCCGTATCTCTCCTGCCCCGGACACGGTAGGTGACAGGACAGAACAGGATCAGCAGAAGAACCAGAAGGAACAGTCCAAACAGTATCAGGAGCAGGATTCCCAGTATGGCCAAGAGCTTCAGGCATATGTCTAACATCGTAAATACTCCTTTAACGCACAGTCTCCCCTGGCCCTGAAGCACTCCTTTGCCATCTGCTCTATCATCTGCAGTGCTTCCTCCCGGCTTCCGGCGATTCCTATTACATGGGGCGGATATTTATTGTAATATTGCTGACACAATTGCTTCGCCTCATAGATTTCCAGCTGGTCAGAAGGATTACGGGAAAACGTAATCAAAAATACGCCGGAAAAAAGAGGCCTGTTTTCCAGCTTTTTCTTTATTCTATCCAGTTTCTTCTTCCTGATGCTTTCACCCAGATACAAATTGGGGTGATATGCAATTCCGAGAGCCATATGCGGATTCCCTTTTCATACAGCCGAATCCTAATAATATTTCCGGCTGCCCCATAAATTACTTTTCTTCAGATCAAGATATTCGTCGTATGCTTTTTCCAAAATCTGCTTTTCATTTGTGAACTTCAGCAGATGATAGGCCTCATGATATTTATAGAAGCCCGAATCCAAAAAGAACTCTTCCCTTTGTGGTTTGCTGTAATAACTGTCTGCCATCATCAGATACCAGTGCACTTCCTTTTCCACGGTATCTTCGGGCACGGAGAAGGTATATTCACTCTTCCCGATGTACTTTATGATGGTAGCCTTCGCTCCCGATTCCTCCAGCACCTCGCGCAGAGCAGTATCCTTGAACTCCTCCCCCTGCTCCACCGTGCCTTTAGGCAAAACCCAGCCTTCGTATTTATTCTTGTAGTTCTTATACAAAAGAAGGATCTTTCCACGAAAAATTACCACACCACCACAGCTTGTTGCTTCCAACATTGCAATTCCTCCTGACTGGGTGTGCCACCTACCTGACTAGAATTAGTATAGTCCAATCTTTTGGGAAGTGCAATACTTATTTTTTCCCTTTGAAATATGCATCAAACAGTCTCCTGGCAATGGGAACGGCATAATCTCCTCCGTCGCCGCAGCTTTCCACGATAATGGTCACGCAGACCTCCGGATTTTCCGCGGGGGCAAAGCCGGTAAACCAGGCATGATTATCTTCTTTTACGTCATTATATTCCGCGGAACCGGTTTTGCCGGCAACGGTGTACTCCAGGCCGGAAAGCTTCTTCGCAGTGCCCGTCTCCACCACGGAGATCATCATCTGCCTTAAAACGGCAGTCTCCTCCTCACTCATCAGGCGTCCGAAGCTGTCCGGACGAAAGCTTTTAATAACTCTTCCCCCGTCGTTTTCCACATGGTCTATGACATAGGGCTTCATCAGCACTCCGCCGTTTGCGATGGCGCTGGTGATCATATTGAGATGAAGGGGCGTGATCTGCGTTTTTCCCTGCCCGAAGGCCGTCTGCATCATTTCGCTTCCGGAGAGCTCATAGGACACATGGATTCTGCTCTCGGAATAGCTCAGGGTAACAGGAAGCGGCTGATTGAACAGGAGCGCATCCAGAGTCTCCGAAAATGCCTCCCGGTCCAGTTCAAGTCCTATATTGGCAAAAGAGGAATTACAGGACTGGGCAAGGGACTGCTCAAAGTCAACTCTTCCATGGTTCATTCCGTGAAAACAGCTGATCCTTCTGCCGTCCGCTTCAAAATATCCCGGACAATTAAAAGAATACTCATCATAGGTATCCGGTTTCTGTCTCATATACTCAAGCGCCGTTATCACCTTGAAAGTGGAGCCGGGAGGGTAAAGCCCCTGGGTGGCACGGTTAAAAAGCACGGAGCTGTCCTCATCCTCCAGAAGGGAGTCCCAGATCTCCTGGATCCGGTTTGGGTCAAAGTTGGGATGGGATACCATGGCAAGTATCCTGCCGGTGGAAACCTCCGTCACCACAATGGCTCCCTTATAGATGTTCAGCTGCTCATCCGCAACCTGCTGTATCTGCACATCCAGCGTGGTATATACATTGTCCCCGGGATTCTTTAAGCCGGCCACATCGTTTGCCGCCTTATTGGCCAGGGAAGTGTTGGTATTGATCAGATAATAATTGGCCAGTGCTTCCACTCCCATGCGTCCTTTGGTGGAGTACCCCACAATATGGGCGAAAAGGCTGCCGTAAGGGTATACCCTGACCTCATTCTGTTCCTGGTCCAGCACCGTTTCCGCAAGGAGCTCTCCGTTCCGGGAATAGATATTTCCTCTGTAATTTCTGGAAAGAAGAAGTTCCTGCCTGGAATTGTAGCTGTTGTTGATCATATCCTGCTCGCCGGTAGCCGTAAAATATCCAAGATATCCTATGAGTACCGCAAAGAGCAGGGAGAAAAGGCTGCCCGTGACGATGAGAACCCTTACATTTCCCGCATAGCGCTCCCTTTCTCTTTTCTTATCGGGAGCTTTTCTGCTCTCCTGCCTTCTGCCTTCTCCCCGGGCCGGGTCTGGCTGCTTTCTTTGATTTCCTTCTGTCATTTACCTTTCCTCCTTCCTGCTGTAATCGAATATATATTCCCTGAACGATAAAGAACATGATCATCGTAGTCATCACGGAGCTGCCTCCGTAGCTGATAAACGGCAGCGTCACGCCCGTCAGGGGAATCAGCTTGACGCCCCCTGCCACGGTCAGGAAAATCTGGAAAATATACATTATGCCAATGCCGTACACAATCAGCTGATAGAAACGGTCCTTGATCAGTGCCGCCATATTCAGCATTTCCAGGAAACAGGAAAGCGTGATCAGGATGACACAGATTCCGAACACAACGCCAAGCTCCTCGCAGACTGAGGAAAAGACGAAATCCGCATCCACAAAGGGGATGGCCGTAGGATTTCCCCGCAGCAGCCCCATACCGAACCAGCTGCCGCTTCCGATGGCAAAAAGGGACTGGGTAATGGCATAGCCCTGGTTGTCGATATAGGTCCAGGGATCCCGCCAGGCCAGCACACGGCTGCGCACATGGGCAAAGAGCCTGTAGGCGCCCAACGCGGCTCCGCTTCCTCCCGCCGCCCCTGCCAGAAGATACAGATAATTTCCCGTTGCGGCAAGAACCATGAACACATAGCCGATGAAGAAGATCAGTGCGCTTCCCAGATCCTTGGACACCACCAGAACGATTACATGGATGCCCGCCGCCGCTGCCGTGAGGGCTACCCTGAGAAAATCCGCCTTCTCCCAGAGAGCTCCCGCCAGAAAGAATACAAAAATAATCTTTACAAACTCCGAGGGCTGGAAGGTCACATCCCACAGAGTAAAGGAGATTTTGGAGCCATGGGTCACCTCCCCCGTTATGAGCACAACGCTCAGCAGCGTTATCCCTGTCAGCCCGTATACCCAGGTTAGTTTCTTCAGGAAACGGATCCGGGACAGCGCCCAGGGAATAAAGAGGGTCAGGGCCAGGGAGACCAGAGCTATGACATACTGCTTTACGGCCTTCCGGAAGGATAATCTGGAGATCATGCACAAACCGATTCCCAGAAGCATGCACATATTGGTCAGAAGCAGCCGGTTCACCTTCTCGTAAATCATGGGGATCATGATGCTTATGGCCAGCAGGAAAATCTGGACAAATATATAGAAGAATACATATTCCATGTCCTTGCTTTCAATTACCAGGTTGGCAAACATGAGGAGCTGAACGAAGAATATCATGATATTCTGAAGTACATAGGCGCTCCCGTTTTTTTTCAGTTTTCCGGTCAGAACGGTATAGCAGCACAGAGTATAAACCATTGCCAGCACTGCTATTACATATTTTGATAGTTCCGTGAAATATCCCTGCATTGTTCTTCCTCTAGCTTGATTAATCTGTCTTTTCCCTGCTGTCTTTCCTTCTCACCGGTTCTTCCGTAATCCGGCTTTCCGGCCTTATCTGAAATCGGGCATCTTTCCAGGGTTTGGAAGCTGTTTTGTAGTAAGGCTCACTCCACTCCCCGCCTTTCATGCCCGGTGGTATATTCCTTCCGGTGAAAAGGCGCTCCCTTTAAAAAGGCGTCCAGAATCTCCTTTACCTCTCCGGCGGATTCTATCGTGAAATCCAGCCGCAGATCCGCCCTCCCCCGCCATTTGGACAGCTCGTGATACAGGGAAAGGGGGACTGAATTGTATATGATATTGACACAATGGGCGCAGTTGACGCACACGGGAAATTTCCGGTGCTGACGGTCTGTCAGCACCGCCATGTCCTTCCATGCGCCGGAGCTTCCGGCCGCCGTCGCCGTATTCTTTCCTGTGGTGTAGCCTCCGGCCGCCGTCGCCGTATCTTTTCCTGTGCCGGAGCTTAAATCTGCCTCCGGGCCGGAGGGCTTCCGTGCCCCCTTTCTGCACTGCCCCATGGTGCGGAGCACACAGTTTGCCGTAACCATCATGGGGATCCTGCCGTATACAATCTTCTCGCAGGAAAATCCCCCCAAAAGAACACGCTGCTCGGATGCCCTCAGCTCATAGGGCAGGCAGAAGCCCTCCGCCAGTTCTGCCGTCTGGCGCCCGGCATACCGGTTCCACACATAGACTCCCGCATCCGTCCTGCAGGGCAGCTTCCCGCCCTTTTCCTGCAAAAATCCCAGTCCGTCCACGGAGCGGACCAGAAATCCACGGAAAAGCCTTCCGGAGGATACTTTCGCGTAAAGCGCCTCCAGCAAATCGATCTCTTCCTGCCTCAGGATATAGGGCAATGCCGCATAAAGGACGCATCTGTCCGGTATACGGCCGCATATCTCCGCAACATCCGCCCAGTTTCCGCAGATCAGATCCGCGTCTACATAGATCCGCACCGGGGCGTCCGGTTCTTCTGCGCAGATCCAGCGGGCAAGCGCTCCGAACTGTTCCAGGGTGCTGATCAGGAAAGCATATCCCCCGGGAATGCCGGAAGGCGCTTTCCCTTCCGGAGGACGGGAGGACACATCCGGCTTCACGGAGATTCTCTCTTCCCCGTATCCTTCCGCCAGCAGAAGCCGCTGCTCCAAAAGGGCTGCCGCCTCCCTTCGCAGCTCATTGATCTGCTTCAAAGGATAAAAGCAGTCCGCTCCTGTCCGGATCTCAATCTGCTCCGCACGGAAGGAAGTATCCCCCAGCTTCCCAAGCTGCTTCCTGATATTTTCCTCCGTGACGGGCTGCTTTCTGGCATACTCCACCGCCGCTCCCTTTACGGACACAGCAATGCCTCCGCAGCCGACGGTAAGCTCCGCAGGCTGTCCCGGTAGGAAGAGAGCCTTCAGGGAAACCGGAAGCTTTAAGGGGGACAGAATATGTTCTTCCCGGATCCGGGTCAGGAGGTCTTCATCGCTTCCCCTGTAAGCCGGACTGTCCAGCGTGATCATGGAACGGCCGTTCCGCCTGAAATAATAGCCGTCCTGCAGGCCGCTTCTGACATAGAGAGCGCTCAAAAGCTCCAGATCTTCCTTTTCCACCCGGTAGCTCTCCGCCGCTTCCCGGGCACCCTTTTTCTCCCGGAGCTCATAATACCTGTCAATATAACGCCGGTAGATGGCCGTTACGCCCGCGGCATACTCCGGCTTCTTCATGCGCCCCTCTATCTTAAAGGAATCGATCCCCGCTTCTATCAGCATGGGAAGCCTCTCGACCGTGCACATATCCTTCAGGCTCAGGGGATAGCAGTCCCTGCTCTTTCCTGCCCCGGTGCCCACGGAATAGGGAAGGCGGCAGGGCTGGGCGCACCTTCCCCTGTTGCCGCTGCGCCCTCCGGCAATGCTGCTGAACAGGCATTGCCCCGAGTAGCAATAGCACATGGCTCCGTGGACAAAGGTTTCTATCTCAATATCTGCATGGCGCTTCATGGAGATCAGCTCCTGCAGGCCAAGCTCCCTGGCCGGGATAATCCTCTCCGCGCCCATGGCCTTCAGAAGGGAAGCGCCGTAACCGCTGCAGACGGTCATCTGGGTGCTCACATGAATGCGCAGATCCGGAAAATGCTCCCTGATGAACCGGAATACTCCCAGGTCCTGGACGATCACCGCATCAAGCCCCTCCTCATAGAAAGGAAGCAGGTAATCATACAGCTCCTCAAGCTCGGAATCCTTTAAAAGAGTATTTACGGTAAGGTATATCTTTCTGCCAAGAAGATGCGCATATCGAATGCATTCCAGAAGGCTTTCCCCGGTAAAATTCTCCGCATAGGCTCTGGCGCCGAATCTGTCCCCCGCCAGATAGACGGCATCCGCACCGGCATGGACCGCCCCGTAGAAGCTTTCCCGGCTTCCTGCCGGCGCAAGCAGTTCAACCTTAAGATTGTCTTTCATAATAAATCCTGTCTTTCCGTCACCAGGGGATTTCAGCCCCCAGGCATACCTTTCACAATAAGATGATAAGGAAAAAGCTGTCCGGGATTCGGACAGCCCTAATTCCATTGCTACTTTTTCTTCAGCTCTGTTTCCAGCCGCACAATCTGCTTTGCATCCTCGTTCTGAGATTTCTGCAGTTCCTTCACCTGTTCCTGAAAGCTTTCCAGCTTAATCTGAGTGGAGATCAAATCATGCTTTAAATTATAGAGCTCCTTGTCCTTGGCCTCCAGCTCATCCTCCAGCACGGTGATCTGCTTTTTGGCCTTGAAGTAATCATCGGCAATATTCAGCTGGAGAAGCACATTCTGCGTGTCAATCGGCTGCCGGCGGAAACCGTCCAGTTTATTGTATTCATTCATTTTGTTGTTTATATAGACCGCGACCTTCTGCAGATAGTCCTCGCTCTCATATCCGCTCAGAGTAAATACCTTTCCGCCAATGATAACCTCTGTATCCGTTTTGGAAGATGAAGCCATATTCCGCCGCCCCCTTTTGTATAATATCCCGATCTCAGGTTCTCTCAAAGTTAATCCGAAGTCTCAAAGTGTAAAGCCCAGGCTCCAAAGTTAATCCCGGATCTCAAAGTTAATCCAAAGATCCAATGACCCTACAATGTATAACCCCATGCCAATATTATATATCAGATTCCGCTTGCAGGCAAGCCCCAGATTTTACACTCTCATTTCGCAGGCTTTTGGGGACGCGGATAGATTCCGCAGCCCAGATGCCTGCGGGCCAGCTCCGTCACCACTCTACCCCGGGGAGTACGGTTCAGGAAGCCGTTCTTGATCAGATAGGGCTCATAGACATCCTCAATGGTGCCGGCGTCCTCCCCGATGGCCGCCGCAAGGGTATCCAGCCCCACGGGCCCGCCGTCGAATTTCTCCATCATGGTGAGCAGGATATTGCGGTCAATATGGTCCAGCCCCAGCCTGTCCACATCCATCAGATCCAGAGCCGTCCTCGCCACCTGTTCCGTGATGATCCCGTCGTACTTTACCTGGGCGAAATCCCGCACCCTCTTCAGAATCCGGTTTGCCAGCCTGGGCGTTCCGCGGCTTCTCCGGGCCATTTCCAGAGCCCCCTCCGGTTCGATCTCCACGGCCAGAATCCTTGCCGAGTGGAGTATAATCAGCTGCAGCTCCTCCACCGTGTAGAATTCCATATGATAGATCATTCCGAAGCGGTCTCGTAGCGGCGCGGTCAGAAGCCCTGCCCTGGTGGTGGCTCCCACCAGCGTAAACTTGGGCAGCTCCAGCCGCACGGAGCGGGCCGTGGATCCCTTTCCGATCATGATATCGATACAATAATCCTCCATGGCCGGATACAGAACCTCCTCCACCTGCCGGTTCAGACGATGTATCTCATCCACAAAGAGCAGGTCCCCCTCCTCCAGATTATTGAGGATTGCCGCCATTTCCCCTGGCTTCTCAATGGCCGGGCCGCTGGTAACCTTCAGATGCACGCCCATTTCACCCGCAATGATACCCGCAAGGGTGGTCTTGCCCAGACCCGGAGGACCGTAGAAAAGCACATGGTCCAGGGCGTCCTTTCGCTGCTTTGCCGCTTCAATATAGATCTTCAGATTCTCCTTCACCTTGGATTGACCGATATAGTCATCCAGCTTCTGCGGACGCAGAGAGCCCTCGATCTTGATATCTTCTTCCGTTACATTTGTCTCAATCATTCGCTTTGGCATGGCTTTTCTACCTTACCCGTTGGCACCCTTTCCTGAAAAAGTTGATTTTGTCCCGGCATATGCCCCGGGGAACGGCGGATGAAACATTGGTTTCCCAGGCTCAGAACATCTTCTTTAAAGCAGCCTTCAATACCGCCCCGGAGTCCATGGATTCGATTCCCTCAATGGCGTTCACCGCCTTAACGGCTTCGGCGTTTCCATATCCGAGAGAGACAAGCGCTTCCACCGCCTCCTTCTTCTGAGGACTGTCTCCCACACCCGCATTCACTGCCCTGGTGCTCTCAATCTCCCGCTCAATCATGGTATCGTCGATTTTGATCTTATCCTTCAATTCCAGGATCAGGCGCTCCGCCGTCCTGGTGCCGATGCCCGGCGCTTTGGTTATGGCTTTCGCATCGCCGGACATAATGGCAAACCGCAGGGAATCCGCATCCAGCACGGAGAGGATGGCAAGTCCTCCCTTGGGGCCGATTCCGCTTACGGTAATGCATTTCCTGAAAATCTCCAGATCATCCCTGGACAGAAAGCCGAACAGCTGTACGGCGTCCTCGCGCACGCTGGTATAGGTGTACAGCTTTACCTTCTCCCCTATGCCCGGAAGCCTGGCTGCAGTGTCCGCGGAAATCCTTATATTATATCCAATCCCGCCCACATCCACTACCGCATTGTCTTCCGATCTATCTTCCAGAGTTCCCTTTACATATGCTATCATATCTCTCCTGCACTCCTGTACATTATTCTGAGTCATCCTGTAAGCATGCATGTTCCCATGTGAAGCTCTGCATCCGCCGCCCCCTACTCCACACCGGGATCCCGTTTCAGCAGCCTGCCAAACGCAATCACAAAGCATACCATGTGCACCGCGAAGGTAAGCCCCCAGCTGATGGGATAGGATATGTACAGGCATTTCAGCGTGCGGTAGCTTTGAAATACGGTGTAAATCCACACCACCCGGAACAGACAGGCGCCCGTCAGGGAGACCAGCATGGGCATAATGGCGTATCCCATACCGCGCAGGGCTCCTACAGCCACATCCATCATTCCGCACAGACAATAGGTGGTACAGATGATGCGCATACGGAGAATGCCGTACTGAATAACCTCCGGATCCACGGTATAGAGCTTAAGCAAAGTTCCTCCCAGCAGATAGGCGGCGTTTCCCAGGACGATACCCACGCCTAGCACCAGGAGCTCGCAGATCAGCAGAACCCTGCTGATTCTCTTATATTTACGGGCTCCGTAATTCTGCCCGCTGAAGCTGATGGCCGCCTGGTGAAAAGCGTTCATGGCAGTGTACACAAATCCTTCTATATTGCTGCCGGCAGTATTTCCGGCCATGGCCACGGAGCCGAAGCTGTTCACGGAGGATTGGATCAATACATTGGAAATGGAGAAAAGCGCCCCCTGCATTCCCGCCGGAACGCCGATCTGAATCATTTTTAACAGCTTATCGGGCACGATTTTGATTCCCTGCAGTTCCAGGCGGTAAGCGCTGTCCGTGCGGATCAGGCATCGTACCACCAGGGCGGCGGAAACGGCCTGGGAAATCACGGTTGCGGCGGCCACTCCGGCCACTCCCATGGAAAAGGCAATCACAAAGATCAGATTCAGGATCACATTGATAACCCCGGCGATCAGCAGATAATAGAGAGGCCTTTTGGTATCTCCCACAGCCCTCAGCACGGCGCTGCCGAAATTATATACCATCATGAACGGCATGCCGATGAAATAAATCCGCATGTAAAGCACGGAATGCTCGATTACATTGTCCGGGGTTCCCATCCAGCCAAGCGCCGGTTTTGACAGAAAGAATCCCAGGAAAATCAGGATAATTCCTCCGGCCATGGCGGTGGCAATGGCCGTCTGAACCGTTTCCGTCAGTTCCCCGTCCTGCTTTGCGCCGTAAAATCTCGCCACGAGTACATTTGTGCCCACCGACAAACCGATAAAGAGATTTACGATCAGGTTCGTCAGCGACCCGGTGGAGCCCACCGCCGCAAGAGCCTCGTTTCCCGCGAAACGTCCCACCACCACAATATCCGCCGCGTTAAACAGAAGCTGAAGAACGCCCGAGAGCATCAGGGGCACATAAAATATCATGATCTTCCCCAGCAGCGGGCCGCTGCACATATCTATCTCATATTTTTTGGACGATCCTTTTTCCATCGCTTTCAAAAATCCTTTCTTTACAGGGGCTTCCCCCTTCCTATGACGGCCCTCCTGTCAGCGGCAATCCTGTAAGAGAATTCTCTTTTCAGGGCACAGAAATATCCAAGGCAGGAAAAGAGCCTCGCAGTCATATGAACTGTGGTCTGCGAAGCCCTTTTCTTTTTTATAGGAAGCCGTGACTGTTATCCGGATAAAATTCCGCTACTTATTGTTAATATAATTGATCAGGCCTTCCGAAGCGATGATCTTCTGCATAAACTCAGGAAACGCCTGTCCCTGGAAGCGGGTTCCCCGGGTTACATTGGTGATAACGCCGGAGTCAAAGTCAACTTCCACTTCATCCCCTGCCTCAATGCCTCCGGCGGCCTCCGGGCATTCAATGATGGGCAGTCCGATATTGATGGCGTTCCTGTAAAAAATCCTGGCAAAAGTCTCTGCGATGACACAGCTGACCCCGGCTGCTTTGATGGCAATGGGGGCGTGCTCTCTGGAAGAACCGCAGCCGAAATTTTTCTCGGCCACAATGATATCTCCTTTTTTCACCTTCTTAATAAAATCCGCGTCGATATCCTCCATGCAGTGTACCGCCAGCTCCGCCGGAACGGAGGTGTTCAGATACCTTGCGGGAATGATGACATCCGTGTCCACATTATCGCCATACTTAAATACTGTCCCTTTTGCATTCATATCATTTATCCCCTGCCCCACGGAATAACTTCCTTGCCGCCGCATATTTTCTACATGCCGTTATCCGACAGCAGGGTTCTCCTTTCTATCATTGACATTCAGGTGCTTTACAATATAGTTCCGTAATTTGAGTTTTGTCCTGCACGGATTCGCGCGGGTACCGGCGGCCGATCCCTCAGGCCAGATCCTCCGGCGCGCAGAGGACACCCTTCACTGCGCTTGCCGCCGCAACCGCAGGGCTTGCCAGATAAATTTCCGAGGACACATGCCCCATACGGCCCACGAAATTGCGGTTGGTGGTGGATACACAGCGCTCGCCCTCCGCAAGGATTCCCATATAGCCTCCCAGGCAGGGACCGCAGGTAGGCGTACTGACGATGCCGCCCGCCTCGATGAAGATCTTCAGGAGCCCCTCCTCCATGGCCCGCATGTAGATCGCCTGTGTGGCGGGAATCACGATACAGCGCATGCCCTTTGCCACATGGCGCCCCTTCAGCACCTTCGCAGCCGTTCTCAGATCATCCAGGCGTCCGTTGGTACAGGACCCGATCACCACCTGATCCACGGCGATGGGATCCATGCCATGGATCTCATCTATGGTATGGGTATTTTCCGGCAGATGGGGGAAGGCTACCGTGGGACGCAGCGCACTCAGGTCAATGGTATATTCCGCGTCATAGACGGCGTCCGCGTCCGCCTCATATATCGTATACTGCCTGTCCGAATGCTCTTTCATATAGCTCTCCGCCAGCGCATCCACCGGGAAGATCCCGTTCTTTCCGCCGGCCTCGATGGCCATGTTGGCGATGGTGAACCGATCGTCCATGGAAAGGTTCCCGATGCCGTCCCCTGTAAATTCCATGGACTTATACAATGCGCCGTCCACGCCGATCATCCCGATAATATGCAGGATCACGTCCTTGCCGCTGACCCATTCGGCAGGCTTGCCCGTAAGGATGAATCTGATGGCGGAGGGCACCTTGAACCATGCTTTTCCCGTGGCCATGCCGGCAGCCATATCCGTGCTGCCCACGCCTGTGGAAAATGCCCCCAGCGCGCCGTAGGTACAGGTATGGGAATCTGCGCCGATGATTACATCCCCGGCCACGGTAAGCCCTTTCTCGGGAAGCAGTGCATGCTCAATGCCCATCTCTCCCACTTCGAAATAATTGGTTATCTCATTCCGGCGGGCAAATTCCCGGACACATTTGCAATGCTCCGCGGACTTTATGTCCTTATTCGGCACAAAGTGATCCGGTACCAGAGCGATCTTATCCTTGTCAAATACGCCCTTTGCCTGAAATTTGTCCATCTCCCTGATTGCCACGGGACTGGTGATATCGTTGCCCAGCACAAGGTCAAGATCCGCCTCGATGAGCTGCCCTGCCTGCACCCTGTCAAGCCCTGCCGCCGCGGCCAGAATCTTCTGTGTCATTGTCATTCCCATATACTTCATCCTGCCTTTCTGTCAAATGTCTGAACGTTATCATAACATATCTACAGGTATTATTCCAATACATAATTTTAAGCTTTTATTTGATCTTTTATATGTTCTTGCCGCCGTCTAATGCTTTTCCCGGGCTGCCTCGATCCTGCGCATGCTCTCCTCATAAGCCCTGTCAATCCGCTCTCTTTTCTCGGAAGTCATACCGGAGCCCGCACCGTAATAGACCAGGCGGTGAAGGGCTTTCTTCGCCGAATCCAGCTCCTTCCGGAAGGCAGCATCCGGGAATTTGGGAGCCAGTTCACAATAGACCTGAAAGATTTTCCAGGTCGCCTCATAATCCATGTTCAGGTTATGGCTGCCGGCATAATGAAATTTTAAGCTTTTCAGGGCGTCTATATAAGCGGCCGCGGCGGGAAGTATTTCCTCCGGATACCTTCCATCCGGATGGCGGTAAGGCGCCTCTGCTTCCTTCCAGCTGCGCTCAGCCGCTTCTATTCTCCTGTGAATCCCTTCCAGTGCGCTTTCCTCTCTTTGCCGCTCCAGATCCCTTACGGACTGAATGGAGTGTGACATCCGCTGCGCCGTCTCTCTCTCCAGGACCCGCTCCTGCCGGTCCCAGATTGCGCGCACATCCTCCCTGTCCGCATTCCAGCGCAGGCTCCTGGGGTCTATCCGGACCGGAATGTGCTCGGAATACCATTCCGGATACTGCACCTCCACATCATATCCGCACCAGGATTCATACAGGGACAGAATCATCTGTCCCTGATACTCATCATAATCGATCGTCTCATAATAATCCCTGTACCATCCGGAAGGGCATGCCTTCGCCTCACAGAATATTTCACAGCTCCTGTAGTCAAAGGCGTCATGCCCGATCTCTGCCACCGAAGCGGGAAGGAACACCCTGCGCAGCTTCCCGCATCCCCAGAAGGCCTCCCTGCCGATCCGCTTTACGGACCCGGGAATCCAGAGCCGCTCCAGCTCCGTGCAGCCCGCGAAGGCTCTCTCTCCTATTTCCTCCAGGGACTGCGGGAAAATAATATCCGTGATATCCTGCCCGGCATATTGCTCTGCCCGGATACTCCTTACACCGTCTTCCATTCGCAATTCTTTATATGCCATACTGGCTCCCTCATCTTGCCCGGTATCCGGCCTGTGCTGCCGCCGGAAATCATTCCTCCCCCGAGTACCTCGGGAGCATATACATTCCACGGACCCTCAGCGCTCTACCGTGGACAGAATCAGGCTCATACTGCCCTTCATTTCCACATTCCCGTATCCGAAGGGTATCATGAAATGGTCGCCCTTATGAACCTCTTTGCCGTCCACCTGTCCCGTTCCTTCCAGGACGGACGCCGCCAGGAAGGGATAGCTCTGTCCAAATGCCGCATTTCCGTTTACATCCAGCTTGAAGACCGTATATTTCTCGCAGGAATAAATCTGATTCAGCTGATTCTCCAGCAGATTGGAAATGGACTCCACGCTGTCCCGGGCGGATTTTGCGGGCACCGTGATCACATCCAGGCTCTTGTCGATATGGAGCTCGCGGGGTTTGCCGTTCTGGAGGCGTCCGTAATCATAGAGCCTGTAGGTGATGGCGCTGTTCTGCTGGGTCTCCAGGATCAGGGTATCCGCCTTGATGGCGTGCACCGTTCCCGGATCGATCTGGATGAAATCCCCCTTGTGGATGGGAATCTCGCGGATCAGCTCCTGCCATCTTCCCTGGGCAACCATTTCCTTCAGCTCGGCCTCATCCTTCGCATTATGCCCGATTACAATGGTTGCGTCCTCCTTACAGCCCATGATGTACCAGCATTCCGTCTTGCCCAGGCTGCCGTTTTCATGCTCCTTCGCATAGGCGTCGTCCGGGTGTACCTGAATGCTCAGATCATCCTGTGCGTCGATGATCTTCGTCAGCAGGGGATATCTGTCATACTGCAGATGGCCGAACAGCTCCGGATGCCCTTCCCAGAGCTCCGACAGCTTCCTGCCCTGATACCTGCCGTCCCGCACGGTTCCGTCTCCTTCCGGATGCGCGGAAATCCCCCAGCATTCTCCGATGTCGTTCCCCTCCACCGGATATCCGAATTCCTCCCTCAATTTGACTCCGCCCCAGATATTGTGTTTACATACGGGAACTAAGAAAATCAATTCCTCCGAATTACCTTTTTTCATGCTCTGCTCTCCTCCGAAACTCTATTATTTCCATCTGCTTTTTGAAAACTCCGAATCTTTGCCATTTCCCTTTTTTCAAAACTCCAAAACCTCAAAGTTCGAAAGCCTGTCATTTCCTTTTTCACAATCCGTCCGGCAAATCCGTTATCCAAGCGCATCCAGCCCAAGCTTCACCGCGCCCATGATTCCCGGATCCTCTCCCAACGCGGGAGGAACGATATACTCGTCAATCTTCTCCAGGATCGTCTTATGCGCCACATAGCCGTTCAGCAGGCGCAGCACTTCTTTCCTCACCATTCCGAACAGTCTCTCCTGGTGCATAATTCCGCCCCAAAGGATGATCTTCTGGGGAGAATATACCATAATATAATTCATCAGCGCCTGGGCAATGTAATAGGCCTCCAGCTCCCAGACCTCATCCCTGTCCGCCAGCTCCGCGCCCTTTCTGCCCCAGCGCGCTTCCACGGCGGGACCGGAAGCCAGTCCTTCCATACAGTTGCCATGGAAGGGGCATTTTCCCTTATAGGAATCCTCCGGATGTCTCGCCAGCAGGATATGTCCGCCCTCGGGATGCACCAGTCCGTGAAGCAGACCGCCGTTCACATAGACGCCCACGCCCACGCCGGTGCCGATGGTCACATAGATAGCGCTCTCCGCGCCCTTCGCCGCTCCCCAGGTCACTTCCCCCAGCACCGCGCCGTTTACATCCGTATCAAAACCAATCGGCACATTCAGAGCCTTCTTCAGGGTGCCTACCACATCGCAGTATTCCCATCCGGCCTTGGGCGTCTTCGTAATATACCCATAAGTCTCCGATTTCCTGTCCAGGTCCAGGGGGCCGAAGCACCCGATTCCGAGAGCCTCAATATCCCATTTCCTGTAATACCCGATCATATCCTCAAAAGTTTCCTTCGGCTGCCTTGTGGGAAAGGATACCCTGTCCTGAATCACCCCGTTCTCATCTCCCACGGCACAGACCATTTTTGTACCGCCTGCCTCGATTCCTCCGATTAACATGCCCGCTCCTCCTTCTCCAGGTAAAGTATTGGCTCAAAGCTGCAGAAAGCATCCGGCTCCCTGCCGCCCCTCCGCCCATGAATAATCCCATTATACACTAATCCGGAAATAAATGGTAGTCCCCAAGTTGGATTGATTTGCTTTTTTCCAGTTGTCCGTTTATAATACAAATAGCGAAAATTCCATATTTCATAGCGCCATTGTATTTTTTCGACATCATTGTGCCGTTCCATTGAATGCGGCGAACAGAATTTACCGGGCCAAAAGGAAAAGTTGCGGGAGAAAACGGAGAGGAAATCGTAAAGGGGGGAATTCTGTAATGGATAAGAGCGGAGCAAAGCAGTTTGCAAAATATGTGAATGAGAAGCGGGACAAGCGGGGCCTGTCAATGAATCAGCTTTGCGATAGGCTGTGCAGCGAACGGGCGGCCTTTTACATAGAGCAGGGGGAACGGGAGCCGGGAAGAATGCTGCGGGAAGCCATTCTGGAGCGGCTGGGTGTAGGGGCGGAGGACTATGAATGCTACCTGGGCTGGGAGGAATATGCACAGTGGAAAATGCAGCACACCATCCTGCACCATATCGCCTGGGAGGAAATGGACCAGGCGGAGGAGCTTCTGGAAGTATACCGGAACACCTATTGCCCGAAAGAAGTATATTTCGAAAAAGATTATACTGCCACGGAGTCTTCGGAAGGTGACGGACGACAAATGAAGAGAAGGGACGAAACGGATATGGATAAGCTGCCGGAAGGCAGGAAGCTGGAGAGACAGTTCCTTCTTGCCATGCTGGCACAGATAAGGGCCTATTACGAGAATCGGGAAGGGACGGATCCCGGCAAAATCTGCGGAGAAAACACATCCCGCACATCCCTGCAAGAGGAAGTCCGGGCGCTGCTGCGGGAAGCCGCCGGCCTTACCATGCCCGCGCTGGAAAGCAGGAAAATAGCAGATCTGGTCCTGTCCGTCAAGGAGCTGAACCTGGTTCTGGAGACGGAGCATTACAGGGAAGAAGGGGAACGCCCGGCCCGGTACCGGGAGGTGGTGGAGTATTTGGAATCCGGGAGGATAGACCGGCGCGGAAAGGCAAAGCTATATGCCAAGGCGGTCTATTTCCTGTGCAGAAGTCTGATGAAGCGGCGCATTGGGGAAAAAGGAACTCCGGAAGAAGGAATGCTGGAAGAAGGGATACCGGAAGAAAGGGTTCTGGAGCTTCTGAAATACTGCAACCGGGCCTTGAAGATCCTGAGGGAGAACGGCAGGATGTATTTCCTGTGGGAAATTCTGGACATGAGGGAGAGGCTCTTCGGCAGACTGGAGGAACTCCCCTTCCGCCGTCATAACCCGGAGACGCGCCATCGTCTCCGGCAGGAAAACATGCAGTGGAAGCAGGTCCTGGAAGCAGTCTATGCGGAATTCGGCGTGCCGAAGGAGACCTTTGGCTACTGCTATCTCTATGTGTCAAAGGGTGTGTACTGTACCAATGACGTAATCCGCATCCGGAGCGAAATGTTCGGCTTAAAGGGGGAGGCGCTTTGCGGCGGAGTGTGCAGTATTAAGACGCTGCGCAGGATACTGAAGCGCACTACGACTCCCCAACGGGCGATCGTAAGGGAATTGTTCGAAAAGCTGGGGCTGTCAGAGGAGCTGGTGAAGACGGAGCTGGTGACAGGAGTTCCGGAAGCCAGGGAGCTGATGGAGAGACTGCGGGAGCACATCAATAAGAATCAATGGGAAGAAGTGGAGAGGCTCCTGGAGAGGATTAAGCAGCTGGTGCCCATGGACATTGCATGTAACAGACAGACACTCTTGCGCAAAGAGATACTGCTGCGCTGGGAAAAGGGGATGATTGATAAACAGGAGTACTGCACACACATGCGGGAAGCTCTGGAGATCACGCTTCCTTACGAGGCCTTTTTGAAGCCGGGTGAAAAATACCTGACCCATGAGGAGCAGTCCTGCATCCAGAATCTGATGCAGGGAATGGACAGGGAAAGCGAGGAATTCCTTACATGCATGCAGCGACTTGAGGAAATATATCAGCCATTTACTGACACGGGAGAGATCGAAACCGTGTCCGGTATGTATGAATTTATTATGAAGTTCGTGGGAAGCATGAGAGGCAATATGGGACAATTTGATAAGGCGGACAGGTACGATTCCGTCATTATAATGGGATGCCTTAGAACCAGAAGGCTCTGGTCGATACACGACTTTTTATATGATCGCTGGTGGAACTTCACAGAGCGGAGAAAAAAAGGCATCCCCACAGATATCGTCCTGGACGATGAGGAAGAACTGAATAAATGCATCCTGCTCAGTCAGCTGGCTCAAAGTAAGACAACTCTCTTTTACCAGAAAAAGTTAAAGTCTATAAAGGATGAAAAGTAAATTTTCCAGGAGATATCACAATATATCACAATTAATCCAATTTCTCTTTTTTGAATTCATCATTATCATTTTGGGGAGAAATCCCCGGTTCCTCATCACCACCCTCTCCGGGTTCCTGATTTTCTATTTTCAGGTCGCCGCCGGTATTACCGGGGCCAGGGGGCGTGGTGGTAGGAATACTGATACTGACGACGGCGCATGCCAGGATGGTGGCTGTCAATTTGAAGAGATGTTTTAATAAATTGTTTTTCATTTGCTGAATCCTCCTTAAAAATGTATTTCATGTCAATTATGGCATTTTATCCTGTGCATGGCAAGGGACAGAGTTGTTCATTTTTTGGGCCTTTTTGGCGAAAATAATGAACAACTCTGTCCCTTGAATACGCCCGAGTAATCTGCTACCCTGTTAATGGAGCGATGGAATGTGCCTGCGTCAATTCAAAAGATGAAACGAAAAATCCAGGATTATTCACAGGAGGTAAAAAGTATGAGTAGCAAAATCAAAAAAATTATTTCCGGGCTGATGTGTATGGCTTTGCTGGCGGTGTATGCCGTACCGGTCAATGCCGCGCAGTATATGGAGGATATGGGGGTAGAAACGGCTTCGGCGTGCAAGCATGTGCATATTGATATCACATATGACACTGTATATACATCGACCGGTTCCATTACTCATCGTAAAGTAAAATATGAAAACTACACTTGTATGGATTGTAACACTTTAATTAGAAGTTATAGAGCTGATCAAGGACTGGAGAATCACTCATGGACTTATCGTGATTTGGGACATGTAGAGTTAAGTCACAACTACGAAGTTGTGTGCAGAAATTGCTATCATACAGAAAAAACATCTGTTCCCTGCCCCAATAAGAATGGCCCTCACAAAACACCATTTTAATATCAGAAACATGAGTTAATTCCAAAGAGAAATGGATAAAGAAAATCCAAGATTATTCGATAAGGAGGTAAAATGAATGGGTAACAAGATTAAAAGAATTGTATCAGGGCTGATGTGCATGGCTTTGTTAACTGTATATACTGTGCCAGTCAATGCTGCGCAGTATATGGGTGATAGGGGAATAGAAAGATCTTTCATTTGTAATCATGTTAATATTGAGTTCAGAGCGACAAAGGCTGAATATACATCGAGAGGTTCTTCGGCTCACTATAAAAAAGTATATGGCGATTGTATTTGTATGGATTGCTATGCCTTTCTCAGACACTGTGAATTTGAAGGCCTAGAGAATCATTCATGGACTACTTATCGTGATTTGGGACATGTAGAGTTAAGTCACAACTACGAAGTTGTGTGCGGGGCTTGTCATTATACAGAAAGAACATCTGTTCCTTGCGATAATGAAAACGGCCCTCACAAAACACCATTTTAGTGTCTGAAAAAATGAACCCAATAGTATTTGACGCAGGCAGACATTCACAGGAGCTCCGGGGAAGGGGAGGCAGCATTTCTCCCTTTCCCTTTATGTGGTTTCGCCATTGCAGCACCTTTCTGGATGTTGTGCCTCATAGCTAAATGAGCTATAATGAAGTAAAGCTTAAAAAGGAGAAAATACAGCATGAAAAGGAATATCAGGAATACAAAGAAAACGGGAAAACGGAAGCTCACCCTGGCGGCGTGCCTTTTCTCCATAGCATATGTATTGTCAGGCTGCGGCAAAGGGAATGAGAATTCGGAGGAACAGACATCCGCCTATGTTTATGTGGCACAGCAGCTTGCAACCTCGTCCTCGGGAGGATACAGCCTGCCGGAAGGATTTCGGAATCCTGCCGCGGAAGGCGGACAGATCTATTATATGCGGGATACCTGTGAGAGTCCGGCTGAAGGTCTCCGGGTTAACGGGGATCAGATGCCTGTTGCCGGCTATACTGTTGAGAGAACTATACTCCCGGAAGATGGCGACGCAGTGGACTTTGCAGGTGCGGATACACTCTTCTCTGTTTCTGCTTACTCTTTTGAAAAGGATGAAGGAACCGGCACTGGGGAAGGAACTATCAGCGAGAACGAAGTCCTTGCCATGCTGGACATGGCTATGGACAGAAAGAGCAGCCCCGTCAAACCGGGGCTGAACGGTTTCGTAATGGTGAACCCAGAGAAGGATTACTTCTGTTTTAATCTTATGGACTATGTGGTGGACCATGAACAGAATGTGTACTTTGTACTGGACTGCCGCCTGGGCGACTATTATTCCATGGAGAGCCTGGGAAGCGTGCTGTGCAAGCGGACGGCGTATGGGGGATGGGCGTACAGACGCTTTTTCAGCGGACTGGAACCGTTGAATGACAGCCTGGCGGTGGACGGAAACGGCGGTGTATACATGCTGACGACGGAATGCATCCTCACGGCAGACAGGGACGGCCACGAGACCGGCATAATTGGCACAGAAGAATACAAGGGGAAAAATTATTCTTCAGAACAGCTACTGGGAGATTCCAGGGGTAATGTGTATTATTTTGTCTTTGAGGACTTTGATTCCCGTTGGAGAGGGATGGAATTAGTACCCCAGGGCGGAAAGGTTCTGACGGAGGTGGAGGGGCTTTCAGGGAGTAACTGGCTGGAAAGCAGCACTGTATTCCAGGGAAAAGTATTTTTCACGGTTTCCGAAAGCTTCTATGAATATGGCGGGGAGACGGAAGGCAGCACGGAGATACTGCAGTGGTTCAACAGCGGGTTGATCTACAGCAATATCAGGGACTGTATCGTGCTGGAGCGGGAAAAACTCCTGGTATGGTATAACGAACCTGGAATGGAAGGCCTCTACCTGCTGGTAAAAACGCCTGTGGAGGAATTACCGGAGAAGAAGGCTGTGGTATTGGCGGGTTTTGACGTACCTTCGGAGCTGAAAAACGCTGTCCTTCGTTTCAACAGGCTGAATGAAGAGTATCAGGTGGTCCTGGAAAGCTACGGATATACCGGTGAAACAGCCTCCGGCGCGCAGACACGGCTGAGCGCGGCGCTCTCCTCTTCCACCCCGCCTGATCTCCTTTCCCTGTCCGGAAGGGATCTTAAAAAGGATATGGAAAAGGGGCTGCTGGAGGATTTGTCGCCCTGGCTGGAAAGCAGCGGCGTACTGGACAGGGAGGACTTCCTGAAGAATGCGCTGGAAGGATATACCATTGAAGGATGTCTGGTGGGCATTCCCGTACGTTTCAGCCCTACGGCTGTGGGCGGGCGTACCTCCCAGGTGGGCGGTCTGGACAGCTGGACCATGGAGGATGTATACGCCCTTGCGGAGCAGTATCCGGAACAGACACTCCTATTGAGCAATGCCCGTTATGATGCGGATACCGGAAAAGCCAATCGGGGTCTGGTGACAAGGGAGCATCTGCTTGGGAAATTCTGCGCGGCCTGGTATCTGGAAGAATATGTGGACTGGGAGAAAGGAAAGTGTAATTTTGACAGTGAGGGATTCCGCAGGCTCATCAAATGGGTTGGGGAGCATTCAGATGTATTGCCTGCCGACCCGCGGACGCGAGTTTTTAGCACACAGGGGTATTTTCCTAAGGAAGCTTTGTTAATGGAGGGCTATATAGATTTCCAGGACGCCGTCCTATGGGAGATTCAGTGCGGTGAGGAGGTTATGCTGACAGGATTTCCCACGGCGGATGGCAGGGGAACCGCCAGCCTGCAGGTGGAAGCGCCTCTTGGCATTGTAGCGGGAGCTGGGAACAGGGAAGGGGCATGGGAATTCCTGGAATATTACATATCGTCCTCGAAGGATGATGTAGAGTGGAGAAACGGCCTGCCCACAAGCAGAACCCGGCTTCAGAAGCTGATGGAGAAAGCGGTTACACAACCGCGCAATATGTCTTATATCTTGAATGATAAAGAGGTGCATGCTTATGAAACACCCCCTGAAATGGCGGAGAAGCTGATGGAGTTTCTGGAAACCGCTGACTTCACCCCGGAGTCAGGACTGCGGAACAAGGTAGTCAGCATTGTTCTAGAGGAGACTGCGCCTTATTATGCAGGGGATAAGAGCCTGGATGAAGTGATAGGAATTATCCAGAACCGGGTGCAGCTGCTTCTGAATGAGAACAGGTAATGCCAAAAGTTTTTCAGGTCCTTGATTAATGGGAACATAATGATAAAATTTAATTGTGGGGAAGGGGAGACAGTATTTCTCCCTTTCCCTTTATGTGGTTTCACCATTGCAGCACTTTTCTGGATGTTGTGCCTCATAGCCAAATGAGATATAATGAAGTATAGCTTAAGAAGGAGTAAAATGCAGTATGAAAAGGGATATCAGGAATACAAAGAGAACGGAGAAACGGAAGCTCACCCTGGCGGCATGCCTTTTTTTCTTCATAGCATATGCATTGTCGGGCTGTGGCAAAGAGAATGAGAATCTGGAAGGACAGACATCCGCCTATGTTTATGTGGCACAGCAGCTTGCGACCTCGCCCTCGGGAGGATACAGCCTGCCGGAAGGATTTCGTAATCCCGCCGTGGAAAGTGGACAGATCTATTATTTGCGGGATACCTATGAGAGCCCGGCAGAAGGTCTGCAGGTTGAAGAGGAACAGATGCTTGTTGCCAGCCATTCTATTGAGAGAACCGTATTCCCGGAGGATGGCGGCGCGGTAGACTTTGCGGGTGCTGAGGTGCTCTTCTCTGTTTCTGCTTACTCTTTTGAAAAGGAAAAGGGCGGAGCAGGCAGCGAAGAAGGAACTATCAGTGAGGACGAAATCCTTTCCATGCTGGATATGGCCATGGACGAGGAAAGCAGCCCTGTCAAACCGGGACTGAACGGTTTTATAACGTTGAACCCGGAAAAGGATTATTTTAGTTTTGACATTATGAACTATGCAGTGGATCAGGAACAGAATCTATATTTTGTGCTGGACTGCCGCCTGGGCGATTATTATGATAGGGAGAACCTTGGAACTGTGCTTTGCAAGCGGACACCGGAGGGGGAATGGGCGTACAGGCGATTCTTCAGCGGCCTGGAAGCGGACAGCCCTGTAGCGGACGGAAAAGGCGGCGTGTACCTGCTGACAGCGGAGGGGATTCTCACAATAGACGGGGAGGGCCGCGAGGCTGGCATAGTAAGCACGGAAGAATACAAGGGAAGAAGTTATTCTTCGGAACGGCTGCTGGGAGATTCCCGGGGCAGTGTGTACTATTTTGTCCTGGAAGCAAATAATTCCTGCTGGAAAGGGCTGGAAGTCGTGCCCCAGGGAGGAAAAGGGCTGAAAGAGGTGGATGGGCTTTCAGGGAGTGACTGGCTGTATAACTGCACTGTATTTCAGGGAAATGTATTTTTCTCGGCTTCCGGAGGCTTCTATGAATATGGCAGGGAAATGGAAAGCAGCATGGAGATACTGCAATGGGCCAACAGCGGATTGATTGACAACAATATCAGGGACTGTATTGTACTGGGAAAGGAAAATCTCCTGGTTTGGTATGACGAACCGGGCATGGAAGGCCTCTACCTGCTGGTAAAAACGCCTGTGGAAGAATTGCCGGAGAGGAAGGTTGTGGTATTGGCGGCCTTTGAGGCGCCTATAGCAGTGGAAAATGCAGTCGCTCGTTTCAACCGGCTGAATAAAGAGTATCAGGTAGTTCTGGAGAACTATGGATATTCCTATGAAACTGCCTCCGGTGCGCAAACCCGCCTGAACGCTGCACTGTCCTCTTCTACCCCGCCTGACCTCCTCTATCTGTCGGGAAGGAATCTGAAAAAGGATATGGAAAAGGGGCTGTTAGAGGACCTGTCGCCCTGGCTGGAAAACAGCAGTATACTGGACAGGGAGGACTTTCTGAAAAATGCGCTGGAAGGATATACTATTGGAGGCTGTCTGGTGGGTATCCCCGTGCGTTTCAGGCCCACAGCTGTAGGCGGGCGTACATCTCAGGTGGGCGGGGTGGAAAGCTGGACTATGGAGGATGTGTACACCCTGGCGGACCGGTATCCGGAACAGACACTTCTGTTGAGCAGTGCCACTTATGAAGAAGATACCGGGAGAGAAAGCCGGATGCTGGTGACAAGGGAACACCTGCTTGGAGAATTCTGTGCTGCCTGGTATCTGGAAGAATATGTGGACTGGGAGAAAGGGAAGTGTCATTTTGACAACGATGGATTTCGTAAGCTTCTCAGATGGGTTGGGGAGCATTCGGAGGAACCGCCTGCCTCCGACCCGCGGAGCAGAATTTTTTACGTGTTGGGATATCTTCCTGAGGAAGCTTT
This sequence comes from uncultured Acetatifactor sp., assembly GCA_910589035.1. Taxonomy (GTDB): domain Bacteria; phylum Bacillota; class Clostridia; order Lachnospirales; family Lachnospiraceae; genus Acetatifactor. Next base: position 6,698 of record CAJUSI010000003.1, on the reverse strand, counting down.
GCTGATGGAGTATTATATAGATTTCAAGTCTGTTGTCTTATGGGAGATTCAGTGCGGCGGGGAGATTACGCTGACAGGATTTCCCACAGCGGATGGCAGAGGAACCGTTAGCCTGTACGTGGAAGCGCCCCTTGGCATTGTAGCTGGAGCAGAGAACAGGGAAGGGGCATGGGAGTTTCTGGAATATTACATCTCGTCTTCGGCGGACGAGGATTGGATTTTTGAATTACCTACAAGCAGAACCCTGCTTCAGGAGCTGATGGAAAAATCAGTTACAGAAAAAAGCAGATCGACTTATATCTTGGATGGTGAAGAGGTAAATGCTCGTGAAACCTCTCGTGAAATGGCGGAGAAGCTGATGGAGTTTTTGGAAACGGCAGATTTCACCCCGGAATCGGGCCTGCGGAACACTGTGGTCAGCATTGTCCTGGAAGAGACTGCGCCTTATTATGCAGGGGATAAGAGCCTGGATGAAGTGATAGGAATTATCCAGAACCGGGTGCAGCTGCTTCTGAATGAAAACAGGTAGTGCCAAAAGTTTTTGTGCCTCATAACTAAATGAGATATAATGAAGCAAAGCTTAAAAAGGAGTAAAATACAGCATGAAAAGGAATATCAGGAATACAAAGAAAACGGGAAAACGGAAGCTCATCCTGGCAGCATGCCTTTTCTCCATGGCCTATGTATTGTCAAGCTGCGGCAAAGGGAATGAGAATTCGGAGGAACAGACATCCGCCTATGTTTATGTGGCACAGCAGCTTGCAAACCTCGTCCTCGGGAGGATACAGCCTGCCGGAAGAATTTCGGAACCCGACTGTGGAAGGCGGACAGATCTATTATATGCGTGACATCTATGACAACCAGGGGATTGACAGCTATACCATTGAGAGGACAGTATTCCCTGAGGATGGCGGCACAGTGGACTTTGCGGGCGCAGAGGTACTCTTCTCTGTTTCCACTTACGCTTTCGAAAAGGATAAGAAAGGAACCGGCAGCGAGGAAAGATCTATCAGCGAGGACGAAGTCCTTTCCATGCTGGACACAGCTATGGACGAAGAAAGCATCCCTGTCAAACCTGGGCTGAACGGTTTTGTAATGGTGGATCCGGAGAAGGATTATTTCCATTTTGTCCTCCAAAGCTATGAGGTGGATCAGGAACAGAATCTTTACCTTGTGCTGGACTGCAGCCTGGGCGATTATTTGACTATGGAGAGCCTGGGAACCGTGCTCTGCAAGCGGACGCCGGAGGGAGAATGGGCGTACAGACACTTTTTCAGCGGACTGCAGCCGGACAGCCTTGCAGTAGACGGAACCGGCGGCGTGTACCTGCTGACTGCGGAGGGAATTCTCTCAGTAGACAGGGACGGCCATGAGACAGGCATGATAAGTACAGAAGAATATAATGGGAAAAAATATTCTTCGGAACGTCTGCTGGGAGATTCCAGGGGCAATGTATACTATTTTGTCTTTGAGGATTTTGATTCCCGCTGGAAAGGGCTGGAAGTGACGCACCAGGACGGAAAAGGGCTGAAGGAGGTTGAAGGGCTTTCAGGGAGCTGGATGTTGGATACCTGTACTGTATTCCAGGGAAACGCATTTTTCTCGGTTTCCGGAAATTTCTATGAGTATGACAGAGAAACGGAAAGCAGCACGGAGATACTGCGGTGGACCAACAGCGGCCTGATCGACAGCAATATCAGGGACTGTATTGTGCTGGATAGGGAAAGGTTCCTGGCCTGGTATGACGAGCCGGGAATGGAAGGACTCTATCTGCTGGTAAAAACGCCGGCAGCGGAACTGCCGGAGAAGAAGGCCGTAGTATTGGCGGCTTTTGATCTCCCTACAGCTTTGGAAAATGCAGTTATTCGTTTCAACAGGCTGAATAAAGAGTATCAGGTGATTCTGGAAAACTACGGGTACTCCTACGAAACCGCCTCCGGTGCCCAGACCCGGCTGAGCGCCGCACTCTCCTCTTCCACCCCGCCTGATCTCCTTTCCCTGTCGGGAAGGGATCTTGGAAAGGATTTGGAAAAGGGGCTGCTGGAGGATTTGTCGCCCTGGCTGGAAAGGAGCAGCATACTGGACAGGGAGGACTTTCTGGAGAATGCGCTGGAAGGATATACCATTGGAGGATGTCTGGTGGGCATTCCCGTACGTTTCATTCCCAGGGCTGTGGGCGGGCGGGCATCCCAGGTGGGCGGACTGGACAGCTGGACCATGGAGGATGTATACGCCCTTGCGGAGCGGTATCCGGAACAGACACTCCTGTTGAGTGATGCCAGTTATGATGCGGATACCGGAAAAGTCAGACGAAGTCTGGTGGCAAGGGAACATCTGCTTGGGAAATTCTGCGCGGTCTGGTATCTGGAAGAATATGTGGACTGGGAGGAAGGAAAGTGTCATTTTGACAGCGAGGGATTCCGAAGGCTCCTCAAATGGGTTGGAGAGCATTCAGAGGAATTGCCTGCCGACCCGCGGACGAGAGTTTTTAGCACACAGGGGTATCTTCCTGAGGAAGCTTTGCTAATGGAGGACTTTATAGATTTCCAGGACGCCGTCCTATGGGAGATTCAGTGCGGTGATGAGGTTACGCTGACAGGATTTCCCACGGCGGATGGCAGGGGAACCGCCAGCCTGCAGGTGGAAGCGCCTCTGGGCATTGTAGCTGGAGCTGGGAACAGGGAAGGGGCATGGGAATTCCTGGAATATTACATTTCGTCCTCGAAGGATGATGTAGAGTGGGGAAACGCCCTGCCCACAAGCAGAAGCCGGCTTCAGAAGCTGATGGAGAAAGCGGTTACACAACCGCGCAATATGTCTTATGTCGTGAATGATGAAGAGGTGCATGCTTATGAAACGTCCCCTGAAATGGCGGAAAAGCTGATGGAGTTTCTGGAAACCGCTGACTTCACCCCGGAATCAGGCCTGCGGAACACGGTGGTCAGCATTGTCCTGGAGGAGGTGGAAGCCTACTACACAGGGGATAAGAGCCTGGACGAAGTGATCGGAATTATCCAGAACCGGGTGCAGCTGCTTCTGAATGAGAATAGGTAAGGCGGTAAGGGAAAAAGCGGGGATCTTTTGCGAGGACGGCTATAAGGATTGCAATAAAAGCGGGCGGCAGATACCATTATGATATGGTACTGCCGCCCGTTTGTCAGTATTTATCAGTTAATACTTATTTGATTCTCCCGTGCATGTATCGCCTGCCTATTCAAAGCAAATTCTATAGTAACTGCCGGAATTCTTCTCACTTTGTCCGGAAATGATGATCGCAACTGCAATCAATACAATTTGCCAGAATTCTATTCCTGGCCTTACAAATACCGCGAGAATCTATGATAATACGCCTTTATTTATACATGGGGCCGTATGCCGCGCATGCACGGTAATCCTGTCCTTCTTTGTCCATGCCGAAAGCATTCCATGCAGCGGGACGGAAGATCTTATCCTCGTCCACATTGTGCATACATACGGGGATGCGGAGCATGGAGCACATGGTGATCAGGTCCGCGCCGATGTGGCCGTAGCTGATGGCGCCGTGGTTTGCGCCCCAGTTGTTCATCACATCGTAAGCGGTCTTGAAGGCGCCCTTGCCGGTGGTCCTGGGAGCGAACCAGGTGCAGGGCCAGGTATAATCCGTGCGCTTCCACAGCACATCCGTCACCTCGGCGGGAAGATGGATGGTCCAGCCCTCCGCGATCTGCAGCACGGGGCCCAGTCCCTTCACCAGGTTCAGACGGATCATGGTGGCGGGCATCTCGGCCTCGGTCACGAAGCGGGAGGAGAATCCGCCGCCGCGGAAATAGCCGCAGTCCGCGTAATTCCAGGTAGTGGCTTCCATGATTGCCTTCTGGTCGGCCTCCGTCACCTCATACCAGGGCTTCATGACGCCGTTGCCGTCGGCATCCTTTGCCTGTCCATTGGCGTCCAGGCAGGCCGCGCCGGAGTTGATCAGGTGGATAAAGCCGCCCGCCTCCTTTGCCGCGCCCTCCAGCTCGTAGCCGGTGGCCTTCTTTACCGCCTCCGGACTCCAGTAAGTACGCACGTCCGCGAAAATCTGCGCCCGGTTGGTCAGAAGCTTCATGAACAGCATTCCCAGGCCGTTCAGGGTATCGTTCTCCGTAGCCAGAACATAAGGCTCCCTGGCTCCGTTCCAGTCAAAGGAGGTATTCAGCATAGCTTCAGGGAAATCACAGTTGGGATAAAAGTCCGTCCACTGTCTCTGCCCCTGGAAGCCGGCGGCGATGGCATTGTGTCCCACCATCTCCTCTTCTCTTCCCTCGGGAAGATTCTGATTGCCGTTCATCAGGTCCTTGATGATGCACATCATCTTGACCACGAACTCCCAGTCCTGATCCTTTTGCTCCCTGGTCTTCTGGATTTCCTCCGGATTCTTGTCAAAGCCTTCCTTACAGTTTGCCTTCACCCAGGCAAGAGCCTTCTCATATTCGGCCTTGTCGTAGATGCCCTCCGTCATGCGGCGGATGATTTCCACCTCGTCCACGGATTCCACGCGCATCCCCAGGTATTCCTCAATAAAAGCAGGATCGATAATGGAGCCGCCGATTCCCATACAGATGGAACCGATCTGGAGATAGGATTTGCCGCGCATGGTAGCCACCGCCACCGCGGCACGCCCAAAGCGCAGAAGCTTTTCCCTGACATCCTCCGGAATGGAAGTGTCATCCGCCTCCTGCACATCATGTCCATAGATGCCGAATGCGGGAAGTCCCTTCTGTGCGTGGGTCGCAAGCACGGAAGCCAGATATACCGCGCCGGGACGCTCCGTTCCGTTGAACCCCCATACGCCCTTGATGGTCTTAGGCTCCATATCCATCGTCTCCGCGCCGTAGCACCAGCAAGGGGTAACGGTCAGCGTGATGTCCACTCCGGCCCTGCGGAACTTGTCCGCACATGCCGCCGCCTCGCCCACACGCCCGATGGTGGTATCGGCAATCACTACCTTTACCGGCTCCCCGTTGGAATAGCGCAGGTTCTCCGTAAAGAGCGCCGCAGCCGCTTTGGCCATGTTCATGGTCTGATCCTCCAGCGATTCACGCACCTTCAGCACGCCTCTTCTTCCGTCAATCGTGGGACGGATGCCGATCACCGGATAGTCGCCGATCAACCTGTTCTCTGCCATTATAGATTCCTCCTCTTTCTACGTAAATTGTAATAACGGACATCCTCATTATACCAGTAAAAAAATGACTTTTCAAGCCCTCTTCCGCGGCCTTTCAAATGCTAATGGAAATTAACCTTTCACTTAACTTCCCGAAAAATAATTTTAATACTTGTCATTTTATGATTGCATTTTTTGAAATAAATGGTATAATAATCTTTGTCAGTGAAAACTGGTATCTATTCGGGGATATAGCTCAGCTGGGAGAGCGCTGCGTTCGCAACGCAGAGGTCACGGGTTCGAATCCCGCTATCTCCATTCACAGGCAATACTGGTTTAAACGGTGTTTCCTATATTTTTTCTTAGCAAAATATTCCTCAGCATATCGGCAATTCCATGATTCTCCGCTTCTGCAATCTCCGCTTAAGTAAGAAGCAGAACCCTGATAATTAATTAAATTTTATCCTGTATATAGTATATTTTATAGAGGAGGTAGGCATATGACAGACAACGAATTACTATTAACACTTTCAACACTTTTTGACAAAAAACTAAAGCCCCTTGAACAACGCCTGAAAAATATTGAATTGTCCCTTGAAAACGATATAAAACCACGTCTGCAGACCATTGAAGCGTGTTATACCTCTACACATGACAGGTATAAAAACAGCGTTGAGGGGTATGAAACAATGCAGGCTGATCTTGAGATCCTGAAAAAGGTTATTGGAGCGCATAGCGAAAAGCTGCAGAAACTCGCATAACGTTTAACAGTATTGAGGCATCCCCAACAGCCTTCACGGCATATTGGGGATATCTCGGCCGACTGTCCTCACGGCATATCCGAGGATGTCTCGGCCGACTGTCCTCACGGCATATCCGGGGATGCCTCGGAATCCGACCGGCCGGCTCCGATACGCCATATGGTGGTGACCTTGAACAGGTCCCCGTCCACTTCCAGTTCAAGGGTCCCCCCCTGCAGCTCCGTAAAGCTCTTGGCAATGGCCAGACCCAGGCCGCTGCCCTCCGTATTGCGGGAGGCATCGCCGCGCACAAAGCGCTCGGTAAGCTCCGAGGAGTCCACAGTGATCTCCTGTGCGGAAATGTTTTTCAGGGTGATCACCACCGTATCATCGATCCGGAACCCGTTTACATAGACCCTGGTTCCATGAAGGGCATATTTTGCAATATTCCCAAACAGATTCTCGTAAATGCGGTAGGTCTTCTGGCTGTCCATGGGCAGGATCACCTTCTCCTCCGTCAGATTCATCCTCACATCCAGCCTGGCCTCCTGTATTTTATCCGACATCTCAAAAAATACCTGCTTGACCAGATTCATAATGTCCACGTCCATGATATTCAGTGTGACATTCTGGGCATTTGCCTTGCTGAATTCAAACAGATCTTCGATGAGACTTTTCAGCCGCAGGGATTTGCGCTCCAGTGTGGCAAGGTATTTCTTCCGCTGTCCCTCACTCACCCCCTCCTCATTCAGGAGATTAATATAGGTGATGATGGCTGTCAGAGGGGTCTTCAGGTCATGGGACATGTTCGTGATCAGTTCCGCTCTCATGCG
>CAJUSI010000002.1 GCA_910589035.1 uncultured Acetatifactor sp. | reverse complement strand
CCCTCCTTCACCCGCATGGAGGTCTTTTTCGATTCGTTCTGCGCGAGGGTCGCCATGATGGTCAGCCGCAGCTCCCCGTCCTCATCGTTCATGGTCCATATGCCGTCCTCGGTGAAGTACACCTCAATCCCCATCCGCTTCAAGAGCCTCGTCTGCTGGAGGGTGTCCACCGTGTTCCTTGCGAACCTCGATACCTCCCTCGTGACGATTAAGTCGAAATGGCCGTCCTTCGCGTCCTCCATCATCCGCACGAAATTCTTACGTTTGGATATGGAAGTGCCGGTGATACCTTCATCGATATACCGGCGCAACAATAATCAGATGGGGCAGCGGCTCCCCGCCCTTTCCGTCCCTGTACAGCTTCTGATATTTGTCAATATGGTTCACATCGTATTCTTCAAAAATCCGCTGCCGCCTCTTCATCTCGCTCTGTAGAGATACAAGGGAGCGGCCGATATTGGAACCGATATTCGTGATCTTGCCCACCACATGGGGCAGATCCACCAGAAGGTTGGCCATGCCGCCGCCCTTATAGTCGATAATTACAAACGCCACATCGTGGGGGTGGAGATTCAGGGCCATGGAGAGAATCCAGCTCTGCAGAAGCTCGCTCTTGCCCGATCCGGTGGTGCCTGCCACCAGGCCGTGGGGCCCGTGGGCCCTCTCATGGATATCCAGGGAGAAGATCCTCTCTCCTCCCATAACACCTAAGGGCGCGGCCAGTGTCTTATAGCTGGCTGTTCCTCCAGCGGCCCATGGCATCCAGCTGCTCCACCCGCGATACGCCAAAGCCCTCCAGGAAGCTGACTCCCTGGGGGATGTCCGCCTGGGCCGCAAAGCCGTCCAGCTCGATGGCAGACATCAATCTGGCATAGCTGTCAAACTGGCTGTCCGTCACCGCCTGATCCATGGTAAAGAAGAATTTATTGTTTACCTCGCTGCGCACATAGCCGCAGGGGCCGTTGTCCACGTCCAGGATAAACTGGCAGCTGTGGGGCAGGGAATACAGATCGTCGAAGAGAAACACCGCGGTAGCACCCAGGGCGGGATCATTGGATGTCAGGTACTGCATGATCTCTTCCTTCTCCGTATATTCCCTGGAACCCAGCAGGAAGATATAATGGGGTGTGGGACTTTGCTGATTTCTCTGATAGGTGTCGCCGCTCTCCCGATGACGGCCTTTGAGCATATCTGTCATCAGATCGCAGAGCACATGGGCCTGCCCGCGGTCAAAGGCCAGATACCGGAACTGGCGGCTCTCGTCCCATACATGGGGCAGCCAGCGCAGGGCTTCCCACCGCTCCCTCTCCCCGGCGTCGAAGATGCCCACGATATGAACCTCCTCAAAGCAGTGGGCCGTGGTCAGAGACACCAGCATATTTTTCACCAGGTCGATCATACAGCTGCGATTGCCGATGACACTGACAGTACTGTACCGGCGGAGGGAGAGCCTGGCCGGCACATTGTCCACAATGCGCGTCTCCTCTATGATCTGCCCGGCCAGCTCCCGCACCTCGTCAGTCTCCATCCGGAAGGCGCTCTCGTCCCGGCTCTTCACCTGGACGCAGAGCTTCTCATAGCCCATGCCCAGCCGCACATCCAGGAAATCCCGGTCGGCGGGTCCCCTCTCCCAGAGGCTGCGGTTCAGCTGCCTGAGACTCTACAGGCATTCCGCGGCTGAGGGGTTCTCCCTTGTCAGGATGTCCCGCTGCAGCGCGGCCACGGCTTCGATGCGGGCCTTCTGCTCGCCGATGTACTGGCCGTATTTCTCCATGCGCATCTGCTCGTAGTCGGCCAGCCTGTTCTTTCTCTGCTTATCCCCGCCGCTCTGGGACACCAGGGACGTAACCGGGGACACCAGGCTGGCCGCCCGGGCTGCAAGAAGCGCCGGCGAAGCCGCTCCCATGGCCATATTGGCGGCGAACATGGCGCCGGTCCCCAGGAAGGAGGAGAAAATTCCCCGGCGCTTCTCAAATTTCTGTCCCCCGGAGGGCGCGCTGGCAAGGAGGATGTCCTCTGAGGGGAGCTGTTCCTGGGTGCGGGGCGAACGGCGGTATTTCAGAGTTCCCTCCCCGCTGTCCTCCCGGCGGGCCTTCCCGCCCAGGGCATGTTCCTCCTCCAGCGCCCGCACCGTCATACTGTCCCCCGCATTTTCAAAGAAATGCTCGTTTCCTGTCATGCGGATATTGATATGTAAGACGGACAGCACGTCTCCGGCGTGGAATTTCGCCCTGCTGATCTTCCTTCCGTTCAGATATAAACCGTTGGTGCTGTTCAGATCCTCCACCCGCACCACGCCCGCCTCGCAGCGGAGGGTAAAATGCCGGCCCGATACATAGGGATTCTTCACCACTATGTGATTCTTCTCTCCCCGGCCGAAGTTCACGATACCGTTGTAGGGAAGCTTCATCGTCTGATCCGAGGTTCCGATACTGTCCGTCACATAGAGCGCAAGCTGCTCCTCCTGGCTGAGGACGATCATGGAATCCCGGGCCACATTGTCGTCATAAAACAAAGAGGGCTCCCTGCCGGTCACGGACAGGACTCCTTTCCGGTTTCCCTTAAGCGTGATCTGCGACTGCGCCATGCCTTCTACCTGCAGGGAATCCTTTTTCCCGGATCCGATTGTAAATGTTCTCGGCATATCGGCCTGCGCGCTGTAGCGCCGATCCCGGTACAGCAAAACCACGAAGCTCATACTTTCCCTCTCCCTCTGTCGGTTCTGATTCCGTCCCGCCCTCCTCTTTCCCGCCTGTGTGCCTGTACGCACGCAAACTCATCGGAAGCCTGACACGGAAGCGACGCATCTGCGGTGCAGAAACCCGCTTCCGGAATTCTATCATTGATTGTAAAGGGAAAAAGGCAGAAAAACAACCGGCCTGAGCCCATCCACTATAGTAGCGCTTTCGCTGCCGTGGTCGGCTCCGCCGGTTACCTGACGGTTTCTGCTATTCAGTTTTCGTTTCCCAGTATCTCCCTGCTCCCGTCTACATCACCCCGTCGGAAAGTAAGACAAGCTTCTGCTGCAGTTCCCGAATGGTCCGGTACACATGGAGGTTGAACTTTCCCTGGTTCTGCTCCTCCGCCCTGGCCAGAAGCATTCCGGACAGGAAGGGATCGGAGCTCAGGTTCTGCTTCGCAAGCTCGCAGCTGGCCCGGGCGCTCCCGTCCTGAGAAGCCTGCTCCAGCCACAGCCGGTACTGCCTGACATCCTCCCTTTCACATCCCGGCCCGTAGATATACAGGGCAAGATGCAAGCCTGCCGCCGGGTAATGCATCTGCGCCGCCTGCTCCCACAACCCGGCGGCCTCCTGCAGATGTCCCTTCCGGCATTCCAGACGGGCCAGCCGGTCCATTGCCCACAGATTTCCCATATCCGCGGCCGCCACCACATTATCCTCCGCCAACCGTTTCAGGGCAAAAAATTTCTCCATACTGTCATCCCGGTAACAGTCCGCCTTTGCCTCGTACTCCCTGCGCTGCTCCTGCAGATCCACCCTCGGTCTGCCTTCCTGCACCGAATAAGCGCTCTCCTGAAGCCTGTCCAGATGCGAAAACAACACCTCATAAACGACAACGCCCAGAAGCTCCACAGAAAGCGTCTCCGCCTCTCTCAACACATTGCTGTCTCGGCCAGCCCGGCTTTCATACTCTCAAGCAGCCGGCGGAAATCCTCCCCGTCCATACGAAGTCCCGGCGGATGAAAGGAAAGACAGAACCTGATAATAATCTGCAGTCGCAGGACGATGCCGTCCCGGTTGGCCCGCTTTGTCAGGTGCGCCATATGCTGCTTGGGAATCGGCAGCTCGGGGACATTGTTAATATGCTTGCCCACATTGGCCGAATTGCTGTCCAACCCGTTGCGCAGAAGGTAATTCACCTTCTTGATCAGGTCCTCGTCGTCCGCCGAGATTCTACCCCCCCGGGATGGCGGCTGATCCGGTTCAGATCCTCCAGTGATTCATCCGGCAGGAATAAAGGATTAATGGCGCCGAAAAGCGCGTTGTAAAAAACCACCTGATTGGGAAATATTTTCTTACTCCTGCCGGATAGACAATTATTCAAGACACGCAGATAAGTGCATGGATTGCTCATATTTTCTTTCCCTGTTCTTCTGTTCCGTCCCTTCTGAAAGGGATGTGCATTTTATTACTATAGTAATTTTTCCGGTTTTACCCGTTGTCCTACTGTAGCATGGGAAAATCCCCTTGTCAATCCCTCCGTCAAAACTGGTACGAAAAACGGTAGATCTCTTATCCCTCCAGGGCCTCAAAGTGGGGGCATGACAGCTCCACCCTCCGGATGGGGCAGGCCCACTGCACCGCATTCCTGATGATCCGCTGCACATACTCATTCTGAAAGCTTCTGTTGGTCTCATGCCCCGGCTGGAAGTAGAAGATTTTCCCGTTTCCCCGCACCCAGGTGCATCCGCTGCGGAATACTTCCCCGCCGTTAAACCATCCCATAAAGACAGTCTCCTGGGGTTCCGCAATATCAAACGGTTCCCCGTACATTTCCTCACAGTCCAGTACAAAAGTCTCCGGAATCCCCGCCGCGATGGGGTGGTTGGGCTTTATCGTCCAGATCCTCTCCCTGGCGTTATCCCTCCATTTGAGATTGCAGGTGGTCCCCATCATCCTCCGGAAAATCTTGGAATGATGCCCGGAATGCAGTACCACCAGGCCCATTCCGGATAAAATATGTCTCTGCACCCGGTCCACGATCTCCTCGGGCACCCGATCATGCCCCATATGCCCCCACCATACCAGCACATCCGTGTCCCCGAGCACCGCTTCCGTCAACCCGCACTCCTCTTCATCCAGGGTGGCCGTGCGCACTTCGGTCTCCGGATTTCTCAGAAACCCGCCGATATATTCGTGGAGTCCTCCCGGATATATCTGTGTCACAAGAGGATCCGTTTTCTCATGAAGATTCTCATTCCATACGGTTATTTTCATATTCTGTTCCCATTCCTTTCCGGCCAGGCCGAAATCAACAACCCCGTTACAAGCAACGGGGCATCAAGCTTGTAGTGGTGCAAAGCTAAAAGTGTCCTTCGAACACTTTGGTATGTGACCCCCGCGTCATTGGCAAAGCCAATGGAATTGGCTCTATGCCGGCGCATCCGCTTGACTCATTGCACGCGGGGATCATGGGATTTCAGGGTTCCGCTGCATACCTGATCGAAAATTGTTTAAAAATAAACGGTTTTCCCGGTTTTTGCGGACTCGTAGATGGCCTCCAGGATCTGCGTCACTGCCAGGGCCTGCTCGGGTTCCACCGTCAGGGGCTTTCCTTCCGTAATCGCCTCATAGAACACACGCTGCTCCACATCCTCCGGTTTCTCCGTGACGCCGTCATAGAATGCCACGCCGCCCGAAGCCAGATCCGGCTTCTCCACACACTGCCTGCCGTACTGCACCCGGTTGATCCGAAGGCCGTCCTTCATATCGGCTCCGGCTTTGGTGCCGCACAGGCTGGTCTTTGCCTCGTCCACCTCCAGGCTGTTCAGCGCCCAGGACGCCTCCAGCTGGATGGTAGCGCCGTTCTTCATTTTTATAAACCCGAAAGCGGAATCCTCCACCGTGAACACTTCCGGATCCCAGTCCCCCCAGGCGTTTCCCGTCTCCTTCTGGTCCGCCAGCTTGCGGAACACGGAGCCCGTCACGGATGCCGGTTCGTAATTATCCATCATCCACAGAGTCAGATCCAGGGCGTGGGTGCCGATATCGATCAGGGGTCCGCCTCCCTGCTTTTCCTCATCCAGGAATACGCCCCATGTGGGAACCGCCCTTCTGCGGACGGCATGGGCCTTTGCGTAATAGATCTCTCCCAGGTCGCCGTTTTCGCAGGCTCTCTTCAGATACTGGGAATCTCCCCGGTAACGGTTCTGGTATCCGATGGTCAGAATCTTTCCGGTCTCCCTGGCTGCCTCCACCATGGCCTTGGCCTCCGCATAGGTCTTTGCCATGGGCTTCTCGCACATGACATGCTTCCCTGCCTTTAAGGCCGCGATGGTCACAGGAGCATGGGCGTTATTGGGCGTTAAGACATATACCACGTCCAGATCTTCTTTGATCAGCTCCTGATAATCCGTGTAAACACGGGCGTCCGGCGTGCCGTACTCCTCCTTCGCCTTCACGGCCCTCTCCTCGATTAAATCACAGAAAGCCACCGCCTCAAAATGTCCGTTTTTCCGGATGGCCGGCAGATGCTTTGCGTTGGCAATACCGCCGCATCCTACAATACCTGCTTTTAATGTTTTCATGACGCTACCTCCATATTTTTTCTCTTGATAAGGTTCCCTGCAGCAAGCTGAAAATGTCCTTTGGACACTTTGGTATTAGCCCCAACCTCGCTTTGCCGGGTAAAATTCCGGTCGCAGCAGACTGCGAAGAATGAATCCGCCCTCTTTCCTTCCGGATCTTTTCATGCAGGAGCTTCTTCCAATTCTTTTCACATAAGGCTTCCTGCAAATTTTTTCCTGCGCCGCCAGGACTCTTCTGTCAGGATCCGGGAGTCCCTCTTCCACGGGCAGGCCTTGGCCGGAGTGGAAATCGGGACATTCCTTTTACTGCTCCAACGGTTCCTACAGCGAGGAGATCAGGCCTTGGCCGGAGTGGAAATCGGGGCATTCCTTTTACTGCTCCAGCTTCTTCAGGCAGGCGATGCTCTTCCTCATATTTTCCATGGGTGAACCGTAGAAATGATCGTCCTGCTCCACCACCAGCCACTCTGCGCCGCTCGCCGCCGCCTGGGAGACCACCGGACCCACGCCCAGTTCCCCGTCCCCCAGCGCTACCAGCACCGGCTTATCCTCTTTTACAAAGTCCTTCACATGCACCACGGGGCAGCGTCCGCTGTATTTGCGCAGATATTCCACCGGGTCCGCTCCGCCCACCTTCACCCAGCACAGATCCAGCTCCGCGCTAAGCTCCGCCGTCTCTTTCTCCCCGTAAAAGGCATCCAGCTGGCGGGCGCCGTCCTGGGTCTGCGCGAATTCGAAGGTGTGATTGTGATAGAGAAGCTTCATTCCCGCCTCCCTGCACTTTTCCGCGATCACCCCTATGTAAGACACTGTCTCCCGGTATTTTTCGCCCCCGTACCATCTCTCCGGACTCAACCAGGGAATCGCCACATACCTGCAGCCGATTTCCCGGTATGCCTCCATGGTCCCGCCCAGGTCCCGGACGAACTCCTCATAGGGTACATGGGCGCTGACAGGCTTAAGCCCCCATCGATCCAGGCTGGCGCGGATTTCCTTCGGGCTTTTCCCGTACAATCCCGCCAGTTCCACTCCCTCGTATCCCATGGCGGCCAGTTCCTTCATGGTTCCGTCAAAGTCTGCCGCAGCTTCCTCCCGCACGGAATACACCTGTACTGCTATCGGTATTCTCTCCATTTTGTCCTCCTTTATTTTCCAACTATATTTCCGGATTCCCTCTTCCGCTTTCTGTAAATCTTTCTGCAGGGCCTCCCGGAACCCTATCCCACCGGTTCCCCTTCTTTTCCTGCTCCCTGGTTTCCCGGAAGCTTGATTCTCGCGAGCAATGAGTCAAGTGTGCTTGCATGCACATTTGACGAATGCCGCGAGGGTCACATAGCAACTGCTTGCAGCGGGGTTGTTGACTTTACCTGTCTGGATTCTGAGAACCTGTTCCAATGGTTCTCTCCCTGCAAGACCGCTATCCCGGGCAGGCTTCTGCCCCTGCCGTACTCCTCAGCTTTCAAACCGGATCACTGCCTTCTCCTCAGCCGAGCGGAAGACGGCCTCCATCAGCTTCATCACCCGCATAACCTCTTCCAGTTTGATCCGGCTCTCCTCCCGGCCTTCCAGCACCGCCATCACATTCTGGTAGAATTCCCGAATGTCGCTCTTTACCTCCGGCTCCGTCTCCGTATGGATGCTGTCGTCCCTTCTGGGCGCCATTGTCTTGGTAAGCCCCGCCGCCGTCCGCACCGGCGTCACGTCCTTCTCGTCCGTCCCCAGGGCGCGCACAATCCGGATATCCTGTCCCCAGTCCCGAATCATGGCGGTGCCGTCCGACCCAAGCACATACCACCTGGGCAGGCTGATAAAATTGCTGGTCCCCACTTCCACCAGCATATGTATGCCGTTGGCAAATCCCAGATCCGCACTGAATCCGTCGTCCACCAGCTGGTTGGTCACATTGGTCAAGGTGGCGTAGACAGTTTCCAGCTTCACGCCCGGGAATAAGAGCAGGGCCTGGTCCAGCAGATGGACGCCCCAGTCCAGCACCATGCCGCCCCCGTGCTCCTTCTCCTGCCTCCAGTCTCCGGGAATGCCCCGGGAACCGTGCACCCTGGATTCCAGCCGGAAGATTTCTCCCAACTTTCCCTCCTCCATCACCTTCTTCACCGTAAGGAAATCCTCATCCCAGCGGCGGTTCTGGTGCACCGTAAGGAACCTTCCCGTTCTCTTTGCGGCCTCCGTCATTTCTCTCAGATCTTCGGAAGACAGTGTCACCGGCTTCTCGGACACTACATTCTTTCCCGCCTCCATGGCTCTGACGGCTATGCTTTTGTGCACATCGTTCGGCGTGGCGATCAGCACCAGGTCCACCGTCTCATCCGCCAGCAAATCCTCCAGGCTCCCATACACAGGAATCTGCCGGGAGGCGGCGTAATCCCTTCTCTCCTCTTTAATATCCCAGATTCCGGCCACTGTGAGATCCTCTATTCCCTCTATCAGGTCGTAATGCCAGCCCGCCATGCCGCCGAACCCCACTATCGCCAATCTATGCTTCATTGCAGTCAACTCCTTCCAGAACTTTTCACTTTATTACATCCCAACGCAATGTAATGAATGCTGTCAGGCCCAGTACATATTTCCCCGCTCCTCGAAAATCAATACATTTTTCAGGCACTGGATGGCTTTCAGCAGGCCCTCCCTGCCGGACATCAGGCTGTCCTCATGCTCAATGCTGATGGCGTAATCATAACCCGCCAGGCGCAGTTCGGACACGATGGCCTTCCAGTAATCCTCCCCGTGCCCGTATCCCACGGAACGGAAGATCCAGGAGCGCTCCAGTTCATTCCCGTAATGGGTGGTGTCCAGCACGCCGTTCATGGCGGTATTTACCGGATCAATCTTCGTATCCTTGGCGTGGAAATGGAACAGCGCACCCGCTTTGCCCAATTCCCTGATAGAAACGCAGGGGTCCATTCCCTGCCAAATCAGATGGCTGGGATCGAAATTGGCGCCGATCTGAGGCCCCACTGCTTCACGCAGTTTCAGGAGCGTCCTGGTGTTGTACACGCAGAATCCCGGATGCAGCTCCAGCGCAATTTTCTGCACACCGTGTTCCGCCGCAAAGGCTGTCTTCTGCTTCCAGTAGGGGATCAGCACTTCGTTCCACTGGTACTCCAGAATCTGTGAGAAATCGTCCGGCCAGGGGCAGGTAACCCAGTTGGGGGTCTTATCCTCCGGGCTGCCGCCGGGACAACCGGAAAAGGTATTCACCACCGGGACGCCCAGCTTCTCCGCCAGCAGTATGGCGTTGGTCAGGTCATCGTCGAATTTCTTCGCGGTCTCCTTGTCGGGATGAACCATGTTTCCATGGCTGCTCAATGCGCTGATCTCCAGTCCGTGCCTGTGGATGGTGTCCAGGAATTCCTTCCTCTTCTCCCCGTCCGCCAAAAGCTCTGCAGCGTCGCAATGGGCTTTCCCGGGGAAACCGCCGCATCCGATCTCCACCATCTGGACGCCGTTTTCCGCCAGGAAGCGGCAGGCCTCCTCCAGGGGCAAATCGCCAAGCACTACCGTAAATGTTCCTAATTTCATCTTTCTTCCTCCTTGCTTCTTTATACTATTTCTGCCCTTTTGGCAGAATGATTGCCATATCTGCGGACTTACGATTCTGTCGCTCCCTCTGCTTATCCCTATTGCAGGAAATATGATTCCATCCGTCCTCCTGCATGCCTGCAAGCTCCCGTTCACGCGCCCTTCCGCCTTGTTTCCTTCCTGCACATTCCTGTCCCCGGCGCATTCCGCGCTTTCTCCGGCTTCCCGCTGTCCGCGCAATTATTTCCACATATCCAAATCGTCATGCACTTTTTGTCATCCGGCCGTGTTGACTGTTAATTTCCGGATTTCGGAAATCTTTCCCATTTTTTATTCTCTAAATTCAATTATAAAAAAACAGCAGAAAAAAGATAGAATTCTTCTGCTGTAAACCCATATAATTCTGCTGTTTTTATACATTCCTTGCTTTTATACAATTTGGGTTACGACTCAGCCCAGAGCTTTGGCGTCTCACGCCCGGCAGCGTTTTGCAGTTCACGCCCGGCAGCTCTTGCGTCTCAGGTTCGGATATTTTTCCGCACCTCACTGGGCGTGCACCCAAAGGAGCGCCGGAAGAGACGGCCGAAGTGGTTATAGTCGGAAAACCCCACCGCATCCGCCACCTCCGTGGCCGTGTAGTCCCCCTGCTTCAGCAGATTCATGGCTTTCCTCAGGCGCACCTCGTTGATATACTGCAGGGGAGCCATGCCGGCGCTTTCCTTGAAAATATGATAAAATCGCCCCTCGCTGACATGGATCAGATCCGCCAGCTCCCGGTTGCCGATGGGGGCGGAATAATTGCTCTCTATGTACTGATAGACGCTGTTGAGCCTCTGCAGCTTCTTCTGGCGCCGCAGGCTGTCCCCCTTATCCAGCATCTCCCGGGCGTAATGCCGCACCAGATAAGCCACCAGCTGCAGCAGATAGCCCTTGCAGACCAGCCGGTTGCCGATTTCCTGGCGGGTAAATTCCCCATAGATATTCCGCATCATCCGGTCGATCTCCGGGTCATTCCGGATCCAGGGCTGGAAGATGATATTTTTGTCCGCCAGCTCCCTGGAAAAATCCGCCATGTCAAATATGACCACCAGCGTCTCCATGGGTGTCCCGTCGCAGAAGCCCTCGTGGAGAATATTGCTGTTTGCGATAACCAGATCGCCCTTGCGGGCCAGGATCTCCTCCTGCTCCAGCTTGAGTATGGTCTGCCCGCTTACCACATAATGCAGTTCGATATGCTCGTGCCAGTGCACGGCAAAGCAGCGGCCCTTTTTCCGGAACCTGTTCATAAACAGCTGAATCGGAAATTCCTCATCCCTCAGTATCTTTTTTTCATACAGCTCCAATGCCTGCGCCATCTCTGTGCCATACCTCTTATATCCCAATGCCGTGCCATCCGGCGGACGGGTCTGTCCCGGCATACCAGGGCTTTCTCCATTTCATTGTGTATCCCGGCACACCGGATTTCTCAGTTTTGCCGTACATCTCAATGTGCCGTTCTTTCAGTTTCAATGGATACCTCAGCATATTGTTTTTTTCAGTTCCAATGGATACCTCAGCGTACTGTTTTTCAGTTTCAATGATTACCTCAGCGTATGGTAATCAAGGCAGCGGTTGTGAAGGCAGCCCGGTCATCCCCGTTCTCTGTTCCCGGAAAGCAAATCATACAGGAAGGCCTGAAATTTCGGCGTCCACCAGAGAAGGTACCCCGCCTGGGAAGGATGGATGGCATCGCTCATATACAATGCGTAATCTTCCTGCGGGACGGCATTCATCTCTTCATCATTCCATAAATTCAGAACATGAATCCCCCACTTTTCCCTCAAAAGCGGCAGAATGTCAACCATTGCCCGGTATTCCGCGCTTTCATATTTCGTGCCGGTGTATAATACAAAGGGGCAGTTCCAGGTCTTTTGGGCATATGCGATAATCGCCTCCAGAGCCCCCGCCGCCGTGGCCGTATCAAAGGTATCAGGTTCCCTGGATCCGCTGATGCAGCCCAGGGGAATCCCCTGTGTGGCGTCATTGGTGGAGAGCTGACAGATCACGGCGTCAAAGCTCTGGGCCGTATCCATTCTCCGCAGGCGGGAAAGATAGGAATCCTCCCCCCGGTCCGCAAGCGTGGTGCCGCTGACCGCCTCCTTCACAACCTCACAGCCGTCCAAAACCCGGATGTAATCCGCCATGGATACGCCTGCCGCCGCAGCGCCCCAGGTAACGGACGAACCGAGAAAAAGCAGTCTTTTGCCTCTTAACGGGGAGGTTTCCAGCGGCATGATATTTTCAGGATGAAATTTTTCGGCATTTCCTGTGGGCCTCGGGTTGTGTTCACCGCTGTTTTTTAACAGAAATTCCACCACCGGTGAAGGATCCTCCAAGCTATGGGGATGGTGCCCGCAATCCGGCTTCATAATCAGCTGAAACGCCGCGCCGCCCTTTTCGTATGCCTTCTGGAGAATGATGCCGTTCTCCTGCCAGGGAACGATTTCGTCCTTCCCGCCCGCCACGATGATCAGCGGAACCGACCATGCCAGCAGCGTATGGACCGCGGCGTTCACCGTATCCATAAAAGCGTCATGGGACATATTCCAAAGTCTCCTGCAATCCTCCCATTCTGCGGGAGAACCCTCCCCCGAAAAGGCTCCCCCGGGCCAGCTGTAAATATCCACCACCGGCGCGTCCAGATACAGGGCGGCAATCCGCTCCGGATATCCGGCCCCATAATGCAGCGCGTAAAGCCCTCCTCTGCTGAAGCCAAACAGAACCGTCCGGGACGCCAGTCCACATTTCTCCTGTAGAAAGGGCTGAAATGCCGCCATCAGCTTCACCGCCTCCGAGCTGCCGTATTTGTCGGAAATCCGGTAGTACGCAACCGCATAACCATTTTTCAGCATCGCCAGATCCACGCTGGGAAAAGCTCCGAAGAACTCCGTCCTCCACACATAGGGCTTCCCCGACGCGGCCTCCTTCGGGAACACGATCCCGTATTCATACTCCAGGAATCTTCCCGTCTCCAGTTCATATCCTTCCCAGTTCATGGCTTCCTCTCCTTCCCGGTTCTCCCTGCCGTTCTCCTGCTGCTTTTCCCGCTCTTACTCCTGCCGTTCTCGCCACTATTTTCCTGCTGTTCTCTCCGTTCTTCTCCGTCTTCGATTTTCGCAGACCCGAACAGCGCTTTCTTCCATTTGACCCCAACATCATAGTATTGCACATGACATAAGCGAAAACAATGACACATTTTAACAAAGAAAGTTTTGAACAGGCTCTCCATGGAGATCGGCTGGTAATGGTGGACTTCCGGGCCAGCTGGTGCGGACCCTGCATGATGCTGGGCCCGGTGATCGAGGCGCTGGCTTATCCCGCTCTCCGCCGGGGGATATCCGGTCGCTTTTAAAGTCCACCACCAGGTCAATTCAGGCGTAGCTCTCCGCCTGGGTCTCCACTCCGTAACCGGAGTACAGGCCCGGGGTTTCCCGGGGCGTGACGTCTTTGCCTTCGCCGTCGGACACGCCAACGGTCCCCTCTGTCTTCCGCAGGTGCATGGAAGTGACCGACGCTCCCCCTCCGCAGGACGTCAGCAGCAGGGCCAGGGGCAACGCCAGGGCTGTCAATCGGGTAAATGGTTTTTTCATGGAATCACTCTGTCAAAACGCTGAGATATTTCTCTATTCGGTTATGCTGCCGCTGTCAGAAATCATAGTCTATTCTATAAAGCTCACGCACAAAAGTATACGGGTTCATCATAACAGAACTCAATTCCTCGTCCCATTCATTGCCGGAAATTATAAAGCCATCTTCATTATGCCGAGCCACGTCCCCGGCCAGGCCTCCCCTTTGTCCATTCCGAAATAAATCCACTCTATCCCAATCTTCTGGGCCTCCGTCCTCCTCGGCAACTGATCCAATATACACCGCAAAGGAGTATCTGTCTCCCCCGCTAATCCCCTCGGACGCAGTGATACATTCCACAAACAGTCTCCCGTCCCGCTCCACCAGCGAGCAGGTCACATACAGCGTACCCGACCCGATGATGGGAACAGTACCAGTAATCCACCTGACTCCCTCCGGCCCGTCTCGGTAGATAGTAAATTGAAAGCGAACATATTCTCCAGAAGGAGAGTTCCTGATTACCAGCAGTTCCGGACTGCCGTCCGCCTCAAAGTCAATAATTTCAGAGTATACAACCTCTTCCCCCGGCTCCTCATTCAGCATACTCAGCAGCTCCTCATAAGAGGTTGGGAATCTGATTCCGCTGGCGTCTAAAACGGCTTGCTTCAAATCATCGTCATCCAAAATCTCCCTCACCACAAACCCGGGGACAAAATCGTAAGTAAACTCTCTCACCTTAAGCTCGCCTTCCTTCGTCAAAACAACCATCTCCCCGGCGTTGATGGTGACCTCCTGATCCCCGGCGGTGACGGACACGGTCCCCTCCAGCAGGGCGGCGGTATTGTTCCCCACCCATCCGCAGGTGCCGCGGACGCCGATTGTCATGGTGGAGGTGACGATATTCATGGTCTCGTCATCGTCCAGAGGCTCGGTGACGTTGAAGAACAGGCTTCCGGATACCACGTTGATCTCCAGCTTTTTGCTCTCCTTGGCAATCTCTACCTCGCTGCCGGCGTCCAGCTTGGTCAGCTTCACCTTGTCCAGGTCAATCCAGGCGTAGCTCTCCGCCTGGGTCTCCACTCCGTAACCTGAGTACAGGCCCAGGTTTTCCTGGGGCGTGACGTCTTTGCCTTCGCCGTCGGACACGCCAACGGTCCCCTCTGTCTTCCGCAGGTGCATGGAGGTGGCCGACGCTCCCCCTCCGCAGGACGTCAGCAGCAGGGCCAGGGACAGCGCCAGGGCTGTCAATCGGGTGGTTGTTTTTTTCATGTTTTTTCTTCCTCTCTTTTTACTCTGTTTTTTTCATGGAATTACTCTGTTAAAGCACTGAGGTATTTCTCAATGCGGATACCGTTGTTGCGCCGGACCACGTCCCGCTCCAGGAAAATCAGCCGCTCCAACAGATCTACCGCCTTTTTACCCCCTATGGGAGGGGACTGCCCTCCAGCAGCTGGCCGGTAAGCAGGGAGGTAAAGATGCCGTCGGTGAGATCAAAGGTCTTTCGCCCGGCCTAACAACAGCTTAAGCATAGTAAATTACCCCTTTCTGCCCCGCCTGGGGCGGAGTTCATATGTGAGTAAGTATAACACAGCCCCAGAAATTTGAAAAGATATTCCCAGGGACCAGAAAACAATGTGTCGTGAACCAATCACTCCGGCGGCTGTTTCCTGCCTGCCATGCCAAGTCCTTCGGCACTCCCATCCTGATTAGATTTCGCACCTTTGTCCTTGGTTTCTTCCATTGTTTCCATATACACATAATGGGACACAGGTATATTGGGCAGTACTCCGTGGAATACTTCAAACAGACTTCAAAGTAGATTGAACCTTATTTGAAGTGACTTTGAAGTTGACTTTGAAGTGATATTGAAGTAAAATGAGGATAAAATAGAAGTAATCAGAAAAGAGGCGATTTCATGTATCTGGAAGAGATTATTGATGATATACAGATGGAGAGCGATCGATTTGAATGCAAAAGCATGCTGAACCGGGATGATGTCATCGGGTGGCTGAAAAGCATTGCGGGTTTTGCCAATGCGTCCGGGGGAGATTTCTATATCGGCGTGGAAGACAAAACGAACAAATTAATTGGATTCGACAGGAAGGCTGCGGATAATGAGCGGAATTATTTTAACAATCAGGTCAATGAACACCTGACGCCCAGGCCGCAGATGAAAATATCCTTTGTCCGATATGTCATAAAGGACAGGGAGCGCTTTGTCATCAGAGTCAGGATTCCGGAATCCTCTGTCAAGCCGGTCATCCTGAAATACAAAAACATTCCTTCCATTTTCATGAGAAGAGATGGCTTTACCAACGGAGCGACATATGAAGAAATCATAGAAATGAGTGTGAAAAGCAAGAACACGCAGTATGACATTCTGGTCTCGGATGTCGGGTACGATTCGGCGAAGCTTTCGACGCTGCGCGCTTTTTACGCAGAACACAATGAGGGAAAGGAACTCAAGGAGAAGGCGCTGCAGTCCATGGGCTTTTATAATGAAGATGGCTATCTGCTGAATGGAGCGGTCCTGTTCCTGGACGATTACAGCGGGAAAAAGACGGAGGTTCAATGCTCTGTATTCTCCGGATTTAACAAAGGGAGCGAACGAATTGTGACGATAAACCGATTCTGCGGAAATATCACGTCTACGATTCAGTACATGATAGATTTTGTGAATCAAAGGATGAATCATTCTATGATCAAGTTGGGGGATACCAGAAAAAATATTGACGCATATCCCAAACGCGCATTATTTGAAGGAGTGATCAATGCGGTTGCGCATCGGGATTACTTTTTGGATGGAACGCAGATTCAGGTAGATATGTTTCAGGACCGTTTGGAGATATCTTCGCCGGGAGGATTTTACAGAGGAGAGAAGCTTGGCAAGACTTATGACTTATCCGGCATCATCTCGAAACGGAGAAACGAGCTGATTGCGGGAGTGCTTGTAGGATGCAATGTAATGGAAGCGGCAGGTACCGGATTTGACAAGATTATGGAAGAATATGCCCGGGCCGACGAGGCTCACAGGCCATATATTTATTCTTCCTCGGATCATTTCACTTTGGTGCTGCCGGATCTGACATACGCCCGGGGAGTGGAGGATGGCAGCGCTCCATCCCTTATATTTGCTCCGGTTCCGAATGGCACGGAATGGGATGAGAAAGTCCTGTCATTCTGTTATTATCAGGCACACAAGGTTTCAGAGATCGCCGAATACCTGGGGATCAGCGATTCCACCTATCTGAGAAGACAGGTGCTGGGGAATCTGGAGCGCAGCGGGTATCTGGAGCAGAGCAAGATTTCGAGAGCCATGTTCTATAAGACGAACCGGGACATGGCCGAACTCAGGTAAGAGAGCGAAAAAGCAGCAAGGAAATACGCAAAGGCTTTCCATACGCGCGCCTGCTTTACACGCTCTCCCCGGGCAGAGTAAGCGGCGGCAAGCTCAAATCGACTTCAAAGCCGCCGTATTCGCTATGTTTTATCAGCATTTTCCCGTGGTGGGCCAAAATGATCTGCCTGACAATGAGCAAGCCTAAACCGTGCCGCTGTTCGGAAGTGTTTTCGTCGCAGACCATATAATGCGGCGAATGGCTGAGCTTATCAATCTGCTCATCCGTGGCTCCGATACCGTCATCGGCAACGGCAATCGTATAGGTATTGCCTTCAGCCGTAACGCGAACGAAGATATGACAGCCCTGCCCGTTATGATTCATACTGTTCTGAATCAGATTGCTTACCGCCCGTTTCATTGAATCTTTATCAATACATACGGGGCAGGAGGTTAAACTTTCATCGGTTTTCCACTCAATCGTGTACCTTTAATTCAAAAGCTCCTGTTCGTCATCCACAAGCAAAATGCGTTTTTGCTTCAGGTAATCAGAGTCCATGGGGATGCCGCCTTTACGATTCCTATTGATTCCAGCATGGCTCGGGCAGCGCCCGCCAGCGCATATGGAATCAGAAATTGGCACAACGCCCTTCTGTGTCAGCATTTTACCATAAAAAAGTGTCATTTTCCATATTATGCAGAAAATGAAGTCACTGCCTGTTCGGGAAAGCTCTCTTTTCCTGGGCAAAGCGGTTTTGACGGTTTTTATGAGCCTTTTTGTGCTCGTCCTCCAGGCGGGAGCAGTCGCATTTTGTACCTGTTATTGGTTTGAAATCGAAAATGGTTTTTTCAGGGAACTGTGCAGATATTTCGGGTATTCGTTTTTGCTCCTGCTGCCCTGCGCCCTACTGCCGCTTCTTATTTCGGAAGCCTGCAGGAATATGTGGGTATCCCTTGGCATCGGCGTGGTCTGCGTGTTTACCGCAACTATGCTGCCGGCGGCGGACTTTGCCCTTTCTCTCTTTCCCTTTGCCATGCCTTTTCAGATATTTGCAGGTACGGATATCCCGCGGGCAACGCATTATATCTTCGGAGCAGTCGCTGAGCTTGCGGGCTGCGGGCTTGCGCAGCTCCTGCTCGTAAAGGGATGCTGGCAGCGGCGCAAATCTTAATGACGACGGGTGCATACTATATCAGCGCCGCCGTCAGTTCAGGGACACAGGATTATAACTTTATCCTGCCGCCGCTGTTTGTTCTAAAAGAGAGCGGCTTAATATTCCTGTCCGCCATACTGCTGCTTTACAGGATGTGGCTCTGACCATGATAAAGGCAGTTTGACAGGCTTGTATTTTCTTTCTGTATACGGTATTATAAACCGTAGAACAACTATAAGGAGACAAGCGATGAAGACAATAAAATTAGGTTCCAGTGATTTTGAAATACCCGTGATTGCCATAGGGTGTATGCGGATGAGCCGCCTGGATATTCCGCAGGCAGAAGAGCTTGTGAGGGAAGCCGTGGATATGGGAGCCGGTTATTTCGACCATGCGGACATATACGGCGGAGGAAAATGCGAAGAGATATTCGGCAGTGTGCTCAGGCGAAATCCGGGACTGAGGGAGAAGATAATCCTGCAGTCAAAAGCGGGAATCGTGCCGGGGGTAATGTACGACAATTCGAAAGAATATATTTTAAAAGCGGTAGACGGCATATTGCAGCGTCTTCAGACGGAATATCTGGATGTCTTTCTGCTTCACAGGCCGGATGCCCTGGCCGATGCCCAGGATACGGCGGAAGCACTGGAAAGCCTGTACCGCTCGGGAAAGGTCAGATATTTCGGAGTATCTAACCAGAGAGTAAGCCAGATGCAGCTTCTGTCAAAATACCTGAATCATAAAATAATGGTCAATCAGCTCCAGCTGAGCCTTACCAATTCCTCCATGATTCAGAGCGGAATGGAGGCAAATATGCTGTCGGACGGCGCGGTAGACAGGGACGGCGGCGTATTGGATTACTGCCGTCTGAATGACATCACCATACAGGCGTGGTCTCCTTTCCAGTATGGGGCCATTGCAGGAACATTTCTGGGAAATCCGGATTTTCCGGAAGTAAATAAAATCCTCCACATTCTTGCGGAGAAATATCATACATCAAATACGGCCATTGCAGCTGCATGGATATTACGGCATCCTGCGGGGATTCAGCTGATTGCAGGAAGCATGAAGGTAAGCCGGCTCCGTGAAATCTGCGCGGCAGTACAGATTGTACTGACAAAAGAGGAATGGTACCGCCTGTATCTTGCGGCAGGGCATATCCTTCCGTGACCGGGAAGGAGCTGTCGGGAAACGGCCATACGCAATATATACTGAAAAACTCTCCTTTCAACGCTTTTCTGCGTTTTGATAAGGAGAGTTTAACTGGGAAAAGTCCAGCTTCCATGCATTTCACGAAATATATTCATAGACGCAATCCTTCAATATTTCCTGCAGCTCCCTGTCCATGTATCCATAATCGTCACTGATATTCAGGCAGATCATCTCCTTATCCCCTGCAATATCCGGATACTTCTCCCGGATCCTTCGCACATGCTTCTTCTCCATGTAGAAAATGATATCGGCCCTTTTCAGCAATCCCGGGGTTACCTTTATCCTGGCGTTGGATTCCGTTCCGGCTGAAAATGCCCTGTGCCCATGATATCCGTCAAAAATCTTCTCAGCCGTCAGACTGCGTCTCTTATTCTGGCTGCATATAAAAAGCAGATTCATCCCGTCACCCATTTCCTCTGCCGGAGCCATCTCCCCGGTCAGGCACACAATTTTCTTCCCCCCGAAACCTTCCCACTCCTCCATCATCTCTTCATATTGCCGCTTATGCCCCATGGACGGCCTGATCAGTTTCAGTTCCTCCATTGTGCCTCCTCCCGGATCATGCCCTCCGTCACCGGCTCCTTTTCGTGCGTTTACTATGAAAGTTCAGCGCTCCGGCGCTGAACTGTGCGAAAACGGGGTCACGAAGTGACATCTTCCTTTCCCGTTTTCTGCACATCCGCCGGAGGCTCACAGTAAACCCCTTTCATTCATAGTGGGGCCGACAAAGCGGCATGGGGGTTTACTATGAAAGTTCAGCGCTCCGGCGCT
>CAJUSI010000001.1 GCA_910589035.1 uncultured Acetatifactor sp. | reverse complement strand
GAGGACCATAAATCAGTTTACTGTGCGGGCTACAAGCCCAAAATAATAACCGATCTTTGCCGTTGATATCAGTATAACTCCAATATGCGGCGAAGAAAATAGAAACAATTATCGGTATCCCCCTGTTTCATGCGCAGTGGCGCCGCTGCGGGGCATGGGGGTTTACTGTGAAATTGTAAGAAGCCTTAAAATCCCGGGAAAAGTGGATTTTCATTTTACCGCGCCCATCGCCCGGGAGGATTTTATCACGGAGAGGCAGTATCTGAGCTTTAAGAAAAGGGCGGAATGCCTTGGCCTGAAAGTGGAGTAGATTATTCAGGTTCCGGCCTGCCCATGTCAGACAGAAGTTTTCAAATGGGAAGAAATGACGGGAAACAGCGGCACTTTCAGATGGTTTTTCAGCACTTTTTACAATTCCATTTCTGCATAAAAGAGGTTAAAGTGGTGCTATGATAGAGTGAGTGTGCAATGCAGTGCTGCGGCAGGAGTGCTTTGTCCGAATGTATGCAGGAGAAAGGAAAGGCAGCCTTCGGAGGGGCATTGGCTGCCCGCTGTAAAGCAGGGAAGGGCGCAGAGTTTCAGGCGCCGGACAATGAAATTCTGTGCTTTCCGGCAAAATTTCAATTCCGGCCTGTGGGGATGTATTGCAAAACTCATGGTCTCCCGGAATTCAGACAGGTAAAAGCAGGGCTCTGACAAATCGTAAAACATGGCAGGAAAAGAAGGGAACCGGTGAAAATAGTTCCCGGGAAGTTCTGCGGAAAGCGGCAGAAAGCGCAAGAGGAATTCCCAGAGGTTATACGTATAGTCTCTCGGAATCCTTCAGCAGAAAACAGCGGTTCCTGATCTGGGTTTTCCGTAAAAGGTGGAGGAATCAGCAAAATTGGAATCTTAAAAGGCCCGAAAAATGCGGCTTGGAGATTCCGAGAGTATATTACTCAAATAAAGGAGGATGAAAAATGTATACGGAAAAACAGCTAGAGAGAACGTTTGCCAAGCTGAAATGGCTGGAGAGGCGGTTGGAGCCGAAATTGTTCCAGGTTGTAGGAACCGTGCCAATGAGAGCGTATCAGACGGACGGAAGGTACCACGATGTGCCGGAGGAGTCCTGCTTTGCTCCCTGTGAGGACGGCACGGTATTCGAGGGGGAGGGCATCTACTGCTGGTTTAAGGGGGAATACACCGTTCCCCGGGAACTGGACGGAAAGAGGCTTTTCGTCTATCCCGGCATCCGGGGCTATGAGGGAATGCTGTGGGTGAACGGCAGGCCCTACGGTAACTTTGCCGCCAAATTCATTGTACACAGCCATGGGAATCATTACTGCGATATGCTCTGCAAGGAGGCCCATGAGGGCGAGACCATCGAGATGGCCTTCGAGTATTATGCCAACCATTATATCAAGGGGACGCAGCCCTTCTTTGTAGAAGCGCAGAAAGAGTACCGGATTGAATATCATCCCGTGGAGATCTGCCTGAAGGACGAAGAGGTGGCGGAATTTTATTTTGACCTGAGAGTGGCCAACCAGATGGTGAAGACCCTGGAGAAGAAGAGCTACCGCAGGGCGGCCTTTGTCCGCGCCATGCTGGAGGTCCACAACCTGATATCCTATGATTTCGAGAACGAGGAGCCGGAGATTTTCCGCATGCAGATGCGCAGGGCGGACGAAATCCTGAAAAAGGTTCTCCAGGTGAAAAACGGGCCCACCGCACCCTACGCCGGTCTCATCGGGCATTCTCATATGGATACGGCATGGCTCTGGCATCGGGGAGAGACGGAGAAGAAATGTGCCAGAACCTATGCCAACCAGATGAACCTGATGGATCAGTACCCGGAGTATACCTTTGTACAGAGCTCTGCTTACCACAGTGAGATTATCAAAGAGATGTACCCGGCCCTCTTTGAGGATATCAAAGAGAGAGTGGCACAGGGGCGGTATGAGCCCAATGGCGGCGTATATGTGGAATGCGACTGCAATATCCCTTCCGGGGAGTACATGATCCGCCAGTTCGTGTGGGGACAGAAATTTACCAGGGAAAATTTTGATTATACATCGGATGCTTTCTGGCTGCCGGATACCTTCGGCTACAGCGCATCCCTCCCCCAGATTATGCAGGGCTGCCGGATCAAATATTTCCTGACCACCAAGATGGCGTGGAACGATACCAATGTATTTCCTTACGATACCTTTTACTGGAAGGGAATCGACGGCTCCAGAGTGTTGGTCCACTTCAACCGTACCCATGTGTGGCCGGATCCGGAGGCGTTTGCGGAGAACCTTCTGGAGATGGGGGACAATACCATAAAGGAGCGCGCCGTATCGGATATGCGCCTGATTTCCTACGGCTTCGGCGACGGGGGCGGCGGTCCGGAGTTCGGCATGATCGAGGTGGCGCAGCGCCTGGAGGACTGTGAGGGCATGCCCAGAACCTCACATACTACGGTGAGCCGTTTTATGCAGGAGCTGGAGCAGAGTCTGACGGATCCCTCCACCTATAATGGAGAGCTCTATCTGGAGCTGCACCGGGGGACGCTGACCAATCAGCATGTGATCAAGAGGAATAACAGAAAGGCGGAGTTCGCCTTAAGAGATCTGGAATATGTCACGGTGCTGGATGCTCTCCGCAGAGGGCAGGTGGCTTCGGCGGAGAAGATCGATCCCCTGACCGGTGAGATGCTGATCAACCAGTTCCACGATATCCTGCCGGGAACCTGCATCCCCCGGGCCCATGACGAGGCGATACAGGCGGTATCCCATATCATTGAGGAGGCTGGAAAGCAGACCGCGCAGCTGCTGGAGACGGCTGTGACGGAAGCTGAGGCAGAGAAAATCACCCTGCTCAATACGCTTTCCTTCGACCGCAGCGATGTCCAGTACCTTCCTTTTGAGGGTCTCTATGTGAGCGGCGGATACCGCCAGCAGGTCATCGAGGATATGGACGGGAACCGGAAGCTGGCCGTCATGGGTGTGACTATTCCGGCCTTTGGCAGTGTGGTACTGGATATGACGGAGGACTACAGGGAGGAAGCATCCGTATTTTCTTATGAAAAAGGGGAGAGGGAGATTCTGGAGACCCCCTGTGCGCGTGTGATTTTCAATGAAAAGGGCTATATGGAATCCTATGTGGATAAGAGGAACGGACGGGAGCTGAGAGGAGAGGGCTATGCCCTGAATACGCTTCTCATGGCAGAGGAAGTATCCTCCGCCTGGGACAACTGGGACGTGGATGCGGACTTTGAGAGCAAGCTTCAGGACAGTGCGGAGCTTCTTTCCCGCAGTGTGGTCTGCGACGGAGCGGTGGAATTCAGAATCCGCAGCCGCTACCGCCTCAGCGCAAAGTCCACTCTGGAGCAGGATATGATCTTCCGGGCGGATTCTCCCCAGGTGCTGTTTGAGACCAGAATGGACTGGCAGGATGAGCATCGGTTCCTGAAGGCGGCTTTTGACACCTCCATCCATACGGACTATGCCAGCCAGGAGATTCAGTTCGGTTATATACGCCGCACTACCAACCGCAATACGGCTGTGGAGAAGGCGAAGTTCGAGGTGTCTAACCACAAATATACCGATCTCTCCGAGACCCGGTACGGAGCCGCTGTGCTGAACGACTGCAAGTACGGCATCAGCGTGAAGGATTCCCAGATGCGCCTGTCCCTCCATAAGGGAGGATGCATGCCGGATTACCGCGGCGACAAGGGAATTCACGAATGCACCTACGCCTTCCTGCCCCATATGGGCAGCCTGTCCGCGGAGAATGTGATTCAGCCTGCTTATCTGCTGAATGAAAAGCCTCTGGCGGTGAAGGGGAGCCTGCCCCTGGCGGAGAGTCTGGTGAAGGTGGAAAGCGGCCATGTGATCGTGGAAACGGTGAAGCCTGCGGAGGAGAAGGGAAGAGCCTTTATCCTGAGGCTTTATGAGGCAGAGGGGGCGGCCGATAAGACAACGCTCACCTTTGGATTCCCGGTAAAGAGTCTGGCGCAGACCAATATGCTGGAGGAGGTTCTGGAGGAGTATCCCAAAGCACAGCAGATCGAGCTTTCTTTCCGGGCCTTTGAAATCAAGACATTACGGGTGGAGTATTGATGGAAGCGAAAATAATCGATTTTCATACCCACACGTTTCCGGCGTTCCTGGCCGGGCGTGCCATCGCAAAGCTGGCCGGGAACGCCAGGGCGCTGAACTATCTGAACGGTACTGCGGAGGAGCTCCGGGAGTCCATGAGAAAAGCGGGAGTGGACTACTCCCTCCTGCTTCCCGTGGTGACCAGGCCCGATCAGCAGGAGGAGATTAACCGGATCGCCGGGGAGGTGAATGCCCGCACCCGGGAGTCGGGGATTATATCCTTCGGGGGGATTCACCCCGACAATGAGGATTACCGCGGTATTCTGCGGAGGATTGCGGAGGCAGGAATCAGGGGAATCAAGCTCCATCCTGTTTTTCAGAAGGTGTATATGGACGATGTGCGCTATCTTCGGATTGTGGAGTGCGCCTGGGAGAACGGGCTGATTGTCCTCACCCACGCGGGGTATGATATCGGGTATCCGGGCCTTGCGTATTCCTCCGTATCCCACATTGCATCCGCGCTGGATGTGCTGGAGCGCTCCTGCGCGGGAAGGATGGGGGACTTCGTGCTGGCTCATATGGGGGGCTGGGATTCCTGGAAGGAAGTGGAGGAGCGCATCGTGGGCAGGGAGGTGTTCCTGGATACTTCCTTTTCCCTGCTGCCGATTCAGCCCGCTCCGGGGATGGTGCGCAGCCCGGAGGAAAATCCGCCCCTTTCCCGGGAGGCGTTTTTGCGGATGGTGCGCGGGCATGGGGCGGACCGCATCCTCTTCGGCACGGACAGCCCCTGGAGCGGGCAGGAGGAGTATATCCTCGCCATAAAAGAAAGCGGCCTTACCGCCGGAGAACAGGCTGCCATTCTCGGCGGCAATGCCGCAAAACTGCTGAATTTATAATGTAGTGTGGATTGGACGTCATCCCATGAGGGACACTGTCCGGCAGATGCTGCTACCCGCCTATCCCATATTTTCCTGGGCTACCAGGCGCTCCGCGCCGTACATTTTGCGCAGCTTCGGCTTTTCGATCTTGCCTGTGGCGTTCCGGGGAATCTCGCTGAAGATGATCTCCCTGGGCCGCTTGTACCGGGGCAGCTCCAGGCAGAAGCTCTCGATTTCCTCCCTGGTGCAGTCCATGCCCTCCTTTATCTCGATGATGGCTGCGGTCTTCTCCCCGAGACGCCTGTCCGGAAGGCCG
The DNA here is from genome assembly GCA_910589035.1 of uncultured Acetatifactor sp. Classification (GTDB taxonomy): domain Bacteria; phylum Bacillota; class Clostridia; order Lachnospirales; family Lachnospiraceae; genus Acetatifactor. Next base: position 105,465 of record CAJUSI010000001.1, on the reverse strand, counting down.
ATCACTGCCGCGTCCTTGATCTTGTCATATTTCCGCAGGAAGTCCTCGATCTGGACGGGATAGATATTCTCGCCGCCGCTGACGATCACATCCTTCTTGCGGTCTACCAGGAAATAGAAGCCATCTTCATCCTGCATTGCCATATCGCCGGTGTAGAGCCATCCGTCTTTTAAGGATTCCGCGGTGGCTTTTTCATCCCGGTAATAGCAGGTCATGACGCCGGGGCCCTTCACGCAGAGCTCTCCCACATCTCCGTGGGCCACTTCCTTTCCCTCCTCGTCCACGATTTTGCACTCCCAACGGTAACCCGGCACGCCGATAGCGCCCACCTTGTGAATATTTTCCAGGCCGAGATGTACGCAGCCGGGGCCGGTGGATTCGGACAGACCGTAGTTGGTATCGTAATCATGATGGGGGAAATAAGCTTTCCACCGCTTGATCAGGGAGGGGGGCACGGGCTGGGCGCCGATATGCATGAGCCGCCATTGGTCCAGTGTATAATCCGCCAGGCTGATATCCCCCCTGTCCAGGGCGTCCAGGATATCCTGGGCCCAGGGTACCAGCAGCCAGACGATGGTGCAATGCTCGCTGGAAACGGTGGAGAGGATGGTCTCCGGTTTTGTACCCTTCAGCAGCACGGCTTTGCTGCCCGCCACCAGGCTGCCCATCCAGTGGAACTTCGCTCCGGTGTGGTACAGGGGGGGAATACACAGGAAGGTGTCGCCCCGGCCGGTGCCGTGATGCTTCTGCTCCATCTCTGCGGCCTGGGTAAGGCTCCGGTGCTTATGTAAAATGGCTTTGGGAAAGCCCGTGGTTCCCGAAGAGAAATAGATGGCGCCGTAATCCTCCTCCGTGATGACCACATCGGGGGCCTGGCTGGAGCAGTCCGCCACCAGCTCGTGATAGCTCTCCGCGAAGCTGGGACAGCTGTCCCCCACATAGACCAGGAGCCTCCCCTTGCACAGCCGCTCCGCATTGGCTTCGATACGGCCGATGAAGGCAGGACCGAAGACGATCATATCCACCTGGGCCAGCTCCGCACAGTAGAGTATTTCCTCCGCATCATAGCGGAAATTGAAGGGCACGGCGATGGCGCCGCTTTTCAGTACGCCGAAATAGATGGGGAGCCATTCCAGGCAGTTGTACATCAATATGGCTACCTTGTTCCCCTTCCGGATGCCCCGCCCGAGGAGCAGATTTGCGAAGCGGTTGGCCTTCTCGTTGAAGACGCTCCAGGTGATCTCCCGGCGGTAGGGCTGAAACCGATCCGGCTGAATCAGCTCGTACTCTTTCCATGTGGTTCTCCTGGTGTCCTTTTCATCCGGGTTCAGCTCCACCAATGCTGTTTCATTGGGATACTCCCTTGCGTTTCTGTCTAGAAAATCCGTTACCGGCATGTCTCATCCTCCTGATATTATCTTTATGCGGTTATTTTCTTTGTGCAGCAGCGCTGAACTTCAGCGTGTTACGCTAAAGAAAGCAAATGAACACGAAAAAATGATAAAGCCCGGTATTCCCCGGAGCTTCCCGGCCATCCGCTATTTATAGTTCGCCGCTTTAAAACATTACATTGTTAAAGGTATCATATTCCCCGGAAAAAGTCAAACCTCCAATTTCAGCAAAATTCTGCTTCCGGACTTTCTGGGCTGATATAGTCTGAAATTAAGCGGTATTGTCTGAAAAATCAGGATTCCAGAGGCCGGAGCGGACGGTTGAGGGAAAATGCAACCGACGGTTGACAAATTTCAAAGCGCAATTGGTAGTTGTCAACCGGCATTTGAGATATAATTTTATCATCCTCACCGGAACAGAACCGCGCAGCCCCGTCGAAGATTCCGTCGAAGAGCCTGCGGCCCCGTCGGAGATTCCGTCGAAGAGCCTGCGGCCCCGTCGAAGATTCCGTCGAAGAGCCAGCAGTCCCAGCGAAAATTCCGTCGAAGAGCCAGCAGTCCCAGCGGAGATTCCGCCGCAGAGCCTGCAGCCCTTGTGATGCTCCCGCCGCAGAGCCGCACAGATCAGGCGACAGCAGGGAGAAGTGCAGTGCTCCCGGCAGTCAGTCCGGGACTGTTTCTCCGGTTCAGCCTGGTTTCGCTGAGACTGGTCTCCCGGAAGCTTCTGGCAGAAAACAGTGATATGCAATCAGCGTTTTCCGTAAAAAGGATGGAATCTGTAAGGTCTGAATTTCAGAAGTCCCGGGAAACGCGGTTCAGAGGCTCCGAGGGTATACAGGAGAAAAAGTGAGGAAAAGTAAGAAAAAATATTATAAAGAAAGGAAAAAGATATGATACTTGCAGAAAAAATTATGGTCTTGCGGAAGAAAAAAGGATGGTCTCAGGAGGACCTGGCGGGCAAGCTGGATGTGTCCAGACAGTCCGTATCAAAATGGGAGAGCGGCGCCTCGGTGCCGGACATTGACAAAATTCTTGTTCTGAGCCATCTCTTCGGGGTGAGCACGGATTATCTGCTGAAGGATGAGATGGACACGGAGGAGCTTCCCAGGATGGAAGAGGAATGTGGGGAGACCAATGCACGGGTGGTAAGCATGGAGGAGGCGGAACGCTTTATGGGGCTCGCAGCGAAGCTGTCCCTTCCCATGGCGGCGGGGACGGCCCTGTGCGTGCTCTCCCCCATCTGTCTGATTTTGCTGGCAGGCATGCAGGAATACGGGAAAATAGCAATCAGCGCGGATATGGCAGGCGGCGTCGGCATGACACTTCTCCTGGTTCTGGTGGCCATCGGCGCAGGCATTCTGGTATATATCAGTATGCAGATGGAACCCTATTCTTATATGGAGCGGGAGAAGCTGACACTGCAGTACGGCGTAAAGGGACTTGCGGTAAAAAAGAGGGAAGGCTTCAGCAAAACATATAATATGAGCATTACCGTGGGAACGGTGCTCTGTATTCTGGGGATTGTGCCTTTGATGGTTGCCGCAGCGTTTTCTGCGCCGGACATCGTGTATATTTACTGCGTATCCCTGCTGTTTGTCATGGTTGCCGTCGGCGTATTCCTTTTCGTAAAGGCCGGAACTATAAAGGGCAGCTATGACAAGCTGCTCCAGGAGGGGGATTATACCGTGGAGAAAAAGGAAGTGAACAGAAGAACCTCCTTCTTCCCGGGAGTGTACTGGTGCCTGGTGACAGCAATCTTCGTGGGAATCGGTATGTATAATAATTCCTGGAAATTCGCAGCGATTATCTGGCCCGTGGCTGCACTGCTTTTCGTGGTCTTTTTGGGAATCATCAAAGCGGTGGCGGGATCCGGGAGAGGAAAATAGGGATTTGGCTTGTTTACAAGTCAAGAGCAGTATGATAGAATTAGCCCAACGAATATACAGATGATGTGTTCGCTGGGCTTATTTTGCTCTCCGGGGGATGCGTCAAACGCATTGGATGTTTGCTTCTGAAGCGACGCGTTTGCGGCGAGAACTCCGCAAGCGGGCTCTTTTCCTGCTTCATGGGAAAGCTCGTCTACAGTCGGACATGGCATTAATAAGGTACTGCCGGCATTTTTTACTTTATTAGGAAAGTCCGCCGCCAGACGGACATGGCATCAATAAGGTGCCGCCGATACTTTTTATAACAGAGAGGAGAACGGCATATAATGACAAACCGTGAGAGATTTATCAAAACTCTGAAATGTGAACCCATAGGAGGTCAGGTTCCCACATTCGAGCTGGTATTTTTCCTTACCATGGAGAAATTCGGGAAAGTGCACCCTTCCCACCGATATTATGAGCAATGGAATCAGATGAGCCGTTCGGAACAGAATCTCCATATGAATGAGATGGCCCAGATCTATGTGGATACCGCCAGGGCCTACGGACACAGCGCAATCTTCATCCATCCCAATCCGGGCGGGCTGGATGGCACCCGGCGGCTTTTGGAGCTGATCAGGGAGAAGAGCGGGGACGAATACTATATTATGGCACATGGGGATCCCACCTGGGCCATTCCGGACGGCAACGGGATGATGGAATTTTCCACACAGATGTACGAAGAACCGGATAAGCTCAACGAAATATCCGCCCGCCGGGTGGAGGAGGCGTTGGACTTTGCCAGGAAGCTGGATGAGAAGGGGCATCTGCTGGACGGATTTACGCTGTGTTCGGATTACTGCTTTAACGTGAATCCCTTCTTCAGCCCGGAGGCCTTTGATGAATTTATCGTTCCCTATCTGAAGGAGACCATCACGGAATACCGAAAAATGGGGTATTATATCATCAAGCATACCGACGGGAATATCATGCCCATTGTGAAGCAGATAGCGGACTGCGGCCCCCATGCCATCCACTCCCTGGATCCCCAGGGCGGGGTATCCATTCCGGAGGTGCGCAGACTCATCGGCACGGAGATTGCCCTGGTGGGAAATGTGAACTGCGGTCTGCTGCAGACCGGCACAGAGGAGGAATGCAGGCAGGATGTGCTCCGGTCCCTGCGGGAAGGAATGGCGGAGGGCAGGGGGTATATTTTCTCCACATCCAACTGCGTCTACACCGGGCTCTTCCTGGAGAGGTACGAGCTGATGATGGAGCTCTGGAGAGAATACGGCAGTTATGAGGATTATAAACGGAATTTCGGAGGCACCTAACCGGTTTATTCCAAGACGAGACAGATGGTATCTGTCCGGGACAACTCCTCTGTGTGAAGAGAGGAGCCGGTTTACGGAGGCTTTCTTCGCAGATTTACAGGTATACTGCATAACGCTGAATACTGCCTGATGTATTCATGCGATTGAACCAGACAGCGTTATGCAGTCCGGTTTCGCGGCAAGTGAAATCGTTAAGCAGTATAAATAGCAGTATGTCAGAATAAGCCTGGCGAAAACGGAGATGACAGGTTCCGTTCGTCCGGCTTATTCCATGAGGACAGAGATACGGCAAAAACAGGAAATGAGAATTTTAGAGATTATTTTTGAAAATATTCTGTGACCCATGAATAGCATTTGTTGTCTATCAGGGTGAAGAGCTTTCCGGGACACGAAAACGGCGTCCGGGAAAACGGAACAGCCCTGCAGAAAGGAGAAATCCATGGACGATAAGCAGATTCTGGATCTATATTGGGCGCGCTCGGAGAGGGCCATATCGGAAACCGCGGACAAATACGGAAGATACTGCCACTCTATTGCCCGCAACATCCTGCACAGCATCGAGGACAGCGAGGAATGTGTCAATGAGACCTGGCTGAAGGCCTGGGAAACCATACCGCCGAAGCGTCCCGATCGATTCCCGGTATTTCTCGGCAAAATCACGCGAAATCTCTCTTTGAACAGGTATAAACGATATACCGCTGAAAAACGGGGCGGCGGACAGACTGCTCTGGCTCTCCATGAGCTGCAGGAATGCGTTCCCGCAGGCGACTGTGTGGAGGAAATTGTGGATGATATGGCGCTGGCGGAGGTGCTCAACCATTTTCTGGCTTCCCTGTCCGAGGAGCCGAGAAAGATTTTCATGCGACGATATTGGTACCTGTCTTCCGTCAAAGAGATTGCGGAAGACTTCGGCATGGGCGAGAGCAAGGTGAAAATGTCACTGCTGCGTTCCCGGAACCAGCTCAGAAAATTACTGGAGAAGGAGGGAATCACCTTATGAAAAAAGAATATCCTATGAAAAACGAACGCATTCTGGATGCTCTGGGCAATGTGGAAGAGAAATACATCGCGGAGGCGGCGCCCCTGCAAAGGAGGGGAAAAGGATTCCGGCTGGTGAAATGGGGCGCGGCCGCCGCCTGCCTTGCCCTGGCCGTTTACGGGGGGATGCGGCTGACAGGGAGGAGTCCATCCGGGCTCCCGGACCAGGGGCGGGGGGAGAACCCATCCGAGGGACCGGACCAGGGGCTGGAGCAAAATTCATCCGGACTTCCGGACCAGAGCCGGGGAGAGAACCCGTCCGGTTTCCCGGAGGGAGGCGGAAGCGCACAGAATCCGGGGGAGCTTCCCCTGCTTGCCGTCACGGGAAACGGGCAGGAGGCAATGGGCTACGAGGGCTATATGGCATTCGACGTATCGGAGCTGATCAATTCGAATCCATGGTCCAGGGAGGCGCAGCTATCCACCCTGCCCGTATACCGGAATCCGCTGTCCTATGACGACAATTATATCGTATCCGGGACGGACTTCGACGCCATGCGCTCCTTTCTGACGGATGTAGCAGGGCGGCTGGGCATGGACACCGAACAGCTGAACATTGAGGAGGTGGGCATGTACAGCCCGGAGCAGCAGGAGGCGGTGACGGAGAAACTGGGGGGCGAGGTTCCGGAAGGATTCTTTGATCCCACGGAGGTGAGGGCGGAGGAAAACGGTGTGGAGATCAGAGTGGACGGGGCCATGACTGCCCAGATCACCTTTGAGCCTGCCATTTCTCTTCCGGAAGGATACCATTTTACCCATTATTCTTCCTATGAGGAGATCCGGGAGACGGCGGGGTATCTGGGGGAATCTTACTCGGCCCTGCTTGGAATGAAGCAGCCGAAGCTCAATATCCATGACGGCTGGTATGATATCTACCGCAGGCAGCATTATTCCATCGGATTCTATGATACGGGGGATTCTGTCACGGAAGAGATCCTGAATTATCATTTCAGGCAGGTGATCTTTTACTGCAATGACGAGGGGAAGCTTTGGATGGTGAGGATTTTCAACGGGGATTTGTCCGATAAGGCGGGGGAGTATCCCATCCTATCCGCGGCGGAGGCAGAAGAGCTTTTGCTGGGAGGATATTACATCACCACAGTGCCCTATGAAATCCCCGGAAAGGAATATGTCGCCGGCGTGGAGCTGGTATACCGGACGGGGAAATACGAGGAATATTATATGCCCTATTATCGGTTTCTCATCGAAATTCCGGAGATGGAGGGGGAGGACGGACTGAAGGACTACGGCGCGTACTATGTTCCCGCCGTCCAGAGGGAGTATATCACCGGAATGCCCCTCTGGGACGGGAGCTTCTGAATTCATGCCGCTGCCCGGGGAAATTTTATCTAAAAGTGACGGATTCGTTTAACCGGGCTTCCCTTTCCGGTACTATATAGATGAAAGCTTTCAAAACCATGACAGAGAGGAGGAGCGTTTTTGGAACCTATCAGAGCGGCCCGATTTGTGGAGGAGAATCTCAGGACGATTTTTGCCTATGCGCTGTCGCGGGTGCCGGAAAGGGCGGATGCGGAGGATCTGACCAATGATATCGTGCTGGCCATTCTTCAGAGTGCGGACAAAATCAGGAAGGAGGAGGCGTTCTACGGATATGTGTGGGGGATTGCCGCCAACACCTGCCGGAAGTTTATGCGGAAAAGGAGCCGCCTTACCTGTCAACGAGGAATACAGCAGACTGTTTTCCAGAAAGCTCCCGGGGCAGATTCTGCTGTCGGCATATTATACGGCCATGTCGGTGAGGGAGCTGGCCATCGAGCTGGGCGTGGGTTCTGTCTATCTGGAGGATGAGCTTGCCCTGCTGGAGAGGTATCGGCTTATTTCAAAAACGCCTGCCGGAAAGTATCAGACCAGCCTGGTGATATTTACGGAGGAGAGCAGGAAGGAATTCTGGAAAAAGGCGGAGGGCTTTGCGGTTCCCGCTCTTGCAGAGATGTTATCGGGCATGAAGGATAAGCTGGATGAGATAAGGAAATGCTCCCGGATCTGCAGGCAGCTGTCTGATAACTGCCTGCTCTGGGGAATGTTATGGCCCCTTATGCGGCAGGGGCATAACAGATTTAAAGAAGCTCATTTAGCGCTTCAGGAAAAGGAAGGGCTGTATGACGGCGCTGCAGGCGTTAACTACGGAATTGCGGACGAAGAGTATGACACCGGGCGCCGTGTGGGAGACTTCGCGGGGTATGCCGGAATCGATGAGAAATACTATGCGGCGGCCGCAGATTTCAGCATCCTTCCGGAGAACAATCGTTACTTTGAGAAATGGCGGGATACCGGCGCTTTTCGGGAAAAGATCTATAAGGCCGTCTCCGGTGAAATGCAGCCGGAATTCATGATTGTCACGGAAGGGGAGGAAAAGCGGATTTTCGAGATTCTTTCGGCGGAAACAGAGAGAATGGCACAAGTTTACGAACAAATGTTCTCGTGCGATTGCCGGATTATGGAAATGCATGCCTCGGAATGCGTGCGCAGCCAGGCGGCCAGGATTGTGTTACAGACGCTGATATTCAGGAGCGTCGGACTGATGGGGGACTGTGCGGTTAAGTCCGGCCTGCTTGCGCTTCCGGATTTTGAGGGGCCGGCGGTGTATGTCCGGGAGAATACGAAGGCGGCGCAGGAGGCCAGCCTGGAAAATCGGATGAGATGGTAACTGTTTTCAAATATTGTCAATGGAAGCATCCTTTCGTGGGAATGCGCTTCGGGGAATTTGGCATTTCCCGGCACCCCCTTGCCCGAGGGAATCAGAGGGAACGGTGACAGGCCCGGAAGGAATGCCATGACAGCGCCTGTATTCCCTGGGAGGCATCCCCGTTATCTCCGAGAATGCTCGGTTGAAGCTGCGCTGGCTCTGGAATCCGGCCTCCGCCCAGATTTCCGTGAGAGGGGAATGGGTCTCCTTCATAAGCTGTGCGGCATACTCCACCCGAAAACGATTCAGATATTGACGGAAATTCGTATGCAGCCGGCCGGAAAAAATATTGGAAAGATAGTATTTATTGGCATGGAGTTCATGAGCCAGAGATTCCAGGTTCAGATCCTCCTGAAAATGCTCCATAATATAGCGCACCATCCCGCAGGTAAGCTCTATGTCCCCGGACAGCTTCCTCTCCGAGAGCGCAAGCCGGGGCCAGACCAGGGAAAACAATACCTGAATCCAGGCGGAGCAAAGCGCGGCGTCCCGGGGAACAAAGCCGCCGCGGGAGAGTGCATACAGCCGTTCCAGGGCCAGTAAGCCGTCTCCGGGCAGCTCTCCGCGGGAAATAAATGGCCGGCAGGGCACGGTTTTTCCCAGGGAATAAAGATAGGCGCCTGCCAGAGAACTGTCAAAAATATACAGACGAACCCGGCTCTCCGCAGGGCTGTGATAGCTGTGAATCTGCTGGGGGAAAATAAAGGCGCAGTCCCCCTCCTGTAATTCCCGGACTTCTTCCATGATGCGGACGGTGATCTGCCCGGAGCAGACCATCAGAATCTCCGTATGATTGTGCAGATGCTCCGGGAATTCCATGTTCTCAGACTCGAAAGATTCAAAGGGCTGACGCGCCTTTTCACGATTTTCAAAAAACGGATTCATGCTTCGGAGTCCTTTCTCAATTTTTGGCCAGTTTTTCCTCTCATATGACAATCATTATAATGCCATATCTGCTATAATGTAAAGAAAGTAAAGAAGATTTGGTGTCTTAAAAACGGTTTAATCTCTCCGGGTCTAATTCCCCGCAGCTCTGCCGCGGGGAGTTTCATTAACGGTTTCCTGTGCAAAACGGCGGTTTGCCGGTCCGGTTTGCCTGGGGCAGGAAAAGAGAAGGCATGGAAGAGAAAAGGACATTATACTCACAGCCAGGGGGAGCAGCGCGGATGCAGAGCCGACCTGGACAGGAAAAGAGAAGGATTGGAAGAGAATAGGACATTATACCCACAGCCAGGGGGGCAGCGCGGATGCAGAGCCGACCTGGACAGGAAAAGAGAAGGATTGGAAGAGAATAGGACATTATACCCACAGCCAGGGGGCAGCGCGGATGCAGAGCCGACCTGGACAGGGGAGAAAGAAAGGAGAAGATATGAACAGAGTGAAAAAGGTATTGATCTTTCAGGGAGGCTGGGACGGCCACGAGCCGGTTCAGGTGTCGGCCAGGTTTGCGCGGATCATGGAGAAGCACGGATATACCTGCGAAATCCATTCCGGCCAGGAGGCGCTATTGGACGAGGGGCATGTGATGGAGATGGATCTCATCATTCCCTGCTGGACCATGGGCAGTATTGATCCGAAGGCCAGAGAAAACATCGTAAAGGCGGTGGCCGCGGGCTGCGGGCTGGCGGGCTGCCACGGCGGCATGTGTGACGCCTTCCGGGAGGATGTGGAATGGCAGTTTATGACCGGAGGACAGTGGGTGAGCCATCCGGGAGGAGACGGGGTGAACTACCGGGTGAATATTTGCCATGGCTCCAGTCCCATTGTGGAGGGGCTGGAGGATTTTGAGGTCTGCAGCGAGCAGTATTATCTCCATGTGGATCCGGCGGTGGAGATTCTGGCCACCACCAGATTCCCTGTGGTGCCCTATTACCATAGCTCCAACAAACAGGTGGATATGCCCGTGGCGTGGACAAAATTCTGGGGCAACGGCAGGGTGTTCTACAATTCCCTGGGACATCATGACGATGTGTTTGAGAAATTTCCCCAGGCGCAGGTCCTGATGGAGAGGGGGATGCTCTGGGCCGCCCAGGGGAAGGAGTACGCTCTGAGCAGGGGGCTTACCACGGATAGATTTGAGAACAGTGCGAAGATGTACTGAGAAAGGGAGAGAAGGCCATGGAAAAAGTAAAAATAGGAATATTGGGATTGGGAAATATCAGCGGTATCTATCTGAAGAATCTGACGGAGGTTTTCCGGGAGGTGGAAATCGCGGGAGTATTCGATATCGTTCCGGAAAAGGCAGAGAAAGTAAGGGAGCAATATAAAACGGCCAGGGGATTTTCTTCCATGGAAGAGTTTCTTGCCGACCCGGAGATCGAGATCGTCCTGAACCTGACCAGGCCCTTTGAGCATTACGCGACCACCAAAGCCGCCCTTCTGGCCGGGAAGCATGTCTACAGCGAGAAGCCCCTGGCGGCCACCTGCGAGGAAGGGAAGGAGCTCGTTGCCCTGGCCGGGGAGAAGAACCTGATGTTGGGGGGCGCGCCGGATACCTTCCTGGGAGCGGGAATCCAGACCTGCCGCAAGCTGATAGATGACGGCTTCATCGGGCGTCCCGTGGGCGCCTGCGCCAGGATGATCTGCCATGGGCATGAGAGCTGGCACCCGGCGCCCGCCTTCTACTATCAGCAAGGGGGCGGTCCCATGATGGACATGGGGCCCTATTATCTCACCGCGCTGGTAAATCTCCTGGGCAGGGTGGAAGGGCTCACGGGAATTACCTCCAAAAGCTTTGAGACGCGCACCATTACCAGCATGCCCCAGTACGGCCAGAGCATTGCGGTGGAGGTTCCCACCCATGTAAACGGCATTCTGCGCTTTGCAAACGGAGCGGTGGGCACCATCACCACCACCTTTGACGTGTATTACGACAGCCAGGCCGCCCTTGAGGTTTACGGCACAAAGGGGACGCTCAGGGTGCCGGATCCCAACGGCTTCGGCGGTCCCGTCATGCTTCTGCGCCCCGAGGACGGTAGCTTCCGGGAGATCCCCCTGGTATTTGATTATAAGGACAACAGCCGGGGGCTGGGACTGGCGGATATGGCCAAGGCGCTGCGCACCGGAAGGAGCCTGCGCGCCGGATGCGGACAGACCCTGCATGTGCTGGAGATCATGACGGCCTTTGAGAGAAGCAGCCGGGAGGGCAGATATGTAAATCTGGAGACGGCCTATGAGCGGAAGGCGCCCATGAACAACGAATGCATTACGGGGGTGCTGGATTCCTGAAGCGGGGAGTTTCGGATCTTCATAAATTCTCAAAGCCGGCTTCCGGTGGGTTTGATTCCGCATAAAATACCATCGTCTGGATGATGGATCCTCGCGGCATGCGTAAAGCCAAGTAAGAATGGGTTTTCAGTTTGTGCAGCACGCTGCATGATTCACTGCCTGCAGAAATAAAGAATGGTCTGCCGGGAGATGACATTGTCAACCATAGAATTCTGATAATAGAATCCGGGACAGAATTCTATTGTGGATAAGGAGGCATTTCCCGACAGTCTGTTAGCTGTCCAGATAAACTTCGTCAAACAATTCGTCAAAGGTGATCTTCACATTGGGAAAGTGAAGGATTTTCAATTCTTCTTTATTTGCTTCGGTAATCGCCTTCCAAAGGTAGTACCGGGGAGTGCCATTCTCATAATCCAGCTGATAGATTTCCACCTGCTTTTTCTCCCAGTCAACGATCCAGTATTCCTCAATTTCCTGCTGGCGGTACAGCTCCATTTTTTCGGTGCGGTCGAATTTCTCGGTGGATGGGGACAGGACTTCCATGACAAAACGCGGCGCGTCAATAAAAGTATTGCCCCGCCTGGACTTTACCCGGCAATTGATGGAAGCATCAGGAATAACGGTCCTGCTTTCTCCGTCATCGCTTTTAAACCGATACTGGACATTATCGGAGAAAACATAGCAGGTACTGTTTTTCAGCTGTTTGCGGACGGCAGCGACAAAATTGACGATTACTGTGGAGTGCGAGGGCACAGCCCCAGCCATATCCGTTATCTGCAGATTCAGATCCATAATAGCCCCCTTTCTTTATGCCTATATTATATCGGATTTCGGTGATTTTGCAAGAGGCACTAAAGGAAGGCAATAAAAATAAGGGGGTTAAAACCATTGCGAAACAGCAGGGTTCATAGTATGATAATACAGAAAAAGATTACAAAGAGCTAAAAACCACAAATATACTTTTGAAAAGGATACTTGGAATGGAATTCATACAGAAGATAACAGAGCAGCTGAACAGGATGTCCGAAGAACAGAAAGACCAGTGGATCCTGGACCGGGCAAAATTGTGTAAGGAAAGCGGTCGGCAGGGATTCCTTCAATCTCTTACGGGAGAAAAGAGGGTTCCGTATATGCCAGGCCGGGAGGAAATCGAAGAATTCTGCCGCAAGGTAGAAGACGGCGATATTTATGTGGAATACGAAACCCATTATTATGAGTTCGACGATGACGGAAGATATATGGATGATTGGATGTCATGGCATAATGACCCATTCAGCGCTATGTCTTTTTGGAGCAGCATCTTCAGGGGATGTCATGATCTGCTTGTTCTGGGTGAATATAGAATGGCAGCAGATATACTGGACAGGGTCTGCAGATTGAAGTTTGAAGTAGTGGAAGCACAGGACTCGGATGAGTATGGGGAGAAACCGGAAGGTCCGTTTACCCTGGCTGATGCCGTAAGCGAAGACATGCTTTCCATGGAGCTGGTGGAAATAGGAATGGATTGGGTGAGGGCGGTCATCGGCAGAGCGGCTGAGAGAGGCGATAGTGCGCCCGCCCGGGAAATAGTCGATTTGTTGGAGAATCCTGTCTGTGAGAACATTCATCCCCATATGCTGCCGGAGGACGAATTCCTGGAAGAGAAAATTTCGGCCGGACTGCTGGAACAGATGGAAGATATCCTGGAGGGAGAAATCCGGGAGGATGAAAGGATTTTCCGGGAAAAATATGCGGATATCGGGTATTCTCATGAAAAAATAGTTTTTATGGAAGCGCTCACCCGAAAGAAAGAGATTCTGCTGAGTATCCGGCTGATGTGCAGGAAGGAGATACGGGAGGGGAAGGAAGAACTGTCGTTTGTTTCTCAATGGAAACTGCTGAATGCGCTATATGAGCTGCTTTCGGGCAGATATGCTACTGAAAAGCAATGGGAAGCCGGCGAAATGAAAAGTATATGTGAAAGTCTGCTGAAAAGAGACGACCTGGACAGAGAGGACTGGGAGCTTCGTAAAAAGGTTCTGTCTGATATTGTCCGCCATAGATTTTATGAGAAAGCCGGCTGCAAAGAACTGATGGACGAGCTGGCGGAGCGGCTTTGGGATGTAAGGGAAGAGGCTCTTGTATATGCCGATATGCTGGAGCAGTCCGGGAATTATGGAAAGGAGGCCGCCTTACTGTATCATCAATACGGAAGAGAGGACAAATATATATCCTACCTGGAGGCCCATCTGGGAAAGGTGGGAAAAGTTTATGCGGAATTGACGGACTGCTATCACAAGCAGGGAAAGATTGACAAAGCAAGGGATACCGCCATACTGGGGCTGCAGCAGTGCAGGGATGACCTGACAGACCTGTTTATCTGGCTTCTGACCGACGCGAGAAGCCGTGGGGATATGGACGGCTATAAGAAGCTGTATGCCAGCGCGAAGAGGCGGCAGGGGGCAGATATCAATAAGATCGACATGGCGTTGAAGGCGGATTTACGAAAGAACTGACATGGCTCAGAGGGCCGATTTACGTAAGAATTGACAGGGGCGTCCTGCCTTGGGGATATATTTGCAGGCTATGTGCGGAAAAATTATATGTGCAGAGGAGATACTGTTTCAGCGTCTGGATTGTCATGCTGTATATGCGGAAGGCGCAGGAAGAAAAGGCCTGGGAACGGGAATTTCTGACAAGGTATCATGGGACCCTGAATGATATGGCATATAGTCTGGGCAGGTTACGGGAAACGGAGTCCTATGAAGAGCAGCTTTCCTGCCTGCAGGAAATTATAAACGATCTGACGCAGTTAAAAGCCTATATGGAAATGCATATCAATCTGGCAGGTATTTCAATGCCCGATAAGACGGGCGGCGTGGATACGGCAGGGTGGCAGGAAACGGAGAGTGTGGCTGGGTTCATCCGTAATGGCGGAAGCATCAATTCCCGCCGGATAGCAGCCTTTTGGGCGGACGGTGTCATATCGGAACAGGAGGCTGCCGTGATACAGTTTTTGAGGGAAGAAACGGAAAAGCTGTATGGCGATATGACGGTGATGGAGGACGGGGCAAATTACAGGTATGTTCTTTCTTCTCTGGAAGTATATCAGAGGCTGACGGAAATCATGAAGGATGCGAAAGCGCAGCTGCTTCGGATAAACGAAGAGTAGGCCGGGTTTCGGCCGGGCGCGGAAGAAGTCCGGCACTGGCCGAACGGATACAGGAGAAGCCGAATATTGGATGAGAAAAGGAAAACCAACGCCTTTGTTGACTTTGAGGAAGGAAAAAGGTATACTTAAGCTCTAAACAAGAGAATCCATATTTTGCAGATAGAAAGGCAGAGCATATGAGCAGGAAAAGAGCAGTGGTGTCCCTGGGACATGAAGCGCTGGGCTATACCACGGGGGCCCAGCGGGACGCGGTAAAGGTGACCGCCAGAGCGCTGGCGGATCTGGTGGAGGAGGATTATCAGCTGACCATCACCCATAGCAACGGGCCCCAGGTGAGCATGATCCATAAGGCCATGACCCAGCTTCACAGGGTCTATATCGATTATACCCCGGCGCCCATGTGCGTCTGTTCCGCCATGAGCCAGGGCTATGTGGGCTATGATATCCAGAACGCCCTGCGCTCGGAGCTTCTGGGCAGGGGGATTTCCAAGCCGGTGAGCACGATTCTGACCCAGGTGACGGTGGATCCTTACGACGAAGCGTTTTATGAGCCCACCAAGGTCATCGGGCGGTATATGTCCAGGGAGGACGCGGAGACGGAGATCAAGAAGGGAAATTATGTGAGGGAGTATCCCGGCAAGGGCTTCCGCCGGGTGGTGGCGGCTCCCAGGCCCATTGACATTGTGGAGATCGAAACCATCCGGACGCTGGTGGACGCGGACCAGGTGGTGATTGCCTGCGGAGGAGGGGGAATCCCCGTCATCGAACAGCAGCATATTCTGAAGGGGGCTTCCGCCGTGATTGAAAAGGACGCCATCGCCGGGAAGCTGGCCTCCGATCTGGCCTGCGACGAGCTGATTATCCTTACCGGAGTGGAATGCGTTTACAGGGATTTCGGAAAGGAAAGCCAGACTCCCGTCGCTTCCATGACGGCGGAGGAGGCAAAGGCGGCCGTGAAAGAGGGGCAGTTTGAGGCGGGCACCATGCTGCCGAAGATTGAGGCGGCCATAAGCTATCTGGAAAAGGTGAAGGACGGCAGGGTGCTGATTACCTCCCTGGGCAGGGTGAAGGACGCGGTGAACGGCAGGGCGGGAACCGTCATTACGGCTTAGGCTTGATGCCAATGTGTCCAAAGGACACATTTTGCATACAGCGGGCTTGTTGGCTGATGTGCCACAATGTGCATACACAATGTGTATATACATAGAAAGAATGAATGGAAGTAAGGTAGATGCAAATAATCAACATTCAGCAAGTAAACGAGGCACTTGCAGAAATGGCTGCCCTGTTTCGGGCAGAGCTGCGTTCCTATAAAGGAATCGTATCAAAGCCCAATGCGGAAGCGGGACGAGTGGAAATGGAAGAATATCTTTCCGCCGACTTTCCTGTGTTTGCAGCTCTTGTAGATGGCAAATACGCAGGCTATGTGGTTTGCCGTATTGACAGCGAGGTGGTCTGGGTGGAATCTATCTTTGTCAAAGAGGAATATCGCCGTCACGGTGTTGCTGCTGCTCTGCACAGCAAGGCAGAGGAAATCGCCGCCTCCTATGGTGATGATACTGTTTTTAACTATGTTCATCCCAATAACCACCGCATGATCGAATTTCTGCGGAAGCATGGCTATACTGTTTTGAATTTGATTGAGATTCGCAAGCCATACAAGAGCGAAAAACTGACACAGACAATTATGGTTGGTGAACATGAATTTGACTATTAAACAGGATGACTGGAGAAATCATGGAAATTACATTTATAAATCCCGGTGTGGATTACATGATTCAGTACATTATGGAATCTCAGCCCGAAGGAGAATCAGAGTTCTGGTCTGAACCCTTATACCGTTTCTATCCGCAGCTTGACAAGGCATATGCCGCAAGTTTGCCTTTTGTTGAAAGAAAAAAATACATTGAGCAAACAATGAGAGCTGTATATGCTGAGTTGGAGGATGAGATCAATGAGAAGGTGATTTTATATTCTCGCTATTGGAAAGCCTGCAAATCACAGATTACAGCCGCTCTATCGGAAGCTTTTGGGATCGATTGTGAAAAGCTGTTCAATGACCTGCGGTGCAATGTAAGTATGAATCCGATTAGTCCCCGTTTTTTACAGGAACGCTGTTATGAAACTTTTTACCTGAACAGCGAACGGGGAGCTATCGGCGTGGGAATCCATGAAATCATACATTTCCTTTGGTTCTATGTATGGAATCGTCTTTTTGGAGACAGCTATGAGGAATATGAGCGCCCGTCCCTGAAATGGATTCTGAGCGAGATGGTGGTTGAATCCGTGATGAGGGATGAACGGCTCAGCTCCATCAATCCGTATTTCCCAAGGGAAGAGGGAGGTTGTGTCTACCCTTATTTCTTCAACATGATGACGGATGGAAAACCAATCCTTGATACCCTGGATGCCATGTACAGAAGTCTGAGTATAGAAGACTTCATGCGAAATAGCTACACCTACTGCCAGCAGCACGAAACAGAGATTCGGGAACATATCCGAAAAGCGGAGGGATAAGCTGTACAAACGAAATATAAGATTCAGGGGCTTCCCAACACCACCAGCAATGCGCCTGTTATAATGCAGAAATCCGACAGATTGTACACGATTCTTCCAAGGGGCTTCCACTTTACCCGGAAGGAAAAATAATCCACCACATATTTCCGCTTCAGACGGTCGTAAGTGTTGCTGAAGGCGCCTCCCAAAAGGAAGGACAGGCCGATGAGCAGCAGGTTGTTTCCCCTCTTCCCGAGGCTGAGCAGAAAGACGGCAGTGAGCAGCACGCACAGAAGAAGTGACACTGCTGTCACAATTTTGCTCCGGCGCTGGCCCAGGTTCAGCATAGCGCCCCGGTTATGATATTTTCGCAGCAGAATGCGGCCACCCAGAATGGGCCTGGGTTCGTTCACCTTTTCTTCTACATATTTCTTGATTTTGTAGTCTCCGGTAAAAATTCCACCGATAATGAGCACGCAGAAAAATATACACATAAACTCTCTCCATCTGAAAATATTCTGATTGCTTTCCTTCCTGAAACCAAGTATACTCAAATCAGGGAAAAATGCAATATATACTGCTTAACAATTTCACTTGCCGTGCAACCAGACTGCATAATGCTGACTGGTTCCATCGCATGAATACATTAGGCAGCGTTCAGCGCTGTGCAGTATAAAAACAAGAGGAAAAGGGTAACAGGAAAAATCAGAATGAAAATGGGGAAAACGGGTAATGTATTGGCAGCAGTACAACAACAGTCAGACAACAGCTAAACGAAATCAACAGCTCTATAACCGCAGTAAAGATAGTAATAAAAACCAACAATAAATTGTAACGCAAAAACAGGAGGCAGACATTTATGGAGAAAAAAATACTTTTCCCTCAGATCGGGGGGCTGGTGCACGGAGGCGATTACAATCCGGAGCAATGGCTGGACAGGCCGGACATCCTGGAGGAGGACATCCGGATGATGAAGAAGGCGGGAATCAACAGCGCGACACTGGGGGTATTTTCCTGGTCCATGTATGAACCCGCGGAGGGAGAATTCCATTTTGAGTGGCTGGAGTCCATCATTGACAACCTCTATCAAAACGGTATTTACACGGTGCTGGCAACCCCCTCCGGCGCCCGCCCGGCCTGGCTGGACGAGGCTTATCCGGAGGCCATGCGGGTGGACAGGATGGGAATGCGCAACCATCACGGCGTGCGCCATAATCACTGTCCTTCCTCCCCCATTTACCGGGAGAAGGTGGCAATTCTGGACAGGAAGCTGGCGGAGCGCTTCGGTTCCCATCCCGGCGTGGTGATGTACCATATTTCCAACGAATTTGGCGGGGAGTGCTTCTGCCCCCACTGCGTCCGGAGATTCCAGGAATATCTGGCGGAGAAATTTGACCGCGATATTGATAAACTCAACGCGGCCTGGTGGACTGCCTTCTGGAGCCACCGCTACAACAGCTTTGAGCAGATAGAGCCCCCCTTTGCCAACGGGGAGACCAGCGTCATGGGGCTGAATTTGGAGTGGAAGCGCTTTACCACCTGGAATACCAATGATTTCATGAAATGGGAGATAGAGACCCTGCGCAGCGTGACGCCGGACATTCCGGTGACGGCGAATCTCATGCGCCTGTACAATGGCCTGGACTATCGGAAAATGGCTCCCGCCCTGGATGCGGTGTCCTGGGACAACTATCCTCTTTTTCACAATAATGAGGAAACCCTGGGGGAGACCTTCGGGGAGACCGCCTTCCAGCATGCGGTGATGCGTTCTCTGAAGCGCGACACGCCGTTTATGATGATGGAGAGCGCGCCGGGACTGGTGAACTGGCAGCCCTTTAACAAGTTAAGACGCCCGGGCGTACATAAGCTGGCCTGCCTTCAGGCCGTGGCCTGCGGCTCGGATACCGTGCAGTATTTCCAGTGGAGAAAGGGCCGGGGCTCCTTTGAACAGTATCACGGGGCCGTGGTGGACCATCTGGGCACGGACGATACCAGGGTATTCCGGGAAGTGGAGGAGGTGGGAGAGCTTCTGAAGAAGATCGCGCCCGCAGCCGGAACCATTGTGCGGACAAGGGCGGCGCTCCTGTTCGACTGGGACAACCGCTGGGCCATCCAGGATGTGAAGGCCCTTTCCCAGTCCAAAAAGAAATATGAGGAGACCTGCATCGATATCTGGAGGGAATTCCTGAAGTTGGGCATCGATATGGATGTGGTGGGCTCCGATGAGGATCTGAGCCGGTACGATCTGGTGATAGCGCCCATGCTGTACCTGCTTCAGCCGGGTACGGCGCAGAATCTGAAAGCCTTTGTGGAGCGGGGAGGGCAGCTGATGGCTACTTACTTCACGGGATATGTGGATGCGGACCAGCTCTGCTACCTGGGCGGATTCCCCGGGGACGGCCTGAAGGAGCTGTTCGGTGTTATAAGCGAAGAAATCGATACGCTCTATCCCACGGACAGAAACGGAATTGCGTTTGAGAACGGAGAGAAATGGGAGGTCGCGGACTACGCGGAGGTTCTCCGGGTGCAGGACGCAAGAGTGCTGGGCACCTATACGGAGGATTACTACCGGGGCGGGGCGGCCGTGACCTGTAAGGAGTATGGGAAAGGGAAGGCCTACTATGTGGCCGCCAGAACCTCTGCGGCCCAGATGCTCCCCCTGTTTCAAAGCATGCTGGCGGATGCGGGGATTCCCGCAAGGCAGCTGCCGGAGGGCGTGGAATACCATGTGAGAAGCGGCGAGGAGGGAGTGTATGAATTCTACCTCAACTGCACCGGGGAACCTGCGGCCGTATCTGAGGTAAACGGATTCGATCTGGTATCGGAAACGGAAGTCCGGGACACCCTGCATCTGCCGGGCTGCGGCGCCGCGGTGGTGAGGCTGCAGACGAAGTAAAACGCCGGAGCAGGGTTCCCCGGGCAGAGGACCCTGCTCTGTATTCTTTAGAATTTATAATTGATTCCGCTCTGTTTCAGGATGGCATTGGCGGTATGCCTGGATTTGATTTTCGTATCAACCGTTATGTGCCGATTTGTAATCGGACTGTACCAGATATCATGGTCTCCCTTGCCGCGCCGCAGGAAGGTACATCCATTCTGTGAAAGTATATTGCGTACACGTTTTTCATATTCAGCCATTTATGACCATCCTTTCATGGCGTATTGATTTGAAGGTAAGGGACAGCGGCGAAACAGCGGCATTCAGTTCCAGAAGTTCAGGGACGGCAAATCTGGTACGCTCCAGCAGGGCGTCAAAGGAACCTGATTCCAGGACAAGGCCGGGGATATCATTGCTGGTGGCAATCCATACGCCTGATTCATCGTCCCATGTGAAATTGATAACATATTCCATAACAGTTACCTCCTCTAATTTGATTGACAGATAGTTTGATTTTACTCCTCAGATGGATAAATTGAGTTTATGTATCAAGAATAACATGGGAAAAATATCGCGTCAATAAAAAGGTGGCGGAAGAAAGCTGTTTTACAATGAGAAAACCGCAACAAGGAGATAGAAGAAGAGACAAGAGGAGATCGGAATGAGCCTTCAATTTTATTTCGGCCCTTCCGGGGCGGGGAAGAGCAGGATGCTCTATGAGGAGATCACAAAGAGGGCAAAGGAGAACCCCGGGCAGAACTTCCTGATCATAGTGCCGGATCAGTTTTCCATGCAGACCCAGAAGGAGCTGGTCCTTCTGAATGACAGGGGGGGAATCCTGAATATCGATGTGCTCAGCTTCGGGCGCCTGGGGCACCGCATTCTGGAGGAGGTGGGCAGCCGGCAGGTTCCGGTGCTGGACGATACGGGGAAAAGCCTTGTGCTTCAGAAGGTGGCGGCAAATCTGAAGGACAGCCTGCCCACGTTGGGGAGCTTCCTGAACAGGCAGGGCTATATCCATGAGGTGAAGAGCGCAGTCTCGGAGTTCATGCAGTACGGCATCGGCACGGAGGACGTGGGGAAGCTGATAGAGCATGCCGGGAACCGGAGGGCACTGGCGCAGAAGCTGAAGGATCTGGAGACCCTGTACAGGGGCTTTGCGGAGTATATCCGGGGGAATTTCATCACCACGGAGGAGACACTGGATGTGTTGGCCCGCTCCCTGCATAAATCGAGGCTGCTGCCGGGGAGCGTGGTGGTGTTTGACGGCTTTACCGGCTTCACCCCCGTCCAGTACCGGGTGATCGCGGAGCTGATGCGCCGGTGCCGGGAGGTGATCCTGGTGCTCACCCTGGGGGCGAAGGAGAATCCGTACATTCTGGACGGGGAGCAGAAGCTCTTCTATCTGAGCAAGAAGACCGTGGCGGATGTAAGCCGTCTGGCGCAGGAATGCCAGGTGGAGCGAAGGGAGGATGTATTCCTCCTGCCGGATGAAAATCTGTCCGGCGGCATGCTGTCCGGTGAGAGCTGTCCCGGCGCGAAGCTTGTCAATAAAAATCATCGTTTCCGCCATACTCCCGCCCTGCGCTATCTCGAAAACAATCTATTTCGATACGGGGTTCGCCCCTACCAGGAGAAGCAGGAGGAAATCAGGCTGTTTGAGACCGCCTCCCCCAGGGATGAGGTGAGACAGACGGGGCTTGAGATCTGCCGGCTGGTGCGGGAGGAGGGACTTGCCTTCCGGGATATTGCGGTGATCATGGGGGATCTTGCGGGATATGCCCCCTATGTGGAGACGGAGTTTGCCCAGATGGAGATTCCCTGCTTTCTCGACAGAACCAGGGGGATCGTACTCAATCCCATGATAGAATACATCAAGAGCGCCCTGACCCTGTATACAAAGGATTTCTCCTACGATGCGGTGTTCCACTATCTGCGCAGCGGCCTGGCCGGCCTTGGCTGGGAGGAGGTGGACCGGCTGGAGAATTACTGTCTGGAGACGGGGATTCGCGGGCTTCACAGCTACAGCCGCATTTTCACCCGCAGGACTCCGGAGATGGGGGAGGACGAGGAAGCGCTGGCGGAGTTGAATTCCCTGAGGGAGCGCCTGATGGGACAGGTGGGGATGCTTCGCCTGAAAGAGGGAGAGCCCGTAAAGAGCTATGTCAATGGGCTTTACGAATTCCTGGTGCAGAATGAGGTACAACAGAAGCTGGACGTGTTCCGGCAGCGGTTCGAAGAGTCGGGGGAGCCCACCAGGGCCAGGGAATACGCCCAGATTTACAGGCTGGTTATGGAGCTTCTGGATCAGATCTATGCTCTTTTGGGGGAAGAGACGATTTCCCTCAGGGAATTTGCGGAGATTCTGGAGGCGGGCTTCGGCGAGATCCAGGTGGGAGCCATCCCCCAGAATGTGGACCGGGTGCTGGTGGGGGATATGGAGCGGACCAGGCTGAATCAGGTGAAGGTGCTTTTCTTCCTGGGGGTCAACGACGGGAACATTCCCAAGGCGGCCGCAAAGGGGGGGATTATCTCGGATATGGACAGGGAGTTCCTGCGGGATTCGGGTCTGGAACTGGCGCCTGGCCCCAGGCAGCAGATGTACATCCAGAGATTTTATCTCTATCTGAATATGACAAAGCCGTCACAAAGACTCTATCTTGCCTGGTCCCGGGTGAACAGCGCCGGAAAGTCCATCCGGCCCGCCTATCTGGTGGACGTGGTGAGGGAGCTGTACCCCGGTATCGCCGTAGAATATCCCCAGCTGCGAAGCACGCTGGAGCAGATTGTGACGCCGGGGGAGGGCGCGGGATATCTGGCGGAGGAGCTGCGGGAATATGTGCAGGGGACGCTGCCCCAGGAGAAGCTGCGGGAGTTCTTCACTATTTATCAGGTGTACGGGGAAGAAGGGCTTCAGGAAAAGCGCAGCTTTCTCACGGAGGCCGCGTTTCAGCGGTACCGGGATACGGGGCTGTCCGCGGCGGTGGCGAAGGCCTTGTATGGCCTGGGTCTGTTTGGCAGCGTCACCCGGCTGGAAACCTACGCCGCCTGTGCCTACAGGCATTTCCTGCAGTACGGGCTTGCCCTGAAGGAGCGGGGGGAATTTACCTTCGAGAGCGTGGATATGGGAACGGTGTATCATGGGGTTCTGGAGGCGTTTTCGGAGAAGCTGGCGGAGAAGGGTTATACCTGGTTTGATTTTCCCAGAGAATTCGCGGAAAGCGCGGTGTCTCAGGTCCTGGAAAGCTACGCGGCGTCCTATGGCAATACGGTTCTCTACAGCAGCGCCAGGAACGAATACGGCATTACCAGGATGGGACGGATTCTGGTGAGAACAGTGATGGTCCTGCAGAAGCAGCTTCGCAGAGGCAGCTTTGTGCCGGAGGCCTTTGAACTCTCCTTCCAGTATGCGGATGATCTCAAAAGCGTCCATATCGCCCTTTCGGAGCAGGAGAAGATGCACCTCCAGGGGCGCATCGACAGGATGGACATCGCCGAGGATGAGGAGAAGGTGTATGTGAAGGTGATCGACTACAAATCGGGGGATAAGAAATTTGACCTGGCGGCATTGTATTACGGCCTGCAGCTTCAGCTGGTAGTGTACATGAACACCGCTCTGGAGATCGCGGGCAGACGGCATGAGGGAAAGGAAATCGTGCCGGCGGCGCTGCTGTATTACCATATTCAGGATCCATCCGTGGAGACTCCCGTGGAGCTTACGCCGGAGGAGATCGAGGAAGAGATTGAGAAGCAGATGCGCATGAACGGCGTGGTGAACGGGGCGCCGGATATCGTGTCCCTGCTGGACGGGCAGATGGAGGAGAAATCCACCGTGATTCCCGTGGAGAGGAAAAAGGACGGAAGTCTCTCCTCCCGCTCCAGCGTGCTCAGCGGGGAGGAGATGGAGATCGTATCCCGCTATGTGAGCCGTAAAATAGCCGGAATCGGCAGGGAGATTCTGGACGGCAGGATATCTCTGGACCCTTACGAGAAGGGGAGCGAGGAGGCCTGCACCTACTGCGCCTACAAAAAGGTCTGCGGCTTTGACCCCTCCCTTCCCGGGTGCGCAAAGCGCGTTCTGGAGGAGCTGGACAGGGAGGAGATACTGGAGCGGATGCAGGAGGGGGAGGAAGATGCGGATTCGGTATGGAACCGGTCCGGTGAAGCGGATGGATTGCCTTTGAAGAAATGAAGCGAGGGCATTGGATCTGATGCAATGAAACTATGGTATGGAACCCGAGAAAACGGGAAAAACGGAATGGGGGCAGTATGATCGTAAGAAAATTGCATGACAACTGGAAAATGCGGATGGCGGGAAGCGGGGAGTACCTGCCGGCCCGGGTGCCCGGAAGCGTATACAATGACCTGCTGGAAAACGGGCGGATGGAGGATCCCTATTACCGGGACAATGAGCTGAAAGCGCTGAAAATCATGGAGAATGATTTTGAGTATGCGACCGTCTTTGACGCGGAGCGGGAGGAGTTGGAAAGAGAATGCGTGCTGCTGCATTTTGACGGCATCGACACCATCGGGGATATCTTTCTCAACGGACAGAAGCTTGCCCATGCGGAGAATATGCACAGGACATGGGAATTCCCGGTGAAGGGGATCCTCCGCGAAAGGGGAAACGAGCTGAAGGTGATTCTGTATTCCCCTACGGAATATATTCGGAAGGCCGATGAAAAAGAAGGAATTCCGGGGAGCAGGGATGCCATGAAGGGCTTTCCCTATCTGCGAAAGGCCCACTGCATGTTCGGCTGGGACTGGGGTCCCCGCCTGCCGGATGCGGGCATCTGGAGGGATGTGAAGCTGGTGGCTTACGACACCGCCAGAATCGAAAGCGTGTATATTACCCAGGTACATGAGCAGGGGCAGGTGACGCTGAAGCTGGATGTGGACGTGGAGCGGACGGGGGAGGAGCATCTGCGCCGGTTCGGCAGGGACGATGCCAGGCTGTCCGGGCTGTCCTGCAGAGTCACTTTGACGGACCCGGAGGGCGGAAAAAAAGTGTACGGACACAGGGAAGCCCTGGAGGGGATCCGGGTGGAGGAGCCGAAGCTCTGGTGGCCCAACGGTTACGGCGGGCAGCCCCTTTACCAGGTGGAGGTGGAGCTGATCGGAGAAATAAATCCTCACGGAATCGTGCCCGGACAGTCGGGCGTGTCGGCTTTTATTCTTGACACCTGGAAACGGCGGATCGGCCTGCGAACCATGAAGGTCCACCGGGAGAAGGACGAGTGGGGGGAACAGTTCTGCCATGAAGTGAACGGCGTGAAAATCTTCGCCATGGGGGCGGATTACATACCCGAGGACAATATCCTGCCCAGAGTAACGCCGGAGCGCACTTACCACCTGCTGCTCCAGGCGAAGAATGCCAACCACAACTGTATCCGCGTCTGGGGCGGGGGGAACTATCCCTACGACGCCTTCTGGGACGCCTGCGACGAGCTGGGGCTGGTGGTGTGGCAGGATTTCATGTTCGCCTGCGCGGTCTACAATCTGACGGAGGAATTTGAAGAGAATATCACGGCGGAATTCATCGACAATATCAAGAGAATCCGTCACCATGCCAGCCTGGGGCTGTGGTGCGGCAACAATGAGATGGAGATGTTTGTGGCCCGGGGAGGCAGGTTCTGGCTGAGCAAGCCCGGACAGAAGAGCGATTATGTGAAAATGTATGAGTATATCCTGCCGAAGCTGGTAAAGAACTATGACCCTAACACCTTTTACTGGCCTTCCAGCCCTTCCTCGGGAGGGGCCTTCGACGAACCAAACGACGAAAACCGGGGGGATGTACATTATTGGGATGTGTGGCACGGGAACAAACCGTTTACGGAATACCGGAAATTCCATTTCCGCTATCTGTCGGAATTCGGGTTTCAGTCCTTCCCCTCCCTGAAAACCTGCGAAAGCTTCACCTTGCCGGAGGACAGGAATATTTTCTCCCATGTGAT
Source organism: uncultured Acetatifactor sp. (assembly GCA_910589035.1). Classification (GTDB taxonomy): domain Bacteria; phylum Bacillota; class Clostridia; order Lachnospirales; family Lachnospiraceae; genus Acetatifactor. The sequence continues at coordinate 79,423 of CAJUSI010000001.1, read as the reverse complement.
GGAAAGGCATCAGCGGAATGCAAGCGCCAACGGGAAGATCATGAATTATATGGAGCAGACCTTTCTCTACCCCTCCGGCTTCGGCCTGCTGCTCTACGCCTCCCAGCTTCTGCAGGCGGAGGCCATCCGTTACGGAGTGGAGCATTTCCGGCGAAACAGAGGGCGCTGCATGGGGACGGTTGTCTGGCAGCTGAACGACTGCTGGCCGGTGGCAAGCTGGGCCTCCATCGATTACTGCGGCCGCTGGAAGGCGCTGCATTATTACGAGAAGCGATTCTTTGCCCCCGTGCTGCTCTCCTGTGAGGAGGAGGGACTTTTATCCCAGGACCCCAATCCTAACGCTGAACCCTATGAGGTGAAGAAGTCCATCCGGCTGAACGCGGCCAACGAGAGCCGGGAGGATGTCACGGTGGAGATCCGGTGGGCCCTGCGGGACGCCTCCGCCGCGGTGAAGCGCAGGGGCGAAAGTCTGGCGGAGGTGCCGGCCCTCTCGAGCCTGTGGCTGGAGAAAGAGGATATGGCGGACGCGGATCTTTACGGGGATTATGTGAGCTTCGAATGCCTGCGGGAGGGCAGCGTAATTTCCGCAGGTACGGCGATGTTCTGCCCGCCCAAGCATTTTCGCTTTGAAGATCCCTGCCTCCGGGTGCATGCGGAGGGGGAGGAGCTGGTGGTGGAAGCGTCGGCATTCGCCAAATCCGTGGAGATTCTCAACGAGGCGGACGATATGCTGCTGGAGGATAATTATTTTGACATGAACGCCGGGGAAAAGAGGGTGAGGATCCTGAAGGGGAAGCCGGAGGGGCTGAAAATCAGGAGCGTCTTCGATATCCGGTAGCAGGCTGTCCGGCGACATATCACCTAACAGCCTGCTGTCCGGCAGTATGTTACTTGGCAGCAGGCGGAAAGGGCGGCCCCATTACATTGACATGGGGCCGTATCCTGCCCGCAGTATTTGCCGGATTGACATATACACCTGCCGGTTTGGAGCATTGCCATAGATGGGATATTTTCCAAAGAGAAGCAGTATGAGAAGTTTTTTTACTGCCCCAATATCATATAAATATTCTTTGCCATTTTCGGTTGAAAATACTGCTCGGATATTACATACGAGCCGAGCGGTAAGTAGTGGGGCTGCGCAATTAAGGATTCCGCAATACAGCAGCCCGCGTGGAAGTTTAACCGGCCTCCACGGCCTCCTTCACCACCTCTAAAATCCATTCCCTGCAGACTGCGCCCGGGGCCAGCTTTGTGGAGGGAATGTAAGAATTGCTGCGGATGCCCCTTCCCGTAAGTGTCTTGTACCACACGGCCGCCAGCAGATATCTGCCGTAGATCAGATTCATATGGAAGCCGTCCCGGCAGAGGGACATTCCCCCGTCTTCATAGATAAAAGGTTCTATTTTCCTTACTTTCTGTATAATATCCCCGCAGGGTATCAGCCGGACATCGATCTGCCTGGCGGCGTCCCGGTAAGCGGAAGACAGCTTTTCGTACATTTCCTGCTGATTCTGTCCGTAATTGGCAAAGCCTTCATGCAGGCTGTCTATTTCATAAGCCCAGGTCTCCTGCAGCAAAATTTCTGCCCGGGGTGCTTTTTCCCGAATATAGCTCACTATATTTTCCAGCCAGGGATGGTAGGTTTCCTTAAGACCGCTCTCATGGCTTACCTGCTGGGTGACGATGTAATCCCATTCCTCCATGGCCAGGGCTTTCTGTATGGAGATATTTTTCCCGGTGGATTCCCCGTTTTCCTCATACAGATAATCCTCCGCCTCCGTAAGAATATTATTCCAGTGCCGTTCCAGGCTGCATCCCCCAATGTAGAGATTTACGACCTTCAGATCTACATGGTCCGCCGCCGCGATCTGATGCAGATAATGGGTGGCGTCCTGTGAAAAGCTGTTTCCTATGGCAAGTATTTTAATCATGTGTCAGGCATCCTTTCCGTGTTTTGAGCTTGGCGCTGAGTTTGGGCGCTTAATAGCGAAATCCTGCGCATTCCGGCATATTTTCAGTTCCGGCTTGTCCGGACCAGGGCATCCGGAATACTCTGTGAACTACATTGGACAAGGGCATAAAAAAGTAATGGCCTGACGGTATGCCCGCCGTCAGATTTTCCACTCAATTTGCAGCTTCTCGCTGGTGGCACGAATGACATCCTGGAACAGCGCCATCATGTTTGCGAAGTCGAGAATGGAACGGCTGATGCGGTCGAGTTTGTAAACGACCACCCTGGCAAACAGCCCACGCTTGATGTCCTCCACCAGCATTTGGAACTGGGGTCTGGCCGTATTCTTGCCGCTGGATTGTCTTGCATAAATCGCGTCAATTCGATTGTTCATTTTGCGCTCCCCTTCTGAAACAGAAACGGAGCTGCTGACGCTATGATTATACCATCAACAGCCCCGCAAAGCAACGGCGCGGCGAAAATTTATTTAGTTGGCCGGTTCCTACGCTGCCGGTGGCTGGCGTACTTACGGAACACCTCATAAAGCCGCCGCTCCGGGCGTGACAATGCGCTGCTTGTACGACAGCTTTTTTCTTTTGCCGCCGTGCGGCAGATTACTTTTTTACTTGCCGGGGGTAACAACTGGCCTGCCGTCCGGATCGACCAACACCGTCAGCCCGGTGCCGTTCGCCTTATTATGGGAAGCCATCAGGTAATTCACGCCGGTTTCTGTATCCACGATAACCTTTGCTACATTTACAAGGCCCTGATTGTAGACCTCAACAAAACGTTCTTTCGCCATATGCTCACCTCCTCCTGTCTTGCCGCTTGACAGTATGACCATACCACATAAGCAGAGCGCTGTGTTTCAAATTTCCTAAACGAACAGAAATATTTCCTAAATGGAACGGGAGGGAAACTCATCAGCTCCCTCCCATTCTTTTGCGAAGTTCTGTTTTCCCTGCGCGGGAAAGCAGACACTCGTGACCGCCAACCCACAGTTTGTTGTGTTTCAAATCTATTGTTTCAATCTTATCCGTCGCCACCAAATAGGCCCGGTGTGTGCGGACAAAGCGGTTTCCTAATCGACTTTCCAGTTCATTGAGGCTTCCTAAAAAATCCATTCGGCTGTTGGATGTATGGAGTAAAACATGGTGGGGGATGGAGGCAGTCTCAAAAAAGAGAATATTGCACAAGGGGACATGACGCACCATTTCCCCTGTCCGCAATGTAAACATTTCTGCCGGGTCCTGGCGTTCTGCCAACAGGCGTAAATGTATCTCGCTCAAACACTGCGACACGGACGGCCCAATTTGCTCTGATTCTTTTACGATGTAGTCGAATGCCTCCAAGTGATATTGAAAGGTGCGCCAAGCCAAATCGCCATAGCTGGTGATATAGACCAGCGTACCATGCGGGTCGCGCCGCCGCAACTCCTGCCCCAGCCGAAAGCCGTCCCATTCTTCATCTTTTAATTCCACATCCAAAAAGTAAATTCCGCATCTTTCCCCTTCTGCTGCGGCCAGTAATTCCTGAACATTGGCAGCGCTGCACACAACTTTCATATCATAGTTTTCAACAAATATTCTCCATTCCAAAGCCGTCTGAATTTGATGACGGACAGCTTCCTCGTCATCGCACAAATAAATTCCAATCATGCCCTGCCCTCCACTGTCATCTCCTGCACAAATACGCCATTCTCCCAACTGGTGCCAGTGGAGACATTGGAATAGTTCTCTAAAATATGCTGGTAGCTGGACAGGCCCAATCCCCGGCCCGCCCCTTTTGTAGACCAGCCATCGTCCCACATTTTTCCTGGCTCAATCACATTTGTATAGGAATTTGATATCCGGAGAAACACCTGCCGCTCCTGGGCCAACAGAACGATTTCCACCCAAGGCCGCTCCGTATTCAGCGCAGCCTCCATAGCATTGTCTATCAGAATACCCAGGCAGCGGACAAAATCCCATACATCCATATCCACTGCTGCGATAGGGTAAAGCACCTCCAGACGGCAATCTATCCCCTTCTCCCGCATGACTGTGAGCTTGCTCAAAAGGAGGCTTCTTGCTTCTGGAAGCTGTAAGTTTCCAATTTGCGTGGACACCTGGATTTTCTTTCCAAGCCGCCGGTCAAACCCAGCATCCAATTCGGACAAAGTATGGCGCAGTTCCTCCAGCTCTCCCTCGCCTGCTTGTTCGGCAAGGCTTGCCAACAGGTTTTTATAATCATGACGAAACGTGCGTACCTCACGGCGGATCATCTCCAGATCCTGCTCGTAGAGCCGCTGTTGGGCGATAACATCCTGCTGGGCCTGCATTTTCCGGGCGGTTTCGAACCGCTGGGCCAGATAAATCATCAGCGCCGCCGTCAGGAGCACCAGCACCGATGCCATCAGATAGTAAAATGGCAGATACGGTGGGTGAACGCCTTTTCCCAAACTAAGGAACACCTCCATGGATGCCTCCAGAGCGAACAGCAGAAGGGCCATCCGCCAGGGCACAGTTTCGCTGTCCAGCAACAGGCGGAACCACCTGCCGAACCGCAGCTTATAAAGCAGCAGGGAGACGACAATGCTGGCGCCCAGATACAGACTCAACTGCGCCATGAAGAAGATGCTTTCGCCTGACATCCAGAAAGACATGGTGGATTCAGCCACTTGGAAGATCCCCGCCATACAGGTGGCGGCAAAGGCCCGCAAGAACCCGAACTGCCACGCCCACCGCACCCACAGGGTACACATAATAAGTACGGCGAAGGAGCTGATGAAATACTGGGATGTTCCCAGTATCGGAACGGTATGTAGTCCGGCGGAAAGCAGAACGGCAATAAGCGGGGATAGAAGCAGCAGAGGCAATTTTTTCAGCCGCCGCCACACTGCCCGTTCATCTGTCACCGCCAGCAGATAGACTGCAAGTGCCAGATGCCCTGTCAAGGTATCCAAAAATCCAACTAAAAAATCGCTTGGTGAGAACATACTGCTATAAATCTCTTTCCATATAGTTTCGTTTTGACGCAGTTATTATAGCATTGCCTTATCTTCCCGGCTAAACTTTTTGTATTGTGAAAATGTATGTAAACCATTATAATAGATACTATGGGAAATGGCAATCGAATCTTTTATCTGAGATTCTGGCCGAGATTTTGGCTGATTGGACTGAGAATTTGGATTTTGGCGATGCGGATTGTTATCTGTTGGCGGAGAGTTGGGTACTTGAGAATGAGGTTTTGCACATGCTGGGGGAGGTTAATGCAGGGGATGGGAGGGTTGCGGCGAGTGACGGCGGAAGGGGGCGGGGAGACTTTGTTCGGCCGGGGTAACGCTGCGACGAACTAACTGGTAACGGAGACTAAGATGCAAAGGGCGCATCTAAGTCTCCGTAACCAGTGGATTTCGCCTCCGCTAAGGGCACCCCGTAGGTGCTCTCACAAAGTCTCCCCGCCCCCTTCCGCCTGGGTTACTGCAGGGCGTTCTCCATAGAGTGACATAAGGAGAAGAATATGGAAGAGATAAGGCGGACAGGTCGATCCTTAAAATTATTGCCGCGGCAGAAGTCTTTGGTTAATTACGATGCTAATGTTTTAAATGGGTTTAGCACACTGCATGTAGTCAACGGAACCGTGCACCCATTGAAAAAGAGGAGACACATATATGGTTGAGGAGAGCTTTATGAGGGATTACGAAATAGAAAATGAAATGTATCGGCGGGCGGTGGAATTGATAGAAAAGAGGTATCCTGTCGGTTGGGGCGGCGCCGGCGTTGTCCGTACGTCCAAGGGAAATTATTATACAAGTGTTTCCATTGAAACCGCTAACGCATCTGCAGTTGTATGTATTGAGCTGGGCGCTATGCTTGAGGCTCACAAATACAATGAAAAAGTGACGCACTGCATGTGCCTTATCCGTGATGACGAAAGCTCTCCATATAGAGTGTTATCGCCATGCGGCATTTGCCAGGAGAGACTGCGGTATTGGGGCGAAGAGGTGCAGGTGGCAGTTACCACCGGAGAAGAAAAAATCCGTTTTGTCGAATTAAAGGAACTGCAACCATATCACTGGACGAAAGCCTACCCGGCTGATGAGCTCGAACACTGGGAGGAATAAAGCAGTTATATCGCTATGTTTTTGCGAAGAGTCTATATGCAGTTCTGATTGAAGAGGGGTTGAAGCCGCCTGAATGCATGACAAAACTTAAGCTGTAACACTTTTGGTCAGGTATGCCGTTTTTCAAATAGCCAGAGAAACAAAGGTGTTTTAAATTTCATGGCATACCTAATTTAAATTCGTTACAGTTTAAGTCATGACTTACCGAAAACAGCCTGCCAGAAAACAACGGAAGTCAGAAAACATACGGAAGTCAAAAAACGACGGAAGTCAGAAAACATACGGAAGTAAGGAATAGGCAGAGGCCAGGAAACACACGGAAGGCCGGGAAACAGGCGGAAGGGGGCCGGGGGACTTTACGGCAGCTCAGAGGGCGCCCTTAGACGGAGATGAAATCCAGCGTTTACTGCGAGTTAGGCGCGGTCCTTTCGCGCCTTAGTCGCAGTTAACGCTTAGTTCATCTCCGGCGTTGCCCGGGCAGAGTAAAGTCCCCCGGCCCCCTTCCGCCGTCACTCGCCGCAATCCTCCCAAGACCATGCCATAACCCAGGCCTTCGCGGCACCCCACTAACTGAAAGCACCCCCGAGATCACACTCAGAAAGAAGGAACCCACATGGCAGTAAAATTTACAGCAGAACAGCAAAAAGCCATCCAACTGCATGGCTGCAACATCCTGGTATCCGCGGCGGCAGGAAGCGGCAAGACCGCCGTACTGGTGGAACGCATCGTCCGCATGGTCTGCGACGAGACCCATCCCGTGGACATCGACAGACTGCTGATCGTGACCTTCACCAACGCCGCAGCCGCGGAAATGCGGGAAAGAATTGCCGCTGGCATTTCCGGGAGACTGTCCGAACACCCGGAATCCGAACATATCCAGAAACAGGCAACCCTCCTCCACAACGCCCAGATCACCACCATCGACAGCTTCTGCCTCTACCTGCTGCGAAACCATTTCAATGAGATCGGCCTGGACCCCGCATTCCGCATCGCGGACGAAGGAGAGGGAAAGCTCATGCAGCAGGAGGCCCTGCAGGAACTGATGGAAGAAGGCTTTGCCTCCTGGGGCGAGGCATTTCGCTATTGTGTGGAATATTTCTGCCCCGGAGGACGGGAACGGGTGCTGGAGCAGCATATCCTGAACCTGTCCCGATATGCGGCAAGCTTTCCCTGGCCCGCCCGATGGCTGGCGGAGCGGAAAGCGGATTACGCCGCTGCTACTCTGGAAGAATTAACCGCAAGCTCCTATGCGGGCTATCTTGCAGGATACCTGCGGCGGATGACGGGAGGATGTGTGCAGAAGCTCCAAAAGGTGCAGGCCCTCTGCCAGGCGCCGGACGGTCCCTATATGTATGGGGAAGCGGTGGACGGGGAGCTGGAACAGATGGAAGGGCTGCTTCGGTGCAATTCCCTGGAGGAATTTGCGGCGAAGCTGCCGGCAATTTCCTTCGGCAGGCTGCCCTCCAAAAAGGACGAAAGCGTCTCCGCTTCCAAAAGGGAGCTGGCAAAGAAGCTGCGGGGAGAGGTAAAGGACAGCGTAGGCGACCTCTGCCAGCGGCTGTTTGTCACGCCGCTCTCCCTTGCGCTGACACAGGGTGGGGCCTGCCGGGAGCCGGTCTGCACCCTGATCGACCTGGTGCTGGATTTTGACAGAAGGATGGCGGAAAAAAAGCGGGAGAAAAAGGTGATAGATTTCTCCGATATGGAACATTTTGCGCTGGATATCCTGTTGGAAGGGGAGGGGGAAGAGGGAAAGCCCAGCGCCGTGGCCATGGAATACAGGCAGCATTTTGCGGAGATATTGACCGATGAATATCAGGACAGCAACCTGGTGCAGGAATACCTCTTAAGGGCGGTGTCCGGCGAGGAGGACGGAAGGCATAACCGATTTATGGTGGGGGATGTGAAGCAGAGCATCTATAAATTCCGCCTGGCCAGGCCGGAGCTTTTCCTGGAGAAGTATAATACTTATGAGGCGGAGAAGGCGGAAGAAGGCAGCAAGGAGGAAAATAGTGCTCAAAAAGGAAACTGCAAAAGAATAGACCTTGCGAAAAATTTCCGCAGCCGTACACAGGTGGTGGACGCCGTAAACCATGTGTTTGCCCGCCTGATGAGCGCGGAGGTGGGAGGAATCTCCTATGACGATGGGGCCGCGCTGTACCCCGGAGCCGTATATCCGGAGTGCGGAGGCTGCGAAGCGGAGCTTTTGCTGGTGGAAAAGCCGGGCAGAAAAGGAGGACCGAATGCAAAGCAGGCGGAGGCCCTGGCTATCGCCCGGAAAATCAGAGAGCTGAAAGGACATTTTCAGGTGACGGACAGGGAGAGCGGCAGGCTGCGGGATGCCAGGTACAGCGATATGGTGATTCTTCTGCGCACAAACAGCGGCTGGGATGAGGAATTCAAGGCTGTCCTGGAGAAGGAGGGCATTCCGGCCTATATTACCTCCAAGACGGGGTATTTCGCCGCCGCAGAGGTCCAGGAGCTTTTGCAGCTCCTCCGGGTGCTGGACAATCCCAGCCAGGATATCCCCCTGTTCGGCGTGATGAAATCCGTCTTCGGGGGATTCACCGAGGAGGAGATCGCCGAAATACGCAGCCGGGAGAAGGGCTGCAGCCTCTATGAGGCGCTTCGCAGGTTTGCTGAGATTTTCTCCGGGAAGACAGAAAGCCCGGTTCGGGATGCGGGCATGAAGGAGGAAGTCAAAACGGAGGAAGGGACGGAAGAAAATGCAGAAAAAGAACAAACCCGGATAGAAGCCGAAGCCCAGTCAGAGTACGAATCAGGGCTTCAAAAGAAAGCGGCTGCCTTTTTGGAGATGATAAAGGAGTACAGAAGCTGCACGGTCTACCTGCCCATCCGGGAGCTTTTGACAAAGCTGGTGAATGATTTCGGATATCTGGACTATGTGACGGCGCTTCCCGCCGGGAGCAGGAGAAGGGCCAATGTGGAAATGCTTTTCACCAAAGCTTCGGATTTTGAGAAAACCAGTTATTTCGGACTGTTTCATTTTATCCGCTATATGGAACAGCTGGAGGAATACGATGTGGACTACGGCGGGGCGGAGCTTTTGGATGAAAATGCGGATGTGGTGCGAATCATGAGCATTCACAAGAGCAAGGGACTGGAATTTCCCATCACCTTTGCGGCGGGCTTGAGCAAGCGTTTCAACATGCAGGATGTGAACCAGACCCTGATACTGGATATGGATCTGGGGCTGGGCGTGGATTATGTGGATCCGGAGAGGCGGATCCGCAACAAAACCCTGCGCAGGACGGCCCTGTCCAGAAAGCTTCGGGAGGAGAGCCTGTCAGAGGAGCTGCGCCTTCTGTATGTGGCCATGACCCGGGCCAGGGAGAAGCTGATCTTAACGGGCGTGCTGGAAAACGCGGCGGAGAAATGGGAGCTTGCCCAGGAACTTCCGGACGAACACCTGACCTACCTGGATTTCATGGAGGCGGGAAGCTATCTGGACTTTCTGCTGCCCGTCCTGCCGGGTACCTGCATTCAGGTATCCGTAATAGAAGAGACGGATGAGATGACGGAAGAGGTGGCAGAGCAGATGGGATTTCTGCAGAAACGTGAGCTTCTGGAGCGGGCCGGGGAGCTTGGGGATGAAAAAGCCCGGGCATATCTGTCGGACAGACTGAACGCTGTCTACCCCTATGCAGCGCTGGCCGATGTCTATACCACCACCACGGTTTCGGAATTAAAGATCGCCGCCATGGCGGACAGGGACGAAGCCGCCTACCACATGTTCGAGGAAAAGGAGGTACAGCCCTATATTCCCCTTTTCCGCAGAGGAGAGGAAAAGATCAGCGGAGCAGTCCGGGGAAATGCCTACCACAGGGTGATGGAACTGCTGGATTTTGAGCTTATGTTTGCGAATATCTCAGAAAGCATTGCAGGCAGGAATTCGGACGCCTCTCGGCATGGAGGCCCGGAAGCCCGGAGCGCCAATTCAGCTGAATCTGAATGTAATGATTCCGATGCGGCTGTCCATGCAAGCCCGGAAGCCCGGAGCGCCAATTCGGCTGAATTTGAACCTAATGATTCTGATGTCTCTGTTCATGTAAGTCCGGAAGTCCATGGGGAGGATTGCCTGAATGCTGCGGACGAGTTGGGAAAAAGGCTGGAACGAAATCTCCACACCTTCCTGCTGGGAGAGGTGGAGAGCGGCCGCCTTACCGAAGAGTATTATCAGGCCGTGCGGGAGAAAAAGATCGTAAAATTCCTGCGCTCAGACCTTGCCCGGCGCATGTGGAAGGCCGGCAGGGAGGGAAAGCTTTACCGGGAGCAGCCCTTTGTGCTGGGAATCGACGCCCGCAGATTAAGGGCGGATTTTCCGGATAAGGAAACCGTTCTCATCCAGGGAATTATCGACGTGTTTTTTGAGGAGGAGGACGGACTGGTGCTGCTGGATTATAAGACGGATGCCGTCTCCTCCATGGAAGAGCTGTGGAACCGTTATGAGACCCAGATCGATTACTATCAGGAGGCGATCCAGAAGCTCTACGGGAAGCCTGTGAAGGAGAGGATTTTGTATTCCTTCCATCTGGAGGAATATTGATGAAAATCCAACCGTACAGATGGAAAATTTGTTATTCCTGTATGACTACTGCGAGTAATATCATATTTTAAGATTAAGAAGTAAGGATGACAATTTAAGGCACAAAAAGACAGGATTTTTTCATTTAGGCAGGCTATACTGTTTTCAGGAGGCAGGAAAAAAGATGGAATGGCTGGCAAGTTTGAGAAAATCGATTGACTATATGGAAGAGCATCTGCTTACGGACATCGGCGCCAGGGAAGTGGCGGATGCGGTGCATATATCGCCTTTCTATTTTCAAAAGGGATTTAAGATTATGACGGGCTATTCCATCGGAGAATACCTGAGGAACCGCAGGCTGTACCTGGCAGGGCTGGATGTCATAAAGGGAGGTGACGCTTCCCGGGGGAGCATTCCGTGCAGGGAAAGAAACAACAAAGGCGTGGAAGAGAAGATTATCGACCTGGCATATAAATACGGGTACGATACCCCGGAGAGTTTTACAAGGGCCTTCTCCCGCTTTCACGGCGTATCCCCCATGCGGCTTCGGGATCAGCCATACCGGATCAGGGTGTTCCTGCCCCTCACAGTGGAAATATCAATTAAAGGAGGGAACAAAATGGATTTTAGCATCGAAAAAAGGGAAGCTATGAAAATGATCGGGTTTGAAAGGACATTTTCTTACGACAATTCTTACCAGGAAATCCCGAAATTCTGGGATGAATTCCGTAAGAGGTACTGTGGAGACGGCTGCAGCTGCGGGGACGGGTCCGCGCAGGAGGAAGAAATACGGCAGACCATTGCGGAATGTATGGTGGGAGAATTCGGAGTCTGCCTGGACGATGTTGAGGACGGGAAGCAGTTCCGCTATTACATTGCAGGCGCATATCAGGGGGGAAAAGTGCCTGAGGGGATGAAGGTTTTTGAGATTCCCGCCAGCGAATGGGCCAAATTTAAGTGTACCGGCGCCATGCCCGATTCTCTGCAGACGGTCAATACCCGCATTTTTTCGGAATGGCTCCCCGGAAATCAGGAGTTTGAGATGGCGCTTCCGCTGAATATCGAATGGTATTCCGGTAAGGATACCGGAAGCAGCGAATATGAGAGCGCTATCTGGATACCGGTGAAGCGTTTATGATTTTTTGAGGGTTGGTGCATACATTTAAGCTGTAGCGCTTTTTGCCAGGTATGCTGTTTTTCCTGCAAATGCTGATTTTTCGGTTTTTTCAGGTTATGGCATACCTGATTTAAAAGCGTTGCAGTTTAAGAGGGGAGCGTAATTTATGAAAGTAATATTAACAAGTTCGCTTGGCGGTTCGATGAAGGTTGACGGCAGGAGAATTCCAATCCCTTTAATGGGAGAAAATGGACAACTGGATCAAATAGAAGTATTCTGGCGAGAAAATTCGAGAATTTTGTTAATCAGCGGAACACCGGATGATTATACCAGAAACGACGCAATCATAAATTGTCTGAAAGAATCTTTTCGCATGAGTGGATTGGAATTTTCGTTTTTTGAAATGTGTGATGCCAGGACAGAAGGACTTGTCGAACGGTTAAGCGAGATGGATGTCATACTGCTTGGCGGCGGACATGTTCCCACGCAGAACGCATTTATGAAGCGTATCGGATTGAAAGAACGATTGCGCAATTATGAAGGTCTTATTATTGGGGGGAGTGCAGGTTCAATGAATTGTGCAGAGCTTGTGTACGCTGGCCCGGAATCGGAAGAGGAAGCAGTTGACCCAAATTATCAGCGCTGGATTTCCGGACTCGGAATGACCCAGGTGAATATCCTGCCGCATTTTCAACGCCTGAAGGGAGTGGTTCTCGGCGGGCTTCGGCTGATTGAGGATATTACCTATGCCGACAGTATCGGACATGGGATGATAGCTTTGAACGATGGAAGTTATATCGTGGTTGATGATGGCGCTGAAACTTTATATGGGGAAGCATATAGCATCAAAGACGGATGCCGGAAACAGATTTGCAGGAATGGAGAATCTATCGCTTTGTAAATTTGCACATACCATATATTGTGTTTGTTTTGCAGAAAACACTTTTTTCCACCATATAATATGGTTTGCAGATGTGATGTTGAATTTTCATCTAGATTTTTTTCTATACACTCGCCGGCCAATTGTGCTTTACAGAATATCGATTTTCACTACACAATAATCTGATGCAAAGCCATAGATAGGACGATATAACAAACCGGTAAAGCACTCAGGCCGTACCGGTTCTCCTGTAATTCACAATAATAGGTTCTTTCCATTGTCGGTTGATTTCAACAGCATTCCCAAATCAAAATATCCCGGAAAGCTGTATCTGCCAGCTTGAGAACGCTGTAATTTCAACAAAACATGGAAAGAACCCAATAATACTTGACAAATAGAATCAAAGAGATGATTCTATTATCTAAATTCTATTGTAGAATCCCCGAAAAACACGGATTCTACTATCTCTGAAACCCATCTCTCAGGCACATTCCTCCGGAAAATAAATCCCATACCAGGTCAGGAAGCAGTACACCACCCAGAGCTTGCGGTTGGTGTTGCCCCGGTCGTTGCCCCGTCCCTCCAGCAGCTCGTCCAGCGCCTTGCGGTTAAAAAATTTCTCCGCCGTCTTTGAGGAAAGCGCTTCCCTGATTCTTCTGGAGCCGGTCTCGGAGGTAAGGAAATTCCCCAGGGGAACCGGGAACCCCAGCTTCTTCCTTTCGGAATCCGCGTCGGGCAGATGGCGCCTCGCCACCTGGCGGAACAGATATTTGGAGACCTGGCCGTTCTGCTTGTAATCCGCGGGCAGACGGCGGGATACTTCGAATACTTCCCTGTCCAGATAGGGCACCCGCAGCTCCAGGGAATGGGCCATGCTCATCCGGTCCGCCTTCTGCAGGATATCTCCGGGAAGCCAGTGGAGCAGGTCGATATACTGCATGCGGCTGGCCTCGTTGAGGGCGTGGGACGCTTTATAATCCTCCGCCAGAATCTCCTGGGGAGTCCGGGCGGGAGTGCTCTCCTTTAAAAGCTTCTTCCTCTCCTCCACGGAGAAGAGATTTGCATTTCCGATGAAACGCTCCTCCACCGGCATTGCGCCCCGGATCAGGAAGCTGCGCCCCTTCATCTTGGGCAGGCGCTTCGCCAGGGCGGCGATTCCCCTGCGCAGTCCCCGGGGAAGCTTTTGGTACAGGCGCAGGGAATTGGGCTCGCAATAAATGCGGTAGCCGCCGAAGAGCTCGTCCGCGCCCTCCCCGGACACCACCACCTTTACCTGCTTTGCCGCCTCCCTGGCTACAAAGTACAGAGCCACCGCGGAAGGGTCCCCGGAGGGCTCGTCCATCTGGTAGAGAACCTTGGGCACTGCCTCCCAGAATTCCTCCTCGGAGATCCTTTTGCCCGTATGCTCCAGATGCAGGGTTTTGGCCAGATTTTCCGCCAGGGGAATCTCGTTATACTTGTTCTGCCCGTCGCCGAAGCCCACGGTGAAGGCTTTCTTTCCCGTGAACTCGGAGGCCACCATGGCAGAATCCACGCCGCCGGACAGGAAGGTTGCCACCTCCACATCCGCTATCATATGGGCCTTGACAGACTCTGCCACGGTCTTGTCCAGGGTATCAATCCATTCCGCTTCGCTTTTGGCACCTTTCCCTTTGGAGGGTTCCGGCATCAGCTCCGGCGTAAAATACCGCCTGATCTCCCGGGAAGCGGTCTCGGGATCATATTTCATGAAATGCCCCGGCCGCAGCTGCAGGATTCCCTGGAAAAAGGTCTCTTCCAGGGCGGAATACTGAAAGGAGAGAAACTGCTCCAGAGCCTCCGGATTTAAGCGCTTCTCATAAGCGGGATGGGGGAGGATAGCCTTGATCTCCGAGGCGAAGAGGAAACAGCCCGGCAGGGGGGCATAATAAAAGGGCTTGATACCGAAGGGATCTCTTGCCGCATAGAGCTTTTTATGCTTTTCATCCCAGATGACGAAGGCAAACATCCCCCGAAGCCGGCGGGGAAGTTCCTCCCCCCATTCCTCATATCCATGAAGCAGTACCTCGGAATCTCCCTCGGTGGAAAAGCGATGTCCTGCCGCCAGCAATTCCTTCCGCAGCTCCTGGTAATTATAGATTTCGCCGTTAAATAACAGCACCATCTCCCGGGTTTCGTTCAGGATGGGCTGCATGCTTCCCGCCAGGTCGATGATGCTGAGGCGGCGGAAGCCCAGGGCCGCATCCTCCGAAATCCAGCTTCTTCCCTCATCGGGCCCCCGGTGCACGATGGCTTCCATCATCTTCCCGAGAACCTCTTCCCGGTCTATTTCCTTGGTTTTCCCAATAAATCCGCATATACCGCACATATTTTCATACTCCTTTGAGTGATTGAGTCCGGCTCAAAATTATTTTAGATTATCCTTCGAAAAATCTGTTATCATGTATTAAAGTATTATATTCTATCTTGACCAGGTTCTGCAAGCTTTTATGCAAAAAATTAGAAACCGGAATTCAGACTTTATAGTTATTTTACCCTAAGTTCAGCTATTACACAATCAATACTCAAAAAATTTCTGCTGGCAGGACCTTATTATGAGGATTTTTATCCCATTGACGGACTATAACAGGAAGCTCAGAAAAAGCAGGCTCAGGAAAGCCCGAAAGCAAACTCCGCATCCTCCTTCGGCTTCACCAGGAACACCGTCCGCCACCGGACCTCCTCCACCGGCCCAAAGCGCAGGGCGGATACGGCGGCGCGGCCGGAGGGAAAGGGCGATTTCACCGCCATGAATACGGCGGCAGGGCCGTCGGCTTTGCCGGGCGTCTCTCCTGCATCCGCCGGCCTGGGGCTGTCGGCCTCTCCGCAGTCCCGAATATCAAAAAGCTCCCGGTCTATTTCCGGAGCGATGCTGTAGCTGAGAATCTGATTATATTCAGGATAGACCATGCAACCGGCTATGCCCTCCGCTCCGATATCTTCAAAGCTGTGCCGGGTCTGCCGGCATTCCTGCAATGTCAGAAGATATTCCTGCCCCGTAACCGGGTGGAGGACTTTTAAGACCTGGCCGCTGCAGGAAATATTCGAAGAAGCTAAAGAATTCAAGGAATCCGCAGAGTTCGAAAAATCCAAAGAATTCAAGGAATCCGCAGAGACCGAATAATCCAAAGAATCCGGCAGGCGAATGACCATGCCGTTCCTCGTAGTAAAATGCCCTGCCGACAGAGTCAGGGGATTGGCACACAGAATCAGGGATACCTTTGTGGGGGACAAAATGGGCGCCTCCTCCCAGCGATAGAAAATCCGCTCAAAATGCCAGCAGGACTTCCGATCACAGCCATAGGCTTCCATCAGGATCTCCGCCGAAGTATCGTTCTTCCATTCTTCCTTCGTATCGTGAGCCTCGAAACGGAGGATTTCCTCCGGATACCAGTTTATAGAACTTGACATGGCATTTTTCAGCGGGATGGCATCCAGATGTATTCTGGCGGTAAAGTTTCTGCTCCCCGGATTCTCCGCGTCAATCTGTTCGTAGTCCTCCGGATTTTTTATGGACAGCCGCCGGGGGGCATTCCATTTTTCCAGAAAGGCTCTCATCTCTTCCGCCGAAAATTTCGCGCATAGGTCAGCAGCCGCGCCCGCCTCACCCAGATAAAGCGCCGGCAGGAAGATTTCCTGTCCCTCCCAGAGAAAGGTCCGATCCACGGGAAGGGGCCTCAGCCGCTCTCCTCTCCGGTTTGTGAACGAGGCGTCGAGGGATGCACAGTTTCCCATGATATTGGTATTATAATAAACTTCCATTTTCCTCCTCCTTCAATGCAGGGCTCTTACAAACATTTTCTGCCAGAATACCAGGGGCAGTATCATTGAAAGCCGTCCGGTTTCATTTTCTTTAAAAAACAATTTTGTTTCCTGCACAGTATACCACACCGCAAGCCATGTCTGCAACCTGATAATCAGCGCAGGGAGAGCAGGGAGAACACAAAAGCAGAGCAGAAAAGCAGCAAAAAGGAAGTTTACACATAACAGGGACAGTGATATGATGAAAGTGCTCCGGCTTGTACGAATGGGAGAAAGAACTTAATATACGAGGAGGTAGTATAATGAAATACGATTTTACGACGGTTATGGACCGCAGAGGAAGGGACGCCCTTGCCGTGGATGCGCCGGGGCGTCCGGGCGCAATGGGGGAGGAACCCATGATAGGAGGACCGAAGGAGGGATTCAGCCTGATTCCCATGTGGGTTGCGGATATGAATTTCGCCACGGCGCCCACGATTCAGGAAGCGATGATCGCCCGCATCGGACATCCCGCTTTCGGCTATTTCGAGGCATGCCAGGCGTACTATGACGCAATTATCAGCTGGCAGAAGACCAGAAATCATGTGGAGGGGCTTACAAAGGAAGCCATCGGCTATGAGAACGGTGTGCTGGGCTGCGTGGCCTCGGCCATAAACGCCTTCTGCTCCCGGGGAGATCATGTACTGCTGCATTCGCCCACCTATATCGGCTTTACCGGTACTCTGGAGAACAATGGGATTCATATCGTGCACAGCGATCTGGTGCAGGACGAAAACGGAGTCTGGCGCATGGATTATGAGGATATGGACAGAAAGCTGAAAAAGTATGCCATTCACACGGTGATTCTGTGTTCACCCCACAACCCCACCGGCCGTGTCTGGGAGAGATGGGAGCTGGAGAGGGCTATGGAGGTCTACAGGGAGAATGATTGTGTGGTGATCTCCGATGAAATCTGGTCGGATATCCTGTTAAACGGCAGCCGTCATCTGCCCACACAGTCCGTGTCGGAGGATGCCAGGAACCGTACCATTGCGGTTTACGCTCCGTCGAAAACCTTTAACCTGGCCGGGCTGGTGGGCTCCTACCATATAGTCTACAATAAGTATCTCAGGGACAGGCTCCGGAAGCAGAGTGCTCTGAGCCATTACAACAGTCAGAACGTGCTGTCCATGCATGCGCTGATCGGAGCCTACCGGCCGGAGGGACAGGAATGGGTGGACGAGCTCTGCCAGGTTCTGAGCGGTAATGTCAATTATGCCTGCGGTTATATCCGGGAGCATTTTCCGGGGGTGAAGCTGTCAAAGCCCCAGGGAACGTATATGCTCTTCCTGGACTGTACGGAATGGTGTGCAGAACATGGGAAGACTCTGGACGAGCTGCTGAGAGCCGGCTGGGATGTGGGCGTCATATGGCAGGACGGCCGTCCCTTCCACGGCCCCTGCGCCATCCGGGTGAATCTGGCCCTACCGGAAAGCCTGGTAAAGCAGGCTATGGAGAGGCTGAAGCAATATGTGTTTCAGGACTGCAGGTAATGAGTAAGGCCATCCGCCCGGTTCTGCCGGCACTGCACTTACAATCCCAATTTGCCAGGGAAACGGCAAAGCCAGTTGAGCCGTCGACGGTAAAGATGATTTGAGACGGTCAAGGGCTTTTTGGGATTGCCCCGCCATGCCCGCCCTCAAACGGGACGGCGGGGAACAGTCAGGACCGGGCGTCATGTCATATAATTATCCACCATAATACGAGGTGGTGCCTGTTACACCATCCAGAATACCAGATTTTAAGATGCAAACCATAAATCCTTCATCTCCCCACTTTTTTCTGTTTTCATGGTAAATTCCATATTTACTGGAGGGTTCGAATCCATATCGTGCATAAAGTTTAGGATTTCCCCCAAGAAATACCGCACCGCACCCCGTTTTTTGGGCTTTATCTAAAGCACTCTGGCGGGCTGGCAAAAGAGGCTGACATGGTTTTCCGGCTCCGCAGGGGGCGGCTGCAGGCTTCTGCGCCGGAAACGGACTATCATATAGAACCTTTCACCCACTGTAAGTTTTTTTCGGACCAGGTATATGCTAAGATAAGATCAGCAGGAAGAATCAGCCTGACGAAACGGGATGACCTGCCGGGATCTCAAAAATCAGGAACCATGAAAGCATTGGAACCATCAAAAGAATAAGCACCATGCAAGACATAGGCACCACGCAAGGCATTGGTGCCAGAGCCTGGAGATTCCGGAAGTCTGCGGGAAAAGGAGGCATTCAAATTGAAACCAATATCTGAGAAACCTATTCTGGAAATCGAAGCATTGACGAAATATTACGGCAAAGGGGCAAACCGGACCATGGCCCTCGACGGGATTACCCTGCAGGTGATGCCGGGGGAATTCCTGGGCATTATGGGCAGCAGCGGTTCCGGGAAGTCCACGCTTTTAAACTGTATCGCCACGGTCATACATCCGGATGGCGGCAGGATAACTGTGGAAGGAATAGATCTGCAAAAGCTGAGGGGAGGGGAGCTTGCCGGATACCGGGGAACAAAGATCGGCTATCTGTTCCAGAATTTTGAGCTTCTGGATAACCTGACGGGAAGGGAGAATATCCTCCTGCCCCTGTCCATCCATAACATTCCTGAGGCGGAGGGGGAGAAGAGGATGGGAGAGCTGGCAGCCTGGCTGGAGATTCAGGATGTTCTGCATAAATTTCCCTCCCAGATGTCCGGGGGACAGAAGCAGAGGGTTGCCGCTGCCAGGGCGCTGGTTCTGAAGCCCGGGATGGTGCTGGCCGATGAACCCACGGGAGCCCTGGACTCCAAAAACGCCAGGCTTCTGATGGAAAAGCTGGCCGGACTCAACAGACAGGAGAGGGCTGCCGTTTTGATGGTGACCCATGACCCCAATGCGGCAAGCTATTGCAGGAGAATCCTGTTTATCCGGGACGGGAAAATATTTCATGAGCTGAGAAGGGATGTGCCGGAGGAAACCAGGAAGGAGTTCTATGGACGGATTCTGAAGGTGACGGCCCAGCTGGGAGGAGGGAGCGCAAATGTTCTTACGGTTGGTTAGGCGCAACAGTAAAAGGAGCAGAAGGGAGAACGGGCTTTTCTTTGCATCCCTCCTGGTCTCCATCATAGCTTTTTATATCATCCTGTCCCTGTCTCATCAGGACGTAATGCTGTTTTTGCAGAAAATGGAAAGCAATGCAGTGTCCAGGCTCATGCAAATGATTCCGCTGTTCTACGGCGTCACGCTTTTCCTGCTGTTCTTTCTCATCTATTACGCGGGGAAATTTCAGATGGAGCGGCGCAGACATGAATTCGGCGTTTATCTGATGATGGGAATGCGCAGATCCAGGGTTCTGGCCATGCTGCTGGCGGAGGATTTCCATGGCAGTATCCTGGCCCTGGTGATCGGACTGCCCGTAGCCGTGCTGCTCTCCGAACTGGTCAGTCTGATTACGGCCCGGCTTGTGGGGCTGGGCATTGTGGGGCATCGTTTTACCTTTTCTCCGGGAGCTGTCCTCTGGACGGTGGCAGGATTTCTACTGATTAAATTTTTTGCATTTTTCCTGCTCAGCGTAAGGATTGCCGGACAGGAGATCGGAGCTCTGCTCACGCAGGGAGCGGAGAGGGAATGCAGGAGGTATCCGGCTTTTGTGTACACCTGCGCCCTGATTCCGGGCATTTTCTGCCTGGGGATGGCTTATACCATGGGAATTCAGGGGATTTCCTGGGAGAGGCCGGAGAGTATGGGAATCACGGTGACAACAGGGCTTTTGGGAATGTTTCTTTTCTTCTTCGGACTTCGGGGGGTGATGGGATTTCTGGCGCGTCATGGGAAGATAGGCCGCCTCCAGGTGTTTCACTTCAGGCAGCTCCAGGAGATTGTGATCCGCCGCTCCGGCATGCTGGCCGTCAGCTGCATCCTGATTCTGGCTGCCCTGTGCTGCTTCGGCGCAGGCGTGGGGATTGCCGGCTTTTATGCAGGTGAGGAGGAGCATGTGCTTGATTATACCTTCTGGGGGTATGAGCAGGGGGCGGATGAAATGCTGGAAATCCTGGCGGAGGAAGGGCTGGAGTCCTGCTTTTCGGAATTATTTGAGGTGAAAACGGGGCATATCCGTTCGGAGGAAGAGAATGGGGAGGCGTACCGGATGGACGCCGTGATGGAAGCTCTGGAGGAACTGCCGGAATCGGAGGAGAAGGAGATTCTTCTGAATAATCTGAGCTATGCGGTTTATCCGGGACTGATCTCTCTGAGCGGATACAACAGGATTCTGAAAATTGCGGGCAGCGAACCCCTTGCACTGCAGGAGGATGAGGCGGCGGTGTATATGGATCATGAGTCTGTCGTGGGAGGCAGGGAAGAATTGATAGACCGGGTGTTGGAGGAGGAACCGCAGGTATGGATGGACGGAAATCCCGTTCGTCTGAAGGGAAAGGTGCAGACCGCCAGCCTGATTACCGACCGTGCCGTCCGCTATTCCTTTGCCCTGATTCTGCCGGACGCCAGCTTCGATTATTATACCAGGGGAGTGTACAGCAGCTATCTGAACGGGGTATTAAGCCGGGAAATTGTAGAGGATAAGGGGCTGATGCAGGCTGTTTCGGAAATAAATGAGAGAATGGAAGGGGTGGAGCGAATCTGGCAGAGCGAGAGCTATCTGGGGAATATGGGCAGGAAATTATTTTTCATGGTTGCCGCCAGCTATATCACCATGTATCTCTCCCTGATTTTCTTTGTGATCGCCAATACCGCCATCGGCGTGCAGTTCCTGATGGCGCAGCAGAAATCTGCCAGGAGGTACAGGACGCTGGCCTATCTGGGGGCGGGATATGAGCAGCTGTGCCATTCGGCGGCAAAGCAGATTCACTGGTATTTCGGAATCCCTGTCATGGTTGCGGTAATCAGCAGCTTTTTCGGAATCCGCGCGCTGTTTACCGGGCTGCTGCCCTCGAGAACCCAGGAAGGCGCGGGAGAAATGATGTGGGTATCCGCGGCTATGATTCTGCTCCTTCTTGTGATAGAATGGATTTATATCACCGCGGTGAAAAGGATCAGCGCCAGATACCTTCTGACACTGATGACGCCGAAACGGGAAGAATAAAACGGAGAAGCGACATGAAACGAATTGCGCTTGTGGAGGATGAGGCCCTGCTTCGGGAAGAGCTGGCCCGGATGCTGCAGAAGGCAGGCTATGAGATCAGCCAGATAGTAGATTTTGAAGGGGTGGCGGGACAGCTTCTGTTCTTGGCCCCCGACCTTGTGGTGCTGGATCTGAACCTGCCCGGTGAGAGCGGGTTTGGGATTTGCCGGCAGCTCAAGTGCAAAAGCGCCATTCCCGTGCTGGTCTTAACCTCCAGGGACCAGATGCGGGACGAGCTGCAGGCGCTGGAGCTGGGGGCGGATGAATATTTGACAAAGCCCTGCAGGAAGGAGCGCCTGCTGGCCCGTATTTCCAATGTGCTGAAACGATATGAGGGCCGCCCTAATCTGCTGGAGGGAAGAGGGTTCCTGCTGGACCGTCAGACCTATACGCTGTATCTGCAGAACCGGTCAGTGGTCCTTCCCCAGAATCAGGGAAAGCTTCTGGAGACCTTTCTGGGAAAGGGGGAGGGAATTGTCACCAGGGAGGAATTGTGCATGGCTCTCTGGGGAACCTGTGAATTTATCGATGAAAACGCGCTGCAGGTCAATCTGACCAGGCTGAAGAAGACAATGAGCGCTCTGGGCATGGAGCAGAGGATCCTTCCCGTGCGGGGAGTGGGATACCGCCTGGCGCCGGGAGAGGAGAAGGAATAATATGGGGATGAAAATCGTTCTCCCACAGAGGCATGGGGGCAGTGAGGTATTATTGAAATTGGATCCAGAATATAGGGACTGAAAAGGTAAGAAACAGTACAAGGTATATAATGTACCCTATAATGGACATGGCAGGAGAAAGGGACTGCCTGGAATAAAAACCAGATAAGGAATAGGGAAAGGAATCAGAGGGAAAGCTGGCCCGGGATGAAAGAAAAGAATTGAGAATAAAAGCCGGTTAAGAAATAAGGGAAGAACTCAGAAGGAAAGCGGGATCAGGATGAAAGAAAAGGGAGAAAGGCCGGATAGAACCAAAAGGAAAGAAGGAGAGGAACAGAAAACGGGGAAAAAGAGCATGCATAAGGGGAGACGGCTGCGCCGGCACCTTCCCTGGCTGGCGCTTCTTCTGGGGCTGGACGGATTTGCGGTGCTGCTGCTCTGGATTGCGGATGCGGATGCCTTCCGGGCACTGTTGGCGGTCATGGGGTTATTCAGTATCCTGCTGACCGCCCTTGTCCTGGGAGTGCTGGAATTCCTGGAACGCAGGCGCGAGCAGGCTTTTCTTGCCTTTCTGGCGCTTCCGGATGAGTATCACGAGGAGCTGCTGGTAAAACGGGTGGGCGCGGCCAGGGCAGATTTCGTGTGCCTGCTGGCGGGGGAGATCAGGGAGAGGCAAAGGAAGTGCAATGAGCTTTCGGCACAACTTACCGGGTATGAGGAATATGTGGAAATCTGGGCCCATGAGGCGAAGATTCCGCTTTCCCTTCTGACGCTGCTTTTGGATAACCGCAGGGAGGAACTGCCGGAGACGGTTGGATTCAAACTGGACTATATCTGCAGCCGGCTTCGGGAATACACGGATCAGATGCTGTATTATGCGAGAATAAAGGGGACGCACAAGGACTACCGGTTTGAACATGTGGATCTGAACGCCTGCATCGGGGAGGTGCTGGAGGATTATTTTCCACTGCTGGAGGAGAAGCATTTTGCGGTGTCCTGTCCGGAAGAGGATTGCCATGTATACACGGATTACAGGGGCCTGCGCTTCCTTTTGGCACAGGTGGTGAGCAATGCCATAAAATACAGCGGCAAGGATCCGGAGCTGCTCTTTTCCTTTGAAAAGAGCGAAAGGGAAAGCATACTGCGTATCCGGGACAATGGGACAGGGGTGAAGGAGTGCGATCTTCCCTTCATTTTTGAAAAAGGCTTCACGGGGGATTCCGGCGGGGACCGGAAGAAGGCCACGGGGATGGGCCTTTACCTGGCAAAGGAGATGGCCGGGGAGCTCAATATTACCCTGTATGCCCTCTCGGAGTGGGGGCAGGGCTTTGAAATGAGACTTGTCTTTCCACAGGTGGAGAGATAGGAAGGAGCTTACTCCGCAGCCATCTGTTTGACCCTGGCCAGCGCCACGGCCACAGCGCTGAAGACAAGGGCTTTGGTGTCTCTTCTGCTCATAAAAAATCCTTCTTAAATTCAGGTTAAGGAGGAACCACACCAGCAGCAGAAAGCCATAATCCTCGTCTACCGCATCTTGGGAAAAAAGCTGGGAGGCGGCTATACCTGTGAGGAAATCTTCAGGACATTAAGAGAGAGGGATTTCGCAGACATCGAAGACCAGGGGGACATGCCGCTTTACAGGCGTTCCAAGCTCACAGATGCCCTGCATGAAAATTACTATGTTTCTTTCCAAAAGCTTAAATCGCTGCAGCCCGCATAAACACTGGGGTTACAGCGATTTATTGTCTGCACAGCTGCAAAAACAGGATTATATTCTATCATGACCAGGTTCTGCAAGCACTTATACAAAAAATATGTCCAGGATCTGATTTGTATAATATCATTTTTTGATGCTTCATATTTGCCTCTTGGGATTGACTGTATTGGATTTAACATTGTGAAAGAATTCATAAATTCAAAAAAATAAAATGACCGTGTTCGGAATTCAGACAAATCCGACATGGTTATTTTCATGGAATGTTAAATTCTACGAAAAGAGAATTGGTCAAAAAAGAACCATGTCCATTATATATAAAAGCCAAAATTTTGTCAATTGTTTTTGAAGCCGAAAAATTATGGCAAAATGGAACCGGATACAGGCAACAAATATCTTAGGCTTTTATTTATATCGGCATAATTCCTTGTTTTTTTATATGCCGAAATTACTTTTTCAGGAAAGGATATTCAATTGCCGTCAAAATTATAGTCACAGGAGGGAAAAACATGCCAAGAACGGGAGAGAACATTTACAAGAGAAAGGATGGACGTTGGGAAGGACGCTATATTGAGGAGAGGATAGCAGGAAAAGCAAGATACAGGGCTGTCTATGCAAGGACTTATCGAGAAGTAAAAAGAAAGCTCGATGAGGCAAAAAGGGAGGCGGAGAAACAGAATCAAGAGATGAAGAAGCCGGGGAAAATGGCGGATATTGGAAATCAGTGGCTTTCTGAAGAGGCATTATTGTTGAAAAAATCTTCCTTCATTAAATATGAGGATATTTTACGCTGCTATATTCTCCCGGAATTCGGAGAAAATGAACTGTCTGAAATTACAAACCAACGCCTCATAAGCTTTACGAACGGACTTCTGCAGAATGGTGGAGCGAAAAAACAGGGGCTTACACCGGCAACGGTAGCGGAAATTCTGTCCGCCATGAATAGTATCCGGATCTATGCCGTAAAACGGGATTACACAGTAACCTATTCCACGGAATGCATCAGCCTGAAAAAAGAACCAAAGGAAATCAGAGTCTTCAGTCTGGAGGAAGAAAATATACTTCTCCGTTATCTGCGGGAGAATATAGATCTTCCGGCGCTTGGTATTATGATCTGCCTTTTTACGGGAATTCGTTTAGGGGAGCTTTGTGCTCTGAAATGGGATGATATTAACATCCCGGAAAGGAAAATGTCAGTGAGTAAAACCATGCAGCGTCTCCGGGCAGACACAGCATCTGGGAATAAGACGGAAGTGCAGATTTTTGAACCGAAGAGCTCATGTTCTGTTCGCACCATCCCTCTTCCCGATATTCTTATGGAATTACTGGAGAAACTTTATGTACCGGAAACTTTTTTGCTGACGGGGAGCAGCCGTTTTTTGGAACCCAGAACCATGCAGAACCGCTTTAAAAAGATAATAAATTCCTGCGGCATACCGGATGCTAATTTTCATACTACAAGGCATACATTTGCCACAAGGTGTATAGAACTGGGATTTGATGTGAAAAGTCTGAGTGAAATTTTGGGACATGCCAGCGTAGCCATTACCATGAACCGATATGTACATCCTTCCATGGCACTCAAAAGGGAAAATATGAATCGTTTTTCGGATTTATTTGCCGTCAGATAAAATGGTCACGATGTTTGGAAGTATAGACAGAAAGCGCTTTTGAGGACATTATACGTAGAATTTAACATTCTACGAAAAAATATACGGCCGGATACATGGAAGCTGCAGGAAAATACATTGCAAGAAGAAAGAAGGTAGAAACAAGGTAGGAATGCCGCCGGAGACAATATATAAGACAGTCTGCCAATACAATAAACTTCCCGTTTCGGACAGGGATATGGCGGGGCTGCAGGAAATTGCGGAAGATTGCTGCAGGGTTCGAAATTATGTGTATGAACGCTATGGGGGAATCGGAGGCCTTGCCAAAATTTATCCGGGTTATACTGTTCAGAATGAGATGACCCGCAGCGGGCTTCGGGAGAAGCTGGGTCTTCCGTCGGTATATTTTTATTTGGCTGTTTTCGATGCGCTGGGAGATATTAAAAGCCAGTGGAGCCGTACAAAGAAGCGGGTGGAGAAAAACATTCAGGCAAATGAGAATCTGGTACCGGAGGAGAGGCATTATCTGCGTTTTGTCATGAAGCAGAGCCGCTGTTTTGAAGCGGTTTTGACAGGAAGAGAAATTCGTCTGCCGGAGGATTGGGAGGAGAGATTTCAGGCTGTAAGCAACGGAGTGGATATTCACAGGCTGAATCAATATCTTCGGAGACAGGTGCGCAGGTGTCTGACCAGACCGCGCACTGATAAATCGGACGGATTCACGGTTTCGCCGAAGGCATATCGGTATGGAGACCATGGCATTTATCTTGCCACAAAGGAGAGCAGGAGAAGGCTTTTTATTCCGCTGACGGATAATAATGCTTATACACGGCAGATCTACATCCGCCTTTTTCGGGAAGAGAGAAATATCACCATATACATACCGGTGGAGATAAAGCAGAAGCATCCTTCAGGTTATGAGGGAGAAACGGGGCTGGCCATGGGAATGCACTGCATGTTTGTGACGGACAGGGGAAATGTCTATGGGGAGCGGTATCTGGAATATCAGTCTGCGCTCACGGATTATGTGAGAGAGAGGCTTCCGGGACATCGCAGAAATGCAAAGAATAATCCCGGCATGAAGAAATACAATGCGGGAAAAGCGAGGCTGGAGGCTGCATTGCATGCTTATGTGAATGCGGAAATCAATCAAATGCTGGACACGGAGAAGCCGGGTACAGTGTATCTGCCCAAATTGCCGGGCCGTTCAAAGGCTGGAATAAATAAAAAGGTAAATGCGAGTGTCAGTATGTGGCAGAAGGGCTTTGTGAAAAGCAGGCTGGCACAGAAATGCAGGGAACGCTCCATTGAACTGGTGGAGGTGTACGGAAAGGGGATCAGTGTGGAATGCTCCCGCTGCGGAGCGGAGGGCATTAGAGAAGGAAGCTTGTTTCGGTGTCCGTCCTGTGGACTGGAGACGGCGGAGAGGCAGAATACTGCGGGGAATGTGCTGAAGAGAGGGAAAGCATTAAGAGGAGAGGCGTGACCGTTTCACAACGGTTCATTGGAAATTGGTTCATTAAGAAATATCACATGGATGAATGCGCCGAAAGGCTGTATTTTACCAAAACCGGAGACGGGAGTAGGACTGTGGGAAATTTCTTTTGATAAAAAAGAAGGACGGCATTGGAAGCTGCTTTTTTCGGAAGGCGGGTATTGGGTATGCCAGGACCCATGGGAACTCAGGGAGCGGAATTCCGCGCTTGAGAAGTACCGGGAGCGAAGCGGAAAGGCGAAAACTATGGCTGGCTGTGTATTAGTGAGCTATGGCATGAGCCGATTTGCATCATTCGGGAGAATGACCAAATATGCCTTATTGAAAAAGAAATGGCATGAGCGGAACGGAAGCGGGACGGATTGAACTCATAATTGAATTCGTGAGGAAATGCAACTGGTTCCGAAGACAAGAGGAATGGACAGATATGAGAAAGTGTCAGAAAAAACAGGCGGAGGATTTCCTGGAATTGCTGGAACAGGCGCACGGTGAAATAAAAAGGGATGTGGAAACCGGAAATGCCGCGGCAGCCATGGAACTGTTGGCTCAGTGCCAGGAGGGGGCCCTCCGGTGCGGGGAGCTGATAGAGAAAACGGAGGGGGAAGACTGCAGGACAATCCGCCTGCTGGAGGATTACTGCGAGCTGATATACCGGATTTATGAGGAGATTGCCGGGGGACGGGGAGCCGGTGGAAACAATACATACAAAAGGCTGCACAGGCAGCTGATACAGCTCAGGAGCAGCCTGAAGAATGATATAAAGCTGCGATATGAAATGGTGTTCCTTCCATACAAGGCTTCCATGTGGGACTCTTTGGAAAGTGTATGGCAGGCTGCGGATGCAGATCCGGTATGTGATGCCTATGTAGTTCCCATTCCATACTATGACAGGAATACGGACGGCTCAATGGGGACATACCATTATGAAGGGAGTGAGCTGCCTTCCTATGTGCCGGTGGTGTATTATAATGATTATTCCTTTGAAGACAGGCAGCCGGACGCCATATTTATACACACGCCGTATGACGATTCCAACTATGTCACAAGCGTAGATCCAAGGTTTTATTCCGCGGAGCTGAAAAAGTATACGGATTGCCTGGTGTATATTCCCTATTACGCCACGTCGGGAGGCATGGCGGAGGGACAGGCACAGTGCACGGCGTATTACAATGTGGATTACATTATTATCCAGGCGGAGAAATACCGAAAATTCTTTGATCCGATGCTGCCGCGGGAAAAGCTGGTTCCTCTTGGTTCCCCCAAGTTTGACAGGGTAATACGGATATGTGAAAATCCGCCGGAGCCGCCTGCAGAGTGGAAGAAGAAAATGGCGGGAAGAAGGGTTTATTTCTTCAATACGAGCATCGGGGGAATGCTGAGCAATACGCCGGGATTTCTCAAAAAGATGGAGTACGTGTTTCGGTGTTTCCGGGGGAGGGAGGACGCCTGTCTGCTGTGGCGGCCCCATCCGTTGCTGGAGTCCACCTTCCGTTCCATGAGGCCCATGTTTGTACCCTTGTACGATGCTTTGAAAAACAGATTTCTGGAGGAAGGAACGGGCATATATGACGATACGCCGGATATCGAAAGTGCGATTGCGCTTTCAGATGTATACATTGGAGACGCGGGAACGAGCGTCACGGCGCTGTTCGGTGTTGCCGGGAAGCCCCTCTTTATCTTAAATAACGGCATTGATACACTGCCGGGGGGAGACGATTGGAGGGGAGAGAGGATAAACCCTCAATTTGATCCGTGGGGTGATGACAGATATCAGGTAACCGGGAATAACCAGCTGTGGTATTCCGAAAAGAATGATTATCATTACAAATTTTACATGGATTTGGGCAGTGGGTATTCCGGGGGCAGCTATTATATGAGGGCGGTGGAGCTAAGGGGGAAAATATATGTCCTTCCGGGCAGCGCCCAGCATATCCTGGTGATTCAGGACAATAAGATCAGAAAAATCGAGTTCAAAATACAGATTACGCAGCCGGGGAGCTTTTGGAACTATTGGTACAATGAGAAATATATTTTCCTGTTCCCGAATCAGTACCCCATGCTGGTCCGTTTTGACCTGGCGACGGAAGAGATCCTCTACATGGAGGGCGTAGGGCAGTTCAACGTGAGGATTGTGGAGGGAGAGAGATGCATGGGCGCAGTGTTCCCCTATGGGAATGAACTGGTCATCGCCTCTCCCGTGGACAATCAGTTCCTCTTCCTGGACATGAATACGATGGGGGTAAGGAGGCTGAGCAGCCGTTCCGCCTGTAACCTCGGGACGCAGGGAATCGTGCAGGACGGGGACGATCTCTGGCTTATGCCCCTGAACGGGATGGTGATTACGCGCTGGAATCCGAAGACAGGGAAGGTAAGGGAATATGGCAGCCTGCCCCAGGGATTTCGGTCCGTGAAATGGCCCTATGAAGTGGAATGCGGGGAAAGGCCCTTTGGAGGGGCGGCTTTCTTCAGAGAGGAAGCTTCAGGGAGGGAACGCATTGTCATATCACCGTGCTGGGGAAATATGTATGTCTCCCTTGACCGGGAGACGGGGAAGATGGAGGAGTGGAAGACACCGCTTCCGTTCAGGAGCCGCGGCAGGAACGGGTACTTTCCGGCGGGCGGCATGGGAGGCTTTGTCATAACGATTCCCCAGCAGGGGAAGGCGGACTGCCGGATATGGTATGCGCCGGAGCGTAAGCTTTATGACGTCAATATGGACACCGGGGAATGCCGGGAGGTCGGGATCGATTTTGACTACAGCGACCTGAGAGAGCATGAGCCGGGCTTCATGGAGGAGTCGGAATGGATGCAGTACTGCCTGAATGAAAATGCTTTCAACTCTTTGAAGGACTTTCTGGATGGAAATATAACCGGCAATCCCTTCGACAGGGAAAGGCAGATCAGGGCATTCTCGAAAATAAATGCGTCGCCCGACGGCGGCAGCGGGGAGAGAATATACCGATTCATATGTGAAAAGGGGCGGGAAAGACATTAAATCCCCAAGAGCTGGAAGCCGCGGGAAATTCCGGATTTGAGAGAAGGGTGATTTCGGCAGAGAAGCATGATAATAACGGAGATGAGTGATTTCAATGGAAAAGAAGAGTACCAGGGTAATTACATACGGCACATTCGACCTTTTCCATGAAGGGCATTACCGGCTGCTTCAGAGGGCGAAGGCGCTGGGAGATTACCTGATCGTGGGCGTGACCACGGAGGCCTACGACAGGACCAGGGGAAAGCTGAATGTAATAGATTCCCTGCTGACGCGCATCGAAAATGTGAGAAAGACCGGGTTTGCCGATGAGATTATCATCGAGGAGACCCAGGGGCAGAAATTTAACGATATCAAAAAATATAATATCGATATTTTTACCGTTGGTTCCGACTGGATGGGAAATTTTGATTATCTGAAGGATTATTGCCGGGTGGTTTACCTGGAGAGAACGCGGAACATCTCCAGCACAATGCTGCGGGAGCAGAAGCAGCAGATCCAGCGGATTGGCATCATAGGAACCGGCAGGATCGCGGGCAGATTTCTCATGGAGACAAAACTTGTCAGCGGAGTCAGCGTGCAGGGGGCGTATAATCCCCACGGGGAGAGTGCACGGAAATTTGCCGACAGATGGGAAATAGAAGCCTATACGGAGATGGAGGAATTCTTTTCCGCGGTGGATCTTGTATACATTGCATCGCCCCATGGGACACATTACGGATATATTAAGGAGGCTCTGGAGCATGGGAAACATGTTCTGTGCGAGAAACCCATGGTATTGCGGAGGGCGCAGGCGGAGGAGCTGTTCGGCTGTGCCAGGGAGCGGGGGCTGATAGTGCTGGAAGGGATTAAAACCGCATATTGCCCGGGCTTCAGCAGACTTATGGGTATCGCATGCAGCGGGGCCATCGGCAGTATCCGCAATGTGGAAGCCTGCTTTACGAAGCTGGAGGACTCCGGCACAAGGGAACTGACGGACTTAAGGTACGGCGGAAGTTTTACCGAGCTGGGAAGTTATTGCATGCTGCCGATTTTAAAGCTTTTCGGGAAGAATTATGAGGAGCTGCGGTTTGACGCCGTGAGAGGGGAGAACGGGCTTGATCTCTTTACAAGGGCTTCCCTTCGCTATTCCAATGGGATCGCCACGGCCACCTGCGGACTGGGGGTCAAGTCCGATGGGAGACTCCTGATTTCGGGCACGAAGGGTTACATCGTCGTGGAGGCGCCCTGGTGGAAGACATCCTATTTTGAGATACATACGGAGGATTCCGGGCAGGTGGAAAAGTATTCCGAACGGTTCCTGGGGGAGGGGCTGCGCTATGAAATCAGCGATTTTCTGTCCATGATTAACGGGAGTAACGACAACGGGTTTAAGCTGACCCGGGGGGAATCGGCGGCGCTGGCCGGAATAATGGAGAAATTCCTGGAGACAGAGGGGCGGAAGCCGTGAATGGAGGAATTCCTGGAGACAGAGGGGCGGAAGCCGTGAATGGAGGAATTCCTGGAGACAGAATAGGTAAAGTCATGAAGATATGGGCGCACAGGGGATGCAGCCAGAGGTATCCCGAGAACACGATGCTGGCGTTTGAAAGAGCGGCGGGGCTTGACAACCTGGAAGGGATAGAGCTGGATATTCAGCTCACAAAGGACGGGGAGCTGGCGGTCATCCATGATGAACGGGTGGACAGGACCACGGAAGGGACGGGGTATGTGAGGGATTTCACACTCTCTCAGCTGAAAAAGCTTCATATTTACGCGGACGATCACCCGACGCAGCAGGTGCCCGCCATGGAGGAGGTATTAGAGCTTCTGGAAGCCCGCTTAAAATCCGGCAGGCCTCTGAGGCTGAATATAGAGCTGAAAAACGGCATCTTCCCTTATGAGGGAATGGAAGAAAAAATCGTGGAGCTCGTGCACAGGCGCGGCCTGCAGGACGCGGTGGTATATTCCACATTTTATGCAAGATCCCTGGAAAAGCTGAGGGAACTCGACGGGGAGGCGGAGCTCGCTATTCTGGACTCCAGGGTGTCGGACTGCCTCTATAAGGCGATGGGCGGCTGCGGCGCGTCGTCGCTGCACCCGTTCTGGCGGGGCATGGATCTTCCGGCAGAAGAGCTGGCGGGCAGGACCGTGCGGGCATGGATGTCCGGGCATCTCTATCCGGAGAAGCCCACAGGGACGAGACTGGATCTGGTTCCCCTGGAAAGACAGGGGATTACGGATATCATCCTGAACGAACCGGAAAGGTATTTGGAACGGCGGTGTGCTTTGTGACGGCTTATAAGCTATTTTGTGACGATTTTTGAGTTGTTTGAGACAGTTCCTGAGCACGGCTGTTTATATACGGCCGGGCAATGTTTGATATAGAGGTAACAGTGTACCTTGACAATTTCATACTTATATCAGGAATTTCCTGTGTTCGGACTTGGCTTGCAGGATATATGATCTCATGATATAATGACCTTATTCCTGGCAGGAAACGGCCGGATTGGCCATCTTGCCATGAGCCATGTGATAGAAATCGTGCTGCGCTTCTTGAAGCATAGGTTATGCTCAGGGCATGGCAGGCCTTGAAGAGAGGGACAGACAGGTATGGGAAGATATTTAAATGTGGGAAACGACGGCTTTCGGGCGATTAGAAAAGGGCGCTATGTTGACAAGACAGGCTTGATTTCCTTTATCAATGAAACCCTTGGCACGGCGGATAAGCTTACCTGTGTGAGCCGCGCCAGGAGATTTGGGAAATCTTTTGCGGTGAAAATGTTATGTGCTTATTATGACAAAAGCTGTGATTCAAGCGAGTTGTTTGACGGTCTGGAAATTGCAGAGGATCCTTCCTATAGGAAATATCTGAACAAATATGATGTGATTTATCTGGACATGACACTTTTCATCTCGCTCTGCGGCAACATGAAAGATATCATGGCTTATATTCAGGAACAGGTGATTCAGGAGATTGCCGATGTATACCCTGCGGCGGCGGGGGAGGAGCATCTGTCCATGGCAATGGCGAAGGCCAGTGCGTCGGCGGGCATTAAATTCATTGTCATCATAGATGAATGGGATGCTTTATTCCGGGAAGCAAAGAATGACACAGACCTGCAGAAGGAATATATCCGGCTGCTCAGGGGACTGTTCAAAAGCAGCCTGACAGACAGCATGATAGAAGCGGCTTATATGACAGGGATCCTGCCCATCAAAAAATACGGCACACAGTCGGCAATGACAGATTTCCGGGAATATACCATGCTTTCGCCGAAGCGGCTGGCAAAATACGCAGGCTTTACGGAGACGGAGGTCAGACAGCTCTGTGAGGATTACGGCATGGACTATGGCGAGGCAAAAAGGTGGTATGATGGCTACTCCTTTAAGAATGTGCCGTCGGTTTACAATCCCAATGCCATTATGCGGGCGATGCAGAACCAGGAGTTTGGCAGCTACTGGACGGAGACGGAGACCTACGAGGCCCTGAAAATCTATATCGACATGGATTTTGACGGCCTGAGGGAAGCGATTTTGTCCATGCTGGGGGGAGAGAAATGCCCTGTTAATACAGGAACATTCCAGAATGATTTGACCAGTTTGCGGAGCAGGGATGATGTTATGGTGCTGCTTATCCATCTGGGGTACCTGGCGTACGACGGGGAGGCAGAGAAGGTTTATATCCCTAATGAAGAAATCAGGCAGGAATTCTTTCTGGCGCTGAAAAACAGCGGACATTGGGAAATTGCAAAGCTGGTAAAAGAATCTGACGAACTGCTGAGGGCTGCCCTGAACCTGAACGGGGAAAAGGTGGCGGATGCAATCGAAAAAATGCAATTTGAGGGGTATGGGAGCGAAGTGCTTTTAGTAGGGATCAGTTATGATGAGAGGACGAAGAAGCATGAGTGCGTGATTGAAAAATGGCGAAAGTGAAGCGGGTCTGTACAGATGTGATAATTGAATAAGCGATATCTGACTGGATAGTGTAAAAAGAAATCCTGATATAAGTATGGAAGGTGAAAGCTGAAAACTTATGTCAGGATTTTTTGTGCGGAGATGGTTGGCTAGGTGTGACATGGACTCATGGAAATGGTTTCTTTGCCATATTCGGCAATCGTACTCAGGCACTAAGACCGGGATTTCAGACACGAATTTGTAAGACAGCGTGTATAAATTGACGGGCGACTATGGTGCTGCATCCTTTTTGGAGCGAGGATTACGGATGTGTTCCTGAATAAACCGGAGATATATTTGTTGTAAGCGGGAGAAATGCGAATGACGGCGGAAGACAGATACTTGTTGAAGCGAAAGATAAGGGCATTTGGAAATACGGTATTATTCTTGTTATGCAGGGTGATGCCCGTTCAAAAAAACAAAATATCTGTCTGCACATTTGAGGGAAGGGGTGGCTTTGGGTGCAATCCCAGGTACATCGTGGAGGAGCTGCACAGAAGAAATGCCGGGTATCGGTTTGTCTGGTTTGTCAATGATGATGCAAAAGAATTTCCCGCTTATATCAAAAAAGTAAAAAATACTGTGTGGAACAGGGCCAGGTATTTATCGACTTCAAAGATATGGCTGGACAACTATAGAAAGCCCTATGGAACAAAGAAGCGGAAGGGACAGTATTATATCAATACCTGGCATGGGACAATCGGGTTCAAGGCCACAGGATTATGGCGGGGGGAGGCCTTTTCTGAGATGGCATATCTGGTGAGCAGGAATGATTCGGATATGATTGACTATGTGCTGATTGATTCGGAGTGGTGTAGGGAAATGTTCCCGGATGGACTGGTGTATTATGGAGAGTTCTTGAAATTTGGAGCTCCAAGGTGTGATATTTTGTATGGGGACAGGGGGCGGAAAAAGGAGGAGTTCAAAAAGCGGTTTCAGGTGGAGGAGAAGGATGCGAAATTCGTTATGTACGCACCGACCTTTCGGGAGCAGCAGAAGGGTGGCTCCAGGAGTGTCTATTCGCAGACCTGTTCACTGGATTTTGATAAACTTATGACAGCTCTGCAGGAGAAGTTTGGAGGCTCATGGTATGTATGTGTCCGGGTGCACCCGCAGCTGGCGGGTTCCGTGCGGGAATATGGGGGAGAGCAGCTGATTGATTTAAGCAGCCAGGATGATATGTACGAGGTGCTGGCGGCCATGGATATACTGATTACAGATTATTCCAGCGTGGCTATGGACGCAAGCTTTGCAGGTATTCCGGTATTTATTTACGCGGATGATATAGAAGAATATACAAAGGAGAGGGGAAGTCTGCTGTGGGAACTGTCGGCGGACACAACAGTGCCCGTGAGAAATAATAAAAGGATGACTCCGGGTATTGATACAGAGCTTCCATACGGGATCGCACGGAATAATGAGGAACTGGGGGATATTATTTTTCGGTTCGACAGGGAGGCTTATGAGGTAAAAATGAAAGATTTCAAAAGAGATGTCCAGATTGTCTTTGACGGACAGGCGAGCAGGAGAACTGCGGATAAGATAGAGATGCTGATGAAGGAAGGGCATTTCAGGAAATAATTTATGGAAATAAACCCAAAGAATCAAATTGAAGGAAGCGGATTCATGGATTATGGTGCAATTGTCCTCGCAGGAGGAAAGGGAGCGCGTTTTAAAGGACAGAAGCAGTTTGAGAAAATCGGGCAGAAGGAAATGTGGCGCTATGTATATGACAAAGCGGCTCAGGTGGT
Source organism: uncultured Acetatifactor sp. (assembly GCA_910589035.1). GTDB lineage: Bacteria > Bacillota > Clostridia > Lachnospirales > Lachnospiraceae > Acetatifactor. Next base: position 43,746 of record CAJUSI010000001.1, on the reverse strand, counting down.
AAATAAGAACTATATTATTGCAGTCGGGGTTGACATCCCGGGAGGAGAAACCCGAAGCCAGTCCGTTCATGCGGGCCTGCAAGGCCTGAGAGAATGCGGGCGCGTCATCATTCTGGAGGCTGCCAGGCCGTTGGTGACGGTGGAGCAGATAAGAGTGCTGCTGGAGGATGCCTCAAAATCAAGCACATTTGCACTGCCGTTGGTAAACACGGTTATTGGGCGGGACGGCACATTTTACGAGAGAAGCAGCTTTTACGATCTATTGACGCCTCAGGCGTTCGACTACCCTATGCTGAGAAAGGCATACGATACGGGCAAATATAGGGATACCACGGATGAAACCGTTGTCATGTATCAGGAATACGGAATAAAGCCGCATTTTATACTGGATGGCGAAAATTTGATTAAGGTTACCTATGAGCGGGATATGGAAGTGATAAAAGTGATGATGAATAGGGGAGTGGGAACATGAAAACGGTAGTTATAACTGGCGGAAGAGGCGATATTGCACAGGCAGTTAAAAGGCTGCTTGACGGTGAATATAAGGTATATACACCTGGAAAAGAGGAATTAAATGTCACAGATATTGTATCAGTCCGCGAGTACTTTCAAAATAAACATGTGGACATTCTCATAAATAATGCCGGATATGTAGTGCCCATGTCCATTGCGGAATGCAAAATTGAGTCGGAAAAAAAGTCCATCGATATTAATTTATTTGGAACATTTAACTGTACGGCTGCAGTGCTGGGGCAGAACAGAGAAGCCAGGATCATAAATATAGGCTCGTCAGCGGCGACAAAAGTACATGGTACATGGAGTTCCTATTGTGCAGCCAAGGCGGGAGTCGTTGCGGCAACAAAGTGCTGGGCGGAAGATGGCTTTGACGTGGTATGTATATCACCTGGTCGAACTGATACGAAAATGAGAAGGGGACTGTATCCTGATGAAGATAAAATGACTTTGCTGAAGCCGGACGACTTCGCGACGATTGTTTTATATGCTGTTAAGGGGAAATATGCGCCGGGTGAACATATTAACGTTAGCTTACAGAATGTGGGAGATCTGCTAAATGCTTAAAAAAGAAATTATCGTAAAAACAGAAAAACAGTTTATTAGCCTGAAATCGGAAATTAATGAATTGATAAAAGACGAAAAGGGAATGGGCATAGTAAATGTCTTTGTGGCTCATACAACCTGTGCGATTAAAGTCATGGAAGGAGAAATACTGCTTCTAAGTGATGTGCAGGATTACCTGGCAAGAACATGGCCTAAAGATGGAGACTATCGGCATGATATTATCGGAATCAGAAATGTGCCGATCAACGAAAGGATAAATGGATTCTCTCATATGAGACAGCTTTTCTTTAGCAGTGATGCAAATATTCCCTGTCAGGACGGCAGGATGCAGTTGGGACAGTGGCAGGATGTGTTTTTAGTTGAATTTGATCCGGCGAGAGAAAGGAAGGTTATTATTACTTATTATTCATAATAAAAGCATGACTTTGAACTATCCATAATGACATAGCTGGAACGAAAGACTGAAAGAGAGGGTATGATTATAACAATCTCGAATTGTGTTCCAATAGAAGAATTGCGGGAAAAGTATTATGTGCTGTCTGGGGGGCAGTAGAAATGAATATCTTTTGAAATATAATCCATATTTGTTCTCGCTGGATTATACGATTGATATCGACAGGAGATTGGAAGGGAAAAGCGTATGTGGGATGAAAATCTCAAAGGTTAAAGAGGTGTATTTCGGTGAAAAAAATATCGGTCATTGTACCAGTTTATAACACTAAAAATGAGCTTCCGCGTTGCCTTGAAAGTATTATCAATCAGACATATTCGAATATGGAAATTATTTGTATAGATGATGGCTCTACGGACGGTTCAGGTGAGATTGTAGATGCGTTTGCTGGTCGGGATAAGCGGATTAAAGTGTTACATAAAGCAAATGGGGGTGAAAGCAGTGCAAGAAATGCCGGATTAAAAATGGCCGAAGGCCAATATATTGCTTTTTGTGACTGTGATGACTGGATTGACCGGGAAATGTATGAAGTCCTTGCGGAAACATTGGAAAAAGAAAACGTTGATTTGGCAGCTGGCAGCTGGTATAAGGAATCGGCATCTTTCAGCCAGGAAATTGTAAATAAATTGCCTGTAAGTGAAAGGGTTTTCGGGAAAGAAGAATTATTAACATACTTGTATATGCGTGACTCCTATCGGGGATTTGCCTATATGTGGGATAAGCTGTATACAAGGGAGGTTCTAAGTGACAGGCAGGGTAATTTACTTTTATTTAACGAGATACTACAACTTGGGGGAGACGTACTTTATCTGGCAGAAGCCGCTTTGAATACAAAAAAGGCAAAATATGTAGATAGGGCTTTCTATCATTATCTTCAAAGGGAAAGCTCAGGATGTCATACAAAGGATGTCCGGAAATTACGAGACAGTTTAAAGGCATATGAAATGGTAATCCAAAGATTTGAAGAAGAACATATTAATCCAAAGATTATTAATTATGTAAAACGGTTCTTGGCATATCATAGCAGCAATGCTGCAGAGATTGCGATTGCACAGGGGCATAGAAGGGCAATAGAAGAGTTTCAAACATTTATGGAGAAATATGAGCAAGAATATGTAGCGCTTAATATGCAGTATCCGGAGCGGATACAAAGGTATAAGAATTTATTAAAACAATAGACTGATATAGTGCAAATGGAGAGAGTTATGAGATGGATAAATAGAGGTCATGAATATGACCAGGCATATGAAAGGATGGCAGAAAAGAAAAGCTTTTATTTGTTTGGAGCAGGTGATTATGGAAGACAGTTTGTTGAGATTTTTTCTTCTGAAATTCAGATAAAAGGTTATATTGATAATGACTCTTCCAAGCAGGGACAGATTATTAATGGGATGAGATGTTATTCCCTGGAAGAAGTCACACTGAATAATGACGAGGGAATTATTATTACAATGTCCCAGTATGCCAGAGTAATGCCGACTGAACAGCTGAGACAAAGAGGATATATAAAGAATGAACACTTTTTTGATATTGAAGAATTTGTATCCGTATATCATGTGTACAAGTATGATAAGGTGTATTTTTCTGCAATATCATTTTTGCCGAGTACAGTATGTAATCTAAAGTGCAGACACTGCCTTAATTTTAATCCTTTTGCAGAAAAGTTTTATGTGAGGGAATGGGGGGAGCTGATAAGGGATCTGGATTTGTTTTTCTCCTGTGTAGATCATATTATGCTGTTTCATGTAAGTGGCGGCGAACCCATGTTATATAAACATACAGCGGATTTGATAGAGTATATTGATAAGAAATATGGGGACAGGATAGATACTTTGCGCACGGTAACGAATGGGACAATAATACCTGGGGATGAAGTATTGAAAAAAATATCCAGATGTAATGTTGAGATTGTGGTTGATGATTATCGCGAAGCAGTTCCTTGTTATAAAGAGAATTTTGATAAATTGATTGGTAAATTGGAAGAATATCACATTAAGTACTATGTTAATAAAGTGGATAATTGGATTGATTTGGCACCGGAGAGAACGGATAATTCCCGAATGACGGAGGCGCAAATGGAGGCGTATAGAAGTTCATGCAATCAGTCCTGGCAGGAATTGCGTGATGGAAAGTTGTATAGCTGTAACTATGCGGCTTATGCCACAGTGGCGGGGATTGCAGGGGAGCAGGATTCGGAAGAGGTGTACGATCTGACTCGGTTTGAACCGGGAAAAAAGAAAGAGCTTGTGGAATTTCGCTTGGGATATACGACAAAGGGATATACTAATTTCTGTAGAAAATGCAGAGGGTTTACTCCGGAAAATGCGGAAAAGGTAGAGGTTGCCTCGCAGCAGAAAGATATAGAATATTAAAGCTATCAGTAAAACAGGAGGGGTAAAAAGTATGATGAGATGTTTGTTATGGGGAACAGGGAGAGAGTACAGAATATTATCGGCAATAGCGCAGTGGAAAGAGGATGTACTGATTATTGGAGCCGTAGAAAGTCGGAAGGAAAAAGAGCATGTGCAGTTTGGTGAGAAGCGGATACCAGTGTATTGGGGGGGAATTTAAAGGACATAGAGTATGAAGCCATTATTATCGCATGTTCTTTTTATGAAGAAATAATGGAGTTACAAGGGAAATTTGGCCTTGATATAAATAAAATGATTATCCCATACACGACTGGAGAATGCTGTAAATACGATATTATAATGAAAGTGGGAAAGCTTATATACAATGCTGAAGAGGTAGTTGATGTACTGTCAGGTATACATATTATGAAATCGTTCACACGCCCAATGCATTATGACTTGACAGAATATACCTTGTTTAATGATTTGAAGACGTGGAGAGATGAAAATTTATTGGCATTAGAGGGGGATTATGCGAGAATCAGAACGCTGGAATTGCTTGTTTCAGAAATAAATGAAAAGAAATTAGGCGGTGCGATGGCAGAGGTTGGTGTTTTATGGGGTAATTTTGCCAAAATCATGAGTTATTACTTCCCGGAAAAAGAATTGTATCTTTATGATACATTTGAGGGATTTGCTAAAAAAGATTATGAAAATGATCTAAAAAAGGGAAAGCTGACCACAGAATTTATAGAGATATTTAATAAAGTAAAGTTGGAGGAGACGATAAAGTACGTAGGGAATGAAGAAAAATGTCATTATAGAGTTGGATATTTTCCTCAGACCGTATTAGAAAAGGATAAAGGGGAAAAATATTGTCTGGTGTCGCTTGATGCAGATCTGTATAACCCGATTTTAGCGGGATTAGAATTTTTTATCCCCGCCTGGAACGAGGGGGCTATATATTGGTGCATGAATATAATTGCAAGGCAATCGTAGGAAATGGATTTATAGAATTTTCGGGCGTAAAAAACGCTGTGAGAGATTTTGAAAAAAAGCAGGGACATATTAGTTATGTACCTATAGCAGATAGGGCGGGCACACTAATAATAACTAAGTAGCAGAGGAGGCAGTCCTGAATGTAGAGTGGATAGGGGAATTATTGTGTAAAATATTAAAGGGTGGAGGAGCCGGGGAGATTGAGAGATGAACAGTGGCAAGTATATTGTATGGGGAACAGGATGGGAGGCAGAACAGTTTTTTTATCAATATCATAATAAAATAGAAATTATTTATTTTGTTGATAAGTTTAATTATAATAGAAAGTTTTATGGGATAGATGTAAAATGTCCTGACAAGCTCCGGGGGGGGTAAAATTTTAATTGCCTCTTCTGCATATTATGGAGAAATCAAAAAGCAGTTAATCGAAATGGGTTTTGAGGAATATAGAGATTTTACATACTGTTTTAATGTAGATAAAAAAATTGCTTTCATTAACGGAAATTGTCATTGTGATATTATAAAATCGTATTTATGTACATCAAAAGAATTTGCGAAAAAGTATGTATTTGGCGCTTTCCCATTAATTCATGAGAATAAGGCGTATGATGAGAAGGTGTTGGAGTATTGTGACCTGTTTATTTATCAGGACATTAGAAAAGAAAGCTCCGTGGACTATAAATATTCAGAGGAGTATATGCTGCCCAGGCTAAAGGAAGAGTGTGTGAAAATTTGTGTTCCTAACCTTTATGGGTTTCCCAAAGCATTGTTTTATAAGAATCATATGCTCTCTGAATGTGGGCATAAAGTGTCCGGCGGTAGGTATAATCCTTTTTTATACTGTGAAGAAATAATTGATGAATGTATTCAGCACGGGGAATCATTTGAAAAAATATGTACGAGACTCAAAGAAGAGTTTGTTGAAGAAAGAGAGATAATTGCTCGATTCAGAAAAGACAGGGAAAGAATTTTGGAAAGAGAAAAGGGGTGGGACGTTAAAATATCGGATTACATATTTGAGAATTATCAAACCACACAATTGTTTTATGATGTTGCACATCCTACTAATTTCTTGTTAAAAGAGATATCAAACAGGATATTGGTAAATTTGGGGATTGAAGGAAAAGTTTCAGATGATATTAAGGGCAGCTTAAATTGTTATGAGGTTCCCGTGTATGATTGCATTAAAGATGCTTTAGGGATTCAATGGAGTAATTCTTTCTTAAGGGAAAGAATGGAGAATACAGCATCCTTTGTGCTCACTGAAACAAAGATGGACTGGCGTGAATATGTAAAGGAATATATATGGTGGCGCTATGGGAAAGAGGCTGTGTGACAATGTATGGGGGAGTATAGAGTTAAAACGGGAAATTGATATGAAGTTAAAGGGGAGAAAAAGTGAAGGAGTGAAAGGCAATGGATGAAAGAATTTGTTTTCCATATCAGGATGATGCACAGAATATACCGGAATTCCTTAATGGTATAACGCAGGTATATGGAAGGATGCTGGATGAAAAATCACAGAGAATATTTGCCGGACGCTTATTGGTCAGCTTGACCGGAGATTATTCACATATGAGGAGCGTATTGATACATACGCCCGGCGGGAAAAGGCTGAATGAGGTACTGTGTAAAGATGGCAGCTTAAAGTATATATATGGTGCAGGAATAAGAGGCAAACGGCTGGCAGAACTGTTTCCAGATAATAATTGGGGTGGGTTTATTGATATTAGCAGAAATGGGGAATTTTATAATAATATTAAAATATTAGATTTGAATCAGTTTTTAAGCATATATACACAGGGAATGACCATTATTGTGTCTAATATGCAAGGCACACAGGATATTAAGGATAATTTACTGGAAAAGGGTGTTTTTCCGGAAGATATATATGTGCTCAATGATTTTGACGCTGAGAGTGCGAAAGGCATGTATTTTCCCACGGACTGCATCCAGGCTGTTGTAGAAAAAGAGAAGTCATTTGTTGATATTGGCTGTTATGATGGAAAAGATTCATTGGACTATATGAGATGGATGGATAATGATAAGGCAAAAATATATGCGTTTGAGCCGGATATGACGAATTATAAAGTATGCCGTGAGAAGTTAAATGCGTATCCTAATATAGAGCTTTTTAATGTTGCGTTATCGGATATGGAGCAGGATGTCAGCGTTATGGGCAGCGGAGAAATGTCTTATTTGGGAGAAGGCGGAAATGAAAAGATACGAACCCAGATACTGGATAATGTTCTTCAAAATCGTCCTGTTGGATATATAAAGATAGATGTGGAAGGACACGAGGTAAAGGTTTTAAAGGGGGCAGAGAAAATTATCAGAAATCAGCATCCGGTAATGGCAGTCTCCATGTATCATAAAAAGTCTGACATATGGAGAATCCCGGAATTACTGTTGGAATATAACAGCGAGTATGCTTTTTATATGAGATATTACGGAGCTGCAAATGGAGATACCGTGTTATATGCGGTTGATTGCAAAAAATAATTATATTTTCAGATTTGAGAGGGCCGGATATTGATGAAGAGAAAGGCAGTGATATTTGGAGCGGGGGAATGGGGGAAAGCTGCATATTACTACTATAGAGAGGATATCAAAATTGCATGTTATATCGATAACGACAAAAACATTTGGGGCACGCAGCATAATGGGATTCCGGTATGTCCGCCTGAAATTTTGAGAAATCAAGAATATACGGTAATAATCGCAAACAAGAGATATGAAACGGAAATAAAAAAGCAATTATTTCATGATTATAATATCCGAGGGGTAATTGTTTTTCGCATTGAAGAGAAGATGCAGGAATTATGCCCAGAAGATAATTATCAGGTAAAAAAGGATGAGATAATTATCGCGTTCAGTAATGGACTGGGAAATCAGATGTTTCAATATGCGTTATACAGGAACTTTTTAAAACAGGGGAAAAAGGTTAAAGCAGACTTATCGGCATATATAAAACCTGATATGATGCCGTTTGAATTGCCAAAGGTATTTCCTCAAATAAGCTTTGAGCACTGCAATCCAAATGAAAAGGAGTATTATCTAAAAGAGGGAAGGGTGTATATAGAAGAACCGCCGCGGGGAAAGGAAAAAGAGACCTTCAATAGAGGGGTGCTGGAAATGAAAACAGGTTATATAGAGGGTTTCCATTGTTCCTATAAATATGCAGGATTAATTCGACGGGAGCTTTTAGATGATTTCAGATTTTCTATAAAAAATAATAGCGAGCTATGTAAAATAAAATCTCTGCTGGAATTGAGAGAAACAGTGGCAGTTCATATAAGACGTGGCGATTTTCTGGCAACCAAATACCGGCGGGAAATTGGGGGGATATGTACAGATGAATATTATCTAAAAGCAATTGCATACATGAAGAAAAAACGTCCTGACGCTGCTTTTTGCTTCTTTTCTAATGATATGGATTGGGTAAAAAATAATATACAAGAAAAGGATGCATTATATATAGAAAAGGAAATGTTTACAACATACCATGATTGGTATGATATGTATTTGATGAGTATATGCAAGCATAATATTATACCTAATAGCACATTTGGCTGGTGGGGGGCTTGGCTGAATCAGAATCCGGACAAAATTGTAATAGGGCCAAAGCAATGGAGAAATCGGTGGGAAGCAAAGGATTGGTGTCCGCCGGAATGGATTGCCATTTAGTGCTGAAAAAAGTGAGAATATCAGGAGCGGGATTGATATGAAATCTGAGAATATGTAAGGGGTTTTTGTGATGTGATGGGAGGCAAAATCCCAAGGAAGACTCTGATATATTTGCAATGTCAACCATAAAAGTATGAACAAGAAAAATATAGCCTATTTTTTAAGCGAGAAAAAAAGTTATTTGGGGGGAGCGGATCAGACTCTGTTTATGCAGGCAGTACTTATGCGTTCTTTCCACAACGTGACAGTGGTTCTTCCCTGTGGACTTAACGGGGAATCTAACAGTAAATTTATTCAGAAATGTAAAAGCCATAAAATGAGGTATAAGATAATGCCTTATTGTACAGCATATAATCTGTATGCAATTAATTTGGTAGGGTGTGGCAGGAATGCGTCAGAGGTAGAGTGTTTTGTTCTGGAAGAAAAAATTGATATTTTACATAGTGTTCAGATTAACCCTGCAGTCGAATATGTTTCCAGAAAACTTGGAATACCGCATGTTATGAATATTTATTCATTGGAGAAATGGGACTGGCTTGTTCCCTGTCAGAATATTTTTCCCCAATATATATCCTGTGATTCGGACTTTTTTCTGCAAAAGTGGAAAAAGTATCTGGGCTGTAAAGGCAAATGTGTCAGAGTATTTGGTGATATGAAAGTATGCAGGAAGCCTGTAAGGGAAAGAAAATCTTTAGTGATAGGGACTGCAGGAATTGTCTGTCGGTATAAAAATCAGTTGGAAGTAATAAAGGCAGTTGAGCACGAAATAGACAAGGGTGCCGACCTGCAGCTTATGGTGGCAGGGGAAAATAATTCCCCATATGGGGAGGAGTGTAGAAATTATATTGTGGAACATGGACTTCAGGATAGGATTCATATGCTTGGCTTTTTGGATGACATGACAAGTTTCCTGGGAAAGATAGATGTCCTTGTCTGTGGCAGCAGGAGGGAATCTTTTCCGGCTTCTATTGTGGAGGCCATGTCCTTGAATATTCCCATTATTTCAACACCTGTGGCGGGCGTGCCGGAAATACTGAAGGATGGAGTAAATGCCTATCTTGCGGAGGACTTTGCTGCATCCGCGTTGGGGGAGGCCATCAGGAGGTTTTATCATGATTATGAAAACGCCAAATTGTGGGATATACTTGACAATGAAAAACGGACGTATGAAAAATTCTTTTCCGGAGAATCAGTGAAGGCTCAGCTGGAAGATTTATATGCCGATGCAGCGGACAGCTTTGAGATAAAGGGTGACTTGGACGACTGGAATGTGTTGGAAGAACAGGTAACTCAAATGGCAGAAAATGTGATAGAAGCTGGATTGGATCGGGAGGAACAGGAGAACATATTCAGCAGACTGCTGTATCTGCGGCAGATCAGAAAATGTATTATCGCCAAGAAATGTTATATATGGGGAGCAGGAAAATGGGGCAGGATAACGAAGAAGTTAATTCAATATTTCCTTGCGGAAATACAGATTATTGCCTTTGTGGATAATAATCGGGAAGGAATTGTCGAGGGGATTCCTGTTATCAGAAAAGAAGAAATGGATATTCGGAGGGATACCGCCGTATTTCTTGGTTTTGTACAAGGACATGAGGAAGCCGTCTATTATCTGTATGGCAGAGGCATGGAGATTTTGAAGAATATCTTTATCATGGCCTGAAGGAGATATGGACATCAGGGCTGTGCAGATGTGGGAAGGGATATATGCTGAACGGATAATGAAAGGTGAAATGCAATGGATTGTGGAATTATAATGTTCATATATGATAGGCCGCGATGCACGAACAGGGCATTGGAAGCGCTGAACCATAAACCTTGTCAGCATATTTTTTCGTAAGTAACATGAATATATCGTCCATGTTTTTTATTGGACTTGAAATTTGGAGGAAATACAAAAAATTTAAAATGTTCCATGTTACCTAAGGTGGATATTTTGTGGGATAGGCTGTTTGGAATTTGGTAGAAAAGGAATGAAAGCATATGGAAACAGATAAATTGATCAGCGTTATTGTTCCCGTCTATAACGTGGAAGATTATGTTGAAAAGTGTATAAGAAGTATTATGGTACAGACATATCCATTGCTGGAAATTATCATAGTGGATGATGGTTCTAGTGATGGATCAGGAAGTATCTGTGACAAGCTGGAAGCGGAGGATGCCAGGATCAAGGTACTTCATCAAAGGAATGAAGGTTTGGTCAGGGCGCGTAAAAACGGGCTAAATATTGCCAAAGGGGAATTGATAGGATTTGTAGATGGCGATGATTATGTAGAGCCTGTGCTATATGAAAGACTTCATAAACTGCTAATGGAACATGAAGCAGACTTTGTACATAGCGGCTTTTTCTATGGCAATATACAGGAAGTGAAAGGCGTAAAAAGGGGGGGAGATATCTGTATAACGGAGGAAAACAGGGTTGAAATGATAAAAAATGTGGTGCTTGGAAATAGTAATGTGCATGCGTTTACACCAAGTATATGGTCTAAATTATTTAAAAGAGATTTGGTAATTAAAAGCTATAGTACAATAGCAGACTCTTCAAGTTTTGGAGAAGATTTGCTTTGTCTGTGTAACTGTTTCATGATATGCAATAAAGTTTTTGCAACTCGTGAAGCATACTATCATTATACCATAAGAGAGAATTCATTATCCCATGATCAAAATGTTACAATAATGAAACGGATGAGTGGTTTACATAATGCTCTTCAGGAAGTGTTTATTGGATATGGGGTATGGGATTATTTAAAGGAGTATGTGGATGAACATTATATACGTGGATTGATGGAGATATTGACAAAAAGGAAGAATGGATCTTTAGAAAGAAATGTACAGATGTATCAATTTCCAAATATTGAGCAAATGTTCGGACAAAGAATTATACTGTACGGGGCAGGTTCCGTGGGGTGTGATTATTACACACAAATCCGAAAATATGTCAAATGCGAGTTGATTGCATGGACAGACAGGTATTATGAAAAGTATAAGTGTGACTATTGTGAGCTAATTGATCCACGGAGAATACCATATTTAGTATATGATAAGGTATTGATTGGAGTCATGGACGAAAAGTCGGCGGAAGAAATAAAACATTCATTAATGCGGATGGGGGTTCCAAAGAGCAAAATCTATTGGAAATGTCCGGAAAGGATAAAAGTTTAGTAGAAGAAAAGTATTATGGAGAAAGTGATAATTTTTGGTGCAGGGAGATATGGAAATACGGCATATCATTTTTATGGAAATATGTGTGATATTATCTGCTATGTGGATAATAATGCGCAAAAATGGGGGACATTTTTGTATGATAAGGAAATAGTGTCACCAGAGGTACTGAGAGGGTTCGGAGGTACTGTTATTATTGCCGTACAAAATGATGTGGAGAAGATAGAGGCAGAACTGAAAAATAAATATGGTATTAATCAGTTTTTAGAATTCAGAGTGATGCAAAGGGGCAAATTCTTGGAGGTTGAACAGAATTTTAACAGCGGGAGTATCGTGATAGAATATGCAGGAGGTTTAGGCAATCAGCTGTTTCAATATTCGCTTGCACGTTGCCTTGAGCTTAATGGATGCGAGGTTGTTGCAGATATTTCAAGTTATTTGTATATAAATACCCGCAGGTTCGAACTTGACAGAATATTTAAAAGCATTAATTTCCGATATGCCTCAGCTGCCACCCGTGAATATTATTTCATGAAGGACAGGATTTCCAAAGTGGAAGGGGTGGATGAAAAGTATATTTATGCAGAACCTGATATTACCCAGTATGTACAATATGGAGTATCCAACGATTGGAGAAAGGTAAGGAGGGGGATTGTGGAAGGATATTTCCAGACTTACTTATTTGCTGATGAAATCAGAGATGATTTACTAAAGCGTTTGAAATTTCCGGAGATTGAAGAGAGACAGTTGCAGCTGTTGGTCGCTGAAATACATAGAAATAATTCTATAAGTGTGCATGTGAGGCGGGGAGATTATCTGGCTGAAAAGGAGCGGAGGCTGGATGAAATTTGTGATGAGAAATATTATGAAAAAGCGATAAAGATGATTATGGAAAAGGTAAAGAATCCGCGTTTTTATGTATTTTCAGATGATATTTCGTGGTGCAAAGAGAATATCAGGATAGATGAGGCTTCTTATATTGATTCTGGTATGTTAGAAAAATATGAAGATTGGTATGACATGTATCTGATGAGTCAATGCAGACATAATATAATTGCAAACAGTTCCTTTAGTTGGTGGGGGGCCTGGTTAAACGAGAATGAAGATAAGATAGTCATAGCGCCTAAAAAATGGGATAATTTCTGCAATTTAACAAACATATGTCCGCCAGACTGGGACAGGCTTTAGGAGCGGGGTGTCAAAATGAATATAGCTATAGTCGGAGCCGGAGATATATTTTTTAAAGAAGAAAAATTTATTAAGGAAGAATATAATATTACAACGATAGCGGATAATGGAAAAGCTGGAAAGATGGTCGCAGGATATCAATGTGTGGCAGTCAACGAACTTGCAGGGAAAGAGTATGATAAGGTTCTGATATGCAGTAAAAAATATGTGCAGGAATTGAAGGCTCAGCTAAATGCGATAGGGATAACAGAACATAAGATTATAAGTATAACTGATATTATAGATGATCTGCATCGCAGACATGATATGGCGAAATATAACGCAGACAGGGAGGAGTACAACAGGCAGTATTTTGAACGGGAGAACAGTGCATTTATGTTTTGTCAGAAGTATGAAACACCGATGCTTAAAGATTACAGAGATTCGGCAGGAAGCATGGATTTGCATTATTACTCCATGGATATATTAGTGGCAAAAAGAATTATAGAAGATTGTCCAGAACATCATTACGATATAGGATCTCGAATTGAGGGATTTATATCTCATTTGATTACAGCCAATATCCATACCACGGTTATAGACATCAGGCCGTTAGATGTATGGAATCCGGGAGCCGGAATTGTACCGCTTGAATTTATTCAGGCGGATGCGACGAATTTGGAGACCATTCCTGACAATTCAATCAAGTCGCTGTCATCGCTACATGCCGTAGAGCATTTTGGATTAGGGCGTTATGGAGATGCTATAGATACAGAAGCGTGCTTCAAGGCAATGCATGCAATGCAAAGGGTGCTGGCGGAACGAGGCAGGTTATATTTTGCCGTGCCTGTCGGAAAAGAGAACAGGCTCTATTTCAATGCACATAGAGTTTTTGAACCAAATACGGTGATGGAGCAATTCAGGAGTCTGGAATTAGAAAAATTTTTTATAATACATAATTTGGAAATTTTTGAATACTCCAAAGAGGATTTTAAAAACGATTTATACGGTTGCATAATTGGTGATTATGACTGCGGTATTTTCATATTTTACAAGAATAAAGAGATATTGTATAAAAACAAAGTATAGGAAGGTGATATGGTGACGCCGGTTCTTGATATTAGTATTTCAACATATAACAGAGGGGATAAGATAGAGGCATTAGTGAAAGAAATTCTGGAAGTTCAATCAGTCAAGCTATCAGTAACAGTAGTTGACGACAAGTCTTCAGATGATACGATAGAAAGACTATCACATATAAAGGATAAGAGGCTACATGTTTTCTGTAATGCCAGTAACAAAGGTGCCAGAGGGAACTGGTATGAGACCATTAACCGAGGGTATGGCAAATATGTGTTACATTTATTGGATCGCGATTGGATACAAACTGAATATCTGCAGAAAATGATTGAAGTCCTGGAAAAAGAGGATTTTGGGTTTGGCTACATAGGCGGGATATTCAGTTTTGCAGAGTCAAAAAATGAAATGATAGAGAGGTATCAGGCGGGCAGGGAGGCACTGGAGCAGTTCGGATTTGTTTTAGTGCATCCATCTGGGTTTTTTGTCAGAAAAGAAGCTTGGGATAAAATTCCTGGTAAAGAGAAGTTTTTTATGAAGGAAGGGTACGGCATATATCCGCATAGTTATATCTTTGCCCTTTTGGCTGCGGAATATGACGGAGGGATGATTAAATGTCCTATGATAAATATAGTTACGACCTGCGCAAAATATAAGTCAAAATTTTACAAACATAATAAGCAGGCATTGCCGTATTGGTGGACGCCGGACGCCCATAAAATGGAATTAGAGGCATTGACGCGATATGCTTATGGATGTATGGACTTATCCAAGCCGTCATTACAAAGTGTTTTGAAATTTAGGTTTCATGAAAATCTGTTTAATGCTACTGTTTCTTATCAAAGTATTGCAGGAAATCTGCGCAATGCGAAACACTATGGAGTGGGAATTTCCTACATTGGAGAAAGGGAATTGTTAAGGATAAATATAAATTTTGTCTGGAAGTATATAGGATACATAAGATCAAATTGCAGGAAAATATGTGATCTTCCTTTTGTTTGTAAGCTTCTGGAGATAGGGTGGAAAAACATGAAGGATATTATGGCATATAAGTGAGGGCATGATGAAAAAAATCTTTATATTTATGGCAGCTTGTTTGGAAACAGGCTTTATTGCTGGAATTCTATGGGAACACAGGCGGGCGAAAAACAAAATAATGGAAAAGAACAGGAACATTGATAATCTGCAGAGAAATCAGAGATTTCTGCTGGCGTGGCTGAAGCTGCAAGGAAGAAGCGATATGTTTGACGCTTATTTTAAATGGTATGGAGCAGGCAATATTGCTGTTTATGGAAATGGACAAATTGGGAAGTGTTTTATCAGAGAACTGGCGGATACTAAAGTGAAAGTTCAATATATAATAGACAGGAATGCCAAATATATGGATTCTGAGATACCAATTTATTCTTTGGAGGAAGATCTTCCTAAAGTAGATGCGATTGTTATTGCTGTGATGAATCAGTCAGACAGCATTGCGGAAGAAATAGAAAGGAAATGTGGTTATTCTGTTATATCCATAGAAGATGTTATAGACGGCAGTAGTATGTATTAGAAAACAGACAGAGAGTAACAGGCTATAAGGAAGAAATATGATAAAGAAACAGGAATACCGACAGCAGATTGTGGAGAGGCTTGGGCATTTAAGGAATAGAAAAATATTAATTTATGGCACAGGCACTGTCGCAAGGCGCTTGGTTGGTAATCTTTATGGATTTTCAGTTATTGGAATTGTGGATAGGCTGCATTTTGGAGGCAGTATTGCAGGTGTGCCAATTATCCTTTGGGATGAAATACAACCGGGGGATGTGGAGGTTGTTATTATTGCAGCTTCCTCCCAAAATTATGAGGAGATTTATCAAAGAATTGTCGATAAATGTATGCTGTTTGGAATAAATATATATGGAGAAAATGGGCAAGATTTAATAACAGCTTATGGTTGGAGCTCGTTTACTGTAGAAGGTGCAAGATATTATAGAAGGAGTGAAACGGAATTAAGGCAGTTAATTGCACAATATGATGCTGTCAGTTTTGATTTGTTTGACACTCTTGTCATGCGTAAAACATTGGAGCCAGCAGATGTGTTTGATATTGTAGAAGACAGAATACGGAGAAAAGGGATCCTGATTCCTCGCTTTAAGGTGTTGCGCAGGGAAGCGGAACTTCAGTCTGGCAGTCATAATATATATCAGATTTATGAAAAAATCAGCGAATTTGCAGGACTGACAAAAGCGCAGGAGAAAATTGTGCTGGAGACAGAGTTGGCTTGTGAGAGAAGTGTACTACTACCAAGAAAAAAAATGGTGGAATTGCTTGAATATGCCAGGAATCTCGGAAAGCGAGTCAGTATTATTTCAGATATGTACCTGGGAGCAGAGATATTAGAAGAGTTTTTGAAAGAGTTGCATATTGAAGGATATGATAATATTTATGTGTCTTGCGACTGTGGAGTGTCAAAAAACAATGGATTATTTGAACGGTATCTTCGAGATGTGGACGGTATGGTTTGCCTGCATATTGGAGATAACATAATTTCGGATGTAAAAGCGCCGATGAAATGCGGAATTGCATCCTATGGAATTAAAAGCGCTTTTGAGATGATAAAATTATCCAATTTCCGATACATTATGTCTTGGGCGCATACATGCAATGAAAAAAATCTATTAGGTTTGATAATAGCAGAGCTGTTTAATAATCCATTTGCTTTATATGGTACTTCTGGAATTGTGCAGATTAATAGTCTGGAAATGCTGGGAAAAACCTTTGCTGCACCATTGGCAACGATTTATATGTTGGAACTGCTTGCTTATCTGCGTAAAAATCCTATTTACAAGAATGTAGTTTTTGGAGCCAGGGATGGTTTTTTGTTTCAAAGATTATATGACAGGATCAAAAACGAATTTCAAGAAACTGGAGATTTGCCGGAATCCGTCTATTTGCTGGCTTCCAGAAAGCTGTGTATACGTGCGGCTTTAGCAATAGGAGATCCGGTAAACAGCCTGATGATGTATCGTGGGACAAAAACCCCTGAAGATGTACTCACAGATATAATAGGGCTTCCTAAAGAAAGGGTAACCCCGTATGATGCAGGGAAGCATATGGATGAAGAAGAGTATTATGCCGCCCATTTAGAAATGATTACAAAAAAGTCGAAATCAGTGCTGGGACGGTATTTAGAATACATAAAGGGAAGTAGAGTGGATATGAACCAAAAAAATTTGTTCTGTGATTTTATTTCTCGGGGAACGGTACAACATTTGCTCAATCAGATATTTTATGAACCCATGGATGGGTTATATGTTTGCAGGTGTATTGTCAAAGATTTATATTCTATAAATGCCAGGGGGGTATATGAGGATAAGCTGGAGGGAGGAAGCATATTGTACAGTAAACATTGTTTTCTGGAAACAATATTTACATCTCCGGAAGCATCGGTTGAGGATATGGGAGAAGGGGATAGTCCTGAATTTTCCCATGAAACACGAACAAAGGAAGAAATAGAGAATATGCGTAAGGAACAACAGGGAGTAGAAGATTTTTTCTTTGACTATTATAAATGTCTGTGGATAGAGGGAAAAGAACTTAAAAACAAACTTCCGGAGGCTTTAATCTACATGTGTGATCAAGTGGAGTATGTGGGAGAGTGCAGCCACGTGAAAGAAACAAAGCTGTATGAAGATTTGGGTAATACATATCTTGAAACGTTGAAAATATAGGGCTGTGTGATATTTGAACGAGACAGAGGGAAAAGGAAAGGAATCATTGTGGAAATAGTATTTTTCGGTGCAGGGGAAATAGGGAGGCGTGCATGTGGTTTTTTTGATATGCTTGGTATAGAGCCGGACTATTTTACAGACAATTCGGGAGACCTTTGGGAACAGGAGTGCTGCGGCGTAAAGATTATTTCACCTGAAGAAGCATGTAGACAGGTGGATGCAGTATTTTTGGTAACATGCAAAAATGATGAAGGAATCAGGGAGCAGTTAATCCATAATGGAATATCGCCGCAGCATATCTATCCGGGGAAAGATTATTTTGGCATGATATATTTCTTGTGTAATATAACTGACAAGACAGAAGAAATAAAAAACCCGGAGGTAATCTGGCAGAATGTATTGTTTGATTTGGCAGGCGGCCTGGTATTGGGAGGAGTTGAAACATGGTCACTCAAAAGAGCAGAGGAACTGCAGGCAAAGGGATACAATACAGTATGTCTTACGCATGATATGATAAAACATACCATTATGCCAAAGAAAATCCCGGTAGTACAGCTACCGTACGCAATGGAAGGAAACACAAATATAAGAGTAAAATTAACAATGGAAACAATATGTAAACATTTGCCGTGTGCGATTGTCTGTAATTTCCCCAACCTGAATCTGGTCGCTGCGTGTCTTGTAAAGCGGATGTATCCTGAGAAAACAAAAGTGATAGCGGTTATTCATAATGATGTCACGCTGTACTATGAGGCTTATTGTAAGGTACAAAAATATATAGACAAATGTCTTGTTATCAGCAGTAAAATACGGCAGACGTTAATTTCAGAAGGTTTTCCCAGGGATAAAATTCATTTGCTTCAATGGCGGACAGTATTGGGTACAGAATTAGATAGAAGTTATTCCTTAAAGGGTCAGCGGATTAAAATAGGATATGCAGGGCGTTTGGTTTTAGGACAGAAGAGAATGGATCTTCTTATGTTTTTGGCGCAAATGTTAAGAAATAAGGGGTGCGATTTTCAATTGGAGTTTGCAGGAATAGGTGATTATGAAAGTGAAATGAGAGTGCAGATTCAGCAGTACGGGCTGGCTGACAGGATACATATGCTTGGATTGCTGGAGCATGCACAAATGGCGAACTTTTGGAAACGGCAGGATATTATGGTATCTTGCTCCGACTGGGAAGGACACAGCATTTCACAGGTAGAAGCAATGGCTGGAGGCGCAGTGCCTATACTCACAGATGTTTCAGGAGTTCAGGATGACGTACAGGACGGTTACAACGGCTATGTTGTGGAAGTGGGAAATATAGAGGAAATGGCAGACAAAATTATTTTTTTGGAAAGGCACAGGGAGATACTTGCAAAAATGGGGATGCATGCGCATGAGACCATTAAAAACCGGCAGCTAGAGGAAGATGTGCTGGAGCGGCTTTTGAAGGAGTAAAGAGACTAAGATGACAGAAATATCAATATTGGTTCCCGTGCATAATGTGGAAAAGTATATTGCGGCATGGCTGGAGAGCATATTGGGGTAGTGAAACCGGCAATTTGTGCAATTAACAGGTTGTCTGCTTTTTTTAAGTATAAGAAACAAAAGGAGATCAGCAGATGGAAGAATTTTACAGGATGGTCGGGAATAGGATTTATGTGCGTCAGTATTCCGATACAAAGTACGAGACAGTGATGTATGCCCTGTGAGTTTGGGACAGTAAAGGCTTATAGCAGAGGATAAAAAGACAATGGAATAATCTTGCAGATGTAGTTTTAGTATTGGGGGTGGAAATGTCAGCAAAAGTATCGGTTATCCTGCCGTCACTGAACGTTGCGGCGTACATAAGGGAATGTCTGGACAGCGTCACGAACCAGTCGCTGCATGAGCTGGAGATTATCTGCATAGACGCAGGCTCCACAGACGGCACGGCGGAAATTCTGGAGGAGTACGCCGGAAAGGACTCCAGGATCATTCTGCTTCACAGCGAGATAAAAAGCTATGGCCGGCAGGTTAACATGGGTTTGGATCATGCAAATGGAAAATACGTAGCCATATTGGAGACAGATGACTGGATAGAAAAGGATATGTATCAATGTCTGTATACAATAGCGGAAAAGGACAGGCTTGATTATGCGGCGGCGGATTTTGATACCTTTATCAGACTTCAGAACGGATACCATTATTTTACCAGACAGCGTATTTTTTCTGATGTAGAACAAAGGAATACGGGACAGAAAGAGAGCGACATATTTCCGGTTCCGGTGCGTGGCTGGTATGGGCAGGTGCTTGGACCGGACAGGATTGCCGTGCTCAGATCCACGGACTATGTGCTTTGGAAAGGCATTTATAACCGGGAATTCCTGAAGGAAAACGGGATACGGCTTCACGAGTCGCCGGGGGCGGCATTCCAGGATATGGGTTTCCTGCAGCAGGTGAAATCCTGTGCGAAAAGGGCTGAGTACATTGATGAAAGCTTTTACCGGTACAGGCAGGGGCGGGAAGAGGCTTCGTCAGGATGCCTGGAAGGACTGCGGTATTATGAAGGAGAATTCCGCTGGCTGGATGAACAGCAGAGTTTTATGAGAAGCTTAAAAGGCATACATCGGAACTATTATTACTTTACCATGAGTATTGCCTTTATTACCAAATATGAACAGATTTTATCGGGCCTGCATGTAGAATGGGAGGATGACAGGCTGGAAGAACCCTGTGAATGGTTTCAAAGGCAGATTTCTGATGCTGTGGAGGAAGGGCTCCTGGAGGAAAGGATGTATGGGGAGGAATTGTGGGAGAGATTAATGCGCCTGCTCGCATCCCGGGAAGCCCATGCCGGAAGATTTGCGGACAGAGGGAAAGAGCAGGAAAAGACAGAGCAGGCCTTTCTGAGAGTGATAGATAATCGTCCGGTGGTAATATTCGGCTGCGGTATACGGGGGGAGCGGCTTATGCTTTTCTGCGACAGACATCAGATACGCATTGATGCCTTTTGTGATAATAAAGAAGAGCTGCATGGGAAGAAAAAATATGGTTTTCCCATTATCTCTCCGGCGGAACTGGCGGAGGCTGCAGGTGACAGGAACCGGCCGGTGCTGTTATCCATGAAGGAGGGCGCGGACCAGGTGCGGAACCAGCTTGCTGCACTTGGAATCGAGGAAAGTCTGGTAATAGAGAAGCTGCCAGTATAAGACCACGTAATAGAATACAAGTTTATGAAACGAATATATCGATGGAGGTATACTATGCCCAAACTAACAGTGATTCTGCCGTCCCTCAACGTGTCAGCTTACATCAGGGAATGTCTCGAGAGTGTCATGGGACAGACCATGACGGATATGGAAATCTTATGCATTGATGCAGGTTCCACAGACGGAACCTGTGAGATTATAAGTGAATATACAGCCAGAGACAGCCGCATCCGCCTGATTCACTCCGACAGGAAAAGCTATGGTTATCAAATCAATCTTGGTATCAGTCTGGCCCGGGGCGAGTATCTGGGGATTGTGGAGACGGACGACTGTATCAGTGCAGACATGTATGAAGTGCTGTATAAGGCTGCGGCTGACAGCAAACTGGATTATGCAAAAGCAGGTTTTTACACTCTGGTCACGCCTTATGAAGGAGAAAGATATCTTCTGGAACATCCTCTGGGTGATACAGAACAGATCATTTCATCTCAGTATTTTGTAGAAAAACCGTTGTCCCCGGATGTTTATATATGGAATGGTATCTATAAGGTGTCATTTTTGCGGGAATTTCGGATTCGGCTGAATGAAAGTCCGGGAGCCGCCTTTCAGGACTGCGGTTTTCGTTATCTGACAGATATGAATCTCAGGCGAGGCATGTTTTTAAAGGATTTATGCTACCAATATAGAAGGGATAATGCCAATGCATCTACATATAATCCCAATTTTGCCAGGTTCAATCTGGAAGAGTGCAGGTATGTGCGGGACAGAATGGCGGAATATGACATAACGGACAGGAACAGACAGGCTTTGATGGCCAGGGAGACCGTGATGATGGCGCTTTCTCCATATACTACATTCCGGGAACACAGTCCGGCGGATGAGGCGGTTTTGTCTGCACTTGATGAGTTTCGGCAGATTATGATCGGAGACCGGGAGAGAGGGCTTTTAAGGCAGGAGGAAATGCTGCAGGAGCAATGGGTAGAGATGCGCCTGTTCACAGAGCAACCGGAGGCTTATGAGGCCTATATTGCGATTAAGGCGAAAGCAGATTATGATCTTTATGATAATTTTGTACGGGAAATGACTGGTAAAAAGGAGATTGTGCTGTTCTGTACCGGAAAGGCAGCCAGGTTTGCATTATGCCTTCTCAGGATGAACGGGCTGGAGAATATTGTGGCTGTCTGTGACAATGCACGGGAAAAATGGGGCAGCACTTATCTGGGACGTGAAGTTCTGCCGCCGCAGGAAGCATTCCGCCGCTATCCCGGGGCCCATTATCTGGTGGCGAACAGAGCCTGCCCGGGGGAAATAGTGCGGCAGCTGACGGAGAACGGAATCAGGAAAGAAAATATATCCGTATACAGGCTTCCTTTGAATGCATTTGGAAGCACGAATTTATTTATGAGAGGTTTATGATTTATTCTTAGGAATTGACTTCGTGCCGGTTCCTTATACAGTTGGGGGGACGAAATGACAGCAGAACAGAGGCGGAAGAAACTGCCGGGAGCGATAGTAAAGTGGTATGGGATAGTTCAGGGGAGTAAAACAGCCTGTGTGGTGTGCGGACAGGGGAACAGCAGCCTGACAGCGGAGGCGCTGGAGGAAGAGGGGCTGTGTGTGGAACGCCTGGGACTGGAGATGCTGGATATGCCGACGATGCCAGCGCTGTCAGATGAGGAAGCAGCAGGTATCGCTTTGCAAAATGGGGATTACGACATTATTATTGCGGCAGATATCATTGAGTATGCCCATAATCCGGCGGCGGTCCTGAGCCGTATCCATGATCTGCTGAAGCCGGACGGGAAGCTCCTGCTGGCCTGCGACAACCGCCTGGGAATCCGCTATTTCTGCGGGGACCAGGACTCCTTCAGCGGGAAGGTGTATGACAGCATAGAGAATTATGCGCATCTGCTTCCCTGGGAGCGGGAGGAAATGAAAGGCAGGGCCTATGCAAAAGCGGAGCTGAATATGCTGTTGGAGGGGGCAGGATTTCCGCGGAGGCGGTTTTTTTCCGTGTTTCCGAGGATATCCAACCCGCAGCTGCTCCTGAGAGAGGGTTATGCACCCAACGAGGCGCTGGATATCCGGGTTTTTCCTGAATACAATAATCCCAATACGGTATTTCTGTGCGAGGAGGAAATCTACCCGTCCCTGATGGAGAACGGCCTGCTTCACGGCATGGCAAACGGGTTCCTGGCGGAGTGTCCGCTGGGTGAAGGCGTTTTCTCACCGATAAACCAGGTGACGCTTTCCGGGGAGCGGGGGCCTGAAAATGCCATGGCTACGATCCTGCGGGACGACGGTATTGTGGAGAAACGTGCGCTGTACCGGGAGGGGAGCGGGAAAATACAGAAGCTTTATGACAATTACAGGTACCTGTCTGCCCATGGGGTCAGGATGGTGGAGGCCGGACTTAAAGGGGACGCTTTCGTGATGCCTTATGTCAGCGGGATTCCTGCCAATGATTATTTCAGGGGGCTGTTACGGCGGGACAAGACGGAATTCATAAGGCAGCTGGATCTTTTTTGGGATATTCTCCTGCGTTCTTCGGAGCATGCGGCTGCAGATGAGGTGGACTGGGAGCAGTTCGAGCCGGGATGGGAGAAGCGGAGAGCGGATGATCCCGGCAGGGAGAAATGGAAGAAGATTGCCCATGGAACACCGGAAGAGAGGGAAGGGCTGGGGGTAATCCTGAAAAGGGGGTACCTGGACCTGGTTTCGTTGAATTGCTTTTACCTGGATGGGGATTTTGTGTTCTATGACCAGGAGCTGTTTCTGGAGAATGTCCCTGCGAAGGCAGCCCTGCTAAGGACCATCGAATTTATTTACAAGTTCAATGACCAGCTGGACGGCATCCTGCCCAGGGAGGAGCTGCTTGAACGGTATGGGCTGAAGACGCATATGGACCTGTTTCAGAAATTCATCTGCAGCTTTCTGAATACCCTGCGGGATGACGACAACCTTTCGGACTATTACAAAGAAGGCAGGCGGGAGATGGGCGTTATCCGGGAGAATCGCAGGCGCATGGATTATTCTGAGGATGAATACCCCATGATTTTCAGGGATATATTCCACCACACGGCAGGGCGCAGGCTGTACCTGTTCGGCTCCGGGAGATATGCGAAGCGGTTTCGGGACAAGTACGGGAAAGCTTATCCTGTAAGCGGCTATCTTGACAACGATGAAGCCCGCTGGGGGACGGAGGTGGACGGCCTGCCGGTGTATGCGCCCGCCATATTAAAGGGTATGAACCCTGTGGAGTACAAGGTTATCATCTGCATTGGGAATTATATGCCGGTAGTAAAGCAGCTTCGCGGAATGCAGATTCCGAATTTCAGCGTGTATGACCCATGGCGGTTTTATCGCGACTGGACTCTGATCGGAGGGACCGGGATATCAATCAGGAGAACAGAGGGACAAACTGTGGGGACGGGGGAAACGGAAGAGCCTGCTGAAGCACAGAAAGGAGACCTGCCTGGACAGGGACGTAAAAAATATAATGTGGGCTATGTTGCGGGGGTATTTGATCTTTTTCATATAGGACATCTTAATCTATTCAGGCGGGCAAAGGAGCAATGCAGCTATCTGATAGTTGGTGTAGTCACGGACGAGGGAGTGATACGGCACAAAAAGGCAAGCCCGAAAATTTCCTTTGAGGAGCGTCTGGAGATTGTGCGGGCCTGCAGATATGTGGACGAAGCGGTGGAAATTCCACTTGATCAGGGGGATACGGACGAAGCATATCGCAGATACCGCTTTGATGTGCAGTTTTCGGGGGGCGATTATGCGGATGACCCTAAATGGATGGCAAAGAAAGATTTTCTGCAGAGGCATGGTGCGGATCTGGTGTTTTTTCCATATACGGAAGGGATCAGCACGACGCAGCTGAAGGAGATTATTAAGAGGTAACGGACCAGCATAGTATCGTGAAGGGACAGTATGGAAGTATATTTGTAACGATTGACTGATATGCATGTTGATGCATACAAAGGGATAAGGTATGAACATATTATGTGCCCCATGGGGGCTTGTGGCATTGGAGCGTCCCGGGAAGGGAATCGCCGATATTGCAACGGCCGGATTTGAAGGCATTTTGCTGGACATGGCGGTATGCTGTCCGGCAGAGGAACTGGAAAAATTGCATAATCGCCTGATTCCGTTGCTGGAGGAATGTGAAAAGCAGCATATTCGAATAGTAACAGCCCGGGCGCCGTATCCGGCCGGGAATTCAAAGCGGCCGGATTTGGGAGAACTGTTGTCGCGGCTGGCGGAGGAGAGTATCAGGGTCTGCGGAAAGACGGGCTGCAGGTATTTGATTGTACAGCCGCTCTCTCCCCGGGGCGGGCGTGAATGCGAATGGGAAATCAACCGGAAATATTATCTCGGCCTGGCAGACATGGCAAAGCGGAACAATGTAACGATTCTCCTGCAGAATCAAGCCCGTGATCTGAATGGGCACTGGATCCGCGGCATCTGTTCCGATGCAGGAGAAGCCGCCTCCTGGGTTGACAGACTAAATGCGGACAGCGGGGAGGAGCGCTTTGGTTTCTGTATGGATACGGGAGTATGCAGCTTGTGCGGGCAGGATATGCGGGAGTATGCGGCTGTGCTTGGAAACCGGATAAAGGCGGTGATTCTGCGTGAATGTGACGGATATCATGATACCTCGATGCTGCCTTTTACCTGCGTGAACCGCGGCCAGGCGGCGACAGACTGGCTGGGGGCAGTTCGCGGGCTGCGGGAGACCGGCTTTGACGGTCCGCTCATCATGGAGTTTGGCACCACAGCGGCGGCCTTTTCACAGATTCTCCGCCCGCAGTTCCTGAAGCTGGCCGGAGCATGCGCAAAGTATTTCAGATGGCAGATATCCATGAAAAATGTACTGAAGAAATATGACAGTCGTGTCCTTTTTGGTGCGGGAAATATGTGCCGTAATTACATGAAATGCTACGGCGAGGAATTCCCGCCGCTTTTTACCTGCGACAATAATGGGGCGCGCTGGGGTGAACGGTTTGAGGGACTGGAAATAAAGCCTCCGGAAAGCTTAAAGGAGCTTCCGCCGGACTGTGCCGTGTTCATCTGCAATATATATTATAGGGAAATAGAGCGGCAGCTGAGAGAGATGGGTATTGTCAATCCTATTGAATACTTTAATGATGAATACATGCCGTCATACTATTTTGACAGGCTGGAATACTGGGAAGGGGAAGCGTGACAGGAAATATATTCAGAACGCTTCCGGACCGGGGCGGGGACCCGGAAACGATGGGGGTATCAAAAAATGATCGGTATAGGAGTTCAGACCCAAAATGTCATAAATGATAATCGGCCTGAGGAAGGCTTTGCCATGCTGAAACAGGCCGGTTTTACCTGTGCGGATTTTAGTTTAAACTCTTATCTGTCTAATTTGTCCATTTATCAATCGGAGGTAAATCATTTCTTTGATCAATCCGTTCAGGAGATGGAGCGTTTCTTCACACCGCATAAACGGGGAGCGGAATCGGCCGGAATCAAAATCAACCAGATGCACATGCCTTATCCTGTTTATGTGCCGGGGGCCGACAGAGAAATCAATGATTACCTTTGGAATCAGGCAGCCCCCAAGAGCATGGCGGTATGTGCCTTCCTGGGCTGTCCATACATCGTTATCCACGGCTTTAAGCTGGCCCGTTTCCTTGGATCGGAGGAACTGGAATGGCAGGAAACGGCAAGGTTCATTGATTTCATTGCTCCGCTTGCCAGGGAAATGGGCATCACTATATGCATGGAAAATCTCTATGAAAACGTAGGCGGACATCTCGTGGAAGGTCCATGCTGCAGCGCGGAAAAGGCGGCGGGACGTATTGATTATTTTAATGAAAAATATGGCGCGGAGGTTTTGGGATTCTGTTTGGACACGGGTCATGCAAACATTGTAGGGATAGATTTTGAAAGATTTATCACAACACTTGGCAGCCGGCTGAAGGTGCTGCATATCCATGACAATGATGGTATTTCCGATCTGCACCAGATTCCGTTTACCTTTACAAGGACACGGGAGAATCGGTCTTCCACTGACTGGGACGGGTTTGCCGGAGGGCTTGAGAAAATTCATTTTGACGGTGTAATGAGCTTTGAGACAGCGCCCGTGCTCAAGGCTTTTCCGGAATCCATGAAGCGGGAGGTTTTAGGATTTATTGCAGATATCGGGCGGTATTTTGGGGAGAAATTGGGGCTGTGATAAAGAGCAGTTGAAAGTGGTAAAAATGGCCGGGCTGATCGTTGTCTACAATAAATACCTGCGGGACAGGCTCAGGAAACAGAGCTCCCTGAGCCATTAAAACAACCGGAATGTGCTGTCCATGCACGCCCGTTGTCTTTCCTCAGGTGGAGAGACAGGAAGGAGCTCACTCCGCAGCCAGCTGTTTGACCCGGGCCAGAGCCTTCTCCACGGGGCGCAGCGCCAGAAGAATTATGGTGATAAGCATTTCCGGCAGCAGGTAGGACAGATTGTATGCGGTGGATGCCCAGACGGCCAGCAGATCGCCTTTCAGATTCCCCGCATATTCCGTGTAGAAGATAAAACCGGAGATCTCGTGGAAGAAAAAGCGCCCTGCCACGCCGGCGATATATCCCAGCAGAAGTCCGTGCTTTCTGTTATGGAAGAAGCCGGACAGACCCAGGGCACCGAAGGCCAGGGGATAGTCCAGCAGCACCTGGAGGGGATGGACAATGTAGGGTCCGGTGATAAACTGCAGAATTCCGAAGGATACGGAGGCGGTAAGGCCCACCGCCGGACCGTACCAGTAGCCCACCAGGCAGATGAACAGCATGGAGAAGAGGGTGATGGAGCCTCCGAAGGGCAGTGACGGCAGCTTGAGAACGGTTGCAATCACGGTGGCCAGCGCCACGGCCGCGGCGCTGAAGACAAGGGTTTTGGCAGTGCTTCTTTTGCTCATAAAAAAATCCTCCTTAATATAGGCTAAGGAGGAACGACATCGGCAGCAGGAAGCCGTAATAATCCTGAAAGGACCATTGGCAATCCCATACTGCGCTGCTTCCTTACGCCGGTATTATCCGGTTCAAGTAGTGAGGGTTAGAAGCCTGTGTCTATGCAAGGCTTCAATCTCAGCGATGTGCTCCCCTAGCGGTTATTTTCGCCGTCCTTTCCCGGACGGCTTGTTATTTACTATAAAACAGATACCGGCGGCTGTCAAGCATCTAAAAGTTTTTCTTGCTTTCGGATGCTTTTTATAGCATAATTGGCTGTATGGGGCGGGCAGGGAGCGAGATATGGACAGAGTAAAAAAGAGAGTGGCTTTGCCGGATATATTGAAGGGATTTGCCGTTTTCCTGGTGATACTGGGGCATTGCATACAGGAGGGAAGCGGGACGGCTTTCCAGGAGGAATCCCTTTATTTTACGGACAAGCTTTATCAGTTTATTTATAGCTTTCATATGCCGTTGTTCATGCTGGTCAGCGGATATTTTGCATGGGACAGTATGAAGCGGGGGACGGAGAAGAAAGAGCGGCGCAGGCTCCTTGGGAGAAAGGCGGAGGCGCTGCTGATTCCCGTGTTTGCCTGGACGGTGTTTGAGATGGCCTGGCAGTTGGCGGAGAGCGGGCCGGAGGCGGATGCCTTTGCATCTCCCGGGGCTTTAGCGGAGTCCTTTGCCCTTGGATTTTTATCCACGGGCTGGTTTTTGTGGGCTGTTTTCTGGTGTTTTCTGATTGTATACATGGTTCATTTCTATTTCCGGGATTCCGTCCTGCTGTATGGGGCGGGTTTTCTGGTGATGTACGTGATGCCGGACGGCCTGGGGCTTGGCGCTTATAAATTCATGCTTCCCTATTTTATTGCCGCCTTTTATTTTCACAGGTTTCAGGAGCAGGCTTCCCGCCCCCGATGGCTGGAAAGGGTTTCGGGGACGAACGGCTGGGTCTGGGTCGGTGCCGCGGGAGTCCTGTTCGGCGTGCTCTTTCTGTTTTTCGACGAGTATTCCATGATCTATCTCTCGGGGTATAAGCTCATAGGCAAGGACATTCTGCGCCAGCTGGGAATCGACAGTTACCGGACGGTCACGGGCTTTGCGGGGGCGGTTTTCTTTATCCTCCTCTGGAGGAAGGCGGCGGAGCTTGCGGGGGAGGGCAGCTTCCGGCTGCTGCGGGGGCTGGGGGTCAACAGCCTGGGGCTTTATCTGATCTCCGGGAAGGTATGCCTTGTGGCAGGGCAGCATCTGGGAGAGATAATGCACCCTAATTATCTGCTGAACCTGGCGGAGGCAGTGGCGGTGACAGCAGTGTCATATATTTTGACGATTATTCTGGAGCATATTCCCGTACTGCGCTGGCTGGCGGGAGGAAAGATAAGAAGCCTGGCCGGGGAGCGCCCGGAGCGGGACGAGAACAGGGGACTATAGTTTTGGGGCGCAGCGGCTGCGGCAAAGTGCAGTAAGGCGGAGATTCATGTGACGGAATGGTGATAGGCTTTTGGAAAGCGGAAAAAGACTCCGAGAGGTTATTGGTTTGCAGAAGAGGTCATACAGGAGAGATTCCGGCGCGGTATGGCATGTGATGAAGCGTTGTATATGGAAGGATGCCCGGGCGGACTGTCGTACGGAGAAATGCAATAAAGCATGGATAAATGAGGCGGCTGTAATGGGACATGCAAGGGATGCCTATGGGGTGAAATATATGGCGGCAGGAGGTGCCTGAGTGATAGAAGGTTCTGAGGAAACAGGAAAAAAACGCATATGCGCAGGTCTGCTGGCCCATGTGGACGCGGGGAAGACCACCCTGGCGGAGGGACTCTTATATACGGGCGGGCAGATCCGCACCCTGGGGAGGGTGGATCATGGGAATGCGCTTCTGGACAATTTTTCCCTGGAGAGGGAGAGGGGAATCACCATCTTTTCCAAACAGGCGCAGCTTACCTGGAAGGATATGGAGATCATCCTGCTGGACACGCCGGGGCATGTGGATTTCAGCGCGGAGATGGAGCGGACGCTTCAGGTTCTGGACTATGCCGTGCTGGTCATAAGCGGGACGGACGGAATTCAGAGCCATGTGCAGACACTCTGGCGGCTGCTGGGTCAGTACAGAGTTCCGACATTTCTCTTTATCAATAAAATGGATCGTCCGGGCGCGGACAGAGCGGAATTATTGAAGGAACTGCAGGAGAAGCTGGGAGCGGGCTGCCAGGAGTTCGGGCCGGAGGCGGAGAGCCGGGGGGAGAGCTTCCGGGAGGAGATTTCCCTGTGTGAGGAAGGCCTTCTGGAGAAGTATCTGGACAGTGGCAGCCTGCATGAGTCTGATATAGCAGGGGCTGTGAGGGAGAGGCATATTTTCCCCTGTTATTTTGGGTCCGCGCTGCTGCTTACGGGCGTGGAGGAGCTTTTGGACGGCCTGGCCAGGTATACGCTGCCGGCGGAATATCCCGGGGAGTTCGGCGCCAGGGTATACAAGATTTCCAGGGATGAATCCGGAACCAGGCTGACGCATCTGAAGGTGACCGGAGGGGTGCTTAAGGTCAAGATGGCGGTGGGGAATGCGTGCAGCGCACCGGGGGAGGAGCAGGTCTGGGAGGAAAAGGCGGATCAGCTGCGGCTCTATGAGGGAGGCAGGTACAGCACCGTGCCTGAAGTGGAGGCGGGGGGAATCTGCGCCGTCACCGGGCTGGAGAAGACCTTTGCCGGCCAGGGGCTTGGAAGGGAGAGCCAGAACGGGCTTCCCATTCTGGCGCCCGTGCTGACTTACGGGCTGGTACTGCCGGAGGGCAGCGATGCGGTGAAGGTGCTGGGGCAGCTGCGCAGGCTGGAGGAAGAGGAGCCCCAGCTCCATGTGGTCTGGCAGCGGGCGGCGGGAGGAGAGCAGGACCGGTCCCGGCCGGAAATCCATGTACAGGTCATGGGGGAGGTTCAGATAGAGGTCTTAAAGAGGCTGATTGCGGACCGCTTTGGCCTGAAGGTGGAATTCACGGACGGAGAGATCGTGTACAAGGAAACCATTGCGGGGGCCGTGGAGGGAATCGGGCATTTTGAACCCCTGCGCCATTATGCGGAGGTGCATCTGCTCCTGGAGCCGGGAGAGCCGGGCAGCGGACTGCAGTTTGCCAGCGCCTGCAGCGAGGATGTGCTGGACAGGAACTGGCAGAGGCTGATTCTCACCCATCTGGAGGAGCGCTCCTATCCCGGGGTGCTGACCGGTTCTCCCATCACGGATATGCGGATTACTTTGCTGACCGGGCGGGCCCATAACAAGCATACGGAGGGCGGCGATTTCAGACAGGCCACCTACCGGGCGGTGCGCCAGGGGCTGATGCAGAGTGAAAGCATCCTTTTGGAGCCTGTCTTTGCATTTACCCTGGAGGTGCCTGGGGGGCAGCTGGGCAGGGCCATGTCCGATATACAGCGGATGCAGGGAAGCTTTGAACCGCCCATACAGCAGGGAGAGTATTCTGTTCTGAAGGGAAGCGCTCCGGCCGCGGCCATGAGGGGATATCAGAAGGAAGTAAATGCCTATACCAGGGGGCTGGGAAGGCTCTCCTGCCATCTGAAGGGGTATGAACCCTGCCATAATACGGAGAGCGTCCTGGAGAGATTCGGGTACGACCCGGATACGGATCAGGAGAATCCCTCTTCCTCGGTGTTCTGCGCCCATGGGGCGGGATTTGTAGTGCCCTGGAATCAGGTGGCGGAATATGCCCATGTGGAGAGCGGCTGGAGAGAGGCGGCCGGAGAACAGGCGGAAGAGGGGCGGAATCTTTTCCTGCGGGGAAGCAATGGGGCCGGGAAGGATCGGGAACAGGGGCCTTTGGATTATATCACTCAGGAGGAGATCGAAGAAATCTTTCAGCGCACCTACCGAAAAAGCCGGCAGGATTTTGAGCCGTACCGGTATTATCGCCACAGTGTGAATAATGTATCGCAGGACGGGGGAGGGGCCGGATCCTTCGGCGATACGGCTGCGCCGCAGACGGAGGAAGAGGCTGAGATTGCCCGAAATGAGTGCGTGTTGAAAAACAATAAGAAGACAGGGGCTTTCGACTATAATGCTGCGCCGCAGAATGGGAAGGAGCCCCGGGAAGGCGCTGGAGTCTCTCGTCCTATGGCCGCTGAAAACAGCCGGGCAGGAAAGCGCGGCAGGGGCAGTTTTGCCGCCGGAAAGGAAGATTTCCTCCTGGTGGACGGTTACAATATTATTTTCGCCTGGGAAGATCTGCACAGCCTTGCGGAGGTGAATATTGACGGCGCCAGGGACAGGCTCATGGACATCTGCAGCAATTATCAGGGCTTTACGGGATGCACCCTGATCCTGGTCTACGACGCCTACAAGGTGAAGGGAAATCCGGGTTCCGTCCAGAAATACCATAATATCTACGTGGTATACACCAAAGAGGCGGAAACCGCGGATCAATACATTGAGAAAACGGTGCATGAGATCGGCAGGAAGCATAATGTCACCGTGGCCACCTCGGACAGGCTGGAGCAGATGATTATCTGGGGAGAGGGTGCGGCCAGGCTTTCCGCTCAGGGCTTTCGGGAAGCAGTGAATGCCGTCTCAGGGCAGATGAGGGAACAGTACCTGGGGAGAAGGGATTTCGTGAAAAACAGGCCTTTCGAGGAACTGAGAGCTGCGGGGAAGCTTACTTTTGACAGGCCGGAATGAATTCAGAATTCAAAAGTGTGGAAGAGGGATGGAAAGAGAAATGGAAAGAGAAAAAGGATTATCCGGGCAGATAGAAGAATTTGCACGCAATTACAGGCAGGAAATCATGGACAGCGCCCAGGGCCTGCCGGAGGAGATGCCGGAGATTACCGAGGAGCTGTTTGCCCTGTTTGAACAGTGCGGAAACAGGCTTAAGTTTGAAGCGGTTTATTTTACCAGAAGGCGTTTCCTGGCAGTTCTGGGTCTGCAGGCGCTTCTGGAGACAGGGGAGAAGGGAAGAGCGGAGGAGGGCTGCCTTCGCAGGCTGACAAAGGTGATGGAGGAGATCTGCGGGGAGAGATGCTGGGCTCTGCCGGCCCATGTGGACAGGAGGAAGGAAGGCTGGGAGATTACGGTGGATCTATTCGCCTGTGAGACGGCCCAGACCCTGGCCGAGCTGGCGGACAGGCTCAGGGGGCAGCTTCCGGAAACCGTTTATAAAAAGATTTCGGAGGAAATAGAAAAAAGGATCCTGAAGCCTTATTTCACTTCGGCAGTTCCCTATGGAAACTGGGAATGCGGCAATTCCAACTGGAATGCTGTCTGCGCCGGCTCTATCGGGAGCGTCTGCCTGCACCTGATGCGGGAGGAACCCCGCCGGCTGGAAGACTGCCTGAGAAGAGTGTGCCATTCCCTCTCCTTTTATCCGGACAGCTTTTCGGACGACGGCGCATGCCTGGAGGGAATCGGCTATTTTACCTATGGAATGACCTTTTTTACCAATTTTGCCCAGGAGCTCTACGAATATTCGGAAGGGAGGGAGAATCTCTTCCGCAGGGTGGAGGGAAGAAGCTGGGAGGAGAAAATGAGCCGGATGGTCCAGTTCCCGGCGAAATGCTTTTTCCCGGACGGGAAGGCCGTGAATTTCTCCGACGCTGACAGAAACGAAACCTTCCGGGTGGGGTTAAGCTGTGTGCTGCGCAGGCATTTCCGGGAAATGAGACTTCCCAATATGAGCCGGGCCGCCGGGCTGCACAGCGATTCCTGTTACCGCTTTGCGGCGCTGAAAATGGATCTGTTGTATGCGGGAACGGAGCCGCAGGAGGAAAAGGCGGGAGCGGACCGGGCCCGGGAAGAGAGTTTTTGCATTCTGCCAGATGCCCAGTGGTGCATCGGCAATGCACTCAGTCAGGGGTGTGCCATCGGTTTTGCCTGCAAGGGAGGAAATAACGGGGAACCGCATAATCAGAACGATGTGGGGCATTTTATTTATGAGGCGGAGGGCGTCACGCTGTTTGCGGATCTGGGCTGCGGGGAGTATACGCAGGAGTATTTCTCGGAGGGGCGCTATCGGATCCTCTGCAACCGTTCCCTGGGGCATAGTGTGCCCCTGATCGCGGGACAGGAGCAGCGGGCGGGTGGAGAGGCGGCGTGCCGGTTCTTCCGGGCATCGGAGGAGGGCAATGTAAAAATGGAGCTTTCCGCCGCATATCCGGAGAAGGCCGTGAAAAGCTTTACGAGGAGCTTTCGCTTTGATACGGAAACGGGAGATCTGGAGCTTTTCGATGACATTGTTACGGGGGAAGAAGGCGCAGCGAATGAGGCCGGCCGGGAGGATGACGGCAGGAATGCGGTTGGCCGGGAAGAGGGCAGCATAAATGAGGCCGGCCGGGAGGATGACGGCAGGAATGCGGTTGGCCGGGAAGAGCGCAGCATAAATGAGGCCGGCCGGGAGGACGGCAGCGGGAATAAGGCTGGCAGAGATGCAGCCGGGGCGGAAGCTCATGGGGAAGCGATTCCCATGCCGGAGGTCGTGGAGAATCTGGTTACGCAGATCAGGCCTGTGATATTGACCGACGGGGTATTGCTGGAGGCGGAGGGAATACGCTGCCGACTGTGCATCGAGGCCCCCGAAAAGCCGGATATCCGGGTGGAAAAGCAGGTGCATGTAAACCACAGGGGAGGGCCCGAGGATGTGTATCTGATCCAATGGCGCGTTCCCACGGCGGAGGGACATGCCGTGAGCCGGTGTTCCATAAAGCTTTTATCATAATACGATGAAGCCGGACTGAAATCTGTCTGCGGAAACCGCGCAGCCCAAAATGAGCTGTTTTGCCCATTTTGCGTGTATCTCCGAAGGAGTCCCCCAGGCCTTGCATGGTGGTGCAGTCCGGCGGAGACGGCATATTCGAAGGTATAATCGAAGCCCGGTTTAAAGCCTGGTTTAAGAGGTGAAATGATTGCGTTACCCCGATTTTTGTGATAAAATTGTCATAATGTGGTAATCGGCAGGGACTCAAAGGACTGGCGGCGAAAACCGCTACGTTCAGGCGTATTTCCGTTCCGGCCTGTCAGGAACCGTTTCCTTAGAGGGAAACATCCTGAAAGCGGCAGGGGGCGAAGGATTGCGGCGGGAGTTTTGCGGTATGCCGCCGGCCCGGCTTTGTCCGGGCCGGGTGTATCAGCGGATAAGAAAGAAAAACGGCACTAAGGTGCGGATGGGAGCCATATGTTACATTCTGTTATTTCAGAGGACTGGAATTCTCTGCTAGCCCCTGGAGGTATTTTATTTGCATTCATAGCCACCGTATTCGCCACGGCAAAACTGAGCGGATATCTGCCGAAGGATGCGGGGCGGGAATATGCCCATGACGGCAAGCTTTCCGCGGGGAAGCCAAGGGGGGCGGGGATCATTTTCGTTCTGGCGTTTGCGGCTGCGGCATTTCTGTTCGCGCCCATGAAGCCCGAAATCATCATTTACCTGCTGCTGGTCGTGGTCTGTATGATTACCGGTTTTCTGGACGATGCGTCGAAGATGCCCTGGGGAGAATACAGGAAGGGATTTCTGGATTTGTGCGTGGCTGCGCTGACTGCCATGACCTTTTTGCGGTACAATTCCAATACCATCAGGCTGGCGCTGTTTCATGTGCAGATTACCATCCCGAAGCTGGTGTTTGCCCTTCTGATCGTAGTGCTGGTCTGGGTGTCCGTGAATGTGACCAATTGCTCCGACGGGGTGGACGGGCTGTCCGGAACCTTAACCATCATCTCCATTATGACCATTTATCTGGTGGACCGGATTCTGGGAACGGGGGAGGATTTCTCCTTTTTGATACTGTTGTTCGCGGTATGCATCCTGGGATATCTGTGGTATAACGCCACACCCAGCAGGCTGATGATGGGGGATGCGGGCTCCAGGGCCATGGGGCTTTTTATCAGTATCGCCATTTTGAAGACGGGCTCACCCGTGCTCTATATCCCCATCGCAATGGTGCTGATTCTGGATGGAGGCCTTGGATTGATAAAAGTGTCATTGATCCGCTTCTGCAAAATCCATATTCTGAATCATGTGCGGACACCTCTGCATGACCATGTGCGAAAGGTGTGGGGCTGGTCCAATACCCAGACCGTGTACCGTTTTGCCATTATCCAGATTATTCTGGCGGTGGCGGTGGTGTACGGAATCGGGCTGTGAGGGATCAAGCGGTTCCGGACCCGGACAAGCCTTCCGCGGGGAGGGGATAAAATGAGAAAGCGGGAATCAGGACAGCGAGGGAATAGGGAAGGAGCATAAGTTTATGTATGACGAGTTGACACCCGGCGATATCAGGAAGATGGAAGAGGAGATCGAGCACCGGAAGCTGGTGGTGCGGCCAAAGGCGCTGGCGGATGTAAAGGAAGCCAGGGCCCATGGGGATCTGAGCGAGAATTTCGAATATTATGCGGCCAAGAAGTTCAAGAATCAGAACGAGAGCCGCATCCGTTATCTGGAGAGGATGATCAGAACAGCGAGAATCATTTCCGATGATTCCGCGGAGGATGAAGTGGGAATTAACAATACCGTTACCGTGGAATTTGTGGATGACGGCTCCGTGGAAACCTACAAGATTGTCACCACGGTCAGGGGGAATTCCCTGGAGAACCTGATCAGCAATGAAAGTCCTCTGGGAAAGTCCCTGCTTGGAAAAAAGGAAGGGGAATCCGCCCATGTGCAGGTGAATGAAGCCATCGGTTACGATGTAAAGATTTTGAAGATAGAGAAGACGGCAGACGAAAGCGGGGACAGGATCAGGAGTTTTTAGATGAAAAATTATCTTTTATTTGATTTGGACGGCACACTGACGGATCCCAAGGAGGGGATCTGCACCTGTGTGCAGTATGCGCTGGCCTCCTTCGGAATTGAGGAGCCGGATCTGGATAAGCTGGAGCCCTTTATCGGGCCGCCGCTGAAGGACAGCTTTATGAATTTCTACCATATGGACGAGACGCAGGCGGAAGCAGCCATCGAGAAGTACAGGGAACGTTTCCGCGACACGGGTATTTTCGAAAATAAGCTCTATGAGGGTATACCGGAAATGCTGCGGGTACTGAACGCAAAGGGAATGTACCTGGCGGTGGCTTCCAGCAAGCCCACTGTATTTGTGCGCCGGATTCTGGAGCATTTTAAAATTGAGAAGTATTTCAGGACAGTGGTGGGGAGCGAACTGGACGGAACCAGAACCGATAAGGCGGAGGTGGTTTCCGAGGCTCTGCGCCAGCTGTTCGGCGATAAGCCTGTGGATACGTCCAGGGTATATATGATCGGAGATCGGCGTTTTGACGTGGAGGGAGCCCATGCCTTCGGCCTGGAGGCGGTGGGAGTGACCTACGGGTACGGAAGCATGGAGGAGCTGAGGGAGGCTAAGGCGGACTATATCGTGCGTTCCGTTGAGGAGCTGAAGCGCTTTCTCCTGCGGGGGACGGAGGAGCAAAGGCAGCCTGGCACTTCCCAGAAGATCTGGCAGCTGGCGCTTCCGTTTCTGATGTTCGTTATGGTGAGCAGGCTGGCGGTGAATTTTGCGCTCATTCTGCTGGGTTCATTGATCGAAACTATTCCATTTCAAGAATTCTGGTATGTATGGGATGAGGAGGGAAAGCCGTACCTTACCGGAAATGCTTCCGTCATCGTGAATGCATTGGGAAGCATTGCAGGGGCCGCTTCAATCTGGGGGATTGCGAAGAAAACCCTGGCCAGGGCGGCGGAGGACAGGAAGCTCCTGCATCTGAGGAGAGAGCCGGTAAAGCGCTACCTGCTCCTGGGCGTGGCAACCATTGGGCTTGCATTGGGGCTTAACGTACTGCTGCAGCTGTTGGGGGTCGTGGAAAGCTCGGCGGCCTATCAGGAGGTGGCGCAGAGGCAGTATTCTGTGTGGATTCCCTTAGGGCTTTTCTGCTACGGTGTCATTTCGCCTGTGGGCGAGGAACTGCTGTTCCGGGGGATTCTCTATAACTGCCAGAGAAGATATATGAAGCTTTCGGGGGCTATGGTGGTGTCCGCTGCTCTTTTTGCCATGTATCACGGCAATTCGGTGCAGGGGATTTATGCCTTCCTCATGGGCTGCTTTATGGTGTATGCCTATGAATATTTCGGGGATTTCAGGATGTCTCTGGCGGTACATATGCTGGCAAATCTGCTGGTATATTCTGTGAGCAATGTAGATGCTCTCGGGCCGGTGCTCATGAACTGGCCGGTGGGAATTGCCTGCCTGCTTTGCGGCGCGGGGAGCCTGTGGCTTCTGAATAAAGAGAAACGGATTTTCTGATTATCTGTGATGGAAAAATAGATCATCAACAGGAGTGGATATGAAATTTTCAATTATTACGGTCTGCCTGAATCCAGGGGAGAAATTAGGGATTACGCTGGAGAGCGTGCTGGGGCAGACCTGCGAAGATGCGGAGATTATCGTAAAGGACGGCTGCAGCAGAGACGGTTCCGTGGAAAAATGGCAGCGGGAGCATGGTGGGGATCCGGGAGCGGATCGGGTAAGGATATTTGTGGAAAAGGATTCCGGGATCTACGATGCCATGAACCAGGCGGCTGCCCATGCTCAGGGAGAGTTCCTGCTCTTTTTAAACTGCGGGGATGCATTTCCGGACGAGGGCGTGCTGGAGCGGACCCTGCAGGTGATCGAGGAGGAGCGAAGGGCCGGAGCAGATATGGACAGGCTGGTGCTCTACGGCGATACCTGCAGTGAGAAGAATCATGTGACCATCGCCTCCCCGCCGGAGATTACGGGCTTTACCTGTTACCGGAACATTCCCTGCCACCAGTCCTGCTTTTACAGCGCCGGACTGTGCCGGGAAAAGCCTTATGACTTACAGTATAAAATCAGGGCGGATTACGATCATTTTCTCTGGTGCCATTATAAGGCAGGGGCGAAGATGCGCCACATGGATTTCCCTGTGGCCTCCTATGAAGGAGGGGGATATTCGGAGAGCCGCGAGAACAGGAAGCGGGATAAAAATGAACATCGACAGATCACGGCCTTCTATATGAGCAGGGCAGAGCTTTTCAAATACCGTGCCATTCTCGCCTGCACATTGGCGCCTCTGCGCCGTAAGATGGCGGAGAGCAGGGCTTTTTCAGGGGTGTATCATTGGCTGAAGGAGAGGGTGTACCGGAGAAAAAGCTGGATTTCGGTGATATATCTACTGCATATTGGTGAAGCGGTATTATAAGTGCGCCCTGCCGGATGGCCAGAGGGCAGAACTGATTGACGGTGAATTATATAGGATGGCAGCGCCCATCAGAGAATTACGATGGAACTGTCATTCAGAATAAAGGATTATATCGGGAGGAAGAATGGAGATTGTGAGGTATATCCTTCTCCTTTTGCGGTATTCCTGGATGCCGACAATGTGATATATCTTGAGCCGGATATTTCCGTAATCTGCGATAAGGACAAGCTTACGGACGAAGGATGCATGGGCATTTTCCGTCGTTTATCCTTTACCGGAATACCTCCCCCAGAACTTCATCCTCCCGCAGAATCTGCTTTGCCAGCTTCCGGTACTTTTCCTCATGGAGATAGGTATGACGGAAGGGCTTTATGGAGGGCGCCATATCGATGGCCGCCTCGTAATCGTCGCGGCTTAAGTGCAGGGAAGCCGCATATTTCCAGAAGCCGGTATCCCGCAGGATGGTGTTCACCCGCTTATAGCGGTGGTCCTGCACCCTGCTCATGAGATAGGTGGCAATTCCCACCTGGATGCCGTGCAGTTGGGGCTGTT
This sequence comes from uncultured Acetatifactor sp., assembly GCA_910589035.1. Taxonomy (GTDB): domain Bacteria; phylum Bacillota; class Clostridia; order Lachnospirales; family Lachnospiraceae; genus Acetatifactor. Next base: position 4,201 of record CAJUSI010000001.1, on the reverse strand, counting down.
CCAGTATCTTGTCCAGGGCATGGGAGATCAGGTGCTCGCTTCCGCTGGTGGGCGCACTGCTTCCTGCTATTTCATTGGCGATTCCGCTCATGGTGAGGGAATCCAGAAGCTCTCTTAAGAATAAATCCTCCCGGATGCTCCCAAAGGGCGTGCGGACAAAGCTGTTCACCGCTTTTTTGGCGATCATGGCGGCGAAATCGTTCATGGCGGTACAGCCTTTTTCCGCCTCATAGGCCCAGTCATAGAGAGCCGTAATCTTGCATACCATATCTCCGATGCCGGAGTAAAGGAACTTTTCCGGAGCGCTCTTGATGACATCGGTATCTGCAATAATACCGTAGGCCATGCGCGCAGGAACGGAATTCCGTCTGCCATTGACGGTAAGGGAGGCGCTGGCGCTGGAAAACCCGTCGCTGGAGGCGGAGGTGGGGACGCTTAAGAAGGGAAGCCTGCGCAGACAGGCGGCGTACTTTGCCGCGTCGATAACCTTACCTCCTCCTATCCCCGCGATAATCTGTGCTTTGTTGTCAATGCCGAAGGCCAGCTCCACGATATCTTCGATCCGGATGGAATCCAGTTCCCGGTATTCCAGCACCGAGACGCCGGCTTCCTTCAGGGATTCCATGATCTGACTTCCGAACATGTCTATGAGGCCGTTCCCGAAATAGATTACCGCTCTGTCCATGCCGCCCTGGCGGATGGAGTTTCCGATCTCTTTTAACGTACCCTTTCCCACTTTCAGCAGGGAAGGAATTGCGATATGACTGCCGTTCATTTTCATACCCCCTTGTCGTCTGTTGTGATATGAATCCCTATCGCATGAAATCAGGTGTGCATATATTGGCTGCAACATGTCTATATACTTGCGTAATACCGGATTTTACTCTTCTTAATATGCACAGGTATTCAGGTGTGCATATTGGCGGGCATAATGTTGATATAATGCCTGGTTGATACAGTATGCCCCCCCTGATTCCAGGCGTTAGGGATAAATCTGCTGCAGATTCGATTCAAAATCAACCTTTCACAGATTGGAATTAGTCCCAAATCAACCCGCTGCAGACGGGATTTGGTTTCAAATCGAGTCCGTAACCAGGTGGACTTGATTATGATTCATGCCTGGTTCAGGTCATTTCGTCTGCTCTGGGCCCAACTACAGACAGAATACCATATTCAGGGGTAGAAAACAAGGTTTTTCACGAGATAGCTGTTGGCCCTTTTCTCCGCCCCGTCGGGCAGAGGATCCAGGCAGACCTTTTTCCCGTATTTGCGATGAAGTGCTCTTGCGATCAGGAAATCGCAAATCTCAGGGTTCTTTGGAAGCAGGGGACCATGCAGATAGGTTCCCAGGGTATTTTTGTAAAGAAGTCCCTCCCGATGGGAGGTTTCCGTATTTCCGAAGCCGTAGAGCACTTCTCCGAGAGGTGTGTAATCTCCGATATGGGTCCGGCCTCCGTGATTGACAAAGCCAACGACGGGGGAGGAGAAAAAGGGGCTTTGCACCACCACGTTCTGCACCAGGCGCTTTGACCCGCATTCGGTATAAAAATGAAGGAGCTCCAGACACTTTATGGTTTTCCGGCCGGTCTTATAATAATCTCCAAGAAGCTGATAGCCGCCGCAGATGGCCAGCAGGACGCCATTGTCCTCCAGGTAGCATCCAAGCTCCTTCCGCAGGCTTCTGAGTCCCCGGGCGGCAAGTTCCTGCTCCCTGTCCGAACCGCCGCCCAGCATAACGATATCCAGGCGGGTAAAGTCGATTCTGGACTCGGAGGAAAGAGGGACAATGCTGGCTTCCATACCTCTCCACTCCAGACGTTTTTTCAGGCATTGAATATTGCCGCAGTCTCCGTACAGATTGAGCAGATCGGGATAAAGATATCCTATGGTCAGTTTCATGCCTGTGTCCCTCCTTCCCTGGCATTTGCCAGATTCTGCAGCATGCGCTTTGTGCGGTAGAGCCCGGAGTAGTTTACCAGAATATAGAGATTTTTGGAACCGGATTCCAGGAGAGCTTCTACCGAAGCTTCCGGATCGTTGGAAACCCTGCAGGGAATTTCTTCATATTTCAGGCGCAGCTCCACATCGTAGCGCCGCAGGCCGGCGGCAATGACCGAAGCCGTATTGGCTGTGTGAAGAGAGCCGAAGTCCACATCCCAAAGCCATGAGACATCCATGCCGTCCTGGGCATTGTCATTGATCAGCAAAAGGATATCCTTGGGGGCAGGGTCCTTCTGCAGAAGCGCAAATTTCAACTGAAGGCCGATGGGATTCTTAATCAGATAAAGCCGGATGAGGGTATCGTTTATGAGAAATTCCGCCTCACGATTATTTCCGTAATCAAAGTCCCGTACGGCTTCGGCGAAATGTGCCGTGTCCGCGCCTGCACCGCAAAGGGCGGCGTAGGCGGAGAGGGTATTATAAATACTGTATGCCGTCCGGATTCTGGCGGTCATTCGGTATCCGTTCAGGGAAAAGGAACAGGCGTCTGCGTCAAAGCAAATATCGGAGGCTGTATATGCAGGGAGAGGGCGGCTCATGCCGCAGCCAGGACAATGGTAGACGCCTAAATGCCCGTAATGATGGAAAAGGTAGGTAAGCCGATGACCGCAGGAGCGGCAGAAGAGACTGTCACAGGTGCCGGCAGCGTCATCCTGTGCGAAGGCGGCCTCATTGATACCATAGACAATTCTGGGATTCCGGCATTCCCCTGCCAGGGTGCAGGAGAAAATATCATCCCCGTTGATCACCAGGACAGCGTCCGGAACGCTGTCGATGGCCGCTTTCAATTTCTGGCAAATGAGGTCAGGTTCCCCATAGCGGTCCAGCTGATCCCTGAAAATATTGGTCAGCAGGATACAGTCCGGCTTCAGCAGAGGGAGAACGGAGGCTGCGGCCAGTTCATCCACCTCCAGGCATGCATAATCGGCGTCCAGGGAGCCGTCCGCCGCTGCGGCCAGAGCATAGGCGGTAATGATACCGTTCGGCATATTTGCCCCAAGGCGGTTACAGACTACCTTTTTGCCTGCATCCTCCAATGCTTTGCACATGAGATTGTTGGAGGTGGTTTTCCCGTTGGTTCCCATTGTGACAATGGTCTTCTCTCGGACCATGCCTGAGAGATCTGCCAGAATTTCAGGCGCCAGCAGGCGCGCCGCACAGCCCGGCAGGGAGGTGCCGTTTCCCTGCCCAGTGTTCCGAATGATTTTATATACCAGTTTCGTGCATCGGACAGCAGCTTTTCTACGAGCTTTCATATCGATATTTCCTCCTCTGTTCTGTATTTTCTCTATAATATTTCCGCTGTATCTGTTCACACCTTTCCGGACAGGAGCGCGGGTTATACCTGATTCCTGGCTTCTGGTGCGGAGCCCTTCAAACGATTGGGCTGCCGTTCGAACAAAATGCTGTCGGACATGTATGGCCCCGGCATTTGAGTATCCCGGGTTAAACTCACAGATACAATTCCCTGCAGCTCTGACCCGGAGCAAACGAATGACGGACAAAGCAGGGTCTGAGCTGATAAACTGCAATTCTGCTTCAGAGAAGTTCATTCTGCAATCAGCCACGGACAGTGAGTCTAATAAAATTAGACAATCACAGTCTAATGGAATTAGACAAAAATGTCAAGAACCATGACGGATTGTTTTCGGACTATTTCCCTTCGAGCGCCATGTCTTATTTCTACTGAAAAAATGTATCCTTCTTGTCTACAAAAACAGGGATTTATAAAGGCTCAGGAAAAATTTAGGATAATCTTAAGCAAGGAAGGAAAAGCGTAATAGCTGATAACAAAAGGGACGGACATGGATTTAGGAATTTGATCGGGATGGCCTGCCGGGGCTGCCGCTGTTCTCTAATTGTGTATGATTCGTCATAAATGGTAAAGCTCTGTGTAAAAGGACCGAGCATAGTTTTCAGATAAGTTATGCAAAATCAGCCGAAAACGCCTTATGACGGAATGTTTATATAAAGGAAAGGTAGTGAAAAAAATAATATAGTATTTTTTGAAAAGTATATTGCAATATATAATAGCATGTGATACAATGAACTAGTCGAAGCGAAGTATGTAGAAAATAAATGAAGAGAGAGGCAGCAGAGGCAGCAGAGGCAGCAGAGGCAGCAGAGGCAGCAGAGGCAGCAGAGGCAGCAGAGGCAGCAGAGGCAGCAGAGGCAGCAGAGGCAGCAGAGGCAGCAGAGG